>NZ_JBIBKX010000008.1:287877-483716 GCF_042959425.1 Streptomyces sp. NPDC007896 | reverse complement strand
ACCCCGGCCGCGGTCGCGACCTTCCTGGGCTGGTGATAGCCGTTGCGGACCACCAGGCGGCGCCCACTCTCGTCTCGCTGGTCGGCCAACTCGGCAATGTAGGAGTTGACTTCAGCCTCCAGCGCGGCAGCCAGCATCCGCCTCGCGCCCTCGCGGACGATGTCGTCGATCAGAGAGCCGGTCTCGGTCGTTCCATCGGCATTCACTACGCTCAGCACGGGCGTGCCTTCCCAACCGACGGTGCAACGTCGGCCTACTCGATGACCAGAAGTCGATCACTCGGGAAGGTACGCCCTTCGCGTCCAACCCGAGGCCGATCCACAGGTCATGAGCAGTGCTCGAGCCGTGGTTCGCGCTGACTGAGCGCCTTACAGGCGTCCGGGTGACTGAGGAGCTGCTGATGGGGGCCGAATATCGGGCAGGGGAGGTACCCGAGGAGCCTGCCGAGGAGTGGGAGAGCATCACCATCGACATCACGGATGCGCACGGTGAGCGCACTTACGTGCACGTTCGGAAGGACCAACTGTGCCGTGTGGTACGTCGTGGACAACGGCGTCAAGTGGCGCTCGGTCCCTGTCGACTTCCCGGCCAGGGACCGTGTCTATGCCGTCTCCCCTGGCTCCGGGGCCAGCAGTGTTGACCGCGGTCGTATATGCCCCGGATGAAGAGAAGCTGCCGGTCGTCTCTTTCGACGAGACTCAAATCGCTGCCATCAGGGCTCAGCAGGGCTCCCTGACCGGCATTACGAGTTCAACTCCAGCAGTTCGGGTTGCGGTTCCGGTCGCTGCGCTGGTGCGGCCTTCGGTTCCCACAGCTTGATGGTCTGCGTGTAGCAGTGGACGACTGAGGCCATCGCCAGAATGAGTAGTGGTCCGAACACCCACGGATGTTCGGCCATCTCCACCGGCAGATAGCGATATGCCACCAAGAGCGCGGCGAAGACCGTTGCACTGTAGGTGACCAGTCGGATTCCTGACCGGTCCCAGCCACGTGCGAGCGAGCGCAGCGCTGCCTCGATCGTGAACGCAAACACCACGCCGGCAACGAGATCCGCGCCGTAGTGGTAGCCGAATCCCAGCGTTGCGCCGAGCGTGGCAATCAGCCAGAACGCGCCTGCGAATCGCAGAATCCGTGGGCCCTTGCGGGAGTGAATGAAAATCGCGGTAGCCCACGCTGTGTGCAGGCTGGGCATGCAGTTGCGTGGGGTGATCTCGTCGAATGGCATCTGGTGCGGGGTACCGATCGGCGGCGGCGTGTTCGGCCACAGGTTGGCCACCCCCCAGTGCCCGCCGTCGGTGCCGTAGGCGAAGATCGGTCCGACCACCGGGAAGATCATGTAGATTGCCGGTCCGACGAGGCCGATGACCAGGAACGTACGCACCAGATGATGGCCCGGGAAGCGGCGCTCGACCGCCACGTCACGCAGCTGGTACAGCGCGACGATGACCGCGGCTATCGCAAGCTGGACGTAGACGTAGTCGAGAACATGTGCGCCGATCGGGCCGGTGGCCATGACAATCCGACCTACCACCCACGACGGGTTGCCCAGGGCGTGATCGGCGGTTGCCATGTATTGGTCGAGCACCGCCGGGCGGGTCTTAGAGGTGATGAGTAGCCAAGTATCGCCAGTCTTGCGCCCGGCAACCAGTAGCAGGCCCAGCCCGACACCCTTCAGCAGCAGGACACGTTCCCGGTCGGTGCGACGCGTGATGGCGAGGACCGCATAGCTCAAAATCACCCACAACGCGCCGTTGCCGAAGGGGTGGCCTTCGGTCACCTCGGCTCCGACCGCCCACCGCACCAGGAAGAAGGCGACGTCGATGCCGATCGCGGCACCAGCCGCGATGAACCGTTGCCGCCAGGTGAGCACCACCATCATCAACGCCATACCGGCGTACAAGAGGAAACCCGATTTAGGGGCGAATATCGCCTCTTGGGCCTGATTGGTGATCGGCCCCGGCAGGCCGTAGTGGCGCGCGGCGATCTCCAGCGCGACGAGGAATCCGAGGGCCGCCACACTCGCCGTGGCCCACAGCATCACCCGCGGTTGACGCCATGCGGCGAACGTAATTCTGCAGCGTATTCGCGAAAACGCCCGCGACGCTCTAGGTATCAATGGTTTGGCCGATTTGTGAGATGTTGGTTAAGTGGGTGACTCTTTGTACCGGACAGCATGGTTTTCCGCTGAAGGGCGGGCGATCTGGGTACTCGTCGTGAGTTCGAGCACGCTAGCGGAGCGGTGCGGGTGGGTTTCGCCGGTCACCGGTGGTGTGAAGTTCAGGCGATGCTGCGCTCGATGGTCCAGCGCCTCGGGAATGGCCTTGAAACTTTCGACGCCCGGCGGGCATCGAGGACGTCACGGTTACCCAGCGGCTCTTGGAGGGCATTCCATCTCGATAGTTGGTAGTTCGGGATGCTTTTGTGACGGGTGGCATCGACGGTCGTTGCACTGGGTGCGAGTGCTCGTCGTCCGTCCGCCGAGATCGTCCGGCCGTGGTGTCCCGCCCCCGGTCCGGCTGCCCGACGTCCACGTCAAGCTTCTGCTGCCGGATCAACTCATCCACCACTACCCCCGAGCCCGATCACCTGATGCGACACCTTCAGTGATCGTATCGGGCGCGACGCCCCGCGGGACGCAGTTCGGGAGTCTGGTATCCGGGCGAGGTTGCGTGCGTGCGGCTGAGGGGTGTCCGGGAGATCAAGAATCAGGGGATGTGGACGGCAGATCGGCGAAGCGTGTCCTGAACCTGTACTGAGCCTGGTTCCTTCTCAGGAGCACGGCCCTACGTACGCGGTCGGCACTGTCATGCGGGGCTACGTTGACCGCATCCGACCATGACCTGGAGGGCCCTGGCCACGACGATCGGGCAGCAGCCTTCACGACTGAACTGCTGTCCCGCCTGGACCATGTCTCGGACGCTGCTGAGCCGCTGCCTTTCGTACTCTCGGAGGGCTTGCACCGTCATGTGTCGTCGGCGAGTCCGTTGACCCACTTCTGGTCCGCCGAGAGATCGGGCGCTGTGCCTGCGGGCTCGTGCGCAAACCCGTTCCGTTCCTCCAACGCTCGCGGCTCCGCCGGGCGGAGGTGGCCGGCGCCGCTTGTCGTACGCGGTGAGCGGATCGTCGGGGTCGGTGCGCGGGCCAGCATGGGAGGGCTGGTTCGGGGGTCCGGGTCGGCGATGCCTGCCCATGCGCTCGATGGTCTCAGGCGGCGACCGTGGTCGGGCGGGTGAAGGTGAGATCCCGCGCCCTGCCGCGTACGTCCTCGACCGCGGCGGTCTCATACGGGCGGGCCGCGTCCAGCAGCGTATTGAGCCGGGAGGCCATGAGCGTGGAGCCGACGCGGGCCGCTTCGTCGAGCGCGTGCTGGGCAGCGGCGGACCGCGCTCCGAGTCGCCCTCGTCGAACAGCGCAGCCGCGAGCCCGATGCGGTCCATGACCTTCAGCCGGTCGAACCCGAGCTTGGCAATGTCGGTGAGTTTCGAGAGCGGGAGGCATGGCCTGCGGCCGTTGGATGCGGCGGCCGTGCTGTCGAACTGGGCTGAGCGCGTGAGATCAAGTGTTCGCACGGTGTGGTCGTTGCGCCATGGTGCGGGCGGCATCGGAGGGTGGGCGTGCTCGACATGCCCCCACCCGCTCTCGTCAAGGAAGAGCACGATGATCCTGCCCTTCACTATGGTCATCGAACAACCGGACAACGGCGACGGGCCGCTGATTCTGACGACGAAGAATCCGGCCAACTCATACGCACGCTGTTGATGGGGTCGTTGGGGTTGACGTCGACGCGGTGCTTTTCTCCAGGTCCACCAGTTCGACCGGGCTCTGCAGCTGGTACAGGTCGCCCTTCGGGGGGTACTGCGTGAGGTGGCCGATGAGCTTCGTACTTCGGCGGAAAGTTCTGAGCAATCCTCAGCAGGCTCTGCGGATCGACGTCGACATCGTTCTGCTCGATCGTGATGGTCCCTGCGCCGTCTCCATTCGCGCTCAGGACGGTCGGCTTCAAGATCAGCGCGGAACTGCCCGCGAAGCGCCCCCGTTGACCTTGCACGTGAACGGAGGCCGGGCGGGCGAGGAGCGACGGGGTACGGCGCCGGGGCGGGTAGCAGCCTGCCCCGGCGCCATCGGCCTGCACGGCGTCGAGAGCGGCAAGGCCGGGTGGTCGTCGTCGTCGGCGGCGGCGCGGAGAAGGAAGGACATGACCGAGTAGAGGACGAGGCGCCGTCCGGCGAGAACCGGCAGGTCAGGACATCGGCGGACGGCCTGGAAGCTGGGGCAGGAAGCGGGCGAGCAGCTGCTGCCACAGCGGTGTACCGCCCGCGGTGGGGCAGGCCTGCTCGGCCGCAACAGGTCGTAGGAGGTACCCGGCGGCCGCCGGGCCTGGGCGGGCGCGCACGTGAGGCGCCGTACACGGCTGGCGTCATGGAGGATCCCCGCGGGAGGGGCACAGCCCCCACACCAACGAGGACGCCAGACCCGTGGCGGCGGCGCCCACGAAGGCGATCTTGGCTCGGTCCCAAGTGGCGGTGTTGCTGGTGGCTTCCACCCGTACCGCGCCGGCCTCGTACTTCTTCAGCAGGTAGGGCGCCAGGGTGTCGGTGCGGACCTGGTCGGACTGGTCTTTGGCGATCAGGTGCCGGCGCAGCATGCGCTTCGCGCGCCGGTCCTTGTGGGTGGCGACCGTCGCCAGGTAGGTGACGCGGTCACTACGGATGGAGGCGATCGCCTGAGGTACGGCGACCAGGACAAGGAGCGGCAGCAGCAGCGGGTACAACCTGGCCAGGACCACGGCCGCCGCGATCAGGGTGGCCACGGAAGAGACGTAGTTCTGGGACTGGCCGATGATGCCCCGGCTGATGTGGACTTCCCGCTCGGCGGCGTCGAAGCGGTCGTTGAAGCCGGGATGGTCGTAGGCGGCCTGTTCCGCGTTGGTCGCCGCTTCCAGCATCTTGTACTCCGCCTCACGGCAGATCCGCGGCGACAGCCGGTGGGACAGGGCGTGGGTGGCGATGGCGAGCAGTGCCCGCACTCCGGCCGCCGCGGCCAATCCCGGAGACGACCTGGCAGGCCAGCAGGGCGAGCACCGCTTTGGGGCCGACCTCCCAGGCCAAGGAGAAGGTCCGTCGGATCAGTGAGGGAAGCCGGCGGTCCATGCTGCGTCCGGTCAGGAGGTCGGCCGTGGCCGGCTCCAGGCTGTCCCCGCCGGGGTGGGCGGACGTCAGTGTCTCCTCGGCGGGCTCCGCACTCACGTCGTCGGCCTCGCTGTTCTCGCCGTGCAGTGTGCCGGCGGTCTCCGTCACGGCCTGCCTCCTGCCTGGTCCAGAGAACCGAGTGCGGGGGTGGAGCAGCGGGCGGCCCGGCGCGACCCGCCCGGTCCGAGGCGGCATCACCGCCTGTGATGGGCCCACTTGGTGGCTGCGTCGCGCATGTCGTTGGTCCACTCGTCGGGGGTGCCGACTCGGGCGATCGAACTCCTACGGATGAGAGGGGAGGCGCCGCGGTAGTCGCCGTGCTCCCTTCCTCCGGAGTGCTGCGGGTTGACAAATAGCGCACCCCCTTTGCTGCCCAAACGCCAACGGCCGTGTTCTGTTACACCCCCAACAGCTGTGTGCCCGGGCCAAGATGAGGCTCGGGCACACAGCGGAGGGCGGGTCAGGTGGTTTAGAGGGTGAGGGATCGTGAGCCACGGGACAGGGTGAATTTGCCGTCCGGGGTGATGCCGATCCGGGCAC
Source organism: Streptomyces sp. NPDC007896 (assembly GCF_042959425.1). Classification (NCBI taxonomy): domain Bacteria; kingdom Bacillati; phylum Actinomycetota; class Actinomycetes; order Kitasatosporales; family Streptomycetaceae; genus Streptomyces; species Streptomyces sp. NPDC007896. Next base: position 477,987 of record NZ_JBIBKX010000008.1, on the reverse strand, counting down.
CGTACGCGGGATCACTCGGCCGGAGACCAGCGTATTCGCCACGGTGGCACATCCCTGCTTCCGATACTTCCGCGCCCGAGCACAGGACCAAGCGCAGGCCGACTCCGCGTCAGGCGGTTCCCGCCTCGGGTGATCAAGTGCGAGTGCCATTCGAGAGAGGATTCCCGTGCCTGGCCCGCCTGCGGAAGAATCAGGTCATGGGGATTGACCTGCAGTTGCACGACAGCCGCCCGCACTGGCCCAGCCGACGTTCCATGCGCAGGCCGACTCTGGTCCGTGAGTCCCACAAGCACGGCGAAGCACTGGCTCAGCTGATCGCCAAGCTTCCCTCCAACACCTCGGGCAAGCTCTGGATGGTCGACCCGTACAACGACACGGTTTTCAACGAGCAAGAGGCCGAAGCCGCACTCCGCGAAATCCCGGATCTCTTGGATCGCTGCACCGACGACTCTCAAGCCGAAGCGGTCCGAGAGCTCACTGCCTTCTTGGAGGACTGTGCTACGACTCCAGGCAGCTATCTGGTCTTCGTCGGAGACTGATTCGCCAAGCGGAAGGTTGGAAGAACAAGGTTACGACCCCCCCGCGATGGAGACGGGGGTGAAGCGGGCGAGCGTGTGGTGCCGGCCCGCCCGATCGTCGTCCTGGCAAGATAGCGGCATGGAACGTGTGCTTGGAATCGGTGGGTACTTCATGCGGCCGACCCGTCGGCCCTGAGCGCCTGGTATCGCGATTGTCTGGGCCTGGACACCGATGAGAACGGCTTGTGGCGTCAGGTAGCCGGGCCGACGGTGTTCGCGACGTTCGAGTCCGAGACCGACTACTTCGGGTCCCGCGCCCAGCAGACCATGCTCAACTTCCGGGTCCGCGACCTGGATGCGATGCTCGCGCAATTGCGCGCCAAGGGAGCGGACGTGGCCAAAGAGACGCAAGACATGGAGGGTGTCGGTCGATTCGGCTGGGTCACCGACCCTGAGGGCAATCGGGTCGAGCTGTGGCAGCCCGCCTGACCGCGACTTCAGGCAGGCGGTGACGTGCTGACGGACCACCAGGTTGTCGCGGTGTGAACCTTGGCCAGGCTCGCACGGCCCTGTCCCATTACGTCTTCTGCGGGCTGTCACGGGCACACCTTGGTGAGCTTGTCATCGAACTCGCGCCCCAGTGGGAGGCGCGACGCGAGTCCGGACGCCGGCGCGGCCGAGGTTCTGGATGGCGAGGAGCCGGTAGCCGAGCACGTGCGCGATCTCCTCGATCCGGCGCCGCTTCGCGGCTGTGGCATGACCGGGCGACAGCTCGACGCGGCCACGGCCGTCGACGCGCGCGTATCTCGTCGTCCTTCAACTGGCAGCACCTTCAGGAAAGTTGGGCAGCCACCCGGCCGCTCACTTCACCCGCTGGTCGCCGTACTCATCACCCTCGTCGAGGGCGTGCAGGTCACGGCTGCGTGGTAAGCCCTCGACCAGGTGCAAGAGCGCGTCATGGAGATGGCCGTTGGTGGCCAGCACTGTCATGTCGCCTTCCAGTACCGACGCCCCGCCCAGGTCGGTCACCCGGCCGCCTGCCTCCGTGACGATGACAGGCATCGGAGCCACGTCCTCGTAACCCATCGGCGGCCCGGCGATCACCACGGCATCGGCCCGCCCGGTGACCAGATCCACGATGCAGCCCATCGAGGCCATCAGGAAGACCTGACGGTGGAGAGCGGTGAGGAGTTCTTCCGGCCAGCCGGCCGGGTTGAGCGCCTGGGTCCTTGCTCCGCGGATGCGGGTCCGCTCCGTGACCCGGGCACGGTGGCCCGCCCGCAGGTCCGGGTCCGGACCCGTCAGCACCCAGCAGCCCAACCCTCGTCCGGCCACGATCATCTGCTGGCTCATCGGCATGTTGATCACGCCGATCGCCGGACCGTGCTCGTCCTCGTAAGCGAGATCGTTCGAGAACAGCGGCCACCGGCGGGTGAAGGACGTGGTGCCGTTGATGGGGTCGATGACCCATCGGCGTCCGGATGTCCCGCTGGTCGCACCTCCCTCCTCGCCGAAGACCCCGTCCTCCGGGACGCGGCGGCCCAACTCGGTTCTGATCAGCTCCTCAACCGCTTCATCGACTTCGGTGACCTCACTGCCGTCCTCCTTGCGGCGGCTGTGCCAGTCACCGAAGAAACCCTTCACCGACACCTGCCCGGCACGGCCTATCAGGCGCACAGCGAAGTCAAGAAGTTCGCGGTCAGCGGGCGGAGCGTCGAACGCATAGTCCATCCGGTGAGCCTTTCACGCTCCACCGATGGCGTCAGGATGCGTCCGGCTTCCGTCCACCTGTCCCACCGAGTGACGTCAGCGCGTGCGACAAGACGGGGCATTCGATCGGTGGAGGGGCGTTGGGACGGGTTACGAACTGCAGGCAGTCATCGCCGAAGACGAGGTGCTTCGAGGCGCCTCACGGGAGCCTGCCTGCCGCTCGGGTGCCTCTCTCGGCCATGGACTGCCGCTGATGCCGATGACGGGCCGGCTCTTCGACGCTGCAACGGACGGCACCGAGGGCCCTCTTGGCTTCTGGAGGCTTCCGCCGCTTCCTCCCGAGCATGCCCTGGCCCCGGTTTCGGCACCGCAGAAACCGATTGAGCGTCTGATCCCGGCCGTGGTACCACTTCGTGATTCGTAATGCGTAAGGTGATCGCGAGATGTACAAGGAGTCGGTGAGCGTGGCGCTTGGAGAACTGGTGAAACTGCGGGCGATGGGTCCCGCGGACGCCGAGGCACTGTGGCGCTGGAACCACGACCCCCAGGTCATGCGGTGGATGGACGACACGTATGCCCAGCCGGTGGAGCGCGTCCGCAAGTGGCTGGAGGAGCGCCCCCGCAACACCTATGGCGACCTGCTCCTTGGCATTGAGGCGCTTGCCGACGGCCAGCTCATCGGCCTGGTCATGCTGCACGACGCGGAGCCGGAGAAGGGCATCGCGAAACTCGATATCTACCTGGGTGAGAAGGCGTATTGGGGCCGCGGATACGCCACCGATGCGGTGCGGACGATCTGCCGCTACGGCTTTGAGGACATGCGCCTCCACAAGGTGACGCTGACCGTGGTTACCGAGAACCATGCCGCGCGCAGGGTCTACGAGAAGGTCGGCTTCGTTGAGGAGGGCCGTCTTCGCCAGGTCTTCCGCCGTGACGGCAAGTGGTACGACATGTTCACGATGGGGCTGCTGGCGAGCGAGATTCGCTGAGCCTCGATTTGGAAGCGGATCGAGATCTGCCGTGATCCGCCCTTGGAGCTCGGGGATTTGACGAAGGAGCGCCCTCGCTGACGCTCTCCGCGAGCAGCAGTAAGCACAGCAGAGCGCCCCGCTCTCCACGAGGGTGGGGCGCGGTCGTGTCATAGCTTCGCAATCCCTTCCCCCCTTTCGCCCCGTCTGCCCTACGGTGTCCCGACTAGCTCAACCCTGGGGGAATCTGTGCGTACCCGCATCATCAGCGCCATTCTGCTCGCCGCTGCGGTCGGCGGTGTCGTCGCCTGCCAGCCGACCGACGGCAGCAAGACCACCGGCACCCCGGCGCCTGGCGTCACCACGTCAGCGTCGAAGGACGACAAGCCCGCCGCGACCGGGCACAAGACGGTGCCCAACTTCGTTGGCATGGGCCTCCAGTCCGCGCAGGACGCAGCGCAGGAGCAGGGCTTCTACTCGCTGAAGTCGCACGACTCGCTCGGCCGGGACCGCATGCAGATCCTCGACCGCGACTGGAAAGTCTGCTCCCAGAACGTGAAGGCCGGCACATCGCAGGCGACGGACACGACGATCAACTTCGGGGCGGTGAAGCTCGCCGAGAAGTGCCCGGCGAAGGATGAGTCGGCCCCATCTGCGGCCGGCGGAACGATGCCGGACTTCAAGGGGAAGTCGGTGAAGGCGGCGCGGGCCGCTCTCGACCCGAGCACGTCGATCACGGTGAAGGACGCGTCTGCTTCGGATCGGCTGGTGCTGATCGAGAGCAACTGGAAGGTGTGCACGCAGTCGCCGTCTGCTGGTACCGCGCTCAGGGGGCAGCCGGTCGCGTTTACTGCGGTCAAGTTCGAAGAGTCCTGCTAGCGGACGCGGCGCGACGCGCCCGCAGCCACTGTGCGGAAGGGGGGTAGCTGCGGGGGCGTGCCCTGCTTCGTGAATGGCGGTGTCCCTTACACCTGCCCGGCAACGGAGCGGACGTGCCGTGATGATCGTGGTCGGCCCGACGATGGCGCCGGCCATGGGCCTGCGGCAGGGGGCCGCCCGACCTGTGCGGATCATGGCTGTTGCTCTCTGGCGGTGGGCAGTTTCGCCGTGTAGCGTCGCTGTCAGATGTCGTGGTTCGCAGTACCTGCCCGCGCTCCGGCGCGGGCGCTTTGCTGTGCAGTGCCGGACCAGGACGACCACCTCCGGGTCCGCGTGGTGCGGAACCCGATATCGACTGGAAGGCACCAGCATGGCCAGCGGAACCGTCAAGTGGTTCAACGCAGAAAAGGGCTTCGGCTTCATCTCTCAGGACGGTGGCGGACCGGACGTGTTCGCGCACTACTCCAACATCAACGCCAGCGGTTTCCGCGAGCTCCAGGAGGGCCAGGCGGTCACCTTCGACGTCACCCAGGGCCAGAAGGGCCCGCAGGCGGAGAACATCACGCCTGCCTGACCCTGAAGCCAGGACGTACACCAGGGGCCCGGAGCGCGCGTTCCGGGCCCCTGGTCCGGCTTTGACGGCTACTTGCCGATCCGCGCAGATCTGCTGGGACGCGGCGAACACACCCCGCCTGGTTTCCCTGGTCCGGGCCGTACGCGCTTTGAGCGCGGCCGGCTCGTCGAGCGGCCGGAAGGAATCGCGGCATGACCGGCCTCCACGCCGACGAGGAGCCCGCCGAGCACGGGCGCTTCGCCTGCTACCTGCAGGCCCTGGAGGCCGTCGCCGAGGCGGACGAGGCCGACCTGGTGGCCGCCGTCCTGCGCGACCAGGACGTGACGATGGCGGACAGCGCAGTGGGCCGCCATCTGGATCGCCGGGCTGCCGGCCTGCTGACCGACCCTCCGTTCACGGCCTGGGCCCGGACAATGACCGAGTTGGTCGCCGATCGCGACTTCCTTGCCCGCCGTCTGCGCGAGTGGACCCTGCTCAGAACCATCGCCCTGGGCAAGCCGTGGGTCGCAGAGGACCTCACCAGCGCATCCGACTGGTTTCAGCGCATGGCCGCAACCATGCAGATCGTGGCCTCACCCGAGGCCCTCGGGCTGCTGGCCGAACGTGGACGAACCCGCCGCGTTCGAAACGCAGCGAGCCGTCAGCTACGGCACAGTGACCAGCCCAAATGACGTGACCCACCGGTCTTGACGCTTCCTCGTGCCGGTCTCGAGCGGCCCTTGGCCAGGCGCTACGGTCTCGGGATCGCGCCACTGCCCGCTTCCGTCAAGGGGCTGTGGGGGCCGTGAAGGCGGTGACGAGTGCCGGGGCGCGGTTCCGGAAGGCTTCGTCCTGGCGAATGATGCGGTCTTCCACTCCCGAGCGGACGATCCGCGCGTCGCCGTCGGCGAGGACGGACAGCCGACGCAGGTGGTCGGCGGTCGAGGCGGCGACGCCGAGGGCCTCCAGGGCGTCGCAGGCACCTGTCGGGTCGGCTTCCCGTTCGGCGGACCGCAGGACGGCCGCGGCGAGCGCCGTGCGGTCCAGCGAGGCGGGTTCCGCCACGGCCGTGAGAGCCAGCACCGCGGCCGGCGCCTGCACGGGATTGTCGAGCAGGGTCTGCAGGCGGGAGGTGAACGGCCGCCCCGCCGGGCCGAGGAGTGCCGTCGTACGAGCGGCCCGCACCGTCGACCACTGGGACCAGGAGTTCTGTTCGGCCCGGACGAAGACCGAGTCCAGGGCAGCGACCACCGCGGCGGCGTCCTCCGTGACACGCCACAGAGCCTCGGCGAGCGCAGTGTCCGCGTCCAGCGCGGGCGTGACCGTTTCGCCGTCCCGGCCGCTGAGCGCCTCGCGCAGGGCCGGGGCCAGGGCCGCCGCCCGGGGACCGAGCGCGCCGGCCGTCCCCACGGCCTCCCTGAGCCGGCGGCCACCGCTCCGGAGTTCCAGGTCGAGGCACTGCACCAGGGGCTCGCGCTCGCGTCAAACCACTCGATGCCCTGTGACATCGGGCGCAACCCCTGGGCGAGTTCGTCGAGCGTGACATCGCGCTCGGTCATGACTGCCTCCCGTGGGACAGGCGGCGCTCCGCCGCGGATTTGGCGTCAGTGGAACCAGACGACAAGTCGGACGTTGTCCGCTCCGTGGAGTTCGCTGAGTGTTCGCATCACGCTCCAGACAGGTCCCCAGTGAGTGCCGTCTCCGGCGGCCATGTCTCGGCTTCGCGTGCCGGAGCTGTCTGCTTGCTGCCAGTCGGTGGAGGCGAGTTCGGCCCAGGTGATCTGCGTTGTGCCATGCACGTCGGCTGAGCCGCCGTAGGCGGCGTACTCGGTTCTCAGCCCCTGGGACGCGTCGCTCGGAAAGCCACGGCCTTCGGCCAGAGGGCGGAAGCCGAAGGAATTGCGGACACCGAAGAGGCAGGCGAGGGCGTCGTAGGCGTTGCCGTTGTTGAGCAGGAAGAGGTCGATGGCGGCGTGCCACACGGAGTCCTCGTCGTCGGGACCCCAGAGGCGGGCACCTGGTCGACACTCGATCATGCCGCTGACTTCGGTAGACATGCCGGCATCCTGCCTGTACCCGCGGTGACGCGGCACCTGCCTTTCCCCTTGATCGGCACCTTACGTCGCGGTCCCGTCGATGAGCAGGCGTCGTGCACCGACCTTGCCCACCTCGGCGGTCGTCCGCGAAACGGCGTTGTCAGTGGTCGCCACTATGTTCAGTCGTGTCCCGCCGAACTGGCGAGGAAGTCCCCTCTGATGCATAGGAGATGGTGCGTTGTCGGACTGGGAGAGGTCGAGCACGGCACGGGTGACAGCGCCCGCGCGGCCGCGGAAGCTCGCCAAGGTGCCCTTCGTCGAGCTGGCCGACGGACGCCTCCAGGGCGTGGTGTCCAGCGGCTCGGACATCGAGCGGGTCTACGTCTCGTCGGTCGCGGCCGGCACCTACGCGTTCGCCTGCAGCACCAACAACAACCGCCCCTGCGGCGGCGCGCGAGGCATGTTCTGCAATCACATCCGGGCCCTGATCAACGAGGCGGTACTGCAGTACGGCGCCGAGCGCGTCGCCCGCTATCTGAGGGTCGAGCTCGCGGACGGCGAGCCGAGCGGGCAGAGCATCGCCCACGTCATGGACAACACACGGCCGGCGCGGGGAGACACCAAGTCCGCCGCGCCCGTCTTCAGCCGGTTCCTGCGCCACCTGGCCTACCTCGAACTCGCCCCGACCACCGCGCCGTTGCCGGAGATGCAGTGGTTCCCGCCGACCAGGGCGGTGGCGTGATGCGCGCGGACCTCCTCTCCGACACCATCGCCGGGCTCGACGAAGCGCTGGCGGCCGTCGACGCCTTCGACCAGGCCCTCGTCGCGGGCCTGCTGCGTCCGCAGCCCGCCCAGGCCGCCGGTCTGACCGAGCTGGCGCACGCCGTCGCGGGGACACCACTGGCCGCCCGGGTCTCCGAAGCGGCGGCGAAGGCGGCGGCCGGAGCGGCGGGCGAAGACCACTTCGTCGCCCTCGCCGCCGCCCGTACCGCACTGCTCGGGTCCGTCCACGACGCACTGATGACCCGCGTCACGGAGGCCATCGGTCGCCCCCGCGGCGAGGAGGCCGTCCCGGTGACCGGTGGGCAGCAGGCGGCGAACCTGCTCGCCGCCGCCCGCGCCTGGCTCTGCGATCTCGCACGCACCGGATGGCAGGGCATCGACCACGAGGTGGTCTCCGGGGCGGCGCAGGTCGTCTCCGCGATGCTTCCGGACCCGTCCCTGCGCCGGCCGGCGACGCTCATCGACGGCTTCGCCGCGGAACTCGCCGCGTCCTGCCCGGGCTCCGCCCTGGAGAAGATCCCGGCACGCCGCTGGGGCGACCTCTGGTCACGCGGGATGCTGCTGACCCTGCCCGGAGCCACCGACGCGCCCGCGCCGGGTACGGCCACCGGTCGTCTGCTGCCCCTGGGAGTCGACCTGCAGGAACACGCGACCGCGGCACAGGCCCAGGTCCACGCGGTGTTCGAACCCGCCGACGGCTCCGCGCCCGGCCTGGTGCGCGCCAGCGTGTCGGTGCCGAAGCCCGACACGGTCGTCGGAGCCGGCCTCTGGCAGCTGCTGCGCCCCCACATGTCGCTCCTGGCAGCCGTCGGCGAAGGCCGCTCGATGGAGCTCACCGACATGCCGGTCACCGCCGAGGGCGACCTGATCTGGAGCGACGAGCACGCCCGCCCGAGCGAGCCCGCCGACGCCTTCACCACCGCCCGCGTCGCCCTGCCCACCGCCACCGACCCGGTGACCACACCGCTGGACCGGCACCCGACGCGCATCGCCGTCCCCGTGTTCCTGGAGGGCTACGCCGCCCGGAAGGACGACGAGACGATGACGTTCACGGTCGCCGGACACGCTCTCGCCGTCGACACCGATCGTGTTCCGACCGCCGGCCCGCTCACCCCCGAGGCCGTCGCGACGTCGAACGCCTGCATAGGGCTGCTCCGGTGGGACGCGGGAACGTATCGCGTCCAGCCCCTGGCCGTCGAGACGACCGTACGGAAGAAGCCCGTCGCGCTCCACACCGGGGCATGGGCCGGGGGCACGGCCGACAAGGTCGGCGTCAAGGCCGAGAAGGCCGCCACCGACGCCGTGGCCGTGCTGCGGGAGCGCGCCGGAAGGCTGCTGCGGAAATGACCGACGCGACGACCTCACCCCACCCCGAAGTGGACCCCCACGACAACCGCCGTCAGGTCCTGTACTGGCGGCTCCTCGCCCGGCTCTTCGACCCCGAGGAGCAGGCCACGCTGGAGTCGGCGAGCCTGGCCGTCGTCGAGGACATCGGTCTGCCGTCCGCGCTGCTGGACCCGGGAGCCTCCGTCGACTCGATCGTGCAGCGCCATCCGGAACTGGCCGCCGAGTTCGACGGTCTGATGGTCCCCGAGACCGACGACGAGGCGCGGGACCGGTCCGCCGAAGTACGGCGCGCGGCACTGGTGTCGAAGGTGCTGCTCAACGTCTTCGCCGCCGGCTCCGGCACGGTCACCGCCGGACAGCTGGCGCGCTGGCAGTCCGACGCGGGCTGGCTGGAGCGCGCACTCGGCTGCAAGCCGGGCGAACTGCGCGGCGGCCGCGCGGGCGCGGGAGCCGGGGCAGGCGCCGCGGGACCCGGGGTCAGCCCGACCGGCACCGGCGGCCCGGGCAGGACCCCCGATCTCAGCCGGCTGATTCCGGCGATCGGCCCGGAACTCGGCGCGATCGAGGCCGACCTCGTCAAGCGGATGCGCCTGCGCGAGGTGCTGGCCGACCCCCAGCTCGCCGCGCAGCTGACCCCGAGCATGTCGCTGATCGAGCAGCTGCTTCGGGACAAGAACAACCTCTCGGGCGTGGCCCTGGCCAACGCCAAGTCCCTGATCCGCCGATTCGTCGACGAGGTCGCACAGGTGCTGCGCACCCAGGTGGAGAAGACCACCGTGGGCGCGCTGGACCGCTCCGTCCCGCCCAAGCGGGTGTTCCGCAACCTCGACCTCGACCGCACGATCTGGAAGAACCTCACCAACTGGAGCCCCGAGGAGGAGCGGCTGTACGTCGACCGCCTCTACTACCGGCACACCGCGCGCAAGACGACGCCCCAACGGCTGATCGTCGTCGTGGACCAGTCGGGCTCGATGGTCGACTCCATGGTGAACTGCACCATCCTGGCATCCATATTCGCCGGGCTCCCGAAGGTCGACGTCCACCTGATCGCGTACGACACCCAGGCGCTCGACCTCACACCTTGGGTGCACGACCCCTTCGAGACCCTGCTGCGCACCAACCTGGGGGGCGGCACCGACGGCACGGTCGCCATGGCCCTGGCCCAGCCCAAGATCGCCGAGCCGCGCAACACCGTCGTGGTGTGGATCTCCGACTTCTACGAATGGCGGTCCGAGCCGCTGTTCGACAGCATGGCCGCCATCCACCGCTCGGGAGCCAAGTTCATCCCGGTCGGCTCGGTGACCAGCTCCGGTCGCGGCAGCGTCAACCCGTGGTTCCGCGAGCGCTTCAAGGACCTCGGCACGCCGGTGCTCTCCGGCCACATCCGCAAGCTGGTCCACGAGCTCAAGACGTTCCTCGCGTAGGCGTCTCGCCCGCTCAGACACTTCTCACTTATTTGATCCCCGTTCAGAAAGGCCCTGTGATGTCAGACCTGTTGCGCGCCCCCGCCGAGATCAAGTTCGCCGAGGAACTGGACTGGCTGGAGTCCATCGACGACAACCCCAAGCCCTTCTCCTGGCGGCTGTCCCCGAAGATGGTCCGTCTGTTCATCCTGGGCTCCGAGCGTTCCGACGGCCTGGACCGGGAGATCTCGCAGAAGTGGTTCGGCGATCGCAGTTTCGTCGAGCGCTCCATCGTCACGCTGGCCTCCGACCGCGGGCTGCTGCTCATCGGCGACCCCGGCACCGGCAAGAGCTGGCTGGCCGAGCTGCTGTCCGCCGCGATCTCCCGCAACTCCACACTGGTCGTGCAGGGTACGGCCGGCACCTCCGAGGACCACATCAAGTACTCCTGGAACGTGTCCATGGTCATCGCCAAGGGGCAGTCGCGGGAGTCGATGATCCCCTCGCCGATCATGACCGCGATGGAGACCGGCGCGATCGGTCGTTTCGAGGAACTCACCCGCTCCACCAGCGACGTTCAGGACGCGCTGATCTCGATCCTGTCCGAGAAGTACATCTCGGTCCCGGAACTGGACAGCGATAACATCGTCTTCGCCCAGCCCGGCTTCTCGATCATCGCCACCGCCAACAGTCGTGACCGGGGGGTCAACGACCTGTCCTCGGCACTCAAGCGCCGCTTCAACTTCGTACGCATCCCCGTGGTGACGAACAAGAAGAGCGAGGCGGAGATCGTCCGCTTCCGCACCGAGGAACTGCTGGGCCGTCACCAGATCGAGCTGGACGTACCGCCGACCCTGCTCGACGTGCTGCTGCAGAGCTTCGCCGATCTGCGCGCCTCCGCGGCCGCGGCCGGCAGCGACGACGAGAAGCTGGAGTCCGCGCTGTCCACCGCCGAGCAGATCGGCGTGCTCGAGGACGCGATCCTGCACAGCAACTTCTTCGGCGAACGCGCACTGACCGCCCGCACTCTGGCCTCCTCGCTCGTCGGGTCACTGGCCCGGCGGGAGCCCGAGGACCTGGCCATCCTCAACAAGTATCTGCACGGCGTGGTCGAGCCGCGCAGCAAGGAAGAGGGCGGATCCTGGCCGGAGTTCCTGGAGGGCGGCCGCGACGCGATCGCCACCCTGTCATGAGCGGCACGCACGAGAGCACCCAGGACGGGACCTTGAGCGGCACGCACGAGAGCACCCAGCACGGGATCACGAGCGGCACGCGCAAGAGCTCGCACGAGGGCACCTTCGAAGCGCTGCGCGCGCAGTTGCAGGGGGCCGCCGCGACGCTGGCCGACGGGCCCCACGCCCTGGAGGGCATTCTCCTGGGCATCGTCGAGGACGTCGACCGCGCGGTGCGCGAGCCCCTGGAGATCTTCCCGGTCTGCCACCACTCGCCCGCCTCGGCGCTGGCCATGGCACGCCGTCTGCGGGAGAAACAGCCGAAGGTCGTGTACCTGGAGCTGTGCGAGGACATGGCGCCGCTGCTGACCGAACTGCGCAACTGCAGACTCCCGGTGGCGGTCCAGGCCTTCGCGACGGAGATCGACGGCTTCCCGATCGAGTGGTCACCGCTGTCGGTGGTCGCACCGATCACCGAGGCCTCCGCCGAGTACCAGGCGATCGCCTACGCGCTGGACACGCCCGGCGTCGAACTGGTCCTCGTCGACCGTTCCTCCGACCACGTCTTCCAGTGGGACGCGCGCGGGACGCACGGCGGCGAGCCCGCCGACCCCGACGCCCCGCCCGTCGAGGAGGAGGCCGCGCTGCACGGCGACGCGGTCGGCGTGGAGATCGGCGACCTGCGCCCGCGCTTCGCCGAACTGGAGGAACACCTGCTGCGGCACGGCAGGGTGCGGCACTGGTCGGAGTGGTGGCACCAGTACGTCGAACTGCCGCTCGGCGACAGCGACCACGACACCTACCGCCAGGTGATGCTCCTGATCGGCAGCCTCTTCCGGCGCCTCGCACCCGGCGACCCGCACCGGGTGCGGGTGGACGAGGACCGCGAGCGCTACATGTGGACCAGGATGCGCGAGCACCTGACCGCGACCGGCACCGATCCCGACGACTGCCTCTACGTCTGCGGAGCCTTCCACGCGGCCAGCCGGGTCGAGGAGTTCGGCGTCCAGGGCACCGACACCTTCGAGATCGCCCCGCGCAGCGCGACCAAGTGGCAGCACGGCCTGATCCCGTCCAGCCACGCGGCGATCGAGGCGCAGTTCGGCCTCGCCGCAGGTTCGGTGTCGATCGCCGCGACCGTCTGGGCGAAGAACGTCAGCCGCACACGTGTGAAGCCCTACCGCCTGGAGGGGCAGGCGGGCGCGAAGAAGTCGAGGGCGAAGAAGACCGTGGCCGCGGCGGCTCCGGCAACGGCGCTCCCACCCGCGGACAAGCTGACCGGCTTCCTGCGGCGACCGCCCGTCCTCGACCGGCTGGACGAGGACGAACTGCTCGGCTGGTCAGTGGAGATCGTGCGAGCAGCGCGCCGCAACGGCTACCTCGCCTCCACCGCCGACGCCATCGCCGTGTTCGAGACGTCGATCCTGCTGGCCGGGATGCGCGACCGGGCCAGGCCGACGCCGTACGACTTCCAGGACGCGGCTGTCACCTGTATCGAGAAGGACACCGTGCCGGGCCGGCGCGATGTGCGCCGGCTCGTGGAGATCATGATGGGCGGCGACCGGGTCGGCCAGGTCGGTTACGACGCGCTGCCACCGCTGGCGCGCGACGTGCACGACCGGCTCGCTCCGCTGAACCTGAAGCTCCAACAGCGGGGCGTGCAAAGGGCGTTGCTGAACATAGCCGCCCTGCCGGAACTGGAGCGGTGCTCCGACGTGCTGTGGATGCTCCGCCGTCTGATGCCCCAGGGCGCCGCGCGGCCGATCATGGGCGAGCGGAAGCTGGGGGAGCGGTCGATCCAGGAGTCGTGGGACCTGGCGCTGGGCACCCACCAGCGTGCGCTCATCGAGCTCGGCTACGAGGGCGTCAGCATCGAACAGGTCCTCGAGCAGCGTCTGCGCCGGACGGCGTACGGTCCGCAGGCCACCACGGCGACGGTTCTGGGGACCGTCGAGGACGCGGCGCTGTACCTGCGCAGCCGCCGCCTCGCGGACGAACTGGGCACCCGCGCACTGGAGGTACTGGCGACCGAACGGAGCGTCGACGGCGCGCCGGAGGTCCTGCGCCGGGTGCGCCGACTGCTGGCGTACTACCGCACCAGCGAGCCGACGCTGCCCCCATGGATCGAGTCCTTCGTCAAGACCGGGTACGCGCACTACTGCACCCTGCTGCCCACGGCGTTCACCGACGAGGACGCCACCGTCCGCCACGTGGCGGCGATGCTGGGCTTCCTGTTCAGCATGGAGAGCCTGGCGCTGTCGCTGGGCTGCGACCGGACCCAACTGGAGCTGGCCGTCGGCCAGTCGCATCCGGCCGATCCCTCGAAGACGGCGCTGCTGTGGGCGGCGCAGACACAGCTCGGGAACCTCTCCCGCGCGGACCTTCGGACAAGGTGCGACGAGCTGCTCGGCAACCCTCTGGTGGTGCCCGCCTATCCGCGCTACCTCAGCGGCTTCGTACACGCCCTGGAGCCCGTCCCGGCCCTCACCGACTTCGTCGTGGAAGCGGTGTCGAACGCGTTCGGACGGCTGCCGGACCCGGTGCTCCTGCCCTGGCTGCCCACCCTGATCACCACCCTGCGCTCGAGCGGCACCGAGCTGGCCCCGCTGCTGATCCGGGAGGCCGGACGGATCTTCCCCGGCCGGCTGACGGCGCTGGACGCGTGGGTACCGCCGTGGCGGGCGCAGTCGGCGCCGGAGGCCCCGCCCTCGGCGCGGAGCGCGGACGACAGCCGCGGTGCCGCGCTGCTCGCCGCCCATCCGGCGACGTGCGACGCGGTGGCGAGCCTGCTGGGCTGTGACGGTACGTGGCGGACGGAGGCCCCCGGCCCGTCCGGGGCGGCGCTGCTCGGTCTTCACCCCGATACGGCGCTGGCATTGGAGGTGCTGCTGGCCGGTCCCTGACATCGAGTCCGGGACAACCCCGGCCGGGTGGCTTCGTAGGCCGCGATCAGATCCGCCGTGACCTGTTTCTGGGCCGCTTCGGTGGGCTCGGCGGTGCCGATGTCGTTGACGCCCTCGAAGACCAGCAGCCACGCGACACCACTCTGCGCGAGGACGTCACGGTCGAGTCGGGCGAGAGCATGGGGCCCGAGACCGTCGTGGAGCACGCGGTTGCCGCCGGCCGCCTGGTTGAGGATCGCGACCCCGGCCGAACTCTTCTCGGCCTGCAACCGCCTGAGCAACTGGTCCGGCCAGCGGTTGTTCAGGTTGGTCGTGGAGCCGCGGCCGTCGGTCAGCGAGTCGCCCAGCAGCACGGCCGCCGCGGTGGCGCGAGGCGACCAGGTCTCGACCCCGCCGAGGAAGTACCAGTGGTCGGTGGGGGTGGCCCCGGGCAGGTCCTCGTCCCCGACGTGGTTGCCGGACAGCAGGTAGGAGGTGGTCCGGGAGCCGGGGTGGGAGGTGATGCTGGTGGACGCCTGGCCCTCGGCCAGGTAGGCCGTCACGGTGAGGTTGGCCCCGGGGGCGAGGGCGAAGTCCAGGGGGTCGGAGACCATGGGGGCTCCCACCGGAACCACCACCGAGGAGCGGCCGCCGAGGGTCACCGGCCGGGAGGTGCCGGGCCGGATCGCGCTGACGCCCGCCTGCCCGTCGAGCGGCAGCGCCACGGAGACCGAGGTGATCGGCAGCGCCGCGCCGCCGAACGCGTTGGAGAAGCGCAGCCGCAGATGTCGTCCGCCGACCGACACATGGACGGTCTGCCGCAGGGTCGCGTCGGCAAGCACCCGACTGTCCTGCGTGAACGGCGCGGGCGGCATGTTGGAGGGTTCGGTGAGCTGCGGCATGGAGACCCAGGTGTTCACCCAATGACCGTTCGACGGCTGATGCGTTTCACTGGGGCGAGACGACCCGAGGTCGGCGTCCGCCGCCCGCACGGCGGACGAGGCAATCACGAAGGCGGCCGCGAGCAACCCCGCGACCACCAGGCTCACGATCGACGATCTTCGATTCATGGATGCGCGCCCTCCGTGTTCCCGGGTCCCAGTGATGCCGGGTCCCAGTGATGCCGATGAGGAAGCTGAACCGGTTCAGTGGCGCACGCTAAGGCATCCCGCCGGGAGGCCGGGCCACGCTTCCCGGCCGTTCTGCTCGGGGCGGCTAGGAGCGGCTATTGGGTGCGACTACGCGGCGGCTATGGGATCGCCCACGGGATCGTTGACACACATCAGCGGGCGAACCTACGGTTGCCGGAACGTTCCGGCACCCCTTGCGCCGGGCCCCCGCGCGCGTGCGGCGTGCCGAACAGAAGCGAGCGACCCCATGGGCATTCCGTCCGCCGACTGGCTGGTACAGCCGATCGGTCCTGTCGACGAAGCCGAGGTGTCGGCGGTGCTCGCGCAGCGGTTCGGGGTGACGGGAACCGTCCACGACCTGGGCAGTCAGCAGGACCGCAACTACCGCGTGCGTACGGAGACGAGGGACTACGTCCTCAAGATCGCCAACCCCGCCTCGGACCCGGCCGCGCTGCGCGCCCAGTGTGCGGCCGTGGAACGCCTGTCCGACGCGATGTCGGGGCTGCGGCTGCCGCGAGCCCACGCCGGCGTCGACGGCGACGTGGTGCAGCGGCTCAGCGCGGGCGGCGTGGATCTCGTATGCCGTCTGCTGGACTATGTGCCCGGTGAGCCGATCATGGACAGCCGCCATCTCGCACCACCGGTCGTGGCCAGGCTCGGCGAACTCGCCGGACGTGTCGTGGCCGGGCTCGCCGACTTCACGGGCATGGAGCAGGAACGGCCCCTGCTGTGGGACCTGCGCAACGCGCTCACCGTCGTCGAGACGCTCGCCCCCCACCTGCCCGACCAGGAACGGGCCGCCCGGATACTGCGCGCGTCCCGAGCCGCGCACACCCTGCTGGAGCCGTACGCGGACCGCCTGCCGGTGCAGGTGATCCACGGTGATGTCACCGACAACAACGTGGTCTGCGAACCGGCGCCGGACGGCCGCCGGATGCCGGTCGGTGTGATCGACTTCGGTGACCTCGGTCTCGGCTGGACGGTGGCCGAACTGGCGGTCACCTGCGCCTCGGTGCTCCATCATCACGGGGCCGGACCGGCGTCGGTGCTGCCCGCCGTGCACGCCTTCCACGCGGTGCGACCTCTCGCGAACGAGGAAGTGGACGTGCTGTGGCCGCTGGTCGTGCTGCGGACCTCCGTCATGGTGGTGAGCGGCCAGTACGACACGCTGCTGGACCCCGACAACAGTTACGCCTCGGTGGCGCTCGACCGCGAGTGGGCGATGTTCGAGGCCGCGGTGTCCGTCCCGGCCGAGGTGATGACGGCCCAGCTGCGGCACGCCCTCGGCCGCCCGTCGGCGCAGCTCCTGCCGGTGGCCGAACATACGCTGCTGCCCGGCCTGCCGGACGACGTGGCGAGCCTCGACCTGTCCGTGTCGAGCGAGGAGCTGCACACGGGACGCTGGCTGGCGCCCGACGCCGAAACCGCGCTGGCCCGAGCCGCCCTCACGGCCGGACACACGGCGGTACGGACCAGGCACGGCGAATACCGGCTGACCCGCACCACCGTCGACGCCGCCGTCCCCGCCGCGACCTGCGCACTCGGCGTGGAGCTCCACCTCGCCGGTCCGGCGGAGATACGGGCACCCTGGGCGGGCACGGTCACCCAGCACGGCGATACCGGCGTCACGCTGCATACGGGAGGCCTGGACCTGCTGCTGGACGGCGTCGACGCAGAGGTCCAGCCTGGTCCCGTGCCCGCCGGGCAACCGCTCGGAACGGTGGCCGCCCGCGAGGGCGTACGAGTGCTGGGCGTCCAGCTCTCCCGACCGTGCGCCACAGGCGGCAGACCGCCACGGTTCGCGGCGCCGGACCTGGCCGCCGGATGGCTGGAGGTGTGCCCGGACCCGACCCGCCTCTTCCTCGTTTCTGACGCCTCTGACGCGCCGTCCTCCGCTCCCGACGACGCGCCGCTCTGCGCCCGCGATGCCCAACAGGCTGTCACGGAAGCGGAGTTGCTGGAGCGGCGCGAACACTCCTTCGCCACCGTCCAGGAGCACTACTTCGAGACGCCGCCCCAGATCGAACGCGGCTGGCGGCACCACCTGGTGGACACCCGGGGCCGCGGCTACCTCGACATGCTGAACAACGTGACCATCCTCGGCCACGGCCACCCGGGACTCGGCGAAGCCGTACACCGGCAGTGGCAGCGGCTGAACACCAACTCCCGTTTCCACTACGCCTCGGTGGTCGAGCTCTCCGAGCGGCTCACCGGACTCCTCCCGGACGAGCTGGACACCGTGTTCCTGGTCAACAGCGGTTCCGAGGCCGTGGATCTGGCGCTCCGGCTCGCCTGGGCGGCGACCGGACGACAGGACGTGATCGCGGTCGAGGAGGCGTACCACGGCTGGACCTACGCGAGTGACGCGGTGTCGACCTCGATCGCCGACAACCCGAACGCCCTCGCCTCACGGCCGCCGTGGGTGCACACCGTCGCGGCACCCAACTCCTACCGGGGCCGCCACCGGGGACCGCAGGCGCGGCGGTACGCCCCCGAAGCCGCCGCGAGAATCCGTGAACTGGCCGACCAGGGGCGCCCCTTGGCCGCCTTCGTGTGCGAGCCGTACTACGGCAACGCGGGCGGCATGGCCCTCCCCGACGGCTATCTCCGGCAGGTGTACGAGGCCACCCGCGACGTCGGCGGGCTGTGCGTCGCCGACGAGGTCCAGGTCGGTTACGGCCGGCTCGGCTCGCACTTCTGGGGATTCGAACAGCAGGGCGTGGTGCCGGACATCGTGACCGTCGCCAAGGCGATGGGCAACGGGCATCCGCTGGGCGCGGTGATCACCCGGCGCGAGATCGCCGACGCCTACCGTACGCAGGGCTACTTCTTCTCCTCCGCGGGCGGCAGCCCGGTCAGTTCGGTGGTCGGACTCACCGTCCTGGACGCACTGCGCGACGAGGACCTTCAGACCAACGCCCGTGAGACCGGCGCCTACCTGAAGGACCGGCTCCTCGAACTGGCCGAGCGTCACCCACTGATCGGCGCGGTGCACGGCTCGGGGCTGTATCTGGGCGTCGAGTTCGTCCGGGACCGCGAGAGCCTGGAACCGGCGACCGAGGAGACGGCCGCGATCTGCGACCGGCTGCGGGAACTCGGCGTGATCGTCCAGCCGACCTCGGACCGGCAGTGCGTGCTGAAGATCAAGCCGCCGCTTTGTCTGACCCGGCGGAGCGCCGACGTGTTCGCCGACGCCCTGGACGACGTACTGACGCACGGCTGGTGACACGGGAGATGCCGAACCCCGGATCCACGGCCGTGCCACCGCCCCGCCCCGGCACCGCGCCCACGATCGCCGACGTGGCGCGCGTGGCAGCGGTCTCCAAGACCACGGCCTCGGACGCCCTGCGCGGTCACGGCCGGGTGTCGGGACCGACTCGGGAAGCCGTGCTGGAGGCGGCCCGGCGGCTGGGCTACGCGCCCAACCGCAGTGCCCGCAGCCTGCGCACCTCCGTCACGGACACCGTCGCGCTCTACTTCCCGGAGTTCCTGACCAGCGCCGAGTACTCCATGGCGTTCGTGTTCGGGGTGGCCGAGCGGGCGGCGGGCGCGGGCCTGAACGTCACCCTGCTGTCCTCCGGCCATCTGCCGCAGCACGGCACGGCGCCGCCCCAGGTGGACGGGCTGATACTGTGCGACCCGGCCCCCGAGGACCCGGTGGTCCGGCACCTGATGAACACCGGGCTGCCGGTCGTGACGGCCGAGCGGTACGCCGGTGACCAGCAGCCGACCGGGGTGGTCCGCTCCGACCACGAGGCGTCGACGACCGAACTGCTGGACCATCTGCGCGACTCCGGTGCCCGGCGGCCCGCGCTCATCGCCTCCGGAGCCACCTCCGACTGGTCCCTCACCCTCCAACGGACCCACGCCCGCTGGTGCGCCGACCACGGCGTCCCCCTCGTCCTGCGCAAGGCACCCGTCGGCGCCACCCCCGAGGTGCTGCGGGGTATCGCGCGGGACCTGCTCGCCCAGGAACCCGGGACCGACGCCGTCGTGTGCGCTCCCGACGGCGCCGCCGCGGCCGTGCTGCCCGAACTGCGTGCGGCAGGCCGCACCGTGGGCGGGGACCTGCTGCTGGCATCCTGCGTGGACTGCTCGGCGATGCGGACGGCGGAGCCGCCGATCACCGCGATCGACCTGCGCCCCCGCTCGATGGGAGCCGAATGCGCCCGCCTGCTCTGCGAGATCCTGTCCGGCCAGACGCCACCGGGAACCGTGCGCACCCTGCCCGTCGAACTGAAGGTGCGGGCGTCGACCCGCGCTTAGCGATGCGGTGGCAGCGACGAGGGCCGCGCCGCTGCCACCGATACCAGTACTCCTGAGCTTCCCGCAGGGGCGCTCAGCGATCCTGGGAGAGGGCCAGCAGTTCGGCGAACAGACCCCCGGCGCCGGCGAGCTCCTCGTACGTCCCGTGTTCGGTGATCCGGCCGTTTTCCATCACGATGATCCGGTCCGCGATCTTCGTGTTGGCCAGTTGGTGGGTGACCACGAGGGTGATGCGGTCGGCGGCGATGGCCTTGATCTGTTCGAGGATGGCGTGCTCGCCGCGGGCGTCCATCTGGGAGGTCGGCTCGTCCAGGATCAGCAGGTCCGGCCGCCGGTACAAGGCGCGCGAGCACACCAGGCGCTGCCACTGCCCGCCGGACAGCTCGGTCCCGCCGAACAGTTCACGAGCCAGCAGCGTGTCCAGCCCGTGCGGAAGCCCTTCGACCGGCTCCCGCATGCCGACGGCGTCCAGGGCCTGCCAGACCAGGGTGTCGTCGAGGGCGCGCGGCTGGCCCAGCGTGACGTTCTCGCGGACCCGGAGCGGCCACTCGGCGAACTTCTGCGGCACCAGACCACAGCGCTGCCACACCTGGTCGGGATCCAGTCCGGCGAGGCCGGCGCCGTTCCAGGCGACGTGCCCCGCGTCGGGGAGGAAGATCCCGCACAACAGCCGGGTGAGCGTGGACTTCCCGGATCCGTTCTCCCCGACCACGGCCCAGATCTCGCCCCTGCGCAGGGTCAGCGAGACTCCGTCGAGGGCCGGAGCGGTCCTGCCCGGATAGCGGTAGACGACCTCGTCGAGACGGATCTCCTCGAGCGGCCCCCCGATCACCGACACACCGCGCTTCGGGGCCCGTTCGGCGGCATGGGTGAGGAAGGTGTCCATGTCCGCCAGATACAGAGCCGTGTGGAACATCGCGGCACCGTGGATGACCAGCTGACTCAGAGCGGCGAGCGTGCTCTGTACGGCGACCACCGCGGTCGCCGCGACGGCCGGCTCGACCTGGCCGGTGGCGGCCAGCCATGCCAGCACGGCCCAGGTCGCCACGAGGAACACACCGCCGATCGCCGAACTCGCCAGCACGATCCGCAGCATCCGCGGCGCCGCGTCGAGCACACGCCGGTCGATGCGCTCGGAGATCGCCCGGTACCAGAACAGCAGATACCCGGTCATGCTGTTGGCGCGGATCTCGTCCGTGTACTTCGGGGTCGTGGACCAATAACGCATCATCTGCCGGACATTGCGGTCGCCGACGTTGGCGTAGTGCGTCTCGTACGTGACCTTCGCGTGCAGCACCGCTCCCACCGCGGCCGGCACCACGGCCAGCAGGAGCAGCGGCAGCATCAGCGGGTGCAGTACGGACAGTACGCCGCCGGCGGTGACCATACGGACCGCGGCGGCGGTCAGCCGGGTGGCGTCCTGCACCATCACATGGCTGCGGACCACCCCCATCTCGGCGGCCTCCTGCCGGTCCGCGAACCCGTCGTGCGCCCGCGCCGCCGCTTCGACCCGGCAGACCGCCTCGACCAGCGCGCTGTCGGCGGCCGTGGTCAGTCGGGGAGTGATCAACCCGTCCGCATACGAGGCGAGCGCACTCGCCACCCGCCCGGCACCGAACGCGACGGCGATGACCACGAGCGCGGGCAGCGCCTGCTGCAACCGCTCCGACACCGCCCCTTCGGCCAGGATCGGACGCATGGCTCGCGCCGTGTTGGCCAGCAGTACGGCGGCAGCCGCACCGGTCAGCAACTGGCAGGCCAGCAGGAGAAGGACAGCCCGGCGGTCGATGGCCCACGCCATCCGGGCGGTCTGCGCCAGCACCCGCGGCAACCTGGCGCACATCGCGCCGAAGGCCACCTCGTCGAGCGGGTTCCTGGCGTGCCGGCCCCCGTAACGGAGTTCGGCGGGCGGTGGGGGCGACGGCCTTCCGGTGGCCGTGACGGGGGACGGCACGGTCTCGGGGGGAGTGCCCTGCGGAGGTACGGTGCCATCTTTCACGGCGCACCCCCGCCCGCGGGGGTGCCCCGCATGAGGTATCCGCGACGGAGACGGCCACGGCGTCAACACCGTGCACAGTGGGCGTCACCACGGTCCGGGGCGCGGCGCCGGGCTGTTCGAAAGCGGGCTGGGCAAGGGCGGGAGCGGGGATGGGATTCACGGTTCCTCCTACAGTGACGGCGATGAGGGGGTGCCTCAAGAACGCACCTGATCAAGAAGCCGTCACGGGTGTAGGAGGGCGAATCTTCAGACGAATGTTCGAGCGACTGTGCTGGGCCTAGGGGGCGTTGGGTGATGCGGTCGTGATGTGGTGTTCGATCCACCCGCCCGAGGTGAGTCACCCGACCGAGGGATTGCCCCGGTCGGGAACGTCACTTGTCGCTCGTGACCCGGGCGAGCCAGTCGATCAGGATGCGGTTGACGTCCTCGGGCCGTTCCTGCTGGATCCAGTGGCCGCAGTCGTCGAGGAGGTGGGAGGAGAGCAGACCGGGCAGGGTGGTGGGGTAGGCCGCGATCGCGTCGGCCAGCCAGGTGGTGGAGGCGTCCCGACCGCCGCCGATGAACAGCGAGGGCTGGGCGATGGGCGCACCGTCGTGGTCGGCCAGGTCCTCCCAGTCCCGGTCCATGTTCCGGTAGCGGTTCAGGGCCCCGGTCATGCCGGTCCGCTCGAACTCTCCCGCGTAGAGGTCGAGGTCGTGCTCGTCGAGCCAGTGGGGGAGCCGCCCCCTGGGAAAGCGGTCGCGCTGGGCGCCCCCGGGGCTCACGAAGTGCGGGTCCGGAGCGCCGGGTGCGGGCATGGTGTCGGCGGACAGCGCCGCGTACAGGCCCGCGAGCCAGCCGCGGACGTCGGGCTCGATCTCGGCTTCGGCCCGGCCGGGCTCCTGGAAGTAGGAGACGTAGAACTCCTCGTCCCCGCCCATCTGCGCGAAGATCTCACTGGGACGCGGACCGCCGCGCGGGGCGTAGGGCACGCTGAGCAGTCCGACCGCGCGGAACATGTCGGGGCGGACGAGGGCGGAGACGCCGGCGATGTTCGCACCCCAGTCGTGTCCGACGACGATCGCGGACTCCTCACCCAGGGCTTCCACCACGGCGACGTTGTCCTCCACCAGCTCGAGGATCCGGTACGCGGTCGGCGCCTCGGGCCTGGAGGAGCGGCCGTAGCCGCGGACGTCGATGGCGACCGCCCGGTAGCCGGCCGCGGCGAGTGCCGGAAGCTGGTGGCGCCAGGAGTACCAGGACTCCGGAAAACCGTGAACGAGCAGGACCAGCGGGCCGGTTCCCTGCTCCACCAGATGGGTCCGCCCGGCGGGCGAGGGGACAAGACGGTGGATGCGGTCTGTTGTGGACGGCGGCACGGATCCTCCCAGAGGGCTCAACGCGTGGCCGGTGCGGTGAGCGGGCCGAAGCGGCCCGCTCACCTGCGGCCTCCGGTACTACCGTCGATCTTGCGGCGGTCGGCGCGGCGCGTGCCAAGCCTGTTGCCGATTCGGCAAAACCGACCCCGTGCTCACGTGGTCACGAGGCGCGTCGGTGATCGACCGAACGCGCCCTAGGAGCCCTGCGCGGCGGCGCGCCGCTGCCGTTTGCCGAGTGGGGCCTGGGACAGATCCTCGGCTTTCGACCTGAGGTTCTTGTATCCGTAGCCACGCTCGGTCAGCCACGCCTCCGCGGCGGCCTCGGCGCGCTCGGTCGCCTCCAGGATGTCCTCCTCCGCCTCTCCCGAGTCCAGGAACCGGAAGGTGAAGGCGGGCCGGGCGGTGAGGTCGTAGCTGAGGTGGCCCTCGGGGGTGAAGGCGGCACGCAGCACGTCGTGCTCGGACGCGCGGGCCAGGAGCTCGGCGCGTTGCTGCGCGCCGAGCCCGTCGAAGACGCCACGGACGGTGACGCGGAAGGTACGTGTGCTCATCCGGCGACCCTAACCAGCGGGTTCGGTGGGGCACCACCGCGTTTTCCGCGAGGCGGCCCTCAGCCGAACATCACGCTGTGCGCAATGGGCTCGCCGAAAGCGCGCGGCTCGCAGGGTGCTGGCCTGGTCACTCGCCACCGCCGCTTCGGCGCCGAGGTCACGTGGCGTCGTGGAAGACCAGGCCCAATGTATGACGCTGCCCGGAACGGACGGTGCTCACGCCGTGCCGCATCGGTCCGGTCGACCAGCCGCGCCGGGAGGCGACGGGCCGGTCGCGGGTGGTGAAGATCAGCCCGTGCCCCTGCGGGAGGGTCGTGGACGATCCCCGCGACTGTGCCCGGGGCCGCTGCTCGGTCATGATGAACTCGCCGCCGGTGAAGTCGACTCCGGGGGCGTCGAGGCCGATGACGACCTGGAGCGGAAACACCATCGTGCCGAACACATCGCGGTGCAGCGCGTTCCAGTCGCCGGGCCCGTAACGCAGCAGGATCTGAGCGGACTTGGACTGCCCGGCCGTGTGGCACATCGCCAGCCACTCCTCCAGGTCCTCGGGCCAGGGGGCGGGCTGCCGGAGCTTGTCGGCCCAGTCCCGGGCGACGGGCAGCAGCCGCGGATAGAACGCCTCGCGCAACTCCCGTACTACTTCCGGTAGTTCATGGGTGAAGTAGCGGTACTGGCCGGAACCGAAGCGATGGCGGGCCATGTCGACGGTGGTGCGGAAGCGGTCGGTCTCGTCGTAGAGCGCCCTGATCCCGTGGCATTCGTCGGCGGTCAGCAGCGGAGCGGTCAGCGCGTGTCCGTGCTCGTTCAGCTCGTCGGTCAGTGCGGTCCAGTCGTCGGCCGCGACGCGGTCGGCGACCGGACCCGCCAGGTGGGTGGTGTCGAGCGTGTTCATGATGGCGACGTTCCTCAGGTGGCCGGGCGTGCGTGCTCCAGGTCCAGGAGCTGCTGCTTGCGCTCCAGACCGGCGGCGTACCCCGTGAGGGAGCCACTGGCGCCGATCACGCGATGGCAGGGGCGCACGAGCAGCAGCGGGTTCGCGCCGATCGCTGTGCCCACGGCGCGCACGGCGGCCCGCGACGCGCCGATCCGCGCGGCGATCTCTCCGTAGCTGACGGTCGTGCCGTACGGGACGGTCTCCACCGCCTTCCACACCCGCTGCTGAAAGTCGCTGCCCGCGCCGCTCGCGTATTCGATGTCGAAGTTGGTCAGCACCCCGTCGAAGTACGCGCGCAGCTGCGAGACGATCTCGGCGAACGCCTTCTCGTCCCTGGTCCAGCCGTCCTGGACGACGGCGCCGGACTTCTGACCGGGCATGGACAGCGAGACCAGCGCCGTGCCGCCCTTCGCGGTGACCGACTCCTCGCCCACCAGCAGCAGCACGCCCAGAGGGCTGTCGATCGTTGTGTACACCGGCATCGGTCATGTCCTTTCGAAGTGTGTCTCCGCTGTCCACTCTGCGCCATGGCCGCCACCACGGCTGGCGGAAATCGGACGCGGCGCACGGAACGAAGGCACACGGAACGAAGGCGCACGGGTCCGGCGCACGAGAACGAAGAGGACCCGTGGACCGTTCACGCACGGTCCACGGGTCCTGTCGCTCAGCTCGTCCCCGGGGCGGGGATCAGTGCCGTACGAGTCGTACGGACAGCCCGTCCACCGAGTACACGGGCACGGCCCGGTATCCGTCGGCCTGGACCGTGATCCGGGCGAACTGGCCTCGCAGCGACGACGTCCGGAGCACCGGGACGGTGGTGCCGGGGACCGGCGGGCGGTCGGCGTCCAGCCGGAGCGCGAGCGCGCTGTCCCGGCTCAGTACCACCCGTCGCTCCACCGTCAGCGCGGGCACGCGGCCCGCACGGAGCGTCGCCTCCAGGCTCGCGCCGGACGCCTGCGTGTAGCTGCCGCGCACGTGAACGGACGACGCAGCACTCACCCGCAGGGTCCCGCCGTCCACCCGCACGTCGCCGCAGCCCAGCGCACCCGACGAACCGGCCGTCAGTACGCCCTCCTCCAGCACGGTGCCGCCCGTGTGGGCGTTGTGGCCCGTCAGGGTCAGCGCACCGGTGCCGCGCTTGACCAGCCGGCCGCACCCGGAGATGTCGTTGCGCCAGGTGTCGGCCGCGCTGAAGCCCCCGTCGGCGCCGTTCATCGTCACGTTCACGTCGGACTCGAAGGCCCCGTACCCGTCCGCGGCGGCGAACAGGTTCAGCCGGCCCCACTGCTCGAAGCCGTCGAGCAGCACGTACCCGGAAGGCAGGGCGGTCGTGCGGAGCACCTCGCGGCGCTGGGCGGCGTCGAGGTAGGGCAGCCGCGTCTCCAGCAGGACCTCGGCGCCCTTGGGCACGGTCATGCCCTCGGAGCGGCCGTGCCGGGTGAGGACATAGGTGAGCCGGGGCGTGAGTGCGCGGGCGTTGGCGGCCCGGTCGGCGTACGGGTCGGTGGCGACGCCCGCCGAGTGCGCGTAGGCGTACAGGGTGTCCGCCGTCGAACCGGTCTGCTGCTGGAAGTACGCGGCGGCCTGGGCGCGCGCCGCGGCCTTGAGGGCGGCGTTGGCAGGGTCGGCCAGCGTGGCGGCGGCCAGGGCCGTGGCCATGATCCGGCCGCCGATGACGTCGACGGTGGAGTGCATGCCCGCCATGATCCGGGTGTGGCTGAGCTCGTAGGCGCGCGCCACCAGCTCCTGGAAGCGCTCGGGCACCGCGTACGCGTACGCGAGCCCCGCCAGGTGGAAGGCGTTGGTGTGGCCGCTGGGGAAGCCGCCGTCGTCGACCGCGGTCGTGCCGCGCTGCCACAGCAGTTGCGGGGCGACGATCACGTCGGAGTCGTAGACCGGGAAGCCGAGCGCGTCGACCTTCCCCGTGTCGACGACCTCGCTGTTCTCGTTCATGCGCCACGGACGCGGGTACTGGAAGGCGTACTTGGCCGGGTTGCCGGAAGCGTATGGGCCGCGCACCGTGTCCACCAGCTCGGCGACCTTGCCTAGCGCCGAGTCGTGCGAACCGGCGCCCTGCGCGGAGCCCGCCGGAGCGTCGGCCGGCACGGCGTCGCTGATCTTGCCGGAAGGAGTGCCGTCAGGAGCGCTCGTGATGGAGGTGACCGCCTTGGCGCCCGCCCTGTACAGGTCGGCCAGCGGGCCCAGGCCGGCGATCATCGCGTAACTCTGGTGCTGCCGGTCGTAGATGAACGCCTCCTTCGCCTGCGCGTCGGTGCGGGCGTGCGTGATGCGGGCGCAGTAACGCATGTTGGCGCGCAGCACCTCGGGCATGAGCGGCGTGCCCGTGTTCCAGGCACCACCGGTCTTCCACACCTTGCTCATGCCACCGAGGATCCGGACCACCGCGTTGGTCTCGGGCGTCAGGTTGGTGAGGAGGTTGGTGGTGTAGTCGTCCACGAAGGCGGCGGGGCTCGTCGCGGCCTTCGCGTCCGCGGCGGCGAGCCAGGTGACGACGGTCGGAGCGGCCAGCAGTCCCGCCGAAGCGCCGAGCGAGTTCCGCAGGAACACCCGTCGGTTCAGGGCGCGTTCACGGACGGGGACCGAGGTGACGGACTGCTGCCCGGCTGGTGACGGCATGGATGTGCCTCTCCTGAGTGGAATGGGGTCCTCCGACAGCCGGGTGAAGTCGTGAAGCGACTGTGCCCCTGTGGTGAGGACGAGTCATACGAGCGAAGATCTACGGCTGATTCATGTCACGCTTGCGAAGCGCGGGGGGCGGCGAAGTGTCGTACGGACGAATGCGCCGACCCTGTGAGCCCGCTGTACGGGCGAACGCGGCTTCGGCGCACACTACTTGTCCGGCGCTGACACCGCGGCAACGCGCGCTGCCCCGCGGGGTGTCGGTCGCCCGCGAGCAACGCGCCACCTCGTCCCCTCATATGAGGGCACGGGCCAACGCCACGGCGCCCTCGACCGGCGCCGCCCGCAGCGGCCTGGGCCGTGCCCCGGGTACGGACTCGGTGAGTGATGTCGTGAAGGAGGTGTACAGGGCGGGTTGGGAGAGCACGGTGCTGCCGGCGACCACCACGTCGTCGACGGCGACTCCGCGCTCGGCGAGCCGCACGACGAGCGCGGCGAGGGACCTGCCCCCGTCCGCGATCACCGACCGCGCGATCCGGGAACCCCGCTCCGCGGCCGCGAACACGACGGGCGCGTGCCGACCCCACTCGGCCGACACATCCGTGGCGCTCTCCAGGGCGGCGCCCAGGGCGGGCACCTCACTCACCCCGAACGCGGCGATGAGCCCCTGGGCGAGTTCGTCCGGGGCTTCACCACGGTCGTGCGCCGCCCACGCGGCGCGCGCCGCTTCCCGTACGAGACCGGCGGAGCCGCCCTCGTCACCGAGTGCCGCACCCCAGCCGCCGACCTGTACGGCGCTGCCGTCGGCCAGTCGCCCCACCGCCACCGAACCGGTGCCGGCCACGAGACCGACACCCTTGTCCAGCCCCGCGGCGGGAACGAGGAGTTCGGCGTCGCCCACCACCAGGATCGGTATGTCGAGGACCTCTCGCAGCGCGGCGGCGATGGCGGCGCACTGGCGGGGGGTCTCACAGGCGTGCCCGCCGACGGCCAGTGCGGCTGGGCGGGTGTCGACGGGCAGGGCCTCGTGGACCAGTGCCGTCAGCCAGCGGGCGGCGGCGGCCGGTTCGTGCGGCCGCCAGCCGCTGCTCGGCCGGACGTGATCGGCGACCGGTTCCGCGCCGACGAGGGCGCGGAGATGGGTCTTGGTGCCACCCACGTCGATACCGACTATGAGCGGGGAAGAAGGAGTGTCCTGCACGGATCCTCTTTCGTCGTCTGGGCGAAGAGCGCCGAAGCACATGGCGCTGTGCTGAGACGGCGGGCGAACCGTGTCTGGTCGAACAGGAGTTGAGCGAGTCGGGAAGCCCCGGGACGGGCTTCTTACGGAGCACGGCAGGCGAGTACCGGACTTCGTTAGGAAGTTAACTAACCAAGTACAGTGCGTCAAGAGTTGTCGCGCAGTCGATCAACGGGACGCCGCCGGAGGGCGGGACCGCGCGGCACGAGGGCATCGCATCGCCGCATTCCGTCACCCGGGGAGCGCGGCCCCTGACCCATGGGGGAACTGTGGAACACGTCGTGACTGAAGCCCCCCGCCTCACCGAGAGCGCCAGCGCGGTGTTCGCCGTCCTGGCCCAGGCCGGCAGCGCCACCCGGCCGCAGCTGGCGAGCCTCGCGGGGCTGTCCAAGCCGACGGTCTCCGCCGCCGTCGCGGAACTGGAGAGCGCCCGGCTGGCCACCCACTCCGGCACCGCGTCCAGCGGCACCGGCCGCTCCGCCGCCGTATACGGCCTGGGGCCCGCCTCCGGCTCGGTCCTCGCCGTCGACTTGGGCCCGGCCCGCACCCGGGTGCGCGGCTGCGCCCTGGACGGCACCCTGCTCGCCGAGGCGGACACCCCGCGGGCCCGGGCCGCCGACGCCGTCCGCGAGGCGCTGGCCGCGCTGCCCGCCGGCGCCCCGCTGCGGGCCATCGTGGTCGCCGTCGGTGACGTCACCGAGACCGACCGTGCGGGCACCGGCATGCGCCCGGCGACCGCCAAGGCCGGGCCCGTCTTCGACGCCGTGTCCGTCGCGCTGCCGCCGGGCGTGCCCGTCCACCTGGAGAACAACGTCAACTGCGCGGCCCTCGCCGAACTGCAGGAGGGCGCCGCGCGGGGCCGTCGTACCTTCGGCTATCTGCGGATCGGCGTCGGTGTCGGTCTCGGCATCGTCATCGGTGGCCAGGTGCTGCGCGGCGCCAACGGCGCGGCCGGTGAGCTGGCCCGGCTGCCGTATCCCTGGGACGACGACCGGGAGCCGCATCAGGAGGCTCTGGAGGCCTATGTCGGCTCGCACGCCCTGCTGCGCCGGGCTGCCCGGGCCTGGCGGGCCGGTGACGGCCCGCGCCCCCGTACCGCCGAGCGGCTTTTCGCGCTGGCCGCCGAGGGCCGGGAACCCGCCCGTGGGCTCGTCGCCCGGCACGCCGTCGACGTGGGCCGGCTGGCCGCCGCCGTGACCGCCGTACTGGACCCTGGGCTGATCGTGCTGGGCGGCAGCACGGGCGCCGATCCGCAGCTCCTGCCGGGCGTGCGGGCCGAACTGGGCCGGCTCAGCTGGCCCACCGAGGTGGTCAGCAGCCAGATCGGGGATCTCGGTACCGTCGTGGGTGCCGCCCGGCTCGCCGTGGCCAAGGGAGTCCGAAACGTGACCGAAGGCGCGCAGGCGAAGGATTGACGGCTTCCTTATCGGTCTGCCAATGTCCGGACAAGCGCTTTCTAAGTCGGCCGGGACGTCGGCTTGGGGTGAGCGTCCCGGCCGTACGCAGACGTACGGCAGCCCGGCGAGGGCGTGCTCGCGGGCGGCGGCCGTCGAGGCCGGGGACCCCACCCGTCAAGGCGACACGGCCGGGCGAGGCCGTGCCCCCGGAAAGCGAAATCTCCCGCGAAATGCACCCGTGCCGCCTCGGCTGGCGCCGTGCTTCTTCCGCTACGACGAAAAGGGATTGAAGATGACCAGTGTGGGTGTGCGGCGCTCTCGCCGACTCGGCCGCGGCGGCATGCGTCGCCTGGTTCCTCTCGCTGCCGTGGCCACGGCAGGAGCCCTGCTGCTCTCCGCCTGCGGGTCGGGGTCCGGCTCGGGCGGGACCTCCAAGTCGCTGACGTTCTGGATCTCCACGGTTCCGGGGCAGGACGCGGGCTGGAAGAAGCTGGTGGCGCAGTACAAGAAGGAAACCGGCGTCAACGTCAAGCTCGTCAACATCCCCTACGACGGCTACCCGACAAAGCTGCACAACGCCGCGCAGGCGAACTCTCTGCCCGACGTGGCGGACGTGCCGGCGCTGGACCCGATCTGGTCGAGCAAGCTGATCGACCTCAGCTCCATCGCCAAGAACAAGACGAACAACATCAACGCCAACTTCCTCGCCAAGGACTCGTCCGGGAAGGTGCTGTCCATCCCCTCGGACGTCACCGCGTCCGGCCTGTACATCAACGAGACGCTGTTCAAGAAGGCCGGCGTCGCCGTCCCGACCTCGCCCCAGAACACCTGGACCTGGACCGACTTCATCAAGGCGGCGAACAAGGTCCGGGAGAAGACCGGCGCCAAGTACTCCCTCACGTTCGACCAGTCGCCGTCCCGGCTGCGCGCCATGGTGTACGAGATGGGCGGGCAGTACGTCCACGCGGACTCCTCCGGCAAGTTCTCGGTGGACGCCGCGACCAAGAAGGCCGTGAACTACTTCGTCGGACTCAACGACGACAAGACCATGCCGAAGTCGGTGTGGACCAGCGGCGCCGACCCGTCGGCCATGTTCCAGAGCGGTGATGTGGTCGCCTACTGGTCCGGCGTGTGGCAGGTGCCCGCCTTCGCGACGAGCATCAAGAAGTTCGACTGGGCGAGCGTCCCGACTCCCGCCGAGCCGGTGCAGGCCAGCGACGTCAACAGCGGCGGCATGATGGTGGGCTTCAACAACAACGGCGCCGCGGCCACCGCCGCGCAGAAGTTCCTGTCCTGGGTGTACGAGCCGGACCACTACCGCGAGCTGTGCGAGGCGTCCGGGTTCCTGCCCGTCGAGAGCGGTCTGAACCCGAAGTACCCCTTTACCTCCGAGGCAGCGCAGGCGGCGTTCAAGCTGTACAACGAGGAGATCCCGCTCTACGCCCCGATCTCGGGTTACTTCAACGGCGCGCAGACCAACTGGGTGCTGAAGGGCAAGAGCCTCACCACCGACCCGACCAAGACGGAGCTCGGCAAGGCGATCAATGGCCAGCAGTCGGTCGACAAGGCCCTGGAGAACATCGTGGCCGGCTACAACCAGCAGGTCGGCGGCGGATCGTAGGCCAGAGGGCCGGGCGGCGGGATCGAGACACCGCCGCCCGGCCCTGGGCGCTCACGTGATGCCGGGCCCATGAAGTGAGCCCGCAGCAATCCATTCCACCAGCACGGAAGTCAGGAAGATGACAAAACGCGCCGCGGACGTGTCCGTGAGCCCGCCCAGGCGACGACGCAGCACCTACACCCTCGCGCCGCTCGTCCTCATCGCGGCCAATGTCGTGCTCTTCGCGCTGTTCTTCGTGTGGCCGGCGGTGATCGGGCTCGTCTACTCCTTCACGAACTACACGGGCGTGGGGGTGTTCCAGTTCATCGGACTGGACAACTACCACAACCTGTTCGGGGACTCCGCCTTCTACGACGCGCTGACCCGGACGCTGCTGTACACCGTCCTCTTCGTTCCGCTGAACTTCGCGCTGTCGCTGCTCGCCGCCAACCTGCTGGTGAGCAAGCACGCCAAGGGCGCGTCCGTCGCCCGTGTCATCTTCTTCATTCCGTGGCTGCTGTCGCCCATCGTCGTGGGTGTCCTGTGGCGGTGGCTGTTCGGTGAGAACTTCGGACTGGTCAACTACGTCATCGAGAAGTTCGGCGGGTCCGCCGTTCCGTGGCAGTCGAACGCGGACCTGTCGCTGGTGGTGGTAGTGGTGGCGGCGTCCTGGGCCTGGACGGGCTTCTCGATGCTGCTGTTCATCGCGGCGATCAAGAACGTACCGGTGTCGTACTACGAGGCGGCCTCGCTCGACGGCGCCGGTCCATGGCGCCAGTTCATCAGCATCACGCTGCCGAGCATCGCGCCCACCTCGTTCATCGTGATCCTGCTCAACACGATCAACGCGATGAAGGAATACCCGCTGTTCGTCTCCCTCAACAACGGCGGACCCGGAACGTCGAACAACCTGCTTGTCCAGTACATCTATCAGACCGGCTTCCAACGGGGCCAGATCGGCTACGCGAGCGCCGCGTCGTTCGTGCTCATGCTCATCCTGATGGCCGTCGCGATCATCCAGCTGGTCGTCAACCGGCGGGTGGAGAACCGATGACAACCACAGACATGCCACGCAAGGTCGACGCCGGTCCCGGACGGTCCGTCTCCAAAAAGCGGCCCCGCGGTGCGAGCAGCGGTGGGCTCCGGCGGGCGGTACCCGCGACGACACTTCTGTGGATCCTGGCGTGCCTCTACGGGTTGCCGGTGCTGTGGTTCATCCTCAGCTCCTTCAAACCCGCCGGGGATCTGTTCTCCTATCCGCTGACGCTGGTTCCGCACCACCCCACGCTGTCGGGTTACTTCGAGGCTTGGCGCAGTGCCAACTTCTCGCAGTACTTCATCAACACGACCATCGTGTGTGTGATCACGACGATCCTCACGGTGGGAGCCAGTTGCTGCACCGGGTACGCGCTGGCCAAGTACGACAACAAATGGCTCAAGGCGTTCTTCCTCTGCATCCTGGCCACCACGATGCTGCCGGGCGAGGTCATGCTCGCCCCCGAGTTCCTGGTGGTCCGCAACCTCGGCCTCTACAACTCGTTCGCCGGCATCATCCTCCCGGCCGTGCTCACCGCGACCGGATGTTTCATGTTCCGTCAGTTCTTCCTGACGGTTCCCGACGAACTCGTGGAAGCCGCACGCATCGACGGCGCCCGCGAACTGTCGATCTTCCTGCGGATCATGGTGCCGCTCTCCCGGCCCATCATGCTGACCCTCGCCATCCTGTCCTTCCAGTGGCGGTGGAACGACTACATCTGGCCGCTTCTGATGCTGAACGACCCCAACAAGTTCACCGTGCAGATCGGCATCCAGAGCATCGTCGGCGCGCAGAACATCAACTGGTCGGTCCTGCTCGGCGCATCGGTCATCTCCATGATCCCCCTGATCGTCATCTTCCTGGTCTTCCAGCGCTATGTCATGGGAGCCGACATCAACGCCGGACTGAAGGACTGACCGTGCCCACCCCGCTCGACCACGAGTTCGTCCGCGCGGTGGCCGGCGCGGCCGACCGGCTGGCCGCCCCGCTGGCGGCCGGCCCCGACGAGGAACCCGCCGGTGTGACCCACCGCGCTCTGGCACGCCGGGTGAAGACCCTGGTCGCGGCGTACCGTTCCACGGACTCGGCACTGCACGGCAGCAGGCAGGTCGTCGCCGCCACGATGGCCCACCTCGGCGCCCTCCGGGCCGCGCAGACCACCACCGGCCTCTTCGCCGGCGGCGACAACGTGCAGTCACCGCCGGACTCCGCGTTCACCGTCAACGACGTGTGCGACGCGCACGTCCTCGCCGCGGGCGCGGGGCCGCAACTGCGCGACGTCACGGCCGCGCTCGCCGAGATCGCCGGTGCCGCCTCCGGCAGTCTCCTGACCGGTGGGGTGCACACCCCGAACCACCGCTGGGAGCTGTGCGCGGCGCTGGCCCGGCTGCACCGGTCGTTCCCGGACAGCCGGCTGCTCGACCGTGTCGACGCGTGGCTCGCCGAGGGCGTCGACATCGATGCGGAGGGCCTGTACTCGGAGCGGAGCGCCAACTACGCGGCCCACGTGTCCAACCCGTCGCTGCTGCTCCTGGCCGCCGTCCTCGGCCGCACCGACCTGTGGGACGCCGTCGAACGCAACCTCACCGCGACCCTGGACCTCATCAGACCGGACGGCACGGTGGAGACCGTCCATTCGCGACGGCAGGACCAGAACCACCCGTTCCCGCTGGCGCCCTACCTGCCGCACTACCGGCTGCTCGCGATCCGCACCGGCCGACGAGACTTCAGCCGGGCGGCGCGGCTGGCGGCCGCCGGCGGCATCGACGACCCCGACCTGCTCGCCCAGACCCTCCTCACCCCCGACCTGTGCCGTGTGCTGCCGAAACCGGCGCCGGAACCCCTTCCCCGCGACCGGTACATCACCACGGCGCGCCTTGCCGCACGTGCCTCCGCCACCGCGCACAGCGTCCTGTATGGCGGCTCGGACGTGCCCGAGCACCGGCGCATCCGCTCGGGCCTCGCCTGCAATCCCACCTTCCTGCGCCTTTTCGCCGGCGACGCCGTCCTCGACGCGGTCCGCCTCTCACGGGGATTCTTCGACCTGGGCCCGTTCCGCGCCGCCGACATGCAACAGCTCGCCGACAACCGGTTCAGGCTCACCGAAACCCTCACGGCCGCCTACTACCAGCCGTTCCCGCCGGAACGGCGACGGGACGACGGCGCCTACCGTATGGCGGACGAGGGACGCTTCTCGGCCGCGATGGCCTTTCCGGACCGGCCTCGGGACGAGGTCTCCCACACGACCCGCGTCGAAGCGGATCTGCGGGAGGACGGTGTCGACCTGCGGATCGACATCAGCGGACCAACGGTGCCCTGGGCCCTCGAACTGACCTTCCGGCCGGGCGGCGTGCCAGAGGGCGCCGTACCGATCGGCGACGGACACTGGTGCTTGACGACCGGGCCGATGACCTACCGGGTCGGTGACGACGAGATCCGGGTCGAGGCCGACGTCGAGGCAGGCGAACCGCTCGCCGGGCCGGACCGGGGCGACGTACTACGGTACGACCCGGGTCAGGACCACACCGTGGTGGGCGGCACCGACGCGACGACCGGGCCCCGCGTCTACATCGGTGGGCACGGCCCTCACACACTGACCGTCGCACTGCGCGCCCGCCGTCCCTCGCCTGTCGTCTGACCCGACACACCACACCAGGCCCACCTCCGGCATGAAGGGCTGATCCACCCGTGCACCTCCTCCGCCGGCTCGGCCCGCCGCACGACCTGCCGGACACGCCCGAGGGCAATCTGCGGGCACGTACTACCTGCCCACCGCGCTCAACCGTCAGCACGGCTTTGGAGGATCTGCACGTCTTCGCCGTGCGCTACGGCTCCCCGGGCCCCTTCGCCCCCGTTTTCGAACACGGACCGGCGGGCCTGACGATCCGTACCGAGGCGTTCACCGCACTGATCGGGAGTCCCGCGGGTGATGCCCGAGCGGAACCCGCGCTGGAACTCCGGCGGCGGTGACCTCCGCGCCGACGACCAGGTCGGCACGGTCCCGTGTCGCGGCGACCAGACCGGCGTTGCGCTGGTCCGTGTCGAGCACCCAGGCCACCGCTGTGTCGTGGTCCTTGCCGAACTCCTCATGGCGGGCGACGAGCCGACGTACGCGCTCTTCCTCGTCGAGCTCGCAGAACCACACCTCGTCCAGTCGCGACCGTACGCGCGCCCACGCCCCGTCCCCCAAGAGGAGGTAGTTGCCCTCGGTGATGATCAGGCGGGCGCTGCGGAAGACCGGGACGGCGCCCGCGATCGGCTGCTCCAACGTCCGTTCGAAGCCCGGCGCGTAGACGATGTCGTCCTCCTCGTCGCGCAGCCTGCCCAACAGCGCCGCGTACCCCGCCGCGTCGAAGGTGTCGGGAGCGCCCTTGCGGTCCCGGAGGCCCAGCCGGTCAAGCTCGACGTCCGCGAGATGGAACCCGTCCATCGGCACATGCGCGACCCGGCCGGGCGTGTCGCCGTTCAGCTTCCGGACGAGGCGCTCGGCCAGCGTCGTCTTGCCCGCGCCGGGGCTCCCCGTGATCCCGAGAATCGCGCGCCGGCCGGGGCGCATCAGCGCCGCGGCCCGCTCCACGAGGTCGTCGAAGGTCATGAGCGGGACCTACGGACGACCGCCGTCCCGCCGTCCAGGTCGATCGTCGTACGGTGCGGGGGTGCCCCGTCCTCCTCGTCGTCCCGCAGCACCAGGGCTGACTGCCGCTCCTTGAGCTCGTTCTGCTTGCCCGGCGAGAGACTCGCGTGCAACTGTTCGAATCCGGTCGCGGATATCTGTCCCTGCCGCACCCCGTTCCGCCACGGCAGAAGACCGGCGCGTCCGGCGCGCAGCAGCACCTGGTCCGCGAAGGCCGCTAGGGTCAGCAGGATGACCAGTCCCGGCAGGGTCATGAAGACGGCGAATCCCATGCCACCAGTATCAGGGTGCGAGAGTGGGATTCGGCCAGGCTCCGGCGACCTCGGGTCGGGACCGGTCATTGCGCTTATGCTCGTCAAGCTGTTGAATATTGGTCAATAACGGGCGCCGCAGCCGCCGTCCACGGGGAGAACGTCATGTCGCAGCAACGCCCTACCCTCGCCCCCCACAGCTACCGGGCGTACTGCGACCACCTGCTCGCCTGCCGGAAGTGCAGTGAGCCCCCGCGGCGATGCGACGACGGCAGCGCCCTGTACCGGATCTATCGGTCCGATCTCAAGAAGTCATGAGCCTGGCCGAGGGGCAGATCCCCGCCCTGGCGGAGGGGTGCGGCCGGACGGGTGGGTCCGGCCGCACCTTCGCGCGTCAGTCGCGGGCGATGCCCGGTGCGATGTCCTCGTAGCGCTCCACGGAGGTCGCCGCGGAGGTCGCCGCGGAGGTCGCGCTGCGCAGCTTCGCGGTCGTCGGCTTGCCGCAGAACGCGGATTCCAGCGTGCGGGCCATCGTGTTCAGCACGTTCACGTTGTTCGAGGTGTTGGCGAGCGCGGTGACGCTGCGCTTGCCGTCCTTCGAGGCGAAGGCGTACGTGTAATAGCCCTGCACGGTGCCCGTGTGCCCGTACACCGAGATACCGCAGGACAGGTCACGGCGGCGCAGGCCGAGGCCGTACCCCTGGGTGCTGTTGACCGTCGTCCACTGCTGCATCTGCGCGAGCTGTGCGGCGGACATGAGCTGCCCGCTCATCAGCGCGGAGAAGAACGTGTCCAGGTCCCGGGTGCTGGAGATGATCGCGCCCGCGCTCTGCGCCCAGGACACCGTCTGCTCGGTGGAGTCGACCAGGGCTCCACCGGCCTCGTCCGGCGTGAGGTAACCGTTGGCGTGCGTGCCCGGGATGGCGGTGTCGGGGTGCACATAGAAGGTGTCGGTCAGGTTCAGCGGCGTGAAGATGCGGTTCTGGTACTCCGTGGCCACGGGGTGGCCGGTGAGCTTCTCGATGAGCATGCCCGCGACGACGAAGTTCGTGTTCGAGTACGAATAGGCCGCGCCCGGGGCGTTGGTGACCGCGTGCTTCAGGGACAGGGTGACCAGGTCCTGGTAGCTGAAGACCTTGTTGCGGACGGACTCGAAGCCAGGGACCGTCTGCGCGAACATGTCGTTGGTGTAGTCGTACAGCCCACTGCGGTGGCTCATCACCTCGCGCACGGTGATCCGGTTGTCGGGCAGCAGCCCGGGCAGATAGGTGTTCACCGAAGCGTCCAGGTCGAGCTTGCCCTCGTCCACCAGTTGCAGCAGGACCACGGCGGAGAAGCTCTTGGTGACACTGCCGACGCGGAACCGGTCGGTCGTGGTGATCGCACGCCCGGTGGCCCGGTCGGCGACTCCCTCCGACAGTCGGTGGACCGTGCCGTTGTCGTCGACCCGCACCATCGCGCCGGGGGCTCCCTGGGACAGAGCCGTGTGCAGCACAGCCTGCAGTCCGGCGTCGTCGGGTACCGGCAGATCCGCGGCCGCTGCGGTGCCGGCCTGTGCGGGGACTGCGAGGAGGGCCAACAGCGCCGCTCCCAGCGCCGTACCTCTGCCCACCATTGCTGAGACCATCTGATTCTTCTCCCGAGTTCCCTCTGTGTACCGCGCCGCGGATGCGAACGTCGGCACCATCTGTACGCGCAGGAAGGGCAGATGGGTTGCATGTCACGCGAGGGAAAGCGGAAAAGATCCTTCAGTGGCCGAAAAGCTGCGTCCAGTACGTGCCCGCGGTGCCGCCGCCCGCGAGGCCGATGCCTATGTGGGTGAAGTCGGGCTTGAGGATGTTGGCACGGTGGCCCGGGCTGTTCATCCAGCCGCGGACGACCTCGGCGGGGGAGCGCTGGCCGCAGGCGATGTTCTCCCCGATGGTGCGGCGATCGGAGCCCGCGGCGGCGGCTCGGTCCCACGGTTGGCGGCCGTCGGGGGAGGTGTGGGAGTAGAAGGTGCGGGCCACCATGTCGTCGCTGTGCGCCTGGGCCGCGTCGGTGAGCAGGGTGTCGACGGCGAGCGGCGGCAGGCCGTCCGCGGCTCGCTCGGTATTGGTCAGCGCGACCACCTCACCCGCCGTCTGCCGCAGGCCTTTGCGGCTGAAGGGCCGGGCCCACAGCGCCGTCCAGTACATGTCGCCGGAGCGCCGGTCGGGGACGTACGCCAGCCCCGCCTGGCTGTACGCCGGGTTGTACAGCGTGTCGCGGGACTGCTCGGTGGTGAGGCAGTACTCCACGAACTCGCCCGGGGTGCGCGGGCCGGACACGAGGTGCTCGCCGACGGTCAGATACGCGTATCCGGCGGACGTGATGCGCTGGTAGACGGAGATCCCGTGGGCGCTCTCGGAGCTCAGGAGTCCGCGTGACGCCATGTCGGAGGCGTGGGCCCGGGCCGCGGTCGCGAGGCGCGCGTCGAGGGAGACGGGTGGAGAACCGGCCGCGCGGCGCACGGAGTTGACCAGGTCGAGGAAGCCGTCCGGGTCGGGAGCCGCAACCGGTGTCGGGTTGTCCCCGGTGGCGTCCTCGGCGACCTCGACCCCGAAGTCCCGCGCGATGCCGGCCAGTCCGTCCGCGTATCCCTGGCCCAGTGCGCGCAGCTTCCACCCCGTGCCGCGTCGGTAGATCTCGGCGAGCAGCAGCACGGTCTCGCGCTGTGGGCGCTGTGGTGTGAATCGGGCGAGGGTGTGGCCGCCCGGACCGCTGACGTGCAGGGTGGGAGTGGGCAGCAGGCCCAGCGGCGTACCGGGATCGGCCGGACTGACGACCACGGTGACGCGGCTCGCGCCGGACCGCAGGCGCGGCGGGTCGATGGTGAGGTGCTCCCCGGCGAGTCGGGCGCCGGGCACCGTCGGCTGGTTGTAGAACACGAAGTCGGCGTCGCCGCGCACCTTGCCGCTGTCGTCGGTGATGAGCGCGGACACGTCGAAGGGACCCGGCACCCGGATCGTCAGGGTGCCGCCAGGCAGGGGCACGTTGCCCCCGGGAACCAGCTCGGTCATGGTGCCGCCCGTCGAAGCGATGGTCCTCGCGGACCACCGACACGGGCGCACCCGCTCCCGCTTCCCGCCCGCTCACCCCGTCAACGTCCCGTTCGCTCCCGAGGGTTCCCGCGCTCCTCGACACCGCGTGCGTCGATCGCCTCGGGCGGGCGCAACGACCGCAGCGCGAGCAGGAGTACGCCGATGTCGTCCAGGTAGATCGGGTCGGGGAGCAGGTCGGTGGGCAGCAGGAGATAGGCGACGGCACCCCAGAAGACCCAGCGGGACCCCGTCGGAAGCCCGGCGCGCCTGAGGTCGCGGCGGGTGCGCACGAGCCGCACCAGTACCGCGATCGCCACCCCGAGCGCGGCGGCACCCAGGATCGCGACGATGAGGACCACCGTCCATGTCGTGGAGTCCATGAGTTCCGTCCTGAGCTCTCGTAGGGCAGTTCCTCCCCTTCGTGTTCCCGCTCGCCCGGTTCGTATCGCCCCCGAACCACCGGCCGATTCAGGCCGAGCCGGCGGCGACGCAGAACTCGTTGCCCTCCGGGTCGGCCATCACCACGTGGTGCCCGTCGAACTCCTCCAGGACGGAGCCGCCCGCCTTCACGAGCCGCTCGGACTCCGTTCTGATCCGCGCCCACCGCTCTTCGGGACCGCCGTGTCCCGGCACGCGGACGTCGATGTGAAGGCGGTTCTTCGCCGTCTTCGGCTCGGGAACCCTGAGGATGGACAACCGGGGGCCGACGCCGTCGGGATCGCAGAGCCACGCGCCGTCGTCCGCGGAGTCGTCCTCCGGAAGGTCGAACTGCGCGAGCCACTGTTCGCGGGTGGTGAAGGGAGCGGGCGGAGGTTCGTCGATGTACCCCAGTGCCGTCTTCCAGAACTCTGCGAGGAGTTTCGCGTCCGCGCAATCAAGGGTCAGATCGATTCGGGCTGCCATGACAGGACCGTACTGCGCGCCTCTGACAATCCGGCCGTACGCCTCTCACTCGCCCGCGGAGACGTCACGGCGGCAGAGAACGAAGTCGTCGAAGACATGCCGTCCAGGGCGGTCGCCGACGGTCTCTATCGCCGCGCGGATGTCGCGCAACTGGTCCGTCGTCATCTGCAGGGGCGGCTCGTCGGGCTGGTAGGTGGTGCGGACGGGATAGTCCAGGCCCGGCTGCCGGGTCATCTCGATGTGGCAGCCGAGCACATGGGTGACCGGCCGCTCGGCACAGAAGTCGATCAGACGGTCGACAGTGCGGGTGAACGCGGCCCAGTCGTCGATGTACAGACGGCCGGGATAGACCGTGTCACCGGTGAGGAGGAAGCCGGTCCAGGGATCGAATTACGTCACCGCGGCCGCGTGGTGGCCCGGCGTGGCCAGGCACTCCAGGACCCGGCCCCCGAGATCGACACGGGCGACGCCCTCGGGGTCGCCGTCGAAGCCGAAGAACGGCCAGGCGGTGTCGAGAGCCGCGTCCACGACCGTGGTGCCGGGACGGTCGGCGAACTGTCCGTCCCCCGCGACGTGGTCGCCGTGGGGGTGGGTGTGCAGCACCAACAGCTCGTAACCCTCCCGGGGATGGGCGGTCAGCCAGGTCTCCATCAGCTCGTCCACCACCCGCCGCAGCGGGAAGTGGGCGGCCGAGGCCGTGGCACCGGTGTCGATCAGCACGGCCCGTGCCTCGCCGAACAGCAGGAAAAGGAGCGGCGCCTCGTAGTCGACGGCCATGTTCTGCCGCAGGATCACCGTGTGCGCGTCGTGGGCGTGGACCTGGATGTCGGGATCGGTGTTGTGCTTGGCCGACGGCGATCCGTGGATCCACCGCACGTCCAGCGCCCGCGCGCCCGCGGCCTTCTCCGCTGCCTCAGCGGTCTGTTCGGTCCTCTGCCTCTGGGTGTCCACGACGTCTCCAGGTGATGATCCTGCCGGGACCACCACCTGGACCCGGGACCTCAGTTTCGCGCGGGGTGGTGGTCGACGAGCGCCTGGGTGACCGCTCGGACGCTCCGGGCGATGTGGTTGAGCTGCAGCACTTCGGCGGCGTACATCTTGATGGTGTGCTCGATGACCGATTCGTGCAGGCCGAGAGCGGGGAGTTCGGCCCGGGCGGTCTGCAGGGCGGTCCGGGCGACCCGGATCTCGTGCTGCACCTGGATCTGGGCGTGACGGGCGAGCAGTACGGGGTGCTTCATGAGCACCGGGTAGCTCGCGTAGCGGGACGGCACCAGATCGCGCAGCCACTTGGTCGCGGAGCGCTCCCAGTCGAAGCTGCCGGGGGTCTTGACCTGGCACGGCCAGTCCGAGGTGATCGGTGAGTACGTCGTCAGGGCCATGTTCATCGCTTCCGGGTTACGTCGGCGGCAAGGGTCAGCGGGTTATGGGGCGGCCCCGGTCTAGGGGATGGCCGGGGCCGCCACCACGGGCGCCCGCTCACGCGGGGCCCGTCCGAACATCCGGGGCCCCATGCGGGTAGGAGCGGACGGCCCCGGATGGCCGTAGGACGTGACCCGGAGGCCTCCTGGTCGCATCCGCGAGAAGTATTTATATATACCGCCGGATACGCAAGGACATGAAAAAATTCATCCGCGATATGGGCGAATGATCCCGTGATGCCGTGATGCAGGGGGCGTACGGGGTGCAGGCGGAGGGGGAAGCGTGCGGGGTCAGTCCTTGAGGAAGAACTGGTGTTGCTCCGCGATCTGCTCGTACTCCTCCAGCCGGGCCTGCGTCCGCTCCGGATCGGCGTCGGACATGGCCTGGAGGAGGGCGGCCGACATCATCACGGGCGCGGCGTAGGAGTCGAAGACGAGGCGGGCCCCGGTGCCTACGGTGAAGGTGGCGTCGGCCTCGTCCGCGAGTGGTCCGAGCCCCAGGTCGGTGATCAGGGCGACCTTCAGCCCCGCGCTGCGCGCGACCCGCACCGCGGTCAGCGTCTCCTGGGCGTGCCGGGGCATTCCGAAGGCGAGCAGCCAGGTGCCGCCCGCCTCGCGCGACTGGAGCAGCGCGTCGTAGGCGACGCTCCCGCCGCGCGTCACCAGCCGCACATCGGGGTGGATGCGGCGGGCGGCGTACGCGAAGTACTCGGCCAGCGACACCGAGATGCGCAGGCCGAGAACGGTGAGCGGGGTCGACTGCGACAGCGCGCGGCCGATGGTGATCACCTGGTCCGGATCGGCGAAGTCGCGGCGCAGGTTCTCCAGGTTCTCGATCTCGGCGTCCACCGCCTGCTGCAGCTCGTTGCCGTGGTCCTCCGCAGGCGCGCCCGGGGTGCTGGAGAGTGTGCTGAGCGCGATGGCCTGCAGTTTCTCCCGCAGCGCGGGGTAGCCGCTGAAGCCGACCGCCGCGGCGAAACGGGTCACCGACGGCTGGCTGACCCCGACGCGCTCCGCGAGATCGGTGATCGACAAAAACGCCGCCTCGGTGATGTGCTCGATCAGGTACTGGGCGATACGGCGCTGTCCGGGCGAGAGCCGGGGGCCGTCGAACAACTCCCTGAGCTGGGACGTGGGTGCCGCGCCCACCTCCGGAGCCGTCTTCCCCGAGGTGATCGCAGACGCCTGAGCGCGTGCCTGCTGCGGCGATGGCACCGATGTGCCTCCTTCGTGTCCCACGAGAACTCAACATAGCTCACGGACCGTGCTGACCAGGGCATGGATGACCACACGCCGTAGTTCGGCGGGCGTGGAACGTGAGGCCGGGCGCCCGGTGGGCGGCATGGCCCGGTGTGAGCGGGAAAGCGTATGGTCGGCGTTCTGCCCCATGAAGATCGCATCAGAATATGAACCTGGTCTGATTCGCGACAAGTTGACGACGGGCCATGGACACCGGCTGAGACGGGTGTTGAGGATGGGAGTCCCCATCCGTAGGAGTTGTTCATATGCGTAGACGACGCCTGCTGACCGGTGGAGCCGCCCTCGCGGCCGCCGCCTCGCTCCAGCCCGCCCTCACGGAAACCGCGCAAGCCGCTCCGCCCGCCGCGCCTATGCCCTCCCGCGGCGCGGTCGTCGCCGTCCTGCGGCGCGTGGCCGACCAGTGGATCGGCGCGCACACGGACCCCGGCGACAACGGCTGGGCCAACGCCACCTTCTTCAGCGGACTGCTCGCCCTCCAGCGCCTGACCGGCAGCCCGCGCTATCTGGCCTACGCCAAGAACTGGGCCGAGAAGCACGCCTACGGCATCAACGGCGGGGTCACCACGCGCCATGCCGACAACCACAACGTCGGGCAGGCCTACCTCGACCTGTACGAGATCGAGCCGGAGGAGAGCAAGATCTCCGCCATCGAGGAGTCGCTCCACCGCATGGTCTACACCGACCAGCCGGACAAGAACGACGACTGGTGGTGGGACGACGCCCTGCACATGGCGATGCCTCCGTTCGCCAGGATCGGAGTGCTCCGCGGCGACCCGCAGTACTGGCAGAAGCTGTACGCCCTCTACGACCACACCAAGCGTGTGGAGGGCGGACCCGGCCTGTACGACGCCGACACGGGGCTCTGGTACCGCGACAAGCGGTTCCTCCCCGGGATCCCCGGCGGGATCCTCTCGCCCGCGGGCAAGCCGGTGGTCTGGTCGCGCGGCAACGGCTGGGTGGCGGGCGGACATGCCAAGACGCTCAAGGCGCTGCCGCCCGGCGAGCGGCACACCGGTGAGTACCGCGACACCCTCGTACGCCTGGTGACGGCCGTCGCCGGGATCCAGCGCACCGACGGCTTCTGGAACGTCAACCTCGCCGACGCCACCCATCTGCCCGGCCCCGAGACCAGCGGCACCTCCTTCTTCCTCTACGGCATCTCCTACGCGATCCGGGCCGGCCTCGTCGACCGGCGCGCCCACCTCCCGGTCGTGGCCCGCGCCTGGAACGGCCTCGTCACCACGGCCGTACACCCCGACGGCTTCCTCGGCTACGTCCAGAACGTCGGGGACCGCCCGGAATCCAGCCAGCCCGTCACCTACGACAGCACCGCGAACTTCGGCGTGGGCGCCTTCCTGCTCGCCGGCGCCGAACTCGCCCGACTGGCCGGACCCTGACGCGACGCACCGGTGCCCCCGCCGTATGCGGCGGGGGCACCGGTCTGTCGCCGTCAGGACTGCGCGGTGAGCGTGAAGCTCTGGGCCGCGGAGCCGTCGCAGGTGCGCTGGGTGAGCTGGACGCTGTTCGTCGAGGCGCTCGCCGCGGTCAGGCACTTGCCGCTGTGGCGAGCCGTGAAGTGGTAGCGACCGGTGCTCTCCTTCACCGGCAGCCACTGCTGGTTCTGTCCGCCCGAGTAACTCCACAACTGGAGCGGTGCGTTGTCGGCCGTCGACACACCGGTCACGTCGATGACCTGCTGTGGATTGACACGGATGGCGGCCTGCCGGTACCCGCTGTCGGTCGAGCGGAACTGGAACTGCTGGGCCTGGGTGCCGTTGCAGGCGTACTGCTGGATCACGGTCCCGTTCGCCGTGGCGGCCGAACGGGCGTCCACGCAGGTGCCGTTGCCGGCATTCGTCAGCGAGTACCAGGCGGTCTCGGAGGGGGAGTC
The DNA here is from genome assembly GCF_042959425.1 of Streptomyces sp. NPDC007896. Taxonomy (NCBI): domain Bacteria; kingdom Bacillati; phylum Actinomycetota; class Actinomycetes; order Kitasatosporales; family Streptomycetaceae; genus Streptomyces; species Streptomyces sp. NPDC007896. The sequence goes on along the minus strand of NZ_JBIBKX010000008.1, from coordinate 433,160 downwards.
GGCCGGGGGTGTGCCGGTGTCTGCTCCTCCCAGCCACTTCAGACCGTCCAGCAGGAACTGATTCTGTGTGGCGCTCGCGAACGTCGAGGACAGACGCGTGTTGGTCGTGTAGTTCATCGCGTTGTGACCGAAGTTCGCGTACAGCATCTTGTACTGCGTGTTGGTCCACAGGATCGGGTAATAGCCGCTGTACCAGGACTGGTTGGGATCCGTTCCGACCGGGAAGCTGCTGGGGTCGATCGAGGCCAGGATCTTGATGTTCGGGTTCTGCCGCAGATCGTTGGACCAGCTGTACCACTCACTGACCGACGAGGTGAACGTGGCCGGCAGATTCTTGGTGGCCGGCTGCGTACGGTCCTCGACCTTCAGGGTCACCGATGTCGGACCCCAGGTGTTCGACTGGAAGTTCCCGGAGCCGAGGAACTGGTTGTGGTACCAGGACCAGCTCGCCGCATTCGTCGTGAAGGCGGAGACGTGGAAGCCCATCCAGGCGCCACCACCCCGCATGTATGCCTCGAAACCGGATCGTTGGGCGGACGTCTGCGGCAAGTCGTCCAGGAACAGGACGACTTGGTAGGCGTTGACCCCGCCGTTGGCGAGCAGGTCCCAGTTGGTGCTGGCCGTGTAGGTGAAGCCGTTCGCCGCGGCCTGTTGCGGAAACCAGACGTTGGCCTCCTTGTCGAAGTCGATGTGCGCCGCGTCGTAGGTGCCGCTGTAGAGCGCGAGCACCTTGAACGGGGTCGCAGCGGTGCTCGCGTGGGCGGCGGGCGGTGCGGCGAGGCCGAGCAGCGCCGCCAGGAGCAGGAGGATCCGCAGGGTGGTGCGCGCGGAACCGGATCTGATGGTGTGCATCTGCTGATCGATCCTTTCCGTGCGGTTTACGGGTAGTTGGTGAGGTAGGCGACGTTGGTGCTGGAGTTGGACGGTCCTCCGGTGCTGTTGATGATGTGGCTGATCGTGCCGACACCGCCCAGCGAGACGGTCACCATGTCGTGGAACTTGACCCCGGACACGCTCGGCACCTCGAAGGCGTGATCGGCGACCACGCTCGAGTTGGCGCTGAAGTAGCAGTAGCTGCCCAGACCCCACGCTTCGTGGCTGGTCACGGAGGAGGCGACCTTGTAGGCGGGATAGCCCTTTCCGGTGCCGTTCATCCAGGAGGCCTGGTTCGGCGGGTCGTAGGGCATCTCGTTCTGGAAGAAGTACGTTCTGCCGCCGTTTCCGTTCCAGGTGACCTGGGTCTTCTGGTAGTGCTCGACGAACAGGCCGTACGCGGTCACGTTGCTGCCGTTGACGGTCAGGCCGTTGTCCGCCGTGTTGGTCGTCCAGCCGACCGTGCCGGAGTTGCCGTGGTCGGCCCGCCAGATCCAGGTGTGGTCGATGATCGTGTTGGCGCTGTTGATCACCAGCGAGTTGGTCGCCTTGCCGACGGTGGCGCCGCCGATCCGGATGAAGACGTCGGACAGCTGCGTCGGGTCGGCCGCGTGGGTGGCGGACGAACCGGAGGGGCCGATCTGCATCAGAGTCGAGGAGTTGGTGGTGCCCGCGTCGATGAGCAGGCCCGCCAGCTGGATGCCGTCCACGTCGGCGGTGGTGACGGCGGTGATCCCGCCGTCCGGCACGAACGTGGCCAGGCCCATGCCCAGCACCACCGTGTCGGGGCGCGTGATGTTGATCGTCTGGTTGAGGTGGTAGACGCCAGGGGTGACCAGCAGGTTCTTGCCCGCCGCGAGGGCCGTGTTCATGTCGGCCGCGGTGGCGCCGGGCTTGACGATGTAGAACTGGTCGATCGGCAGGGACTTGCCCGCCGGGGTCTTACCGCTCCACGTGGTGCCGACGGCGTTGGACTGCAGCCCGGGCACGAACACCTGATAGGCGCCCGCGCTGTCGACGTACAGGAACGGCTTCTCACGGATCGTCGGTGAGCTGGCGACGTTGGTGTACGTCGGGAAGGACTGGGCGGGCGCGCCCTGGTCGCCGACGAAGACCATGTTCCAGTTGGAGCCGGACCAACTGCCCATCTGCGAGTTGCGGGTGAGGAACTGCTGCTGGGTGCCGGACTGGATCTGCCCGTCGACCTTGGTGTCGGAGATGAACCCGCCGCTGGACCAACCGCCGTCGTCCAGCGCGAGGTTGCCGCGCACGTGCATGCGCCGGTACGGAGCGGCCTGCGAGACGGCCCAACGGTCCGTGCCACCGGTCGGGTTGACCGACAGGTTCTCGGCGTCGCGCCAGAAGTTCTGGGTGGCGTTGCCCTGGAACCAGTCGGCCTCCGCGTGCACGGCGCCGTTGATGGTCACGTCGTCCGGCGAGAAGCCGAGGCCTGCGACCTGGGTGTAGAAGCCCACGTTGGCGTTCGCGCTGTAGGTGCCGGGCTTGAACAGCAGGGCCTGGCGGGCCGAGCCGAACTGGTTGGTCTCCTGCTGGGAGAAGACCGAGTCCAGCTTGGACTGGATGCTGGACGCCGACATCGACGGGTCGAACACCGTCACGTTGGGACCGAAGTCAGGGGTGCCCGGCGGGTTCGTCGTGCCGCCGCCCAGAGTGAAGGACTGCGCGGCGGTGCCGTTGCAGGTGTACTGCGCGAGCTGCACGCTGTCCGCGGTGGAGGCGCTGGGGACGTCCAGGCACTTCCCGCTGTTGCGGTTGACGAAGTGGTAGGCGCCGTCGGACTCGGCGACGGGCAGCCACTGCTGGTTGTTGCCGCTGGAGTACGTCCACAGCTGGACGGGCGCGGAGTCGGCGGTGGAAACGTCGGTGACGTCCCAGGCCTTTGTGGCGTCCAGGTTGCTGTTCACGCGGTAGTAGCCGCCGCTGGTGGCCACCAGCTGCCAGTTCTGGGCGGTGCTGCCGTTGCATGCGTACTGCTGGACGGCGGTGCCGTCGGCACTCGCGGCCGAGCGGGCGTCGACGCACTTGCCGCTGCCCTTGTTGACCACGGTGGTGTAGCCGGTCGGTATGGCGGCGGCGGCCGCGGTCTGCGCGCTCGCCGAGTCCTGCGAGGCGAACGCGATGCCGGACACGGTGGTCGCCACGAGCGCGACCACGGTCAGCACTCGCGGTATCCGGTGGCGACCGGACAGTCGCTTCCCTCTGGGTACGGATCTGGACACGGAGCTGGACACGGATTTCTCCTGTGGTGATGGGGGGTGGAAGGGGGGAAGCGCGTCCGTCAGCCGGTGTACTTGGCGAAGATGCTGGTGAACTGCCAGGCGTTCTGGGCCACACCCGAGCAGGTGTCGTCGTTCGGGTAGCTGCCCGGGCAGGGACGGTCACGGTTGGCCGACCAGAACGTCAGCCGCGCGAGGTGGTGCTGCTGCGCGTAGCCGAGGATGGTCTGGAAGTCGGCTGTGGTGACGGTTTCGTTGTTGTCGGTGATGCCGTTCATGGAGGAGATGCCCATGTCCCGGTACGCCTGGTCGTCGCTGTAGCCGTACGCGTTCTTCAGCGCGGTCTTGAGACCCTCCGCGGCCCGCTGGGTGAGCGTGCCCATGTTCTGGCCCGCGCCGCCGAAGTCGAACGGCATGATTGTCCAGGCGTCCACGGTCAGTCCGGACGCCGCGGCCCGGTTGATCAGGCTGGTGTCGGGGCCGCTCTGCCCGGTGCCGATCGTGACGTACACCTTGATGCCCGGGTTGTTGGCCTTGACGGTCTTGAGCGCGTCCACGGTGCGCTGCTGGACCGTCGTGTTGCTGTAGGCGTCGGCCTCGATGTCGATGTCGATCGCCTTGAGCCCGTACGCGTTGATGACCTTCTGGTACGCGGCGGCCAGCTCCCCGGCGCTGGAGCAGGAGCTCTCCAGCTTGTTGCCGCTGTAGCCGCCGAAGGAGGGGACGACGTCGCCGCCGGCCGAGCGCACGGTGTTGATGGTCTGCTGGTCGACGCCGCCGGTCAGCCCGCGGCCGCCGTCCCACTGCGGGTTGCAGTAACCGTTGCTGAGGACGAAGGCCAGCGTGAACCACTTGACGCCGGTGGCGTTCATGACGGTGGTGGGGCTCGGCGGGTTGCCCCAGCCGTTGTAGAGGTAGGGGGCGACGGCCATCGGCGCGGAGGGGGGCGTTCCTCCGCCGTCGGCGGCGGGCGCGGTCCACTTCTGGTTGGCGGCGCCGGTGCAGGTCCAGATCTGGATCGGCGTGCCGTTGGCCGAGGTGTTGCCGGTGACGTCGGCACACTTGTTCGCCTGCGGATTGACGAGGTCGCGGGCGGCGGAGACCGTCCACTTCTGGTTGGCGCCGCCCGAACAGTCCCACAGCTGGAGCTTGGCCCCGTCCGCGGTCGAGTTGCCGGTGACGTCAAGACACTTGCCGAGGGCCCGTACGGTCCCGTCGGAGCCGACGGTCCACTGCTGGGCGGCGGTGCCGTTGCAGTCGTAGAGCTGAACGGCCGTGCCGTTCGCGGAGTTCGCGCCGGCCACGTCGAGGCACTTGCCCGCGAGTCCGGTGATGGTTCCGGTGGCGGCGGAGGCGGGGGAGACGCTCAGGGCGCCGGCGGAGAGAGCGAACACCGCCGTGGTCAGAGTGACGCGCAGCGCGGTGGAGCGCGCGAGGGATTGTCTTGGCATCAGAGGGTCACAGCCCTTCGGGGAGGCTGAAAGTGGGGGGCGTTCATGTCCGTGAATGTTGAGTGCATTCATGGAGCTGTAGTGATCGGTGAACCTAAAGGTCTGAACCAAACTCGTCAAGAGATGAAGCAAAGCGGGCTTCGAATTGACTTGGGTTCACAAGGAGTTGAACGCGCCGACCATCCCGGTGAGGTTCAACAGGGCGCGATGCGACGGGCTTTGAGGTGGACGCCTGTACTCTGACCGCTCGTCGTCCCGTACACGCCAACAAGCGTTCCTCACACCCCTGGTGCCCTCCTGATGATCAACCGTGTCCCGCGCCTTCCCCGCCGCGACGCCATGATGGATCCCGATCGACTTGTCACTTTCGGCGACGCGGTGATCGCGATCGCCATCACGCTGCTCGCGCTCGACATCACCGTTCCCGAGGGACTGGCCGACGGCGAGGTCGGAGCCGCGCTGAGGGACGCCCTGCCCAAGTTCGGGGCGTATCTGCTGAGCTTCGCCGTCATCGGCGCCCTGTGGCTGGGCCAGCACGCGCTCTTCCGGCAGATCAACGCGCTCGACAGCTGGCTGCTCCGCCTCTATCTCGCTCTGCTCGCCGTCGTGGCCGCGCTCCCGTTCCCCACGCGCCTCATCAGCGAGTACGGCGGCACCGCCGTGGCCACCTCGGTCTACGCGGCGACGATCGTCCTCGCCGTCGGGCTGCTCACAGCCATGTCCGCCCGCCTGTGGGCCAGTCCGGCCCTTGCCAAGCCGACCGTGCCCCTCGCGCAGATCGGGCAGTCGGTCCTGAGGGGCCTCCTGACCGTCCTCGTCTTCGCCACCTCGATTCCGGTGTCGCTCGCCTCGCCGACGGCCGCCAAGTACTGGTGGCTCCTCACCGTTCCCGCGCGTCTGCTGTTCCGCGACACGCGCACGCCCGAGGGCGAGCAACTGACCGCTGCCGCTGAGTGAGACCACCGAGCTTCGGACGACCGGACATCAGGGCAAGAGCCGGTTGAGGAGGGCCGTGCCGAACAGCCGGTGAGGATCGAGCCGGTTCAGGACGGCGGCCGTCTCGTCCCAGCCCGGGCCCGCACCGTCCCGGAAGGAGGCGGGCACCGCGGTGCCCAGCACCTCCTCGTCGGACCAGGCGGCCTCGTCCGTATAGCCCCAGCCCTTGGACCACTCGACGCGGGTGAGCGCGTACTCGCCGTCGTACGTCGTGAGCAGGAAGCGCTCCAACTCCCGGTAGAAAGCCTCCGCGTCGGGCGTCCCGGGCAGTGTCAGCACGTCCAGCCAGACGGCCGTGTCCCATTCGGGGTGGTCGGCGCGGGGACGCAGCGCGGACAGCAGTGGTGCACGGGCGCCCGCCGAGTCGGCGTCGGACGGGTGGTCGAGGCCGGTCACCCGGATCTCCACCTGGCCGTTGATGGGGTAGCGGCCCTGGGCGGCGTAGGCGGAGAGCCGCTCGCGGAAGAAGGCCGTGAACTCGGCGATGACGCGCTGCACTTCGGCACGCGAGGTGAGCACCGCGTACCCGTTGGCGGTCACCCGCAGCGTCGTGGGTCTGATGTAGAGCAGTGTGTTCTTCGACGGTCCCCAGATGTCCGCCGACAGGGTGGCGGTCAGTCCCACGGCCGCCGCGGTGAACTGCGCGGTGCCCAGGAGCGGGGCCAGATACCAGGCCGCGTCGGCCACCATGCGCCCGGCGAGATCAGCGACGACGGTGGGGACGTTGTCCGAGAAGGGGTAGTTGTACGGCGACCCCACGCGGCGGGAGGCCGGCGGCCGGGTGGGGGCGACACTCCAGACCTTCAGCCAGGGGTGCTCGGTGAACGCGAACCAGATCGCCTCCGCACGCCCCGACTCGTCCAGGAAGCTCGCGAAGGTCCGTCCGCCCCTGCGGTCGCCCGGCGCCGCGAAGAGTTCGGCGGCGGGGATGTCGGTACGGCTGACGCAGCGCAGATTGGTGTTCGCGCCCACGCGCAGCGTCACCTCGGTGACCAGGGCGCGGCCGAGATGCGCGAGGAGCGCCGCACCGTCGGGATCGTCCCTTTCGTACGTCCGCAGAACGTAGGCGTCGCTGCCCGCGTCCCACACCACCGCCGTGAGGGACAGGACGAGATTGCTGAGCGAGCCGTAGGTGTGCCCGGGCAGTCTGCTCTCGCCATGGGCCGGAACGGCCGTGCCGTGCGCGTCGATGGCCAGGGCGCCGCCGAGCGTCAGGTCGCCGGGCGCGGGCGTCGCCGTGAGGCCGAGGCCATGGTCCTCCAGATGACCGAGCAGCGCTTCCAGCGTGACGCCGGCACCGGCTCGTACGACGGCGGGGGCGGTGGACTCCAGGGACAGACCGGTGAGATGCCGGGCGGTGTCGACGAGCAGCACGGGAGCGCCCGCCTCGGTACCCGAGGCGATCGTCAGCGGGGACCAGCCATGGGAACTGCCCCGGGCGCGCACCGACCAGCCCTGCTTCCAGGCCCAGTTGACCACGGCGACCACCTGGTCCTGGTCGGCCGGAGCGCAGGCCCACAGCCCCGTGGCGGTGATCTCGCCGACCCAGTTGCGGTACGCCGAGCGGTAGACGTCGACGCCCTCGGGGAAGCCGGGAAGCTCCTCCGCCGCGGCGGCGCGGTCCGGCAGCGCGAGTGGCAGCAGCGCGGTGAGCGAGGCCGCGCTCAGCAGGAACCCCCGACGGGACCAGGGGGTGCGCCCTTCACTTTCTAAATGGTCGGTCACGCGGTTCACGGTAGGTGACAGTTGACACGCATCACCTGTCCGTCAAAACGATTCATCCATGTGGGTGAATGACGCGCTGTTGCGTCCGCACGGGGGGCGCGGGCGGGCACGGGCGGGGCGGGCGTCCTGCGCGGGCGGGTGGAGATGTCAGACTGACGGCATGGACGAGCGTGAATTCGGCAGGTCAGGCCAGAAGGCATCGGTCATCGGTCTCGGTACGTGGCAGCTCGGCGCCGACTGGGGTGACGTGAGCGCTGCGGACGCCGAGGCGGTACTGGAGACGGCGGCGGAGTCGGGGGTGACGTTCTTCGACACCGCGGACGTGTACGGCGACGGGCGCAGTGAGCAGGCGATCGCGTCCTTCCTCAGTGCCCGCCCCGACCTGCACGTGATGGTGGCGACGAAGATGGGCCGCCGGGTCGAGCAGATTCCGCAGAACTACGTCCTCGACAACTTCCGCGCGTGGAACGACCGTTCCCGGCGCAACCTCGGCGTCGACCGCATCGACCTGGTGCAGCTGCACTGCCCGCCGACCCCCGTCTACTCCTCGGACGAGGTGTTCGACGCGCTGGACACGCTGGTCGAGGAGGAGCGGATCGCCGCGTACGGGGTGAGTGTCGAGACCTGTGACGAGGCGCTGACCGCGATCGCCCGGCCGAACGTGGCGAGCGTGCAGATCATCCTGAACCCGTTCCGCATGAAGCCCCTGCGGCAGGTCCTGCCGGCGGCACGGGAGGCGGGCGTCGCGATCATCGCCCGCGTTCCGCTGGCCTCCGGACTGCTCTCGGGCAAGTACACGAAGGACACGGTGTTCGCGGCGGACGACCACCGGACGTACAACCGGCATGGGGAGTCCTTCGACCAGGGCGAGACCTTCTCCGGCGTCGACTTCGTGACCGGCGTGGAGGCGGCGGCCGAGTTCTCCGCGCTCGCCCCCGAGGGCGTCACCCCGGCCCAGCTGGCGCTGCGCTGGATCATCCAGCAGCCCGGCGTGACCACGGTGATCCCGGGCGCACGCTCGCCCGAACAGGCCCACGCCAACGCGACCGCCGCGAAGCTGTCGGCGCTGCCGGCGGAGACGCTGGACGCGATCGGGGAACTCTACGACCGACGGATCAAGGAGCAGGTGGAGGGCCGCTGGTAGCACCCCTCCGGGGGCCGGCCGCGCGACGGCTGCCGTCGGTGGCCCCGGCTCGTCGGGTCGGTGGTCTGGCTCGTCGGGTCGGTGGCCCGGCTCGTCGGGCCGGCCTCGGGGGAGTACCGTCCGCATCTGGGCCCCGCACCCGTGACTTTCTGGGTGGGTGCCGTTTGTGGCCTCGGCTTTGCGGGAGGCCAGGGGGCGTCGGGCAGTCGCGGCTCTCTCCCTGGGCCCTGTGGGCCTCCGCGTGGGCGAGGTCCGGGGCGCGGCTGCCATCGGATCGGGCCCGCGTGAGCCCGGTCCGTGGCCCTCGGCCACCCGCGCCCACCTCGGTGCCGTGCGGGCGGCAACAGTAAGCAGTGACCGCCTTCCCCCGGACACCGCTGGACTGCGGTCGGCTGCGAAGCCCGCCGCGCGCCGCCGCCCGCGAGAGCGATTTGCTGTTCGGCGGCCTTCCGGCCACCCGCACCTTGTCCTGGCGACGCCGCCCGCCACAGGGCCTCCGGCCCGGCTGCCCGAATCTGATCCCCGGTGGGGCGCTCGCCATCTGGCCTCCCATGCGGCTGCCGGTCGCCGGTTCTCCAGCGGGCCTGTCCGCCCTCCCGGTCCGCCCTCCCGGTCCGCCCTCCCGGTCCGCCCTCCCGCACGCAGAACACCCAGGCCCTGACCGAACGAACATGGTCGCGAAGTACTTGTTCGCAACGAACATGTTCGCTACCTTCGAGGGGTGACAGCGGCCCGCGTCACCCATTCCGAAGGAGCGACACCTTGTCCACTCACCACCCCATCGCCGTCGTCGGCGCCGGTCTCGGCGGCCTCACCCTCGCCCGCGTACTGCACCTGAACGGCATCGAGTCCGCCGTCTTCGATCTCGACGCCTCACCCACCGCCCGCACGCAGGGCGGCATGCTGGACATACACGAGGACTCCGGTCAGGCCGCCCTGCGGGCCGCCGGTCTCCACGACGAGTTCCGGGCGGTCATCCACCGCGGCGGCGAGGCCATGCGCATCCTCGACCAGGAGGCCACCGTCCGGATGGCAGAAGACGGCGAGGGCGGCACACGGCCCGAGGTGGACCGGGGAGTGCTGCGCGACCTCCTCCTCGGCTCCCTGCCCGACGGCACCGTCCGCTGGGGCGCCAAGGTCACCGGCGTACGGACGCTCGAGGACGGCCGCCACGAGGTGACGTTCGCCGACGGGCGGACGATCACCGTCGATCTGCTGATCGGTGCCGACGGCGCATGGTCGAAGGTGCGGCCGCTCGTCTCGGACGCCACCCCTGCCTACCTCGACCTCTCCTTCGTCGAGGCGCACCTTCTCGACGCCGACACCCGGCACCCGGAGAGCGCCGCCGTCGTGGGCAACGGCATGATGTTCGCGCTCGCCGAGGGTCACGGATTTCTCGCCCACCGCACCCCCGACGGCTCGCTGCACGTCTACGCCGCGCTGCGCACGCCCGCCGACTGGGCCACGTCCGGCCCCATCGACTTCACGGACGTCGAAGCGGCCAAGGCGAGTCTCCTGGAGCACTTCGACGGCTGGGACGAGCGGCTGCGGGCGCTGATCGCCGACGCGGACGGGGCGCTCGTCGCCCGCCCGGTCCACGCCCTGCCGGTCGGGCACCGCTGGGACCGCGTTTTGGGCGTCACCCTGCTCGGAGACGCCGCGCACCTGATGTCTCCGTTCGCCGGCGAGGGCGCCAACCTCGCCATGCTCGACGGTGCCGAACTCGCGACGGCCATCGCCGCCCACCCGGACGACATCGAGAAGGCCCTGACCACGTACGAGCAGGCGCTCTTCCCGCGCAGCGAGGCCGCGGCGGCCGCATCGGCGGAGAACCTCGACCTCTGCTTCGCCCCGCACGCACCCCAGCCGCTCGTCGACCAGATGGCCTTCTACCGTGCGGCGGCCGAGACGGCGATGGCGAACGCGACCGACTGAGACCCCCCTGCGGGCCCTGCACGCCCGAGCTCCGCATCCCCGTCCCGCCCACACCCTTCACCACCCCGTAACCAGCAGTCCGCACACGCCACTTCCGGCTCTCCCGGCCGCCTTCTATCCTCGCGCCCGGACCGGTGCCCGAGGCGGCCAGTCGTCGGGGACAGCCCGGTCCGACCCGTCATCGCACCTCCTCGTCCCACGGAAGGTGACACCACGTATGCGCCCCCAATGGCTGCGCACAGCAAGACGGTTCGGCAGTCGCACCGCGAGCAGGTCCGCCGCCGCGGTCGTGACCACCGCGGTCGTCCTCGCCCTTCCCGCCCCGGTGGACGCGGCCGGCCTCCCGCCCCAGCGGCCGGTCTCCGCCGTGGACCCGCTGATCGGATCGGCGAACGGCGGCAACACCTACCCCGGCGCCACCCTCCCGTACGGGATGATCGCCTGGTCCCCGACCAGCACCACAGGCGATCAGACCAGCACGGGGGCCGCCAACGGCTACCAGTACGACACCACCCGCATCCGGGGTCTGAGCCTCACCCACGTCAACGGCGCCGGCTGCAACCCGGGCGCCGCCGGGGACGTACCGATCATGCCGTTCGTCGGTGACGTGACGTCGTCGCCCTCGGCGGACACCAAGGACGCGGTCTACGCCGCCGACTTCACGCACGCCGAGGAGAAGGCCGTACCCGGGCGTTACACCCTCGGTCTCAAGACGGGTGCCACCGCCGACCTGGCCGTCAGCGAGCGTGCCGGTGTCGCCGACTTCGGTTTCCCGAGCGACCGACCCGCCAACCTGCTCTTCCGCGTCTCCAACTCCCTCAACGGCAGTGAGGACGCGCACGTCGACATCGACGCCGCGCACCGCAAGGTGACCGGCTGGGTCCTCACCGGTGCCTTCTGCGGACGCCGCGCCAACGGCGGCACGAACAACCGCAAGAGCTACTACAAGCTGTACTTCAGCGCCTCCTTCGACCGTGCCTTCTCCGACTTCGGCACGTGGAAGGACGGCACCCTGTCGGCGGGTTCGACCGCCGCCTCGGGAGGCGAGGGGTACGCCACCGGGGCGGCCCGCGCCGGCCGCGGTTCCGGCGGATACGTCGGCTTCGACACCAGCTCTGACAACGATGTCCACATGCGCATCGGGATTTCGTACGTCAGTCTCGACGGCGCTGAGGCCAACCTCCGCGGGGAGATCCCGTCGCACGCGAGCGTCGCCCAGGTGGCCGACGCGGGTGCCCGCGCCTGGGACCGCGAACTGAGCACCGTACGCGTCGGGGGCGGCACCTCCGCCCAGCGCACCACCTTCTACACCGCGCTCTACCACGCGCTGATGCAACCCGACCTGATCAGCGACGCCGACGGCCGGTACTACGGCATGGACGGCGCGGTGCACCGCCTCGATCGCGGCCAGCGTGCCCAGTACAGCAACTTCTCGGGCTGGGACCAGTACCGCGCCCAGATACAACTGCTCGCCCTGCTGAAACCGAGGATCGCGGGCGACTTCGCCCAGTCCCTCTACAACTTCGCGCAGCAGAACAACGGCGTCTGGGACCGCTGGGTGCACATCAGCGGCGCCACCCACGTCATGACCGGCGATCCCTCGGCGGCCACCCTGGCCACCTTCTACGCCATGGGCGTCCGCAACTTCGACTACGAGGGCGCCTTCGACTCGCTGGTCCGGCAGGCCACCGTGCCGAAGGCCGACGGTCTCTCGGACGCGGGCTGTCCCGGCCAGTGCGTGGGTCAACGGCCCAATCTCGCCCAGTACTTGAACTCGCACTACGCCGCGCAGGACGTCTGCCACTGCTGGGGCGGTGCCGCCGAGACCCTGGAGGACGCCGTCGCCGACTCCGCGCTCGCGCGGTGGGCGAAGCTGCTCGGCCATGACCAGGAGGCCGCCGATTTCGCCGAGCGCGGCGCCTACTGGCGCAATGTCTTCAACCCCGCCGCCACCGCCGACGCGGGCTACATCCAGGCCCGCAGGCTCGACGGCTCCTGGGTGGGCCCGTTCAACGCGGGCAGCGACCTCGGCTTCGCCCAGGGCACCAGCGCCACATACACCTGGATGGTGCCGCAGGACGTGCAGGGGCTGGCGGCCGCGATGGGCGGCCGGGAGAAGGCCGCCGCCCGCCTCGACGGGTTCTTCCACACGGCGGACGGCTCCTGGTCGGTGCGCGGCGGCGACCCGCTGCGCTACGACCCGACCAACGAGCCAGGCATCCACGCGCCCTGGCTGTACAACGCCCTCGGGCAGCCCTGGAAGACGCAGGCGACGGTACGGCGGATCCTCAACACCGTGTACGGCACCGGGCCTTCGGGGCTGCCCGGCAACGACGACCTCGGCACCATGTCCGCCTGGTACGTCTTCTCCGCCCTCGGTCTGTATCCCCAGACCCCGGGCAGCGCCTCCATGCTGCTGGGCGCCCCGCTTTTCCCGAGCGCGGTCGTGGACCGTCCGGGCAACACCGATCTCACCATCGGCGCGCCCGGCGCGGACGCCGCTCACCCCTACATCGACGCCGTACGCGTCAACGGGCACCCCACGCAACGCTCCTGGACGGATGCCGGCCTGACGACGAAGGGCGGCAGGATCGCCTTCCGGCTCGCCGAGCAGCCCAACACCCAGTGGGCGACCGACCCGGCAGGTCTTCCCCGGTGAAACCGGTGCTCTCCCGGGAACGGGCTGTTCCCGGGAGACCACCGGCGCGGCTCACTGGCGGGGAGCCGCGCTCCGAAGTGCCGTGATGCAGGAGCCGATCGCCTGCTGGAGCTCCTCCAGGCGCTGCACCATGTCGTCCTCGTAGATGTCGTCGGCGTCGTCGAAGGTCAGCTCCTCGAAGACCTTCGTGGCCTTCTGCAGGCTGCTGTAGAACTTCGTGCGGCGCTCCTGGACGCGCAGTTCGGGGTCCGCCTCGACGGTCTCGACGACGAGGTTCTTCATGGTGTCGTACGCCTCGGTCGCCCACTCGCCGGTGTCCTCGCCCTCGTCCAGCTCGTCGAGGAGGGAGAGGTGGCGCTCGGCCTCGGAGCGCAGTTCGGCCGGGGCGTCGAGGGTCTGTCCGGCCGGTGTCCTGATCTGGCCCTTCTCCGCGATCTGGCGGACGTAGCCGATCCGGTCGGCAGCCCTGGTCTCGGTGGCGACCGCCTTCTTCAGCTCGTCGGTGCGGGCGATGTCACGGGCCAACTCGGCCTGCAGCGCCGGGTCCTCCTTCACCCGGTCGAGGAGCGCGGCCCGGGCCGCCTGGGCCGTGGAGGGGTCGGCGAGGATCGCCGCCCGCAGCGCGGTGGGGTTCTCGGCGACCTCCAGGGCCTTGGTGGGGCGGATGCCCTCGGCCGCGGCGGCCTCGGTGATGGCGCTGCCGCGCTCGGAGGAGGCGCTGGAGCGGGACACGTAGTACGTCTGCCACGCCTCCGCGTCCGGCAGCTCGATGTCCTGGCCCGGGACGAGGACTTCGAAGTGCGGGACGAGACCGTCGTCGGCGGCCCTGTCCCAGGCCTTGTAATAGCGCATCACCCGTTCGGAGGAACATCCGGCCAGCTCGGCGAACTCCTTCGCGGACACCTTCGGCGTCTCGTCGGCGGACTGCCCACCCGGGCGCACACTGCGCGCCACCTTCAGGGCGAAGGTCCAGCCGCCGGTTCGCGCATATGCCCCGAAGTCGCGTGCGTCACACGAGATGGGGTCCAACACGCCCTGGATCGGGGCGGATTGGGCACTCGGATCGAGAACTACGGTCACCGGGAACTCTCCTGGGTAAGACGGCGTCTAGATTACAGAGAATGAAGCCTTGGCCGAAGCTTTCGGCCTGGGTCAAGCAGACAATCAAGCACACACACGTGCAATACGGAAACAAGTAAGCCTGAAACGACGCGATGTGATGCCCTTCACCCCGATGTGGCGGAAAGTGATGAATTCCTTACGGTCGCGACACGTAGGGAAGGGGGCAGAACATTCGTGAGATGGCGGGAGGATCTTTCGTGCGACCGTTCACCCTCAACTACGCCTTGCCCACGGGGCATTCGGCCGCAATACCCCCGTACCACTTCGACGTGTCCCTGCAACTGAACGTGCTGCCGGACGGCCGCCCGGCCGTCAGCGACCACGCCCTCCTCATGGCCGCCGGCACGACCACCTCCACCGCCGGTTCCCAGACGCACTTCGACGACTGACGGTCCCTCACTCACATGACGGTACTCATTCTCACGGCGGAGCAGGACGTCACCGCCGACATGGTCGTGGCCAGGCTGCACGAACAGGGCGTGCCCATGGTGCGCCTGGACCCGGCCGACCTGCCGGGCAAGGCGGTGCTGTCCGCGGACTACGCGCACGGCGACTTCGACGGCTATCTCTCGGTCAACGGCCATGTGCTCAGCATGGGCGGCCTGCGCTCCGTGTGGGTACGCCGTCCGGGTGAACCCGCGGCGCACGCGGCGGAGCCCTCGCCGTGGCTGACCGCGGAGACCAGGCAGGCCCTGTTCGGCATGCTCTACTCCGCCTCCACCCGCTGGATGAACCACCCGCGCCGGGCCGAGCAGGCCCGGCACAAACCCTGGCAGCTGCGGGTCGCCCACAGCAGTGGCTTCGCGGTCCCACCGACCGTGATCACCACCGCTCCCCGGGTGGCCCAGCAGTTCGTGGAGGAGTACCGGCAGGTGGTGGTGAAGTCCGCCTCAGGGCCGCCACCCGGCGAACCCCCGGTGGCCCTGCCGACCACGCTGATCGGCCCCGACGCGGACTTCTCCGGGGTCGCGGCCGGTCCCGCACTGCTTCAGCAGTACATCCCCAAGCGGGCCGACATCCGGCTCACCTGTATCGGCAACCAACTGTTCGCCGCACGGAAGGTCGCGGAGGCGGGGCAGGTCGACGGGCGCTTCGGCGAGACCGGACACGGCTGGGAGCCCACCCCGGTGCCCGGCCGTATCTCCCGCTCGGTCCAGGAGTACACCGCGTTCACCGGACTCGCGTACGCCGCCTTCGACTTCGCCGAGGACGAGGACGGCGTCTGGTGGTTCCTGGAAGGCAACCAAGGCGGGCAGTTCGGCTTCATCGAACTCGAAACCGGCCAGCCCATCTCGGAGGCGGTCGCCCTG
Source organism: Streptomyces sp. NPDC007896 (assembly GCF_042959425.1). Taxonomy (NCBI): domain Bacteria; kingdom Bacillati; phylum Actinomycetota; class Actinomycetes; order Kitasatosporales; family Streptomycetaceae; genus Streptomyces; species Streptomyces sp. NPDC007896. The sequence continues at coordinate 417,708 of NZ_JBIBKX010000008.1, read as the reverse complement.
TGGCTCTCCCAGCGAAGACCAGCCGCCAAGGGCCATTGACGCGCCTCGACCCGACCTCAAGGGAGGCCGACCGTACCCGTTTGGCGTGAATGGCGCTGTTGCTCCCGGGCTTTGAGATGAGTAAGCGTTCTCTGTCATGGAACGCGACCGGAGTCCCGAAGCCTTCCCCACCTCCCGTCCCTCCCCGCTTTCCCCGCCTTCTTCGCTCCCCCCGCTCTCTCGTCTCTCCCGTCGTCAACTCCTCGCCGCGACAGGCGTCGCGGGTGTCGTGGGCGTCTCCTCCACCGCCCTCGTCCCCGCTCCGGCCGCGGCGCGCAGCCGCGCAGCGCCCTCCCTGTCGTTCTCGGAGGCCACCAACGGCGCGGCCACGCTCTCGCCGGCCGGTGACCGGCTGATCGTCGAGATCCAGCAGGTGCTGTGGTCGCTCCCGCGCAGCGGCGGCCGCGCCGTGCCCCTCACCCCGGCCGGCCTCGAACCCAACCGGCCCACGCACTCCCCGGACGGCAAGCTCATCGCGTTCTGCGCGTACCAGGGCGGCGGCTACCACCTGTGGACCATGCGCTCCGACGGCTCGGACGTACGGCAGCGCACCGACGGCCCCTGGGACGACCGCGCCCCGGCCTGGTCCCCGGACGGCACCCGGATCGCCTTCGCCTCCGAGCGTGGCGGCGACCCGGTCGAGGGCAGCCCGTACCGCATCCACGTCCTGGACCTGGCAAGCGGCGAACTGACCCGCGTCACCGGGCTCACCGCTCAGGACGGCCCTTGGCAGGACGGCCCCTGGGAGGACTTCGACCCCACCTGGTCTCCGGACGGCAAGCGCGTCCTGTTCGTCCGCGCGAAGGCCGTCACCCTGCCCACAGGGCCCGGCCTCGAAGCCCGCACCATCGCCGCGGTACCGGCCGGCGCCGCGGTACCGGCCGGCGCCGCGGTACCGGCCGGCGCCGCGGGCCCGGTCGTCGTCGAGCACACGGAAACCACGGCCGCGCAGGTCATGACCCCGGCCCTGGCTCCCGACGGCCGCCGCCTCGCGTACCTGCGCGTCACCGCTGCCCCGAACGCCTCCTGCACCCTCGTCGTCGACGGCACGCCCGTCGCGCTCGCCGGAGACCTCGCACCCGTGCCGCCACGCTGGACCGCGGCGGGGGAACTGCTCCTCACCGTGGACGGCCGCTTCACCCTCGTACGACCTGAGAAGCCGGCGCGGACCGAGCCGATCCCCTTCGAGGGCGAACTGCCGGTGGACCGGCCGCGGTACCGGATCAAGCAGTACGACCTCGGCGAGGCTCAGGTGCGCCCGGTGCGGGGCATCCATCTGCCCGCGCTGTCCCCCGACGGACGGCGGATCGCCTTCGCCGCCCTCAACTCGCTCTGGCTGGCCAAAACGTCGGGCGGGCGCCCGCCCGAGCGACTGCGGAAGTCGGGGCCCACCCGCTATCTGCTCGCACCGGTCTGGGCGCGCGACGGACGGTCACTCCTGTACGCCGACGACCGCGACGGACTGCTCGGCGTGTACCGGCGCGATCTCGCCACCGGCGAGGAGACCGTGGTCGCCACGGGCGGGCGGGTCCATCCCGCGCTCTCGCCGGACGGGAAGAGACTCGCCTGTCTCGACATGACCGGAAGGCTCGTCCTGCGCGATCTGGGCAGCGGTGAGGAACGCGCCCTGGTGACGCCGCTCGGCGGCGGCGGGCTGCCCGGTCGCCCCAGTTGGTCACCCGACGGCAGATACCTCGCGCTGTGCGACCGTAACCGCCTGAACCTCCGCTTCCGCGAGGGCTACAACGTCATCCGGATCGTCGACACCACCACAGGCACCGACCGCCTCCACGCCGTCGCGCCCCACGTCTGCATCGCCGACCGCTACGACTCCGGACCCGTCTGGTCGCCCGACGGACGCTGGATGGCGGTCGTCGTCGAGTCCGCGCTGTGCCTGCTGCCCGTCGCCCCCGACGGCACCCCGACCGGTGCCCCGCGCACCCTCGCCACCGAACCCGCCGACCACCCCTCCTGGTCCGGCGACTCGAAGACCCTCCTGTACCTCTCGGCGGGCCGCCTGCGGCTCATCGGCATCGACGGGGGCGAGAGCCGCACCGTCCGGGTCCCCCTCGACCAGCACAGGACCGCCCCCGCCGACACGGTGGTGCACGCCGGGCGCCTGTGGGACGGTACCGGCGAGTCGGTCAGGGACGATGTGGACATCGTCGTACGCGGCGGACGCGTCGCCGAAGTCGCGCCGCACCGGGCCCGCGGCCGTGGCGCCCTCACCAGGATCGACGCCTCGAACCGCACCGTGATCCCCGGGCTGTGGGACACCCACACCCACCCCTGGCAGAGCACCTACGGAGGCCGCCAGACCGTCGGACAACTGACGTACGGGATCACCACGGCCGTCTCCCTGGGCGGATTCGCCTACGAGCAGGCCCGCATCCGCGAGGCGGTGGCCGTCGGACAGCTCGCCGGACCCCGGATTTTGACGACCGGCGAACTGCTCGACGGCTCGCGGGTCGCCTACAGCATGGGGCGCGCCCACCGCACGAAGGACGGTCTGCGCAGGTCGCTGGAGCGGGGTGCCGCCCTCGACTGGGACTTCGTCAAGACCTATGTGCGGGCGCCCAGTTGGGTGATGGAAGAGGCCGCGCGGTTCGCGCACGAACGGCTCGGGGTGCGTTCGGGGAGCCATCTCCTGTCACCCGGCGTTCAGTGCGGACAGGATCTGACGAGCCATCTGTTGGCCACTCAGCGCGGGGAGTTCGGACACGCGCTGACCGCCACCGGACGGGCGTACGAGGACGTCGTGGAGATCTACACCGGGCAGGGCGTCAACTTCGCCCTCGTCGCCACACCGTTCACCTCCGCGCCGCTGCTCGGCGCCGATCCGGGGCTCGCCGACGACCCACGCGTCACCGTCGTCATGCCCCCGTGGGACTCCGCCGCCGTACGGCAATCCGCGGGTGTGTCGCCCACCGCGGCCCAACTGGCCACCCTGCGCACCGAGACGGACGTCTACCGGCGGGTGCTGGCCGCGGGCGGTCTCGTCGCGCTCGGCACGGACCAGCCCCTCGTACCGGTCGGGCTCTCCCTCCACCTGGGCCTGCGCGCCCTTCACCGCGGTGGACTGTCCCCGGCCGGGGCGCTGCGCACCGCGACCGTGCTGCCGGCCCGCCTCTTCGGTCTCGACGGCGACCTCGGCACCGTACAGCCGGGGAAACTCGCCGATCTCACGGTGGTGGACGGCGATCCCTTCGAGGACTTCGACACCCTCGTCCGCACCGTGTCGGTGCTGAGGGGCGGAACGCCGTACGTGACGCAGGACCTGGTGGCCGATTTCGAGCCGTCGTCGAAGGTCTCGGTATCGGCATCGGAGCGCTGGCGCGCCGTGACCGAGGACGACTGGCTCGAAGTGGGGCGGCTGATGCGCAGGGACGGCTGTTGCGGCACGGGTTCACTGTGATCCGCCCCTGAAGGTCCGCAGGAAGGTGGCCAGGGCCGCCTGGTCGGCGGCGGTGTCCCAGTCGGCGGCCGGGGTCGTCCACCTGAGGGAGAAGCCCTCGTGGTCACCGATGAGGAAGCCACGCCCGAACGTGCGCTCACGGACCCCGTCGTTCGTCGACAGCCACTCCATGTCGGCGCCCCTGTAGCCCTGGTAGGTGACGGCGCGGATGTCACCCAGCCGCTCGTAGGCGATGGAGTCGCCGCGCAGCGAGGTGTCCACCTCGCGCCAGACCGCGACGGGGTCCGAGGTGAGCTGGGTGCTGTAGGTGACGACCAGCGTGCGCGGGTCCCCGCTCGCGCCGAGCGTGACCCGGTAGGAGCCGTCGGCGGAGTTCTCGGTCCGCACCGGCTTCCAGCCCCTGGGCAGCTCGACGGAGAAGCCCTGGGGCGCGGTGTAGCGGAAGAAACCGGCCGGCGGATCCTGGGTGACGGTGTGGGACGGCGAAGGGGAGGCGGAAGCGGACGTGGAAGAAGAAGGGGAGGGGGACGTCGACGGGGCCTGCTGGGGAACAGAGCTGCTGGGCGAGGCGCTCGGCGTGGGGGAGGGTTTGGCGGAAACCGTGGGTGACGGCGCGGGGCCGGACGCGGAGGCGCCGCGCTCGGACAGTCCGCCGGCCGCGGTGAGCCCGGCGAAGCAGACGACTGTCACGGCCAGCGCCCCGCCCAGCAGCACCGGGCGGCTGAGGGGTACCTTGCCCCACACCCGCCCCGCCGGCGGTGCGTCGAGGTCCCGGAAGACCGGCAGGATCTCGGTGGGCATCGAGTCGTCGTCGAGTTCCGCCTTGAGAATGCGCGTGAGCGCCTCCCGCACGACCGACTCGGGCACCCGCTCCACCGGATCCCTGCGCAGGAGCCCCTGAATGGCCGGACTGAGCGGCCCGGCGCTCAACGGGGCCCGGATGGGCAGCCGTTGCACGGCGCGGAACGTCGCTTCGAGCCCTCCCCGGTCCCGGATGGCCGGCCGGCCCTCGACCATCTCGTACATGATCGCGCCCAGCGCCCACAGGTCCGTGGCCGGTCCACCGCCCTCGCCACGGGCCTGCTCGGGGGAGGCGTACGACGGTGCCGTGACGCGCGGGGACGCGCTGGCCCCCATCAGCCCGAAGCCGGCCACCGTGACCCCGCCCCGCTCCGACACCCACACCTGGCCGGGGCTGAGGTCGCCGTGTGTGATCCCTTCCTGATGGGCCGCGCCCAGGATGTCGAGGACGCCGAGCCCGATGTGGGCCGCGCGGACATAGTCCACCGGGCCGTGCCCGAGGAGTGCGCTCAGCGGAACGCCCTCCGGCCGTGCGGTGACCGTCCACAGGAAATCGTGGTCCTCGACGACGTCGACGACGACGGAGACCCGCCCGGGGCAGACCAGCCCCAGAGCCTCGGACTCCCGGGTGATCCGGACCGCGGTGCGCAGCTCCGCCTCCTCACGGAGATGGGCCGGGAGCCGGGAGCGCGTCAGGGTGACCGGCCGCTCGGACTCGACGTCCTGACCGTGCCAGCCCTCACGCCCCTCCTCGTGGTGGACACCCTCCAGCAGTCGGTATCTTCCGGCGACCAACTCATCCGTGGAGACTTGCACCTTGACCATGGTCATCCCTCGCTGCGCACCGGACTCTCACCTTTCCCGGTTGTACGGCGGGTGTGACGTTGTGTGTTCAAAGGCGGGCGATTCCGGGGCCCCGTTTTCCGGAATTCTTTGCGCGTAGCGCACTCGTGCGAAGAATTCAGGCCGCGGTTCATCTCACGGTGTCGTCGTGGACATCGGGCCGGTGTCCTTGCCGATGTACGACTCGGCGAAGGTGGCCGCCGCCGCGGGTGAGCCGAGGATCCGTCGCAGGCGGGCTCGCGCGGCACCCGCCCGGAACGGATCGCCCGAGGACGGTCCGTGCAGCAACTCCGCGAACCACTGGGAGAATTCCTGGTACTCCCACACCCGCCGCAGACAGGCTGCCGAGTAGCCGCGCAGTCCGTCGGCGTCCCCCCTCAGGTAGTAGGCGACGAGCGCGTCGGCCAGTGACAGGGCGTCGTGCAGCGCGAGGTTCATGCCCTTCGCGGCGATCGGTGCGACGAGGTGCGCGGAATCGCCGGCCAGGAACAGCCGCCCGTACGTCATCGGCTCCACGACGTAGCTGTGCATGTCGAGGACGCGTTTCTCGATCAGCGGTCCCTCGGTGAGCGGTGGGGCTCCGGCGACCGACAGCCGGGCGTGGAGCTCCGACCACACGCGGTCGTGCGACCAGTTCTCCGGGTCCTCGCCGGGCGCCACCTCAAGGTAGTAGCGGGTGACTTCGGGGCTGCGGGCCATGTGGGCGCCGAATCCGCGCGGGTGGACACCGAAGACGACACAGTCGCTGGACGGCGGTGCCTCGGCGAGCAGCGCCAGCCAGCCGACCCCGTAGTCGTACCGGGCCACCGTGCCCCTGTCCGGGGTCACATGGGTGCGGGTCACTCCGCGCGCGCCGTCGCAGCCGGCGACGATGTCGCAGTCGATCCGCCGGCGCTCTCCCGTCTCCGGATCGGTGTAGAGCACCGCCGGCCGGTCGCCGTCGATGCCGTGGAGGGCCACGTCACGCACGCCGAAGAGGATCTCGCCGCCGTTCACGTCGGCGTACTCGTGCAGCAGGTCCGTCACCAGCAGTGGCTGAGGATAGACGAAGTGCCGGTCCCCGGTCAGCGCGGCGTACCGGAAGCGGTGGCGCTCGCCGTCGATCCGGAACTCGCATTCGCTGTGCGCCTGCGCCCGCTCCACCAGCCGGTCGGTCAGCCCCCGTTGACGCAGCGCCCGCACCGCCCACTCCTCGATGAAGCCGGCGCGGGGCCGCTGTTCGACGAACTCCCGGGTCTCGGTCTCCAGGACCAGGCAGTCGACGGACGCGGCCCGCAGGATGTTGGCGACGGTGAGCCCGGCCGGTCCCGCGCCGATGATGACGACGGGGACGCGCGGTGCCGGCGCGGATGTGGGGGAGGGGTTGATCATTCCGGCATTATGGCGGCGACCCGACAAGCCCTCACACCGCCTGCGCAACCCTCTGACACGGCTCGCACAACCCCTCCGTCCCTGCCCGCGCCGATGTCCCGCGGCGTCCCCGGGCGTGACTTCAGACGCGCGCCACGAACTCCCAACTCCCGTGCGGTACCGCGTACACGACGAATCCCGGCTCCGAGCGCAGCCACCTCGCACCGTCCGGCGACGCGACGGCCGAGCGGTCGGCCGCCGGCACGTGCACCTCCGCCGTCGCCCCGACCGGCACTTCCACCGACAGCCGGGTCGTCCCGTCCACGACGGACCACGCGGCCGCCGCCCGGCCGCGCACGGTCCGCACCGAGGTACGGGCCCAGTCCACGCCCGTACGGCCGTCCGGGCGGACCGTGAAGGTGCGGTAGCCCGCGTCGCCGGGGCGCAGGCCCGCCACGTTCTCGTACAGCCACTGCACCACGGTGCCCAGGAAGTAGTGGTCCCGGGAGCGGGAGTCGAGCGGCCACATCTCCCACATGGTGTCGGCACCGTTGTCGAACCAGTACCCCCAACCGGGGTAGGTGCGCTGGGTGGCGAGGGCGTGGGCCACCTCGGGATGCCCCTGGGCCGAGAGCTCGCGCAGCAGCACGCTGGTGCCCAGCGCCCCCGTGTTCAGGTGGTTGCCACGCCGTGCGATGTCGGCCAGGAGCGAGTCGACCACGCTCGCCCGGGAGCCGGCCGGGACGAGCCCGAAGGCCAGCGGGACGCAGTTGCTGGTCTGGCGGTAGTCGGGGTCCTTCGCCGTGTGGTAGTGGCCGTCCGCGCCGAGGAACGCCGTGTTGAACGCCTCCTTGAGCGCGTCGGCCGTCTTGCGGTAGCGGCCCGCCACCTCGGTGTCGCGCAGCAGATCGGCCAGTTCCGCGGTTCCGGTGAGCGCGCGGTGCAGATAGGCGGTGGCGGTCAGCCTGGTGTCCTCGGGCGGGTTGCCGCCGTAGCCCGGCGGCAGCCAGTCGCCGAGGGCGGTCACCGCCAGCCCGTCCTGGAGACGCCCGATCTCCCAGTCCAGGTAGCGGATGAGCGGCGCCCAGTGGTCACGGGCGAGCCGCTCGTCCCCGTACACGCGGTACATCTCCCGCAGCAGGAAGGGGTACACCGTCGTCCACTCCGGAGCGGGGGCCAGATCGTGGTAGCCCCAGCCTCCGCTCGGCACGATCACCGGCAGCTGCCCTTCGGCGTCCTGACTGTCCCTCAGGTCACCCAGCCACTTCGTCAGAAAGCGGTGCACACCGAAGGCATACGCCATCACAGGCGCCCCGAGCTGCGCGTCGCCGGTCCAGCCGTTCTTCTCGTACACGGGAGTGTCCGTCGGAATGCCGTGGAGGTTGTTGAGGACGGTGCGGCGCATCGCCCCGTCCAACTTCTCGTAGAACGGCTCGGAACAGGAGAACGTGCTCGTCGACGCCACCCGCGTGTGCACGACCCGGCCGAGCACCTGCTCGGGCCCCGGCTTCGCGGGCAGCCCGCTGACCTGGACGTAACGGAAGCCCTTGTACGAGAACCTGGGCTCCCACACCTCGTCCGCGCCGCCGCCCGCACACACGTACTCGTCCGTCTGGCAGCGGCCCGGCACCAGGTCGTTGCGGGCGATCACACTGCCGTCGGAGTTCAGCCGCTCCCCGTGGGCCAGCCGGACGGTCGTCCCCGCCTCGGCGCGCACGGTCAGCCGGGTCCAGCCCGCGAGCGTCCGCCCCATGTCGACGACGTACACGCCCTGGCTCAACTCGCTGATGTCCACCGGGCGTACGGTCTGAGCCACCTCGATCGGGTCGTGCCCCTGAGCGTGCAGGGTGCCCTGGGGCGCGGTCTGCCGCTGGGCCTCCTGCCAGGAGCGGTCGTCGAAGCCGGGGCGTGACCAGCCCCGGGGTGCCTTGCGGGCGTCGTAGGTCTCGCCCGCGTAGAGGGAGTTGGAGAGGGTCGGTCCGTCGGTGATCCGCCAGGTGCCGTCCGTGGCGGCGGTGGTGCGCGAGCCGTCCGGATGGTCGATCTCCAGCTGCGCCAGCAGCCGGGGTTCACCGTGCCAGGGTGCTCGGTTCCAGTTCCACGCGGTGGGGGTGGTCAGGCCGAAGAAGCCGCGCCCGAGCGTCACCCCGATCGCGTTGGCACCGCGCCGGACGCGGTCCGTGACGTCGTGCACCGCGTAGAGCACCGTCTCCTCGTAGTCCGTGAAGCCGGGGTCGAGGACCTGACGGCCGACGCGGACGCCGTTGATCTCGGCCTCGTAGTAGGCGAGTCCGCTGATGTGGAGGCGGGCGCGCACGACGTCCTTCGGGACGCTGAACGTCCGGCGCAGCAGGGGAGCGGGCTGTTCGGGGACGGCGATGGAGACGCCGGTGCCCCAGGGGCCCTGTTCCCAGGGCGCCAGCACGGCGGCCCCGGACCAGCCCGTGTCGTCGAAGTCGGGCCGCTGCCAGCCCTGTTGCTCACTGTCGGCGCAGCGCCAGCCGTCACCGGTGACGAGCTCGACCGTGTCGCCGGACGTGGTCTCCACGATCAGGCGGAGCAGGAGCCCGCCCGGATTGGCGGACCCGTTGTCACGGTTGGTCGCGACGGCGGCGACCACGATCCGCCCGCCGCTCGCCCCGCGCACCTGTTCGGTGACCTCGGCGAGCTGCCCGGTGCGCCAGGCGTCCGTCTGCTGGGGCTGATACAGGACCTGCTGTCCGTCGACGTAGAGCGTGAAGTCGTCGTCGGCCGTGGCCACCAGTCTCGCCCTGCGCACCTCAGCGCCGGTGGGGAGGGTGGTCGAGGTACGGAACCAACGGGGTCCGACGGGGGCGGAACCGGTGGTCGAGCCGGGCGACCAGATCCAGGACGCCCCGTCGAAGCCGGGCGGTTCGGGCAGCGCCGCCGCCCCGATCCAGAACCCCTGCCAGCCGTCCTTCGGCAACGTTGTCTCCCACCAGCGCGGGGTGCTCCACGCCGATGGGCGGCCGTCGCCGTCCCAGACCCTGACCTGCCAGTGGTAACGGGTACGGGGCCGCAGCGCGGGCCCCGCGTAGGCGATGCCGACGGTACGGTCCGACTCGACGCGCCCCGAGTCCCAGACCAGGCGCCGACCCTCGCGCAGGTCCTTCTCGGTGAGCGCCACCCGTACCCGGTACGCGGACTGCCTCGCGCCCCGGCCCGGGGCGGCCAACTCCCAGGTGAGCCTGGGGTGTTCGACCTCGGTGCCCAGAAGCGTCTCGGCGTACTCGACGGTGGTGCGGTCGATGCGCAGCCCGCCCTCCCGCGGGGCGTCGGCGCTCGCTCCGGGGGTTGCGGAGGCGGTGTGGGCGCCCCCGGACCCGAGTGCGACGGTGGCGCCCGGTCCGACGACGGAGCTGCGCAGGAAGACGCGGCGGTTCCAATCCTTGGCCATGTGTCGCCCCTCGATGGTGAAGTCGATGGTGAAGCGATGAATTGAAACGTTTCATTCCGATGGTAACGATCCTACGCATCACGTCACTTCAGCCTCAAGAGTCCTGCATGCACCTCGTGGACAGACAGTGTCCGCCGACGGAAAGATGTCAAATGCCCATAGTGCCCCGCTCCATCACCGCCCCAGCCGCCCGGAGGCAGCCTTCATGAGCTCCCGTCCCCTGCCCGCCAGCACCCCCGCCGCCGAGGGGGTGGACGCCGCGGGCATTCATGCCTTCCTCGACGCCGTCGAGGCGGCGCCGGACATCGAACCGCACAGTCTGATGATCCTGCGCCACGGGCACCTCGTGGCCTGCGGCTGGTGGGCGCCGTACACACCCGACCGTCGCCACCTGCTCTACTCGCTCAGCAAGAGCTTCACGTCCACGGCCGCCGGATTCGCCGTCGCCGAAGGCCTGTTGCGCCTGGACGACCCCGTGATCTCGTACTTTCCCGAGTTCGAGGCCGACATCACGGATCCGCGCAGCCGCGCCATGCTCGTACGCCACGTGGCCGCCATGGCCAGCGGCCACCTCGAAGAGACCTACGCGACCTCGATCCGACGCGACCGCGACGAGATCGTGCGGGGGTTCCTGCTCTTCCCGCCGGACCGGGACCCCGGGACCGTCTTCGCCTACAACCAGCCCTGCACGTACACGCTCGCCGCGATCATCCAGCGCCTGACCGGCCAGTCGTTGACGGAGTATCTGCGGCCCCGGCTGTTCGACCCGCTGGGCATCGGCGAGACGGCCTGGCTCCAGCGGCCGCCCGGGCGTGACCTCGGCTTCAGCGGTCTGCACGCCACGACGGACGCGATCGCCCGGCTCGGCCAGTTCTATTTGCAGGACGGTGTCTGGGAGGGGCGGCGGCTGCTTCCGTCCTCATGGATCGAGGAAGCGACCCGCGCGCACATCTCCACCGCGGACGGTACGCAGGAGGGCGCGCTGTCGGACTGGCAGCAGGGGTACGGCTACCAGTTCTGGAGGAGCAGGCACGGGTACCGCGGCGACGGCGCGTACGGGCAGTTCTGTCTCGTCCTGCCCGAGCACGACGCCGTGATCGCGACGACCGCGGCGGCCGAGGACATGCAGGGTCTGCTGAACCTGGTGTGGCGCCACCTCCTCCCGGCGTTCGGTGCCGAACCGCTCCCGGGCACGGCCGACGAGGGCGTGCGCCGCCGCCTCGCGGAGCTGGCTCTACCCCCGGTCGAGGCGAGCCCCGAGCCGCCCGCGCGGGGCGACGACTGGAGGAGCGCGGTGTTCGCGCCGGAGGACGGTGAGTGCCCGCAGCAGCGGACCTTGACGGGCGTCACGGTCACGGCCGACCCGGACGGGAAGGGCTGGGACGTGTCGCTCGCGGAGGACGACGAGCTCATCGAGTTGCGGCTCGGCGCGACCGGTTGGACCGTCGACGCGGGCGGCCCGCCCACGGCCGTCAGCGGAGGCTGGACGGACCAGGACACCCTGCGCCTCGACGTGCTGTTCCTGGAGACCCCGCACCGACTGACCGTGACCTGTTCGCTGCCGGAGGGGACCTTCACCGTGCGCTGGCACACGACACCGATCCATGGCGGTCGGCTGCGCTCGCTCCGGGCGCCCGCGGGGGATCGGGTGTGACAGCCCAGGCGGCTGGGTTTCCGCCCGGGGCGGGCAGTCGGGTGCCCTTGTCCGACAGGTCGTGGGCGGTGGGGTGACGGGCGGTCGAGGGGAGTGGTGTGCCGCTCGCCTCGGCGCCGAGGAGGGGGCGTTTCGGCAGCGGGCGTCACGGGACGCCGTGGCCGCGGTCCGCCGTGAACGCGCGGCTCGCGAGTGGCGGCCCGCACGGGGGCCTGTCCGGCGGATCATGGCGGAGACGCGGGGTCCGGCACGCCCATCTGCGCTCATGAGGCGCCGGTGCGTCCCTTTGACCTGATCCGCCGGACAGGCCCTGACCGGAGGACGTCCCCACCGCGCTCCGCGGCCGCTCCACCGGCACCGGCAGCCCGCTCGTCCCGGTGGCGCCGCCGCCGCGCACGCGGTGGACGGCGAACTCGCCGAGCGTCCTGCTGTGACCTGAAGTAGCGTGAGGTTACCCGCGCCCGTCCGTCCGTGGCCTGCCGAGGCTCGGCAGGCGGATCCCGCCCGGCCGTCGGCCGACACCGCCACCGCAGTGGAGCAAGCCGGTGGGGTTCGTGTGCCTTCCGCTGCGGCCCGCGTGCCTGCCACCGGCCCCCGTGACCACCTGCGGGCGGAGCGCTTCGAGCTCAGACCGACTCTCCAAGGCAGGGATCCGGATGACTACCTATCACGTCGCACAGGTGACCGCCCCCGGCGGTTCGTTCGAGGTCGTCGAGCGTGAGGTGCCGCAGCCGGGCCCCGGACATGTACGGGTCACCGTCGACGCCTGCGGGGTGTGCCACAGCGACACCCTCTTCGTGAACGCCGGCGTGCCCGGCGTGACGTTCCCGGTGGTCCCCGGGCACGAGGTCGCCGGGCGGGTCGCGGAGCTCGGCGAGGGGACGCAGGACTGGGGCTGGCAGGTGGGCGACCGGGTGGCGGTGGGCTGGTTCGGCGGCGCGTGCGGCCACTGCACACCCTGTCGGCAGGGCGACTTCATCGTGTGCGAGAACCTGCAGGTCCCCGGATGGGCGTACGACGGTGGCTACGCCGAGACGGTGGTCGTGCCCGTGGACGCGCTGGCCCGGATCCCCGACGGGCTGGGGGCCACCGACGCGGGGCCCCTGGCCTGCGCGGGCGTGACCGTGTACAACGGCATGCGGCGCAGCTCGGCGCGGCCGGGTGACCTGGTCGCCGTTCTCGGCATCGGCGGCCTGGGACACCTGGGGGTGAAGTACGCGGCCGCGATGGGTTTCGAGACCGTGGCCATCGCCCGGGGTGCCGACAAGGCCGACTTCGCCAAGCAGCTCGGCGCGCACCACTACATCGACAGCACGGCCGGCACTCCGGTCGCCGAGGCGCTTCAGTCCCTCGGGGGCGCGCAGGTCGTCCTGGCCACCGCGTCGAACTCCGCCGCGATCACCGCGACCGTGGACGGTCTGCGTGCCCGCGGTGAGCTGGTGGTCGTCGGCGTGGACGTGGAGCCGCTCGGCATCAGCCCGGTCCAGCTGCTGATGGCGGGCAAGGCCGTCAGCGGCCACCCCAGCGGCACCTCGCAGGACATCCAGGACACCATGGAGTTCAGCGCCCTGCACGGCATCCGTCCGATGACCGAGGTCGTGACGCTGGGCGAGACCGAGGAGGCGTACCAGAAGATGCTCTCCGGTGCCGCCCGCTTCCGGATGGTGCTCACCATGAGCTGACACGGCGGCTCGGCAGCCCGGGTGGCGTTCGGCGAAGTGGTCCGGGTCGCCCGGGGAGTGCCGCGGCAGGCCGTCCCGTACGGCGAGGGCGGTGGCCTCGGCGCGGGAGGCGGCGCACGTCCTGTGAAGAGGGCGCTTGTAGTAGAAACGCGTCCCGTACGACGGCGGACGTGCGGCCGGGCCGGCGCGACGCGCGCGGTACCAGTCGCGCTCCACCAGCCACAGCCGCATGCCGCCCGCGGTGTCGAGCGCCCGCGGCAGCACACGGAACCGGTCGTACCGCGGCGAGGGCGGGCATGACCGGGGTCGGCGGGTGAGATCGGCAAGTGGCGGGCCTCGGTGTCGTGCGCGTCGGCGCGTTCCGTCCTCACCGCCTGGACCTAGCCGACAGTCGTCATGTACGTCAACTCCCTTTGCCTGGCTGGCAATTAATCGACCGCGCATTGGTCCCGTCGTCGGGCGTGGCCTAGCATCGGGCTCATTCCATACCCCTGGGGGTATATCCCGAGGATTGCGAGGAGCCCGCCATGCCCTCCACCCACTCCGCCTCCGGCGCCGCCCGCGACCACTTCCAGGTGTTGATCATCGGGGGTGGAACCGCGGGCATCACCGTCGCGGCCCGCCTGCGGCGCGCCGGCGTCCGCGACGTCGCGGTGCTCGAACCGGCCGACGTCCACTGGTATCAGCCGCTGTGGACCCTGGTCGGCGGCGGCCGGGCCCCACTCGGTGTCACCCGCCGCCCCGAAGCCTCGGTCATGCCCAGGCAGGTGCACTGGATCCGCGAGGCCGCCACCGCCGTCGACCCCGAGGCGCGGACCGTCACCACCGCCGCGCACCGCACCATCGGCTACGACCACCTCGTGATGGCCCCCGGTCTCCAACTGGACTGGGACGCGATCCCCGGCCTCGACACCGCCGTCGGGCACGGTGCCGTATCCAGCAACTACGCTTTCGAGCACGCCCCGTACACCTGGGAACTCATCCGTGGCCTGCGCTCGGGCACCGCGGTCTTCACGCAGCCGAGCGGCCCGGTCAAATGCGGTGGCGCCCCGCAGAAGATCGCCTATCTGGCCGCCGATCACTGGCGCAGGCAGGGGGTCCTGGACCGTATCCGGGTGGTTCTTGTGCTGCCCGCCGACTCCATGTTCGGCGTACCGGTCTGGCGCCGTGCCCTTGAGCGCGTCGCCGAGCGTTACGGCATCGAGGTCCGCCTGAACTCGGAGATGACTGCCGTCGACGGCGCGGCCCGGCGGCTGACCGTGGCCGACCACTCCACCGGCGCCGAGGAAAGCCTCGCGTTCGACCTGCTCCACGCCGTACCGCCGCAGAGTGCCCCCGACTGGGTCGAGCGCGGCCCGCTGGCCGATCCCGCGAGCCCCTACGGCTACGTCGAAGCGGACAAGCACACCCTGCAACACCCGCGGCACCGCGATGTCTTCGCCCTCGGCGACGTCGCCAACCTGCCCACCTCCAAGACCGGCGCCGCCGTCCGCAAGCAGGCCCCCGTCCTGGTGGCCAACCTGCTGGCCGAGATCAACGGCGAGCACCGTGAGCGGCGCCGCTACGACGGTTACACGTCCTGCCCACTGGTCACGGCCCGCGACAAGGTGCTGCTCGCCGAGTTCGACTACGACCAGCGCCCCGCCCCCAGCATCCCCCTGCTGGACACCACCAAGGAGCGCCGCGACATGTGGCTGCTCAAGCGGTACGGCCTGCCGGCCCTGTACTGGCGCGGCATGCTCAAGGGCCTAGTTTAGGGCGCCCGCGGCGTCACTCGCGGTCGCCCGTCGCCCGTCGCCCGTCGCCCGTCGCCCGTCACCGGCCGGTGGCCGGTGGCCGCATCTGAATCACCTCCGCGCATCCCTCTGGATACCCCCCCGGGTATTTCTGTTACGGTGGATGTCAGATACCCCCCGGGGTACTTTCATCCGGAAGGAGCCGAACCCGTGTTCTTCGTCGACACCCTGGAGTTCGAGGGCCTGGGCAACCGCAGCTACCTGGCCGGCGGCCCTGGCGAGGCGGTCGTGGTCGATCCCCCGCGGGACATCGATCAGGTCATCGCCCTGGCTGCCCGGCGAGGCGTGCGGATCGCGTACGTGGTCGAGACGCACCTGCACAACGACTACGTGAGCGGCGGGCTCGAACTGGCCCGGGTCACCGGTGCCCGCTATCTGGTCCCGGCCGGGGCCTCGGTGGCCTTCGCCCGCACCCCGGTCGCCGACGGCGACACCGTCACGGTCGACCGGGGCCTGGCCCTGAGGGCACTGGCCACCCCGGGCCACACCCCGCACCACACGTCCTACGTTCTGGAAGAGGACGGGCGCGGGGTGGCCGCCTTCACCGGCGGATCACTGCTGATCGGTACGGTGGGGCGGCCGGACCTGGTCGAACCGCGGCTGACCGAGCAGCTGGCCCGTGCCCAGCACGCCTCCGCCCACCGTCTGGCCGAGGAGCTGGACGACGAGGTGCCGGTGTTGCCCACGCACGGTTTCGGCAGTTTCTGCTCCGGATCCCAGGCCGAGGGGGACTCCTCCACGATCGGGCGGGAACGCAAGACCAACGAGGCCCTCACCCGCGACGTGGACACCTTCGTCGCCGACCTGCTCGCCGGTCTGGACGACGTCCCGGCGTACTACGCGCACATGGGCCCGGCCAACGCCGCGGGCCCCGCTCCCGTCGACCTCACCCCGCCACGTCCCGCCGACGCCGCACAGATCGCCCAGCGGCTGGCGGCCGGTGAATGGGTGGTCGACCTGCGCAACCGTGTCGCGTTCGCCCAGGGGCACCTGGCCGGCTCCCTCAACTTCGAGGGTGACGGCAAGCCGGCCACCTACCTGGCCTGGCTGATCCCGTGGGGCAAGCCCGTCACGCTGCTCGCCGACACACCCGAACAGATCGCCGCGGCACAGCGGGAACTGGCCCGGGTCGGCATCGACCGGCCGGTCGCGGCCGCCACCGGCGGCCCGCGCGACTGGGTGCCCGGGGGCGTGGAGCCGCGGTCCTTCCCGCGCGCCACCTTCGCCGACCTCGCCGCCCGCCGTGGTCGCGGCGAGGACGTGGTGGTGCTGGACGTGCGGCGCGACTCCGAGCGCGCGGGCGGCTTTGTGGCGGGCTCGGTGCACATCCCCATCCATGAGCTGCCCGGTCGTCTCGGGGAGGTGCCCGCGGGGGAGGTGTGGGTGCACTGCGCGGGCGGGATGCGCGCGGCGATCGCCGCCTCCTTCCTGGACGCCACGGGACGCGGCGTGGTCGCCGTCGACGACAGCTTCGCCGCCGCCGTCGAGGCCGGACTGACTCTCACCCGGTCCAGCACGGGCTGACCCGCATCCGTCCCGACCGCATCCGTCCCGACCGCATCCGTCCCGACCGCATCCGTCCCGATCGCACCCGGCCCCGTACCGACTGCCCCTCAGCCAGTCCCGCACGGACCCCCCGCCGCACCACCCCTTCGGAGTGATGAACCCATGTTCTTCCGCAGCCGCGGCCGCGCCTCCCGTCGCCTCGGCCCTGTCCAGGCCCACCAGCGGGTCGCCCACGGCCACGCCGTTCTGCTCGACGTCCGTGAAACCGCCGAGTGGGAGGCGGGACACGCACCGGATGCGCTGCACCTGCCCCTGTCCCGGCTTGTGGCGGGGGAAGCCCTGCCGCCCGCCGCTCAGGGCAGGCCCGTCGTGGCGATCTGCCGCTCCGGCCGGCGTTCCCGGCAGGCCGTCGAGATCCTGACCGGCCGCGGGACGAAGGCCACCGATGTCACCGGCGGCATGGTCGCCTGGGCACGGGACGGGCTGCCGGTGACAGGCCCGGACGGAGACGACGGTGCCATAGCGTGAGCGCGTTCGTTCTTGCGCTCGTCGCGGGGGCCCTGGTCGGTCTCGCGCTGGGCGCGCTGGGCGGCGGAGGCAGCGTCCTCGCCGTGCCCGCCCTGATCTACCTGCTCGGTTTCACCCCGGCCGCGGCCACCACAGCGAGCCTCCTGATCGTGACCGCCACCTCGCTCACGGCCCTGTTCGGCCACGCCCGCAGCGGCCATGTGCGGTGGCGGGCCGGCGCACTGTTCGCGGCCGCCGGCATCCTCCCGGCGGTGGCGGCCGGAGCAGCGTCGGTCCGGCTGCCGCAGCCGCTGCTGATCGCCGCGTTCGCCGCCGTCGCCGCCCTGGCGGCCACCCGTATGCTGCGCCCCTCCCGGGCAACGTCCCCCACGGAGCCCGGCGCGGTTCGGCCGGCCAAGGCCCTCGGCACCGGAGCGGGGCTGGGCGCGCTGACCGGACTGCTGGGGGTGGGCGGCGGGTTCCTCGCCGTGCCGGCCCTGGTCACCGTCCTGGCCTTCGAGATGCAGGCCGCCATCGGCACCAGCCTGCTGATCATCTCGGTCAACTCGCTGGCCTCGCTGCTCACCCGCGGTGCCACGACGTCGGGCCTGGACTGGACGTTGATCGCCCCCTTCACCGGGACCGCGATCCTGGGCGCCTGGGACGGCAAACGCCTGGCCGGCAAAGCCTCGGGCCCCCTCCTTCAGCGCACCTTCGCCGTGGTCCTGCTGGCGGTGGCCGCGTTCATGCTCGTCGACGCCCTGACCTGACCCCGGCCGGTCCCGGCGGACTCACGCCAGGGACAGGAACAGTTTCTCCAAACGGGCCCGCATCCGCTCACGGTCACCGTCGGCGGCCAGATCGGCATCGGTCAGACAGTGCTGCAGACCGGTCGCGATGATGGCGAACCCGGCCCTGTCCAGCGCCCGGGAGGCCGCGGCGAGCTGGGTGACCACGTCCTCGCAGTCCCGCCCCTCCTCGATCATCTTGATCACTCCGGCGATCTGACCCTGCGCCCGGCGCAGTCGGTTGACCACCGTCTTCAGTTCCTCGGCTGCCATCGCCAGTTCCACAAGCACTCCCTCGATATACCCCCGCGGGTATCCTGTCCGTGGGGTGAAGCACCAGAAAGAGCAGGAAATTCCCATGGCCCCCACTTCCCTCGCCCCCGACCAGGCCCACGCCCGGCTCCACGAGCTGACCGTCATCGATGTGCGGACCCATGGCGAGTACGCCTCGGGCCACATAGCGGGCGCCCACAACATCCCCCTGGACCATCTGGACGCGGCCGTGCCCGTCCTGAAGTCCGCCGCCGAGCGCGGTGACCTCGTCATGGTGTGCGCCTCCGGCGCCCGCTCCGCGCAGGCCTGCGCCACCCTCACCGCACACGGCATATCCGCCGCCACTCTCACGGGCGGCACCATCGCCTGGAGCCGGCACGGACACGACCTGCACCGCGCCACCGACGCCCGCGGCGTCTGGCCCATGGACCGTCAGGTCCGCTTCGTCGCCGGGTCCCTGATCCTCGCCGGGCTCGCCGTCGGACAACGCCGGGCGGCAGCCCGCTGGTTGTCCGTCGGCGTCGCCGGAGGCCTGGTCTACTCGGCCGTCAGCGGCAGCTGCGCCATGGCCCGTGTTCTGGCCAAGCTCCCGCTCAACCAGCCCCGTGCCACCGACCTCGACGCCACCCTCGCCGCACTGGCCGCAATGGGGCAGTAGTAGTCGGAAAACGATGCCGTCGCGCTCATCTCCGATCGCCGGAGGTCAGCCTCGAAGATACTCCCGTAGGCGCCTCGGTCGTCCGCATACGGTGCGGTCACGCGGCGGCGGGACGGGCATCGCCGATCCCGCCGCACAGCCGACAACCAAGGGGAGGCGCTATGGCGAGTGTGGAAGTGTCGCTGAAGGAAATGATGACCGCGGCCGAGGGGGCGTTGGGGGCGGCCGTCGTCGACTACACCAGCGGCATGGCGCTGGGCACACTGGGCGGGGGCAAGGACCTCGACCTCACGATCGCGGCCGCCGGAAACACGGATGTCGTCCGCGCGAAGGTGCGGACCATGGAGCAACTGGGTCTCAAGAGCCGGATCGAGGACATCCTGATCACTCTCGAAAGGCAGTACCACCTCATCCGACCGGTCACCGGACGCAACGGCAACGGTCTGTTCCTCTACCTCGTGCTCGACAAGTCGCGTTCGAACCTGGCGATGGCCCGTCATCAACTCAAGCGCGTCGAGGAGCAGTTGGAAGTCTAGGTCGGCCGGATCCTCGGTCCGACGTGTGCCCACGATGTGAAGACTTCTTCAAGTCACCACATCAACATCACCCCAACAAGTTGATGCGCACGGCCGTGAGCGAGAAGGATCGACAGTGACGGACACATGGTGCGGCGGCGCCTTCCGGGTGTCGCCGCACCAGGTGACGACCATCCCCACGCGGCAGGGAGCGAGCACCGATGCGGGTCCCCCTCTACCAGGCCAAGGCGGAGTTCTTCCGCATGCTGGGACACCCCGTGCGCATCAGGGTCCTCGAGCTGCTGCAACACGGCCCCGTCCCGGTGCGGGACCTGCTCGCCGACCTCGACATCGAGCCCTCAAGCCTGTCGCAGCAGTTGGCTGTCCTGCGTCGTTCCGGCATCGTGGTGTCCATCCGTGAGGGCTCCACCGTCAGCTACGCGCTGGCCGGCGGTGACGTCGCGGAGCTCCTGCGCGCGGCCCGCCGCATCCTCACGGAGCTGCTGGCCGGGCAGAACGAACTGCTGGTCGAACTCCGACAGAACGACACGTCCCTGCCACCGGTGTCCTCCAGCGGCTGACCCTGTGCGGGGCTGTGGGCCGCGCCGCCCTCTGTCACCCCTTCGCGGGCGGCACACCGACCAGTTTTGTGAGGAACCGGTCTACCTGCTCTTCCAAGGGGGGCCAGGGCAGCTCGGGTTGGTTGACGCGCAGTGACACCGCGCCGTGGACGGCCGTCCGCAGATCCAGGGATACGGTCTCGGCATCGCCCCGCGGCGCCAGCCCGGCGTCCATGCAGCGACGGATCGCCGCGGTCGTGCGCCCGGCCATCTCCTCCTTGAAGGACATGTCCGTGCGCCGGTTGAGCGTGCTCTCGTGAAGCACCTTGTACAGCCCCGGATGCTCGCGGGACCACGCGCCGAGCAGCGCCGTGCGGGCGCGCAGCGCGGCCACCGGGTCGGCGGCACCCGACTCCGCCTCGTCCACCGCGCGCAGCAGGTCCGTGTGGCAGCGCTCCAGCGCGGCCCGCACCAGCATGTCGCGGTCGGCGAAGTGGATGTAGACGGACGTCGCGGCGATACCCACCTCGCGAGCGACGGCGCGCAGCGACAGGGCCTCGTCGTCGGCGAGTTCGTCAAGCAGCCGCAGCGTCGCGTCGACGATCTCGGCGCGCAGCCGCTCGCCCTGGCCCCGGGGGTTGCGGCCGCGCGAGGTGGTCCGGGCGGTCTTCCGGGCCGGGGTGGTCGGGTCCATGGTTCGGCATTGTAGGGGACGCCTTGTAGGGCTACAGTTGTAGCACTACATGTGTTCACTCAGGGGAGTCGCCATGACACTGCCGACCCAGAGCGCGATCGTCGAGCTGGACCCGGTGTT
Organism: Streptomyces sp. NPDC007896; assembly: GCF_042959425.1. Taxonomy (NCBI): domain Bacteria; kingdom Bacillati; phylum Actinomycetota; class Actinomycetes; order Kitasatosporales; family Streptomycetaceae; genus Streptomyces; species Streptomyces sp. NPDC007896. Next base: position 397,089 of record NZ_JBIBKX010000008.1, on the reverse strand, counting down.
CGCGGAGATGGCTGCCGCGAGCTTTCGACTCGCGGGCGAGGGCCCGGAACTGACGCCACGCGAGCGCATCCTGGTCAGCCTTGTCGCCGACGTGTGCGAACAGGTCCTCGGAATGCCGTACGAACTGCATGTGCGAGCCGCTCTGGACGAGGGCATCGACGCCGACGACCTGCGCGAACTGCTTCGCTTCATCTCCTACGACAGCGGATACCCGGCGGCACTGGCCGCGCTGGTGCGGCTGGCCGAGATCGAGCGCGAGCACGGCCTGCCCGGACCGACCGGCCAGGGCCACGAGGTGAACGCGGACGGCACGGGCAGCCCGATTCCCGCGGCGATGCGCGCCCAGGTCCAAGCCCTCGACCCGGGTCTGGCCAACTACATGGACCTGCAGTCACGCATGCGGGCCGACATGTCCCGCATCAGCGTCCGCGAACGGGCGTTCGCCACGATGGCGGTGGACGTCCTCTACCAGACCCTCCAGGAAAGCTTCCGCGCCCACGTCGGCCGCGCACTGGGCGCGGGGGCGACACCGGACGAGGTCCGCGCCGCCGTCCGCGTCACCGCGCCGTTCGGAATGACACGAACCTGGCGCGCCCTGAACGTCCTCGACGCGCTGCTCGCCGAGTGGGGGGAACAGGAGGCGAAGCGGACGCCCGACGCCGCCTGACCGTCCTTCACCCACACGCGACGGCGTTGGCGCTGCGCCGGCGCGGACGGCGGTGCAACTCCCGGGTCTGGACGATGTGGTCGGGATGACCGGCAGCGCGACAGGGCTGTGACGCAGCTCACCAGGAAAGGGTGACAGGACGTTGTCGCGGACAGGGGTGACTGTCGACAGCATGACGATCACCGATGAGGACTGCCTCGCCGAGACCCTGGCATTCAACAAGCAATTCGAGGCCACCGCCGCGAGCCGCCCGACTCGCGGGGAAACGCTGGACGCAACCGTGCTGGCAACCCTGCGGCGTAACCGGCTCGGTGGCAACACGCCACCGGTGAGACTGCCGCAGGGCCAGGACCGCGTCGTTGCGGACGGGGTGAAAGTCCGGGCGTTCGTGCCGGACCGCGTCGACGGCTTATACCTGCACATACACGGAGGTGGCTGGGCGTTCGGCTCTGCGGGCGGCCAGGATGAGAGGCTGTGGCATCTTGCCGAGCAGGCACGGCTGGCCGTGGTGAGTATCGAGTACCGCCTCGCGCCGGAGCACCCGTTCCCCGCAGGGCCCGACGACTGCGAAGTCGCCGCCCGGTGGCTCATGGACCACGCCGCAGCCGAGTTCGGTACCCAACGCCTCCTGATCGGTGGCGAATCGGCCGGCGCCCATTTGAGCGTCATGACGCTGCTGCGCCTTCGTGACCGGCACGGCATCACTGGCGCGTTCCGTGCGGCCCACCTGCTCTTTGGCCCGTACGACCTGTCGATGACACCAAGCCAGCGATCGTTTGGGTCCAAGCGGTTGCTGAGCAATACCGACACGCTGCGGGGCAGCTATGAGCTGTTCACACCAGAGATGGGAGCGGAGCAGCGCCGCGACCCCGAGGTCTCGCCCCTGTTCGCCGACCTGTCCGGCTTGCCACCCGCCCGAATCGTCGTCGGCACCGAGGATCCGCTGCTGGACGACTCACTGTTTCTGGCCCAACGGTGGCAGACGGCAGGAGCGCCCGTGCGGCTCGGAGTCGTCGCGGGCGCGATGCACGGCTTCACCCTGTTCCCCTTGACCGTCACCGAGCGGGAACTGCGGCGTGAGCGGGACTTCCTGGCCACGGCGTGACGGTAGCGTCGGCATCATGAACCGCACTGCTCGGCTCTACGCATTGGTCGAAGAGTTGCGCGCGGGGGCGCCGCGGCCGCTGACGGTCGCGGCGCTCGCCGCACGATTCGAGGTCAGCACACGCACGGTGCAGCGCGACCTCCAGACGCTGATGGAAGCCGGTGTCCCGGTGCGCACGACACCCGGGCGAGGCGGGGGCTGGTCGATCGACCCGGAGATGACCATGCCCCCGATCCGGTTCACCGCCGACGAGGCTTCGGCGTTGGCCACCGCGCTCGCCGCGGCCAACGCCTCAGCCCCGTTTGCCGGTGCGGCCCGCACGGCGGCCCAGAAGATCATGGTCTCGATGACCGGTCCCGCGTCGGCAGCGGCTCAGGAACTCGCCGCACGAATCGTCGCGCTGCCGTCGCGAGCCGACTCCGCGGTCCGCGCCGCAGTGGAACAGGCCCTCACCACAAACACGGTGCTGCGGCTGTCCTACGTCGATGCGGCAGGACGCGAGAGCGACCGCGTAGTGGAACCGGCCGGACTGCTCACCGCCGACGGCCGGTGGTACCTCATCGCCTGGTGCCGCACACGGCGGGCCGGCCGGGGCTTCCGTCTGGACCGGATCGCAGCGGCGGCTCCAACCGGTGAGCAAGCGCAGCCCCATGACCTGACCGAACTGCTGCTCGGCTCGGCCGCCGCCGGTGCAACGCGGCCCATGGCGCCGGCTTCACTCACACCCCCACCATGAGGATCCGAAGACGCCACCAACCCGGCGGACCTTTCCGGTCGCGGCACTGGCCGAGGTCACCATGGCGACTGTCACTACGGCCGCCGAGCGCGTCCAGGACCACGAGGTGGAGCGGCGGTACACGGTACGGAGACCCTTCACATCAAACACGACGCGCCATCCAGCCGAAGAAAACGGCGCCTGACGAGACTCGTGCGGGGTCGGCGCGCGCGGTCAGAACCAGTGCAGGCAGTGCGGGGAGCGCTCGGTGCGGAAGAGGGCGTCAGCGAGGGTGGCCGCGCCCGGGCGGTGGGCCCGGACATGTCCGGCACGCACGAGCGTGCTCGGAGTGGTGCCGCCGAGGTAGACCGAGCCCAGGTCGCTCACGTCCAGGGACAGGTCGGGCTCCCGGTCCGTCGGTACGCAGTCGGCCTTGCTGTCCCGGACGGTCAGCAGGTAGCGGCCGTGTTCGCCGAGGAACGGGTCGTCGACGTCGAGGACGAGCTCGCCGTCCATGAACCAGCCGCGCGCGGTCAGCGCACGCGGGACGTCCAGCAGCCGCACCCAGAGCCAGTCGGTGTCGCCGCTCACCTGGCCGGCACGGAAGTCCGCAAACTGCCAGCGCAGCGGGTGCGCGGGCGGGAAGTGCTTGAACACGACCTGAGCGACCAGGTCGTGTCCGAGCACGAATCGGGCCAGGGCCGTGAAGACTGCGTCGTCGGTGGCGATGGTCTCGTCGACCGTCAAGGTTTCGGGCTCGCCGACCGAATAGCTGGCGTACCCGTCCGGGACGCCGTCGGCGTCCCGGTGGACGGCGACGTAGCGCGGCGCCGGAGAGACCGGGGGCTGCCCCGCGCCCAAGGCCCACCAGCGATGCGGCCGGGACAACGCGCCGGGCTGTGCGCGGCGGTACCGGTCGTAGACCTCTTCCATGATCTCGCCGCACTCGGCTCGCCGCAGCAACTCGATCGTGCCGGTGTCCGAGCCGGTCGCTGGGGCGTCGGCCGCTCCGTGCGCCCGGGGGAGAGCGAGGGTGGCCTGGTGGTGCGGCACCGTCAGCCGCTGCGTGTAGGTCGCCGGTCCGTAGCCGAACCTGCGGTAGATCAGGGCCTCGGAGGCCAGCAGTACGGAGAGGAACTCCCCTCGGGCCCGCAGCTCGGTGAGCTGATGGCGCATCATCGCGCTGAGTACGCCCTGGCGTCGGTGCGAGGGCAGGACGCCGACGAAGCTCACCCCGGCGGCCGGGACGAGGATCTCACCGGGCAGGGTGAGCTCGAAGGAGTACGCACCGGCGGTGCCGACGGGCCGCCCGTCCGCCGTCATGGCGAGCAGGTTGCGATCCATTTCGAGTGCCGACCACCAGACCCCGCCGCCGCTCTCGGTCGGGGTTTCCGGGAAGCGCCCGAACGCGGCATGGAGTGTGTCGACGAAGACGTCAAGGTCTTGGTCGGTTGTGGGACGGATCTCCATTGCTGCCACTGCCTCCCCGGGATAGCGGCACCACGGCTCGTGGTGTCCCGCCACAGTGCAGCGTTGACCCGTGCCAGGGTCAAGCGGATTACGGGCCGGGTCCGCGGTCGGTCACAGCACAGCCCGTTTCCAGCCCGGCCCCGGGGGGAGTTTCGGTGGCCGGGCTCGGCGGCGGTGATCCCCGCCGTAGCTGAACGAGGTGTGCAGTGTTGTCGGCGGGCTACACGGCCAAGAGGGCCCGGCCGGCCCCGCGACAGCAGTCGTCGCCCCGGGGCCGGCCTTGGACGGGGTGGCTCAGCCCAGGTAGAAGTCCCTGCGGGCGGCCACGAACGCCTCGATCGTCTGGGCGGGTACGCCCGTCACCCGTTCGACGCCGTCGGCGGTGCGGTCGTAGCGGCCTGGGGCGCGAGCCCGACCGGGCCGCCCGCGCCCAGGACGTCTACGTCGACGGGGTACGCAACCGCGCCGCTCGGCCGGCCACCGGCGACGACGGCATGGCCCAGTTCCGCGCCATGGTCGGTGCCCTCGTCCTCGCCCGCGCCACCCGGGGCAACCCGCTCTCCGAAGAACTGCTGCAGGCCGCGCGCACGGCTCTCACCGAGAACGGCACTGGGCAGTGGGAACCGCAGCAGCACACGGACTGACCGGGGGCCGGCCGACGGCACTCACGCCGGCCGTGCTCGCCTGCAGAGCGAGGCGCTACGACCCCGAGCTCACCGCGGACGAGACCCACCGTGTGGACCGCGCCGTCGTCGCCATCAGCGAGCCGGCAACCTCACCCCGCCCGCGGCGGTCACCCGGCCGCTCTGCCTTGTTCGATGCGGCGGGACGTCAGACGGGCTTCAGCCGCGTGCGCAGGAGACAGAACTCGTTGCCCTCAGGGTCGGCCAGGACATGCCAGCTCTCCTCTCCGGTCTGGCCGATGTCGACAGGCACGGCGCCCAGTGCGAGCAACCTGGCCAGCTCGGCGTCCTGGTCGCGGTCGGTGGCGCTGACATCGATGTGCAGCGGGAGCTTCCCGAGCCGGGGGTCGCGGCCCGCATTGAAGACGAGGGTTGGCTGCGCGCCGCCGAATCCGACGCCGGCCGGGCCGATTTCGATGCTGCCGTCACCTTCTCGAGCCAGCTCCACGTAGCCGAGGACATCGCACCAAAATGCGGCCAGTCGGTCAGGGTCTTCCGCGTCGATCACGAGTTCGCTGATTCGGCATGCCATGCACCGAGAATAGGTGCGCCGGCCCGGCGCCGACCGGGCGCGGGTGCCACCGCCCCGCCGTGCGCGCTCAGCGCCCCGACCGGCCCCAGGTCAGGGCGAGGATTGCGGGGTGATCCGGCTCCGGCAGTGGAGAGGAACGACCTTGGCGCCGTTGCGCAGGGCGTCTTTTTCGAGAGCCGGTTGCCGGATCGCCCCTGTGGTGCCCCGTCGTCGCGTCGCACTGGGGCAGGGACGCGAACCAGCGGGCCGCGCCGGGCGTTTCTCAGGTGACGCCCGGGGCGGCAGGCGGGATGCGCGGGTGCCTGGGAAAGAGGTGGCGTACGCCGCGCCCGCACAGGTCGAGGGCGAGTTCACAGAACATGGCATTGGCCCAGCCGAACCAGTCCCGGGTGAACCGGCCGGGGTCGTCGACATGGAAACTCTCGTGCATCAGCCCGGTGCCGGCGGTGGTGGCCGCCAGTGTGTCCAGAGCCCGCGCCGCGTCGTTCTCATCGCCGGTCAGCCCGGCGACGGCGATCGCCAGCGGCCAGACGTGCTCGTCCGGGGTATGCGCACTGCCCACCCCGGACGCGAACCTGCCGCGGAAGTAGGAGGAGTTCGCGTCGGACAGCGCGAGCCGCCGAGTGGACAGATACAGCGGGTCGTCCTGGGCGCACCAGCCGCTGAGGGGGAGGCTCAGCAGACTGGGGAGGTTGGCGTCGTCGCCCAGCAGGGCATGGCCCCGGCCGTCCACCTCGTACGCCAGCACGGACGCGCCATCCGCCTCCACCACCGCGGTCGCCAGGATTCCGGCATCGATCTCGTCCGCCAGTGTCAAGGACGTCCGGGCGAGCTCCGTGTCGCGGAGGACGGACTCGGCCAGTGCGGCCAGGCCGTGCAGGCATGTCGACGCCAACGCGTTGGCCGGCACGAGGTAGCCGTACGTGCAGCGGTCGTCGCTCGGCCGGAAGCCCGACCACGTCATACCGGTCCACGCCACCGGCGCGCCGCGGCCGCCGAGCGGAAGGGTGTCCGCCGAGAAGGGGCCGGAGGGCCGGACGAATCGATACGGAGACCGCTCGTGCGCCTGCTCGACACGCCAGGTTCGTACGATCGTCCACGCGGCGCGGCGAAAGCCGTCGTCGAGGTGGTCCACGCGACCGGTCGCCCGCCATATCGCGTACGCCAACTGCAGTGGCGCGCACAGCGAGTCGAGTTCGTACTTGCGCTCCCAGACCCAGCTTTCCGGCGCAGGGCGGTCGGCGGGTTCGCCATGCGCGTCGGTGGGGCCGTCGTTGAAGGCATTCGCGTACGGGTCCAGCAGGACGCAGCGGATCTGACGGCGCGATACGCCGACCAGGACATCGCCGATCTGGGGATCCGCGGCCAGGGCCAGGTAGGGACGCATCTGGGCGGTGCTGTCACGCAACCACATCGCCGGTATGTCGCCGGTCCTGACGAAGACTTCCGCCGCCCGAGAGGCCGCGGGAGCTCCCCAACTCATGGACGTGGTCCAGGTGTTGGTCAGACAGTTCGCAACGATGTCCGCGGCCGGGCCGGTGCCCCGCAGTTCGGTGGCGAGCTTCCCTCCGAGCGTCCTCAGGGACTCCGGAATGTCCCAGGGCGGAGAAGATTCGGGAATGGGAAACGTTACCATCACGCCTCTTGACTCCTCCTTGTGGCCTGGGCCACGGTGTGATCAATGGGGAATGGAAACGTTACCTTGAGGGAGCTGGCGGCCACCAGACCGGCGAGCGCGCCCAGGACTGAGCCATCGCCAACTCCTCGGAGGGAGAAGGTGAACGCGTGTGACAGCTCCTCCGCGCCCGCGGCGCAGAAAGCTCGTGTCGGACGCCCGGGCCGCGTACGTGTTCCTTGCGCCGGCCCTCATCGGGTTCACGGTGTTCGTCGTCTACCCGCTGATCCGGTCGGCGTACTTCGCGTTGACGCAGTACAACGGCCTGTCGGACCCGAAGTTCGTCGGTTTCGACAACTTCCGAAGGATGTTCACCACCGATCCGTCGTTCTGGCCCTCGGTACGCGCCACCCTGCTCCTGGTCGTCCTGTACGTACCGCTGTCGCTGGCCACCGGGCTGACCCTGGCGGTCTTCTGCAACCAGCGGATGCGGGGGGTCAGCCTGCTGCGCACCCTGTGCTACCTGCCCGTCGTACTGCCGGTGGTCGCCACGATCACGCTGTGGAAGTTCGTCTTCAATCCCCAAGTCGGCCTGGCCAACCAGGTGCTGACGTGGCTGCACATCCCGACGAGTGAATGGCTGTCCGGTTCGGACTCGGCGATGCCCTCGATCGTGATCGTCATGCTGTGGAGCGTCGGCTCGACCATGGTCATCTTCCTCGCCGCGCTCCAGGCGGTTCCCACCGAGCTCTACGAAGCGGCCAGGCTCGACGGCGCCGGACCCAGGACGGTGTTCTTCCGGATCACCCTGCCGCTGATCAGCCCGATCATGGTGCTGCAGGTCGTACTGCAGATGGTGACCGCCCTCCAGGCCTTCAACCAGCCGAAGATCCTCTCGCCGGACGGGATGGGCGGGCCGGGGTTCAGCACCAGGGTGCTGATGCTGTCGATCTACACCAACGGCTTCCCCTCGCTCGGCCGGGTCGCCCAGCTCGGCTACGCCTCCGCCCAGGTCTGGGTGCTCTTCCTCGTCATCGTCGTCCTGATCGCCGCCACCGCTCGCTTCTCCTCGATTTGGACCTACAGTGACCACGTCTCCTGACGTCACGAAGACATCGCCGCCGACCGCTCCGCAGCCGCCCCACAGCGCAGCTGCGGGCCGACCGCCCAGCAGGGCCGCACGTACCGCGTCCTGGTACGCCGTCGCGCTGCTCATCAGCTCCGTGATGATCCTGCCCATCCTGTGGATGCTCACCGTCGCACTCAAAGGCCCTTCGGCCGTCTTCGAAGTGCCGCCGAAACTGCTGCCCCACGAGTTCCACTTCAAGAACTTCATCGACGGGCCGAAAGCGATCCACTTCCCGCGGCTGCTGCTCAACTCCCTTGTCATCACCAGTCTTTCGGTGATCGGCGGGGTGATGACATCGATGATGGCCGGATACGCCCTGGCCCGGCTCCGCTTCCCCGGCCGGAAGATCCTCTTCTACGTCTTCGTCGGCAGCATGCTCCTGCCACCGGTGGTCGGCATCATCCCGTTGTTCCAGCTGTTCAAGGACATCGGCTGGTACGACACCTGGCTGCCGCTGATCGTGCCGGCCTGGCTGGGCGGCAATCCGCTGTTCATCTTCCTCGCCCGCCAGTACTTCCTGTCGATTCCCCACTCCATCGACGAGGCCGCCAAGGTCGACGGCGCGGGACACTTCCGGATCTTCGTGAGTGTCATGCTGCCCATCACCCGACCGGCCTGGATCACCATGTCCATCCTGGCCTTCCAGATGTCGTGGAACGACTATCTCAACCCGCTGATCTATCTGTACTCGTCACAGAAGTGGCCGCTGAGTGTCGGCATGGCCTCCTTCGTCTCCCAGTTCGCCGGCCAGACCCCGGACTGGAACCTCTACATGGCCACCAACCTGCTCTACATGCTGCCCCCACTGGCCGTGTTCTTCGTGGCCCAGCGCTACTTCATCCAAGGCCTGAGCGCTCTGGGCACCGTCAACCAACGCTGACCCGCATCTCGTCAGCCGACCCCACTCCACTTACCAGGAGGCCACGTTGAAACGAACACTCCATGCCGCCGGAGCGCTGCTGGCGGCAGGCGGACTGCTGGCCACCGCCGCCTGCGGCGGCTCCTCGGGTCAGGAGTCGGGCGGGAAGACCACGGTCACCGTGATGACCTGGGAGTCGAACGCGACCAACAAGCTCATCGACCAGGCCCTAGCCGGTTTCCAGGACCCCGGCATCACGGTCAAACGCATCGACACGCCCAACGGCAACTACAGCGACAAGCTTTCGGCGCTGACCCAGGCCAGGAAACTCCCCGACCTGTTCTGGTGCGGCAACGACACCGAGCAGCAGTACACCGGTCAGGGGCTGCTCACCGACTGGTCCTCGAAGCTCTCCGGTTCCGGCGCCTTCAGCACGGGCAGCTTCGACTCCACAGCCATGAAGAACTGGAAGACCGCCGACGGCAAGATCGGCGGCGTCCCCTCGCTGATGAACACCTATGGCATCTGGTACGACATCGACGCCTTCAAGGCAGCGGGCATCCCGGTACCCGCGGCCGGCTGGACCTGGGACCAGATGTACGAGGCCGCCGCCAAGCTGCACGAGAAGGGCGCCAAGTACGGCCTGGTCGCCGACGCCATGACCGCCCTCGACGCCCCCTTCAGCCTCAGCCTCTACTCCCAGTCCGCCGGCGGCGCGCCCTTCACCGACGACGTCCACCACCCCACCAAGGTCACCGTCGACGCCACGTACACCGAAGGCGTCAGCAAGCTCGTGGCAGGGATCAAGAGCGGCGCCGTAGCGCCTCCCGGCTATGACATCTCCAACCAGCAGTCGTTGTTCTCGGCCGGGGAGATCCCCATGCTCTGGAGCGGCCAGTGGCTGGCCGCCGGTTTCCTCACGGACAAACCGAAGATCAAGTACGGATTCGCGCCCCTGCCCCAGGTGGACAAGCCGTCGACGCTGTACGACGCCGTGGGCATCTGCACCCCTTCCTACACCAAGAACGCGGACGCCACCTTCAAGGTCCTCAAGTACCTCGACTCAACCGTGTGGGACAAGGTGCTCCCCGACTCGCCCGTGGCGGTGCCGGCCTACACCGGTGCTCAGGACTCCTACTTCAACGCCCTCGACAAGGCGGGGCAGACGACCGTCGCCTCCACCGTCAAGACGGATCTGAAGGCCTCGTCCACCATCGGCGTGCGCTTCACCACCCAGTGGGCCAGCCAGGCAAGCGACCTGGTCACGGCGTACTGGCCCGACATCCTCCAGGGCAAGAAGCCGCTGTCCGATCTACAGACCATGGCCGACAAGATCAACGAATTGATCAAGAGCAACAGTTAGGTGTCCGCCTCCGGTTCGCCTCGCTCGCGGTCGGCGGGCAAGCTGCCCGCCGACCGGGGCGTACGACGGGACCGGAAACGTATCCTGAGGGCGTTCGCCCGGTCAGGCCCGCGCGGCACCCTCTCAGGTGGCCGCGACACGTAAGGAAAGTTGGTCTCCGCCCCACGTGAGCAGTCGTCTCCCGCAGCGCCAGAACACCAGGCCGACCATGCGCGATGTCGCAGAGCGGGCCGGAGTCGCCCTTGTCACCGTGTCCCGCGTCGTCAACGGCATCGGGGCGGTCCGTGAGGAGACGGCCGACCGTGTGAACGCGGCGATCAGCGAGATCGGGTACCAGCGCAACGAGATCGCGCGTTCCCTGCGCCCCGGGCAGAACTCGATGACCATCGGCCTGCTGCTCGGCGACCTGACCAACCCTTTCTACGCGTCCTTGGCGAAGGCGGCCGTCGAGGTGGCGGCCCAAGCCGGATATGCCGTTCTCCTCAGCACCGCCGACGAGGACCCGAAGGTCGAACGCCGTGCCGTGGGCGAGCTGATCGGGCGACGAGTGGCTGGGCTCATCATCGTGCCCGACCAGGGCGATCACGCCTTTCTGCAGGAGGTCAACGGTCACGACCAGGTGCCCATCGTCTTCGTGGACCGCCCCGCCACCGGAGCCGAGGCCGATGTCGTCCTCGTCGACAACGAGGGCGGGGGACGCATGGCGACGCAGCACCTCATCGACCACGGCCACCGCCGGATCGCGATCCTCGTCGCCCCCTCGTACTACACCACAGGCCGCCGGCTGCGCGGATACCGCAAGGCCCTGCGGCAGAGCGGCATCGACGCCGACGAAGCACTGGTGGTCACCCTGCGGCGCGGCACCACGGAGGAGGCCACCGCCGCCACCCACGCCCTGCTCACCTCGCCGCACCCGCCGACGGCGATCTTCTCGACGACGGGCTTCCTCACCGAGGGCGTCCTGCGGGCGAGTCAGCAACTGCACGCCCGTATCGCCGTCGTGGGCTTCGACGACTTCAAGCTCGCCGATATGCTCCCCACCCCGGTCACGGTGGTGACCTCGGACATCGAGGAACTCGGCCGCCGCGCCGCCCATCTGCTGATCGACCGCATCAACGGCGAGGACGCCCCCTTCCACCGGATCGTGCTGCCGGCGCAGTTGATCGCCCGTGGCACGGGGGAGACGGCTGCCCGGTAGAGACTCAGTAGAGCGTCGGCCACAGCTCGCGCGGCCACGCGAGCACGGCGTAGAGCTGCGCGAAGGCCGCCTGCTGGATCGCCTCGGTGCCGCCGGACGAGTCGAAGTGCACAAGCCCCGTGCCGGGATCGCGCATCGTGGACCAGAGCTCGTCCGCGTAGTCGGCCATCGCCTGGTGGTACGTGCCGTCCCCGGTCACCGACTCCAGGAGCAGCAGGTTCTTGAAGAAGATCGAGTTGAAGTACACCGGCTGGGTGAACAGCCGTCCCTGCGTGACGTAGTAGGCGTAGGCGGCCTGGGCGATCCGCTCGGCCCGGCGCAGATACGTGCGGTCGTGGGTCGCCTTGTAGAGGAGGACGTTGACGCCGACCGGCACTCCCTGGTTGTACGACCAGATGGTCTTCTCGACCGTGCCCTTCAGGTCGAGATGGTCCCAGTACAGACCGCCGGGACTCTGCAGATACGTGTTCGTCCAGTCGTAGAACCGTCCTGCCCAGTCCAGGTAGCCGTCTTCACCGGTGATCTGGTGCAGACGGAGGGCGAGTTGGGCGCCCGGCATGTTCGAGACGGTGTTGCGGTCCTGACTCCAATTCGCCTGGGTCCAGAAGACACCGCCGGGAGCGGCGTGGGTGGAGTCGGTGTCCCAGCCGGACCTGACGAGGTCGAAGATCTCCTCGGCCCGGGCCAGTGCCGCCGAGTCCCCTGTCTGCAGATGGAGTTGGACTTTTGCCAGGCCCACCCATTCGTTGTCGTCGTAGAACATGTCGCCGCCAGAGCCGTAGGGGGCGCGAGGGTAGGAGTCGTACCCGGGCAGCTCGGTCGTGCCGCCGCCGGCGTTCCAGTAGTGCTCCTGCGCCTTTGCCCGCTCGGCCACCTCCACCGCGTACCGGGCATCGACCGCCGCGAGGTCGAGGGCGGTGATGTGCACCTGGGAGAAGGGCCATTCGTACGAGTACGCGTTGTCTCCGGACGCCGCCGGATACTGCTCTCGGACCAGACCTGAGCCGTCCTTGCTCGCCAGGTGTCTCTCCAGCGCGGCGTAGGCGGCGATGCCGCGTGACAACGCCCTGGATCGGTCCGTGTGTTGAGATCCGCTCGAGTCTGCTGCGGCGGACGCTCCGTTGGCCACGGTCAACGTGGCCATTGCCGCAATGCCGCCGCCGACCAGCGCCCGGCGAGAGGGATTCAAGCGCATCGGAACGCCTCCATTCAGAGCGCCGCTGCCTGCACGGGTCGTACAGGCGTATCGGCGATGGAAACGTTGCCACCGTCGCATGGAGTCGTCAACGGACCGCGCAGTCACGGCAGTTCTGCTGGATCTCCTCAACGGCCTTTGTGGTACGGACCATTGACGTCCGGTCGGGGTAGTGAGATCTTCGCGATGGTTACGTTTCCATAGCTTCGGACATCTGGACACGTCCGGCCCCCACGGCGAAATGGGAGACGCAGACATGACCGCCGCCCCGTCAAGACCATGGAGACCCCTGAGAGCAGTGCTCGCGCTGCTGCTGTTGGTGCTCTCCCCGCCCCTGCTCCTGCTGAGCTCGGCCGCGCGCGTCCACGCTCTCGACAACGGCCTGGCCCGGACGCCCCCGATGGGCTGGAACGACTGGAACGCCTTCGGCTGCAACGTCAGCGAGACGCTGGTCGAGCAGACCGCCGACTATCTCGTCTCCTCCGGTCTGAAGGACGCGGGGTACCAGTACGTCAACATCGACGACTGCTGGATGACCTCCGCCCGGAACTCCGCCGGTCAACTGGTGCCCGACCCCGCCAAGTTCCCCGACGGCATCAGCGGTACCGCCGCCTACGTCCACTCCAAGGGACTCAAGCTCGGCATCTACGAGAGCGCCGGCACCGCCACCTGCCAGGGATTCCCCGGCAGCCTCGGCCATGAGCAGACGGACGCCAACAGCTTCGCCTCCTGGGGCGTCGACTACCTGAAGTACGACAACTGCAACCACCAGAACGTGCCCGACCAGCAGCGTTACACCGCGATGCGCGACGCCCTGGCGAACACCGGCCGCCCGATCGTCTACAGCCTCTGCAACTGGGGCCTCGCCAGTGTGTGGACCTGGGGCGCGGGGGTCGGCAACAGCTGGCGCACCACCGGCGACATCAACGTGAACTTCTCCACGGTGGTGTCGATCTACAAGGCCAACGTCCAGCTCGCCCAGTACGCCAAGCCCGGCGCCTGGAACGACCCGGACATGCTCGAAGTCGGCAACGGCATGTCGTTCACCGAGGACCGTTCCCACTTCAGCCTGTGGGCGGAGATGGCCGCGCCACTGATCGCCGGAACCGACCTGCGCAAAGCCTCCGCCGCCACCCTCTCCCTCTACGGCAACAAGGACGTCATCGCCGTGGACCAGGACTCCCTGGGCAAGCAGGGCACCGAGATCTCCTCGTCGGGTGGTCTGCACGTCCTGACCAAACCCCTCGCCAACGGTGATGTGTCGGTGGTCCTGTTCAACGAGAACTCGAGCGCGGCCACGATCACCACCTCGGCCTCCGCGGTGGGCCTCCCGGCAGCGTCCTCGTACCGGGTGAACAACCTCTGGTCGCACGTGATCAGCAGTACGAGCGGCAGCATCGCGGCCAACGTTCCGGGACACGGCTCGGTCATGTTCCGGGTGTCCGGCGGCAGCGGAACCAGCATCGGGACGACGCACCCGCTGATCGGAGTCTCTTCCCACCGCTGCCTCGACGCGTACGACGGCCAGACCGCCCCCGGCACCAAGATCGAGATCTGGGACTGCGGCGGGGGCGCCAACCAGGCTGTGACCCTCACCGCCGCCGGTGAACTGCGGCTCTACGGCGGCACACAGTGCCTGGACGCCAACGACAACGGCACGTCGTCCGGCACCAAAGTCCAGCTCTGGACCTGTAACGGCGGCACCAACCAGCAGTGGCGCACCAACCCGGACGGCACCATCACCGGCGTCCAGTCGGGGCTCTGTCTCGATGTCACCGGAGGCGACAAGCCCGCCGGGAACGTCAACGGCACCCAGGTCGAGCTGTGGACCTGCAACGGCGGCGCCAACCAGCAGTGGCGTCTGGGCTGACGCTCTCACCCCCCACGTCCACGGAGCTGACATGAACTCAATGGCGAGCCGGGTCCTGAGAATTGGGACCGGTCTGATCGCGACGCTGACCCTCCTGATCACGGTCACGGGCGGCGTCGCGACCGCCGCCCCCGAGGCGACGATCTGCAACAAGTACTGCGACGGCCGCGACCCGGCCCTGTCCCCGCAGGACCGGCAGCCGGTCACGGCCACCATCTACTCCCGCACCCTCGCCCTGCACTTCGACGACACCGACGCGATGGGCTGGGCCTCGATCACCAACGGCAGTCCGACCGACGAGGTCTGGCTCGACCGCTCCTTCGACGGCGGCCGCACCTGGAGTTCGGGCAGCAAGCTCGGCGACACCACCATCCCCTCGGGACAAGGGGGTTGGCGCACGCTGATGTACAACGTCGACGACTGGAACAACAACGGCGTCGGCGCGCTGCGGGCCTGCGGCAAGGCGGGGGACCGGGCCGAGATCGCCTGCACGGCATGGGCCCGAACCACCTGGAACGCGTACAGCCGCCCCACGGCGGCGGCCACCGCGCTGATGCAGTCGTACAGCAACTCCACCGGCTTGTTCGACACCACCGGCTGGTGGAACTCCGCCAACGCCCTGACCGCGATCATCGACAACATCCGCGTCACCGGAATGCCCAGTTACAAGTACGCCATCGCGAACACCTACGACCGCCAACTCGGGGCCCAGGGCGGCCAGTTCCGCAACGACTACATCGACGACACCGGCTGGTGGGGGCTCGCCTGGGTCGCCGCGTACGACCTGACCGGTGACAGCCGCTATCTGAACACCGCCCGCGCCGACGCGGACTACATGGCGCAGTATTGGGACTCGACGTGCGGGGGTGGGGTGTGGTGGAGCACGGCGAAGACGTACAAGAACGCGATCGCCAACTCCCTCTACCTGGAGCTGAACGCCGCCCTGCACAACCGCATCGGCGGCGACACGGTCCATCTCGGCCGGGCGAACGCCGAGTGGTCGTGGTTCAAGGGCACCGGCGTGATCAACAGTTCGCACCTCGTCAACGACGGTATCGACCTTTCGACCTGCCGCAACAACGGGTCCACGGCATGGTCGTACAACCAGGGCGTACTCCTCGGCGGACTGGCCGAGCTGTACCGCGCGACGGGGGACTCGGCCCTGCTGACCACCGGCCGCCAGATCGGTGACGCCTCGACCACCTCCACGGCGCTGAACTCCGGCGGAATCCTGCGCGAGCCGTGCGAGACGAACGGCTGCGGGGCCGACGGGCCGACCTTCAAGGGCGCCTGCGTCCGCGGGCTGAGCGCCTTCAACGCCCAGTTGTCCGAGCGCCCCTACACCTCGTACCTCACGCGGCAGGCGGACTCCGCCTACGCGCACGACCGCAGCGCCCTCGACGCGTACGGATTGCACTGGGCCGGGCCGATCGACTCCACGGACGCCGCCCGCCAGCAGAGCGCACTCGACGTGATGAACGCGGCTTCCTGACCGGTCATCGCCGACCGGCACCGCCCTGTCCACGCTGCTAAGATGTTCGTCGTCACATGAGCCTTCTCGGTGCGGATTCCGATCCGCCGGGGAGGCTCTTTTTCGTGCCCGGGTCCAGCCTGCCCCGGTACTGGTGGAACCGCTTCGAAGGTACTCATCCGCCGAGCCACCTGAATGCGCCACGCCACCCATCGGTTCCGCGTTCCCAACCCGCAAGAGGAGATCCATGTCATGAGCCCACGGACGAACGCCGCGGCAGCCACAAGTACCTGGCAACTCGGTGACCTGACCGTCAACCGCGTCGGGTTCGGCGCGATGCGCCTGACCGGTAGCGCGCCCTTCGACCGCGGCGTGCCGCGCGACCGCGAACGGTCGATCGGTGTGCTCCGGCGGGCGGTCGAGCTCGGCGTGAACCACATCGACACCGCAGCGTTCTACTTCTCGGCGACGCGCTCCGCCAACGAGCTGATCAACCGGGCGCTGGCGCCGTACCCGGAGGATCTGGTCATCACCACCAAGGTCTGGCCGGGCCGCGATCCCTCGGGCGCGTGGTGGTGGGCCACACCGGCGCAGTTGCGCGGCCAGGTCGAGGAGAACCTGCGCCAACTCGGCCGCGATCACCTGGACGTGGTGAACCTGCGCGTGCCGCCGAGTCGGCGGACCGGCTCGATCGGTGAGCACTTCGGCGCGTTGGCCGAACTGCGCGATGCCGGACTGATCCGCCACCTCGGTATCTCCCACGTCACGTCCGAGCAACTGGCCGAGGCACGGGCCATCGCCCCGGTGGTCTGCGTGCAGAACCCTTACGGAATCGGTGAGTTGAGCGAGGACCGGGCTCTCCTGCGGCTCTGCGGTGAACTCGGTCTCGCCTTCGTCGCGTTCTTCGCGATCGCCGGTTCCGGGCGCGAGGCGGGTCCGGCTGCCCGTGACAGCGAGGCGGTGTGCGCCGTCGCCCGCGCACACGGTGTGTCCGTCGCGCAGGTCCGGCTGGCGTGGACCTTGCAGCAGGGGCCGCACGTGCTGGCGATCCCGGGCACCGGCGATCCGGACCACCTCGCGCAGAACATGGCGGCCGGCACGCTGCGGCTCTCGGAGGAGGAGATGGCACGCCTTACCTCCCTGCGGCCGGCCGCGCCCAGCAGGCCGTGGCATGGGG
The DNA here is from genome assembly GCF_042959425.1 of Streptomyces sp. NPDC007896. Taxonomy (NCBI): domain Bacteria; kingdom Bacillati; phylum Actinomycetota; class Actinomycetes; order Kitasatosporales; family Streptomycetaceae; genus Streptomyces; species Streptomyces sp. NPDC007896. The sequence goes on along the minus strand of NZ_JBIBKX010000008.1, from coordinate 380,040 downwards.
GGACCTGACAGGTCCGATTCCTGTCAACAGGGGCAAGTACGGCTCATGGAGCCACCTGATCACCGAGCGAGACGGCGCTTGATCAGACCGCGCGGCTCAGGCCTGATCAAAACGACAGGCCCTAGGCCTGGTAGGCCGCGGAGATCTGGCCGACCAGGACGGCGAACGGCATGTCGAGGGCGGCGTAGACGGCGCCGGCCTCGGGGGCGGCGTTGTCGGCAAGGGCCTCGACCATGAGGGTGGCGTAGTCGCTGACGACGACGCCCGCCTGCTGGATCCGCAGCAGTCCGGCCTCCCGCTTGGCCTGGCTGAAGGTGCCGGAGGCGTCCACGGCGACGTACGCGTCATGCCCGGCGGCCGTCGCGGAGATCGCGGGCAGTGCCGCGCACACCTCGAGCGATACCCCGGCGAAGATCAGCTTCTGCCGGCCGGTGGCCTCGATGGCCTCGCGGACCCGGTCGTCGTGCCAGGCGTTGACCGTGCTGCGGTCGATGATCTTCTGTCCGGCCGGCAGCGCCTCGACCAGTTCGGGGGCGGTCGGCCCCCACATGCTCTCGGCCGCGGTGGTGGTGACGACCAGTGGGATGCCCAACACGGTCGCTGCCCGTGCCAAGGCCACCACGTTGTGCTTCAGCTCGCCGACCGGGATGTCCCGGACGCCGGACAGGAGGCCTACCTGGTGGTCGACCAGCACCACGGCGGCGTTCTCCCGGGTGATCGATTCCAAGAACTTGCTGCGCTCGCTCATTTTCCGCTCCCTGAGGGTTGAGCCACAGCTTTATTGGTCACTAGACTTGATAGTCAATTTTAGTGACAATTCGAAGCTATACCTCGGCCCCCCGGAGTGCAAGCGCCGTTCGGGGCGGGGCGCCCGGGTCGGGGCGGCGATGTCGGGGCCCCTCGGGCGGGCAACTGAAATCGCTGGTCACACAGCACAGTGGCGGACGACCGCCAAGACGGGAGAGGCGTTGACCGGGCACCAGACCGCGGAACCGGACCTTGGCGTGCTCGCCGCCCAGGTCCTCTTCTCCGTTCAGCGTGAGCTGTTCACCGCGCTCGCCGAGCAGGGCTTCGACGACATCCAGCCCCGGGCCGGCGCCGTTCTCGCCTACCTGCGTGCCGACGGCATCCGTGCCAGCGAACTCGCCCGCGTCTCCGGACAGCACAAGCAGGTCATCGGCTCCCTCGTCGACGACCTTGAACGCCTGGGTTATGTCGAACGCAAACCCGACCCCGGGGACCGCCGGGCCAAACTGATCTGCCCCACCGAACGTGGGCTGCTCCAGATGGAGGCCGCCGTCTCCATCATGCGCACGATCGAGGAACGCCACGCGAAGACGCTGGGCAGGCAGGAGTACGCCGCCTTCAAGAAGGCTCTCCATCGCGTGGCCGATCTCCAACGCGAGGTCCAGCACGACAGCCAAGGCGGCCGGGAAGCGGTCAGGGCGACTGAGTGACCGGTGGTGCTGGTTCAGCCTTGGCACCCCGGCGGCCGTGACGGAGCCCTCGCTCGACCGAGGGCACCGTGACCGTCACCGACCGGTGTCCCATGTGCGGCCGCGAGGTCTAGGGTGGCAGCAAAGTGGTTGAATGGCGGACGGAGTTTCCCCCGGCCTCGACCTCGGCCCCTACACCGAGGTGCTCGGCGGACTGCACCATCTGGCCATCTCCGTCGACCCCACCGCCTGGCAGCGGCTGCGCGATCGGCTCGATGCCGCCGGGGTCGACTACGAGGAGGAGAGCGGCACTTCGCTCTACTTCCGCGACCCCGACGGCGCCCGCGTCGAACTCCTCGCCGAGCCCTTGGGCGAGATGTACGGCAACTCCGTGCGCTGACGTCCACTGAAAGTACGGGACAGAGGGCACGGGGCTGAAGGTACGGGTCGGCAGGTCAGCCCAGCGTGCTCGCCCAGTTCGCCGGCACCCGCCCCGCAGGACCCGGTGTCGGCTGGTCCTCGGGGTGGCTCACCGGGGGAGCGAGGTCCGGGCCGGACTCGTACAGCTCGGACGTGTCGAAGTTCCAGAACCAGGCCTCGCCGGGTTCGAAGCTGCGGATGATGGGATGGCCTGTGCTCTTCGCGTGCGCGGTGGCGTGCTTGGCGGGCGAGTCGTCGCAACAGCCGATGTGGCCGCACTGCGCACAGCGGCGCAGGTGGAACCACCAGCCGCCGACGGCGTCGCAGTCCCCGCACCCCGTACCGCTCGGCGGGACGCTCGGGTCGATTCCGGCGGGCAGGCTCATGAGGGCTCCTCGGGTGTTTCGGTGTCCGCGGCGGTCAGGGGAAGGCGTACCTGGAAACGGGTGTCGCCCGGGACGGACTGCACGTGAAGACTCCCGTGGTGCTTGTTGACAACAATCCGAAACGAGATGTCCAGACCGAGCCCCGTCCCCTCACCGACCGGCTTGGTGGTGAAGAACGGGTCGAAGATGCGGTCGCGGATCTCGGGCGGTACCCCGGGACCGGTGTCGCGGAACTCGACGAGCAGCTGGTCGTGGTCGAGTGCGGTGCGCACGGTCAGGGTCCCCTCGCCGTCCATCGCCGAGACGGCGTTGTCGATGAGGTTCGTCCACACCTGGTTCAACTCGCCCGGATACGCAGGGATCTTCGGCAGCGTACGGTCGAACTCCTTGACGATCTTGACGCCGGAGCCGATCTTCCCGGAGAGCATCATCAGCGTGCTGTCCAGGAGTTCGTGGACGTCGACGACCTGATAGGGCGCGCGGTCGAGCTGCGAGTACTGCTTGGCCGCGTCCACGAGGTGCGTGATACGGGTCGTGGAGTCCTCGATCTCGTTCATGAGGAGCTCGGTCTCCACGGTGTAGTTCAGCCAGTGGACCGCGCCCTGGAGCGTCTCCTCGTCCACGGCCGCCGCGACCTGGTCCAGCCAGTCCGTGTCGAGCCCCGCCTGTACGAACGTCGGCGCGAGCTGCCAGCCGCCCGCGATGTCGTGGTCGTCCAGCCAGTCGGCGAGCGCGTCCTCCCGGTCGGAGGTCTCCAGCGGGCTCAGCGGCGTGGCCTTGGCGACCCGCTCGGCGGTGCGCTCCTGGATCTCGACCAGGATCTCCAGAGTGTGGCGCTTGTAGGGGCCCGCGGCGATCGCGCCGAGCTTCTGCCGCATCTTCGCGACCCGCTCCCGCAGCGCGGAGGTGGCCCGGACCGCCGCCGCGGCCGGATTGTTGAGCTCGTGCGTCAGCCCGGCCGACAGCGAACCGAGCGCCAGCAGCCGTTCGCGCTGCCCGATGGTCCGCTGGGCGTTCTGGGTGCCATAGAACAGCCCTTCCAGCAGGTGTACGGCCATGGGGAACCAGTCCCGCATGATCGAGGAGAAGGTCTCGGCGGGCAGGATGAAGAACCGGGAGGGCACGGTGACGCGGAGGGAGCCCCTGTAGTTCGCCTGGTCCGGCCCGCTCACGTAGGCCTGGGTGGCCCCGGCGTACACCCCGCGCTGGGAGCTGCGGGTGGTCTCCACGTCGTCGGCCCCCACCCGGCGCGACATCACCAGGGTGCCTTCGAGGAGCACGAAGAAGCAGGTGGCCGGATCGCCCTCGATGTAGACGGGACCCGGGTCGAACTCCTCCACCCGGCCTTCCCGGCACAGTCGGCCCAGCTGGTCCGCGTCCAGCTTCTCGAACAGGAACAGCGTGCTCAGTTCCGCCATGTCGCACGGCATCGGCCGCCCGCTCATGACTGCTCCAGATAACGGTGGACGAGCATGACGGCCATGGCTCCCTCTCCGACCGCGGAAGCGACCCGCTTCGCGGACTCGGCACGCGCGTCCCCGGCCACGAACACGCCGGGAATGTTGGTCTCCAGGTGGTACGGCGGCCGGTCCAGCTCCCAGCCCTTGGGCGGCTGCCCGTCGATGGTCATGTCGGGACCCGCCGGGATGAATCCGCGCCCGTCCCGCAGCACGGTTCCCTCCAGCCAGTCGGTGAGCGGGGCCGCGCCGATGAACACGAACATCCACTGCGCGTCGACGAGTTCGGTGTGCCCGCTCGTCACGTCCCGCAGGGTGAGCTGCTCAAGATGGTCCGTGCCGTGCGCCGCGTCGACGACCGTGCAGGTGCGCACCGTGATGTTGGGCGCCTCCTCGATCTGCTGGATCAGATAGTGCGACATCGAGGCGGACAACGACGTTCCCCGTACAAGGAGGGTGACCGACTTCGCGCCGCGCGACAGGTACATGGCGGCCTGCCCGGCCGAGTTCGCCCCGCCCACGATGTACACGTCGTGGCCCTGGCAGGCGGCCGCCTCGGTCAGCGCCGAACCGTAGAAGACGCCGCATCCGGTGAGGTCGGCCAGACCGGGTGCCTGCAACTGCCGGTACGAGACGCCGGTCGCGAGGATCACCGCGTGGGCGGAGATCGCCGAGCCGTCCGAGAAACGGATGGTGCGGGACGCTCCGGTGACCTCGAGGCCGGTCACCTCGCGGGCGGTGAGGATCTCGGCACCGAACTTCGCCGCCTGCCGCCGCGCCCGGTCGGTGAGCTGGCCCCCGGACACCCCGTCCGGGAAGCCGAGGTAGTTCTCGATGCGCGAGCTCTGCCCGGCCTGCCCGCCGGTCGCCGAGCGCTCCACGAGCACGGTCCGCAGCCCCTCGGACGCGCCGTACACGGCGGCTCCGAGTCCGGCCGGACCACCGCCGATGACGACAAGGTCGTAGAACTCCGACGTCGGCGTCGTGGCCAGGCCGACCCGAGCCGCGAGATCCGGGTCATCGGGCTCGACCAGCGGCGTACCGTCCGGCGTGATCACCAGCGGCAGCCGCTCCCCGTCCTGACCGGCCGCGGACAGCAGCCGCTGCCCCTCCGGAGTGTCGGACGAGTACCAGCGGTACGGCACCTGGTTGCGGGCCAGGAACTCCCGTACGTCCGAGGAGCGCGCCGACCACCGGTGCCCGACGACCTTGCAGGTCGGCACGGGCCGGTAGTCGCTGGTCCGCCAGGCGTCCAGGAGATCGTCGAGGACCGGGTAGAGCTTCTCCTCCGGCGGATCCCACGGCTTGAGCAGATAGTGGTCCAGATCGATCACGTTGATCGCGTCGATCGCCGCGTTCGTGTCCGCGTACGCGGTCAGCAGCACCCGGCGTGCGCCGGGGTACACGTCGAGCGCCTGCTCCAGGAACTCGATGCCGTTCATCTGCGGCATCCGGTAGTCGGCGAGGATCACCGCCACCTGGTCGCCCCGCAGCTTCAGCTCCTTGAGCGCGTCCAGCGCGGTCTCCCCGGACTCCGCGCGCACGATCCGGTGCGACTCGCCGTAGCGGCGCCTGAGGTCGCGCGCCACGGCGCGCGACACCCCGGGATCGTCATCCACGGTCAGAATGACGGTCCGCGCTGTAGCTGCGGCCTGTGCCATACGTCTCCCACCCCGAGCAGGACAGTGTCGCCCTCAATCGTATGTACGAACGCTCGCCTTCGCTCTGGAACCGCTTCACGCGGGCCCTGCGGGGGCATCCGCCGGTGGCAGCAGGGACTCCCGCATCTTGGGGAGGATGTTGGTGACGTAGTCCTCCACGGCGGTGTCCAGGCCGATGTCGTGCTGGGCCTGCTCGGACAGGTACCAGCGATGTTCGAGGAGCTCGTGGTAGATCTCCGCCGGGTCCATGGAGCCGCGCAGGTCCAGCGGCACCGCCCGGACGGTCGGCCGGAACACGTCCCGCACCCAGCGGTGGGCGAGGACCTCGGGGCGGGCGGCCAGGGGATCGCCGGGGGCGTAGTCGTCCTGGGTGGCCATCCAGCTCTCCAGGTCGTTCAGGAGCCGTCGCGCCTGGTTCTCCTCGGCGTCGAGCCCGGTCAGCCGCAGCAGCTGGCGCTGGTGATGGCCCGCGTCGACGACCTTGGGCACGAAGGTCACCGTGTCCCCGTTCGAGGAGTGCGCGATCTGCATCTCGGCGACATCGAAACCGAGGTCGTTCAGACGCCGGATCCGACGGTCGATGTAGTGGTGCTTGCCCGCCGGGTAGACGGACGTACGGGTCAGCTCCTCCCACAGGCTCTGGTAGCGCGCGCAGATCTCCATGCCGAACTCGATCGGGTCGACCGAGGGGTGCAGGGCCCCGGCCGCCTCCAGGTCCAGCAGCTCCCCACTGATGTTGACACGGGCGAGATCGAGGTCGTACTCCCGTTGCCCGTTGCTCAGTTGCGGGTGCAGCTCCCCGGTCTCGGCGTCCACGAGATACGCGGCGTACGCTCCGGCGTCGCGCCGGAACAGTGTGTTCGACAGCGAGCAGTCGCCCCACGCGAACCCCGCCAGATGCAGCCGCACCAGCAGCACCGCGAGCGCGTCCATCAGGCGGTGCATGGTAGCGGGCCGCATGGTCGTCTCGAACATCGACCGGTACGGCATCGAGCCGCCCAGGTGCCGGGTGATGAGGACGGGCTCCAGCGGGCCGCCCTCGCCGTCGGTGCGCCCGGTGACCACGGCGAGCGGGTCCACGGCGGGGATGGAGAGCCGGTCCAGGCTGCGCAGCAGCTCGTACTCGCGCAGGGCGGGCCGCTCGGCGAGCTCCTTGACGGCCACGACCTCGGTGCCGGCGCGCGCGTAGCGCACCACGTGGCGTGAGATGCCGCGCGGCAGCGGGACCAGGTAGTGCTCCGGCCACTCTTCCAGCGGCAGCTGCCAGGGCAGTTCGAGCAGGAGCGCGGGGTGCTCCGGGTTGGTGGCGCTGATCTGCAAAGCCATCGACGGGCTGCCCTCACCTCGGAGTCGAACGTGTACCTGGCCCCAGCATCTACGAATGATCCCCGAGGCGGAAGACGCGGCGGGCGTTGCCCGACAGGAACAACTCGGTGGTCTCCTCGTCGAGGCGCAGGTCAGGGAGGTGTTCCAGGGCCTGACTCGGCGTGATCATGGGGTAGTTGGAGCCGAAGAGGACCTTGCGCCGTCCCCGGCCGCGCAGATAGTCGACCAGTTCGGTCGGGTAGCGGCGGGCGGTGTAGGCGCTGGTGTCGATGTGAACGTTGGGGTGTTTGTCGGCCACGGAGATCATCTCCGTGGTCCACGGGTAGCCGATGTGCCCGCAGACGATGGTCAGTTCGGGGAAGTCCAGCGCGACCTGGTCGATGTACGGGATCGGCCGGCCCGTCTCGGAGGGACGCAGCGGTCCGGTGTGTCCGACCTGGGTGCAGAACGGGATGCCCAGCTCGACGCAGGCGGTGTACAGCGGGTAGTAGAGCCGGTCGGTGGGCGGCAGCTGCCACAGCCACGGCACGATCCTGAGGGCCACGAAACCCAGCTCCTGGACGGCTCGCCGCAGCTCCCGCACGGCCGCGACGGGCTGGGTCAGGTCCACGCCCGCGACCCCGCGCAGCCGCCCTTCGGACCGGGCGACGAACTCGGCGACCTCGTCGTTGCCGATGAGGGGCCCCTGTGGCCCGTACCAGGCCGCGGACAGCCCGATCTCCACGTCGGCAGCCGCCAGCGCCGCCACCGTGACCTTCACCGGAAGCGGCTCCTCCAGCAGCCCCATGCCGGTCCAGCGGCGCAGCGACTCGAACATCTCGTGGTTGGAGTGGCGCAGTGTGGGGTGCTGCATCCACGCGTCGACGACCGGCATGATTCCGTACCCTCCCCGGACTTGTGGCTAAGCGAGTGCTTATCCCGACCCTAGGGGGATCCGCGCGCGGAGGCAGTACTTCACGGGAACCATGGGTGGGGACCGAGGACCGAGAGGACACCGCCATGCCGACACGGGCACAGACGCAGGAACCGCAGACCGATCTGGACGCGCGCTACAGCTCCCCCGGGGCCACCGCCACTCCCTGGGCGGAGGCCGCGTCCCGCCTGGAGAAGGCCGAGATCTTCTGGCTGTCGACGGTACGTCCGGACGGCCGACCCCACGTGACCCCCCTGCTGTCGGTGTGGCTGAACGGGGCGCTCCACTTCGCCACCGGCGCGCGGGAGCGCAAGGGGCTCAACCTCGCCGCCAACCCGCATGTCGTGCTCACCACCGGCACCAACGCCTACGGCGAGGGCCCCGACCTGGTGGTCGAGGGCGACGCGGTCCGTATCACCGACGAGAAGCGGCTGGCCGGGCTGGCGGCGGCGTGGGAGGCGAAGTACGGCCCGGAATGGCACTTCGAGGTGCGCAACGGGGCCTTCGACTCCGCCACGGCGGCTGCGGCGCCGCCGTCGACGGAGGAAACCAGGGACGCGGGCCTCGCCCTGGTCTTCGAGGTGGCACCGCACACCGTCTTCGGGTTCGGCAGGGGCAAGCGCTTCAGTCAGACCTGTTGGCGCTTCACTCGCTGACCATGGCGTCGACGAGAGCCGTCAGCGCCGAGGCGAGCCGCGAGAACCCCGGGCCCGTCGGGCCTCCCGGCTCGGTCATGTACGTGTCCCGCCGGATCTCCACCATCAGGGCGGTGACCCGCGGCTCCCGCTCGTAGAAGCGCAGCGGGACGTACGCGCCGGAGAACGGGCTGTCGATCCCGACACCGCTCAGGCCCGCGAACGCCTTCTCCGCGAGGGTGACCAGCTCGGGCGGCGTGTGAAAGGAGTCGGTCCCCAGACAGACCTGCGGTCGCGGACCGTCGCCGTGCAGCTCGTACGGCAGCCTGGCCGTCGGATACGAGTGGACGTCGACGATCACCGCCCGCCCGGTGACGGCGAGTCGGTCGGCCACCGCCGCGGTCATGGCCGCCGCGTACGGATGGAAGTAGCGCTCGAGCAGTGGCCGTGGGTCGACGTCGGCGGGCCGCAGCGGTGTGCGACGGGTCGTGCGTGTGTAGACCGCGCCCATGCCGACGGACAGCATCTCCTCCCGTTCGTCGGGAAAGCGTTCGGGATCGACCACCAGCCGGGACAGCCGGTTCACGAACCTCCACGGCGTGACCTCGGCCGCCCGCGCCGCGGCCGCGGCGAGCTCCGCGGTGTGCGCGTCCGTGATGTGGTCCAACTCCCGCTCCAGCGCGGCGTCGTCGAGCGCGATGCCGGCGCGCACCGGCGCCGGAATGTGCCGCGAGGAGTGCGGGACGTGCAGGATGACGGGGGAGTCGGGGGCACCGGGCAGGAGCTCGAAGGACGTCTCGTTGCGGTCAGGAGTCTGGTTCACGTGAGATTCCTATCGCAGCCCGGCCCCCACCGCTCACCTCAGCGCACGCTGCCACCGCCGTGGCGCGCGTAGTGTTCGATCAGGGCCGCCCGGGTCGTCTCCAGCCGGTGCGCGAGGATCGCGGCGATCGTCCGGGTCAGCGACAGTTCCAGGGCCGGATCCTGGTCGCAGAGCGTGCGCACCTGCGCGGCATCGAACTCGTACGCGCGTACGGGACTGAACGCCTCGGCGCCGAAGTCCCAGTGGTGCGGCGGGAACAGCCACGACCAGCCGAGCAGATCGCCGGGCCCCAGTGTCGCCACGGAGATGCGTCGCTCCCCGACGACCCGCTGGTACAGGGAGACCGTTCCGGAGCGGATCACCCAGAAACGGTCCGCGGTTCCCCCTGCCTCGAAGATCTTTCCGTCCGCCGGGAAGGAGACCTCCCGGGCCAGGGACATCAGCCGCTCCCGATGGTCGGGCGAGAGGGCGGGCAGCAGCCGGAGAGCAGTGGGCATCGCGGACCTCCAGTGCACCGCCGCAGGGCCCCTAGGACGCGACGGCACATGTCGTACCGGTCGGTGTATCCCGTCACCTCCATTGGACCGGCAACCACGGAATTCGTCGCGCCGGGGGACCGGACCGAGACCGTGAACCCTTCCGTGGGCCGCTCAGAGCAGCGGTTGTTCGGCCCAGATGACCTTCCCGGCCTGGGTGTAGCGGGTGCCCCAGCGTTCGGCGAGCTGGGCGACGAGGAACAGGCCGCGTCCGCCCTCGTCCGTGGTGGCCGCGTACCGCAGGCGGGGTGAGGTGCTGCTGTTGTCCGAGACCTCGCAGATCAGGCTGCGGTCCCGCAGCACGCGGACCTGGATGCTGCCACTGCCGTAGCGGATGGCGTTCGTGACCAGTTCGCTCAGGATCAGCTCGGTGGTGAACGCCATGTCGTCGAGGCCCCACTCCGCCAGCTGCCGGGTGACCGAGGCGCGTACCTCCCCCACCGCCGCCGGTTCGGACGGCACCTGCCATTCGGCGATGTGCTCGGCGCCGAGCACGCGGGTGCCCGCGACGATCAGGGCGATGTCGTCGCTCGGGCGGGCCGGGAGCAGGGCGTCCAGGACCGCCTGACAGGTGTCCTCCGGTGACCGGTCGACCCCCGTGAGGGCGGCCCGCAGCAGCTCGAGCCCCTCGTCGATGTCCCGTTCCCGGTCCTCGACCAGCCCGTCCGTGTAGAGCACCAGGCGGCTGCCCTCCTCCAGCTTGAGCTCGGCCGTCTCGAACGGCAGACCCCCGAGCCCCAGCGGAGGCCCGGCGGGCACATCGGGGAACTCCACGCTGCCGTCGGGACGGACCAGCGCCGGGGGCGGATGGCCGGCCCGGGCGACGGTGCAGAGCCGGGAGACCGGGTCGTAGACGGCGTACAGGCAGGTGGCGCCGGTGATCGCGGCGCTGCTGTCCGCCGCCGCCTCGTCCTGGTCGATGCGGCCGACCAGCTCGTCGAGGAGCCCGATGATCTCGTCCGGCGGCAGGTCCAGGGCGGAGAAGTTGTGGACGGCGGTCCGCAGGCGTCCCATCGTGGCCGCCGCGTGCAGTCCGTGGCCGACGACATCGCCCACGACGACGGCGACCCGGGCGCCGGACAGCGGCAGCACGTCGAACCAGTCCCCGCCCACCCCCGCCTGCGCCGGAAGATAGCGGTAGGCGATGTCCAGGGCGCCCTGCTCGGGCAGGTTGCGCGGCAGCAGACTGCGCTGCAGGGTCACGGCCATGGTGTGCTCGCGCGTGTAGCGGCGCGCGTTGTCGATGGAGACGGCGGCACGGGCGACCAGTTCCTCGGCGAGGGCCAGTTCCTCCTCGTCGAAGGGCTCGGGCTTGCGGGAGCGCCAGAAGTTGACGACGCCCATCACCAGGGGGCCCACCCGCAGGGGCACGGTGATCAGCGAGTGGATGCCGTACTCCACCACCTGCGTCGTGCGTTCCAGGTCCTGGGCGAGCCAGCCCGGGGCCCCTTCGAGGTCGGGCTCGACGACGGCCTCGCCCGTGCGCAGGCTCCGGGCCTGGGGAGTGGAGGCGACGAAGCGGATCTTCTCGCCGACCGGGTAGAGCGGGGTGTCCTTGCTGATGCCGCTGCACGCGGTACGGCGCAGCTCGGTGACCCCGTCCGGCTCCTCCCCGTTCAGTACGGCGTCCGCCAGGTCCACGGTGGCGAAGTCCGCGAACCGCGGAACGGCCACCTCCGCCAGCGTCTCGGCGGTGCGGGTCACGTCCAGACTGGTGCCGACGCCCACCCCGATGTCGTACAGGAGCTTGAGGCGCTCGCGCGCCACCTCGGCCCGGCCGGACAGCGCGCGTAGCTCGGTCGAGTCGCGCAGGGTGGCCACACTGCCGGGCGGGCCGCCCTGGAGGTCCGTGGGCCGCTGGTTGATGGCCAGCAGCCGGTCCCCGACCAGGTGCACCTCGTCCGTGGCGACCCGTCCCGAGGCCAGCAGGTCGGCGGTGTCCGCCTCGAGGCCCAGTTCCAGGACATGCCGCCCCTCGGCGTCGGCGGGCAGGTCGAGCAGGCGCTGTGCCTCGTCGTTGGCGAGCAGCAGCCGTCCCTCGCCGCCGGCGATGATCACCCCCTCCCGGACGGCGTGCAGCACCGCGTCGTGGTGCTCGTACATCCGGGTCATCTCGTACGGTCCCAGGCCGTGCGTCTGGCGCAGCAGACGCCGGCTCACGAGGGCCGTCCCCGCGGTGGCCAGGGCGAGTGCCGCCGCCGCGGCGGCCAGCAGGAGGGGCAGCTGCCGGTTCGCCACACCGCCCACCTTGGCGGTCGTGATACCGGCCGACACCATGCCCACGACCTTGCCGTCGGGCGCCTTGACGGGCACCGTGGCCTGCACCAGCGGCCCGATGGTCCCGTTGATCTCCTCGGTGATGGACTGGCCGGCCAGCACGGGGGCGGTGTTCCCGACGAACTTCTTTCCGATCCGGTCCGGTTTGGGGTGGGTGTAGCGGATCCCGTCGGTGTTCATCACGACGATGAAGTCCACGTGGGAGTGCTTGCGGGCGGCCTCGGCCTGCGGCTGCAGCACGAGCGTGGGGTGGGGGCTGCTCAGCGCCTCACGGGTGCCGGGCGCGTTGGCGAACGTCTCGGCGACGGCCAGCGAACGGTTGCGGGCCTCCTGCGTGCTGTCGTGCCGTACCTGCAGCACCAGTGCCACCACCGCGGAGACGATCAGCAGCAGCACGATCATCACTTGCAGCACGAACACCTGGCCGGCGACGCTGCGTCCGCCCAACGCGGACCGCGGTCCCGACGCGGGTCTGCGCCGCGCGCGCGGACCGCCTGGGCGAGGGGTCGACCGAGCCCGGGATCGACCCAAGAGCCGGACCATGTGCCTATGTCTACACTGCCGGGCGCCCTGAGGCGAGGGGCAGCACGTGGTGTGACAGGGGCCGGTCCGGGCCCCGCGGCGAGGGCCGCTCGGTGAGTGCTGCTGTCGGACTGATCTGGCCGCATCATGGAGGAGGGCCGATTTGCCCGCATATGTAGCTCTGGCTTGTCTCGGGTACGGGAGGTCGTCATGCACACTCCGGACCGCTACCGGTTGCTCTTCACCCATCAGGAATCAGGCGTCGGCGTCATCACCGACGAGGTGGTCGTCGAACGGACCGCCGCCCTTGGCCCGGGCGGGAACCCGGTGTACTCCGACCCCACCGGCATCCTCCGCGCCGAGATCAGCACGGCGGGAGAAGTACGGATGCTGGCCAGCGGTGGCTACCAGTCGCCGATGGTGCCCACCGCCGAACCACTGTCCTGACCGTCCGGCTTCGCCCGCGACCAGCCGGTCGCGGGCCAGGTCAGGACGGCCAGGGCGCCGAGGGTGAGCACTCCGCCGGCCAGGAACGTCCCGCGCACCCCGGCGGCGTGGAGCAGGGCGCCGCCCGTCAGCGCGCCCGCCGCGACGCCCGCGTTGAAGGCGGCCGAGTTCGCCGCCAGGGCGAGCTCCGTACGGCCGGGCGCGACGAGGAGGACCTGACTCTGCGTGGCCATGAAGACGGGGCCCACCGACGCGCCCAGGAGCGTCAGCAGGGCGACCGTCGCCACCTGGCTGCGCCCGCCGCCCAGGTACAGCCCGAGCAACGCCACCGCCTGGGTCGCCACCGGGACCGTCAGCGTCGCGCGCGGAAAGCGGTCGAGGAGCGGGCCGGCCGCCGAGACGCCCGCGATGCCCGCCACCCCGAACGCCAGCAGCACGGCGCTCACCGAATCCTTGGAGAAACCGCCCGCCTCGTAGAGGAAGGCGACGACGTACGTGAATCCCGCGAAGGCGCCGGTGACCGACAGCGCGGTGGTCGCCAGCACCACGGCGAACCGGCGGACGTCGGGGGCCGACCCGTACGCCGCGTGCCCCTCGTCCGGACGCGAGGTCGGCAGCAAGGCGGCGACGGCGACGAGCGCGACGAGGCCGAGCGCGCCGAGCACCACGAAGGGCGCCCGCCAGCCACTGTGCCCGCCCAGCCAGGTACCCGCCGGAACCCCGAGCACCGTGGCGAGTGAGCCCCCGACGGACAGCAGCCCGATCACCCGCCCGCGCCGCTCGGGCGGGAACAACCCCACGGCGACCGGACCCATCACCGCCCAGAACAGCGCCTGGGCCAGCGCGGTCGCGATCCGTGCCGCGAGCAGCAAGCCGTACGAGACACCGCCCAGTGCCGACATCCAGCTGGCCACCACGAGCAGTCCCAGCAGGCCCGACAGCACCTGGCGGCGCGGGATCGACCGGGTCAGGTGCGCGACGGGCAGCGAGACGACGGCCACGGTCAGGCCGTACCCGGTGACCAGCAGCCCGACGGAGGAGAGCGACACACGCAGGTCGTCCGCGATGAGCGGCAGCAGTCCGACGGGCAGATTCTCCGTGGTGTTGAAGGTGAACGCGGCCAGCATGAGCGCGGCGACGACGGCGGTCCTGCGCCAGGCGGTGAGACGTACGCTCGCCATCCACGAGCCTTTCTGCGAGGGGGCGTTGAGGGGGTAGGGGAGGGGGCAGGCGGCCGGACGCGGCCACGCGCCAGCGTGCGGGGTCCTCGCGCGGCCCACTACTCTTTCGGCTGGAGCCGAATCGCTCATCCCGACCCCGTGAGCTCGGCTGAAGACCCGTCGGAGACTGTTTTGCCGCTGACCCTGCACCTCGGCACCGACGATCTGACGCGCTGTCGGTTCGCGGTGTCCCCGCTCTGCCAGACGCACGAGGCGCTGCGCATGCTGCGGCGTCCGGACCGGCACGCCTTCCACCGGGACTGGCTGCGCCGCGTGCGCGAGATCGTGGCGGGCCTGGAACTGACGGAGCTGTGGCTGTTCATCCCGCGCAAGGGCGGTTACACCCCGGACTTCCTGGGACCGCCGCCGCGGACGCCGAACGCCTCCTTCGACGAGGAGCTGGCCCTGATGCGCGCCACCGACCCCGCCATGGCCCGTACCGAGCTGGCGCGTTCGCTCGCCTGCACACCGGGCGCCGCCTCATCGCCGTACGGGCGGGCGGCGTTGGAGGACCCGGCGGGCACCGTGCGACGCCTCGCCGACCTCACCGAACGGGCCTGGCACGCGCTGCTCGCGCCGGACTGGCCCCGCCACCAGGCTCTCCTGGAGGCCGATATCGCCTACCGCTCACGGCAGTTGGCGGACGGCGGCCTCGAAGCGCTCTTCGGCGACCTGCACCCGGAGATCGAGTGGGCGGACGACACCCTCACCCTGCGCATGTACGCCGACCTGAAGGAGGCGCAGGGGCCCGACGGGCGGGGTGTGCTGCTGATGCCCAGTGTCTTCGTACGGCCGGACGTGGTGAGCGGCTTCGCCCGGCCCTGGCAGCCGACGGTGATCTATCCGGCCCGGGGCACAGGCGGCCCGCCGACCGGGGCCGCCCCCACCGAGGCGCCCGCCGCGCTGGCCCGGCTGCTCGGACCCCACCGCGCCGCCGTCCTCGTCGGCCTCGACGGTCCCGCCTCGACCACGACCCTGGCGAACCGCCACGGTCTGGCTCCCTCGTCCGTCTCGTCCCACCTCTCGGTGCTGCGCGAGGCCGGGCTGCTGGTGTCGCACCGGCAGGGGCAGTACGTCCTCTACGAGCGCACGGCGCTGGGGGACGCGCTGGCAGCCGGGGCCCGACGAGCTACCCGGCGCCCTTGGAGGTGACGGTGAAGTGCGCTCCGTCGGGGTCGGTCAGGATGGCCTCGGTCGAGCCGACGCCCTGCTGGTGGGCCGTGCCGCCGTGAGCGCGGGCGGCGCGGGCGGCAGCCTCGACGTCGTCGACGGTGAAGTGGATCTGCCAGTGCGGCCGGATCGTCGGGTCCGGCGCCGCCTCGACCGCGCCGGAGTGGATACGGGCCACGACATCGCCCCGGCTGCGCAGCACGACCTCGTTGTCCTCGTAGCGCACCTCGCAGGACCCGGGGGCCGAGGACGCCCACTCCAGGACCTCCCCGTAGAAGATGGCGGCGTCGAAGGCGTCGCGGGTGTGCAGCCGTACGAAGACCGGTGCCGCCCGGCGCCACTCCTCCCAGCCGGCCACCAGCTCGCCCTCCCAGATGCCGAAGACCGCTCCGTCCCGGTCGGCCAGCAGGGCCGCCCGGCCCGGCGGGAACGACAGCGGTCCCACCGCGGTCGTACCCCCACGCTCCTGGCTGCGGGACACGGTCTCGTCCGCATTCGCCACCGCGAAGTACGGGGTCCAGGTGGCCATCCTCGCTCCGAAGCCGGACATCGCCGAGACGCCGGCGACCGGCACTCCGTTGACCCGGGCGAACCGGTACTCCCTGCCCAGCCTGCCCGCGTGCCACTCCCAGCCCAGTACGGCGTGGTAGAAATCCTGCGCGGCCCGCAGATCACGTGTGGCCAGGCTGACCCAGCAGGGCGCGCCGAACACCGAGTGGCTGGAGACAACCGCACGGTCGAGTGTTCTGTCGCTCTTCATCGCTGTACCGTCCTGACCTCACTGGCCGGCAGCGGCTGGACACGAGTACTCCGGGATATCGGTGGCACACGGCACGCGACCGACGTCCACCCAGCCCGGGGAGGCCTTCCGCACCGGAAGGCCTCCGACGGCTCAGGAGTACCCGCGGATCCGCTGTCTCATCAGCTCCAGCATCCCCCGCCTCGGCCTCCTACGCACCATACAAGGGCATAAACGGGCATAACCGGATTTATGCTCGGGGTCGCTCGAAGGTCAGGAGCAGTCCCTCCACCGCGCCGGGGCCTATGCGCCCCTTGACATCGGCGGACGTGATCGCCTTGAGCGCCCAGCCGTCCTCGGCGTGCTTGTTCAGAACCTTCTCCAGCTTGTCGCTGTCCAGCGCGTCGCCGATGAGCGACTCCCGGAAGGTGACGACCTTGTACTCGTACGTGTAAGCGTTGCTCATGACTGCGGGGTTCTCCTGCGGTTCGAACGGTAGGGCCGGGCCCACCCAATCACTGTTCGATGCCGTGGCACAGGGGAGGGGCCGGTCCGTACGGATACCTTTGGTGAAGCTTCATGGAGGGCCGGTCCGGAGCGTGGGGAAGGACCGGCCGGGCGGAGGGAACTCATGGACAAGGCACCGGGCAGCGGCCACATACGCGTGACCGAAGAGGCTTGCGGAGGCATTGCCGCGGGCGAGGGGGGCGTGGACGGCTTCGCAGGGCTGCGGGCGCGCGACTTCGGCTACCTCGACGAGGGCGGCCACACCTACCTCGACCACACGGGCGCCGGGCTGCCGCCACGCTCGCTCGTCACGGGGAGTGCCGAACGGATCACCGGCGGGTTATTCGGCAACCCGCACTCCGAGAGCCCGGCCTCCCGCGCCTCGGGACTGCTGCTCGCCGAGGCCCGCCGCGCGGTGCTCCGGCACTTCGGCGCGGACCCCGCCGAGTACGCCGTGATCTTCACGGCCAACGCCACGGGCGCGCTGCGCCTGGTCGGCGAGGCGTATCCGTTCGCGCGCGGCAGCAGGCTGGTGATGTCGCTGGACAACCACAACTCGGTCAACGGTCTGCGTGAGTACGCGCGGGCCAGGGGAGCCGCGACGGCGTACGTCCCCGTGAGCGGGCCCGGCCTGCGGATCGACGAGGAACGGTTGTGGGACGCGCTCACCGCGCGCGGACGCGGCCCTGGGCGTCACCCGAGCCGCCTGTGCCGCCTGAGCCGCCTGAGCCGCCTGGGGCGGCGCGGTGGTGTGGAGCCGCGCGGGCTGCTTGCCTACCCGGCCCAGAGCAACTTCACCGGCGTCCAGCATCCGCTGGAGTGGATCGCGCGGGCGCAGGAACACGGTTACGACGTCCTGCTCGACGCGGCCGCCTTCGTGCCGACGAATCCGTTCGACCTCGGCCGGTTCCATCCGGACTTCACCGTCGTCAGCTGGTACAAGGTCTTCGGCCACCCCACCGGCATCGGCAGTCTGATCGCCCGCCGGGAGGCCCTCGCCAAGCTGCGCCGGCCCTGGTTCTCCGGTGGCACGATCTACGCGGTCAGCGCGCAGGCGCAGTGGCACGTTCTCGCGGACGACGAGGCGGCCTTCGAGGACGGCACGGTGAACTTCCTGTCCGCCCCGGACGTCACCGCCGGGCTGGAGTGGATCAACCGCCTCGGCATGGACCGGGTGCACGCCCACGTCACCGCCCTCACCGGCCAACTGCTCACCGGTCTGGGGGCGTTGCGCCACAGCGACGGTTCCCCGATGGCCCGCGTGTACGGCCCCCTGGACGCCGGGGCGGCCCGTGGCGGCACGGTCGCGCTGAACCTGTTGGGAGCGGACGGCCGTATCGTCGACGAGCGCGTCGTCACCCGTGACAGCGCCGCGCGCGGTATCTCGCTGCGTACTGGCTGTTTCTGCAACCCGGGTGCCGGTGAGGCGGCGTTCGCCCTCCCGCTGCGTCGGCTGCGCTCGGCCGCGGGCAGGCAACTCGGTTCGATGGAGGAGTACTTGGACCTGCTGCGGCTGCCTTCGGCCGGTGCCGTCCGCATCTCCCTGGGCGTGTCGTCCCAGCCGAGGGACATCGAGACGTTCCTGACGTTCGTGACCCAGACCTATCGCGACCGCGTGCCGGGGGTGACGGGGCTGGCGGCTCGGGTGGGGTGCTGAGAGCCTGGCGGCGGTGGCAGCCGTCGTGGACCTGGACGCGCCTCGTGGACGACGTAGCCGGGTCGCCGAAGCCGCCCGCGGGGGCCGGGCCCGGCGCTCAGTGTCCCGCCCTGCTCCGCACCGCGCCCTCCCGGCACTTGCGCACCAGGATCGCCCACGTCACCGCGAGGAACAGCACCGCGAACCCCGCGAGGATCAACCAGCCGCGGCTCGCCGGATGACCGAACGAGTCTCCGTACGAGTCCAGCAGCGGCGGCCCCAGGGGCGACGTGCCCGTGCGCCACAGCGACTCCAGGCCGACCCCGCTGCCCAGTGCCTCGAACGCCCACCGGTTGGTCATCGCCCAGCTGATCGCCTCGCCGGCCCCGGTCATCCGCGGCACCGGCACGAACGCCCCCGAGAACAGCACCTGCGGGAAGCACAGCAGCGGCAGCATCAGCGTCGCCTGGGCCGGCTCCGTCACCGCGGCCGAGGCCAGCAGCCCCAGCGCGAGGGCCGCCGCCGAGGCCAGCACGCTCGACACGAACAGCGAACCGTACGCGCCCCACCCGGCCGCGGGCAGCCGGTCCAGCGCCCGCAGCACCACCAGCAGCAGCACGTCGGCGACCGCGAGCACCGGCAGCATGGTGGTCAGCTTCGACGCGACGTAGGGACCGATCCGCAGCCCGGCCAGCCATTCCCGGCGCAGCACGGGCAGCTCCGTGCAGATCTGCAGCAGCCCGTACGTCAGGCCGAAGAAGAACGCGCCGAACGCGATCCAGAACATGATCATCGCGGTCGATCCGGGGTCGGGCGCCGCGCGGTCGAAAGCGCCCGCCCGGAACAGCACCGCGAACATCGCCACGATCATCACGGGCGAACCGGCAAGGACGGCGACCGAGAGCCGGTTGTGCAGGAGCAGCGCGGTACCGCGACGGGTGAGCAGCGACCATTGCCGCACCGCACCAACACGCCGTACGGACACGCGAGGTGACGGTGTGTCGGCTCCGGGCACCACCTCCGGCGACGCGGCGCGCTCGACGCGTACGCCCCGGGCCACCGCCTCGTACACCTCCTCGACCGTGCCCACCCCGAACGCCCCGCACAGCGCGCCCGGTTCACCGGCGTACGCGACCTCGCCGTCGGGGGAGAGGAACACCACCTGGTCGCCGCGGAGCAGATCGGCGAGCGTGTGGGTGGTGAGGACGACGGTGGTGCCGTCCTCGGCCAGCGCGCGCAGGGTCCGCAGCAGGGCGGCACCGGTCACCGGGTCGAGCCCGGAGGTGGGCTCGTCGAGGAAGAGCACACGGGGTCGGGTGAGCAACTCGGCGGCGATACTGGCCCGTTTGCGCTCCCCGCCGCTCAGCGCGCGCACGGGCGTCGCCGCCCGGGAGGAGAGACCGAGAGCCTCCAGGACCCGGTCCACGCCCGCCCCGACGGACTCGGGCGTCGTGCCCGGAGGCATGCGCAGACCCGCCGCGTACACCAGCGTCCGGCGCAGCGGCAGCTCGCGGTGGATGATGTCCTCCTGCGGCACGAACCCGAACTCAGGACCCGGCGGGCCGGGTTGCGCCCCGTCGTGCAGGACCGTCCCCTCCGTCGGCGCGCGCAGTCCGGCGAGCGTCTGCAGCAGGATCGTCTTGCCCGCCCCGCTGCTCCCGGCGATCACGGTGAGCCGCCCGGGGGCGACGTCGAGGGACACGTCGTGCAGGACGTTGCCCGCGCCGCGTATGCGCTGCCCCATGGAACGCACCTGTATGCGCAGGCCGTTGACCGAGGTGGCGGAGGCTTCGGTGGACGAGGACGGCTGCATGGGCGTCGGCATGGATGCAGCATGCCAGGGGCCGGCGCACCGCGCGCCCCAACCGTACGCGTACGCCCCCAGGATGGCGTGCCGCACGGGCTACCCCGGCGTCGCGAACCCCGGTGACCGGGCCGGCTCCGGGCGATGGACGCCGCGCGGCCGGTATGCGAGCCGGTCCGCCACGCCCACCAGATCCGCGAGCAGCCATACGATCGCGAGCCACATCTCGGTGCCCTGCAGCCCCGGCTCCCGGCCCGGACCGCCACCGCCCTCGCCCGCCGGACCAAAACCGAACCCGGCGCCGTCCCGCCACCGCCCCAGCGCCCGAGTCAGCTGCTCCTCGGCCCACGTCCGTACCTCAGTCGCCCGATGCCCGCCGCGCCGCCCCGCGAGCCACAGGGGATGGGCCACGTCCAGCACGTTGCAGGCGTTCTCCCGGCCGGCCGTGAACCAGCGCTGATCGCGGCCATGGGCCAGTACGGTGTCCACGACCCGCTCCGCGTACGGCACATCGAGCCCGAACTGGGCGTAGGAGCCCCGGGTGAGCCGGTAGTAGCCGTTGACCAGCTGCAACCGGCCCGCGGCGGGCGACTCGGCGGTGCCCCACATCCCCGTCCACGGGTCCACCCGTGTCGTGAGCCAGCCGAACAGCGCCTCCAGTGCGCCCGGCTCCCCGTCCTCGACGCCGAGCTCCAGATTGCGATGGGCGCCGGTCGCCCAGCAGTCCACCCACGCGCCGGCGGACCAGGTCCGCGTCCGCCACGGTAGTGACCCCAGCCGTGCGAGCAGTTGATCGACCGTCATACGCCGTACCACGTGCACCGGTTGGGTGAGGCGGGAGCCCAGCAGGTCCAGGGCGTAGCCCACGGCCAGCACGTGGTACTCGGCGGTGCCGTCGTCGATCCAGCCGTCGGCGGCCGGGGCGGGCAGCACCCCCGGACCGCCGTCCGGAGCGAACTCGGGCACCAGCCCGCTGCCGGGATCCTGAAGGGCGCGCAGCCGCTCGGCGTGTTCGTCGGCGGCCAACTGTTCCGGAGGCGAGCCCAGCAGCAGGTCGGCGATCTCGACGGCGTCGCAGTGTGCTCGAACGGTCGCGGGAGCGCCCGGCCGGTCGGTGTAGCGACTGGTGTCGGGGTTCCAGCAACGGGCGATGAGATCGGCGGCCTGCGCCCGGGCCCGGTCGGCGAACAGGGCGACGGCGTCCCCCAAGTCGCCTGACTGGTCGCCCGAGGGGCCGTCTGACAGCTCGTCCGGGAGTTTGTCCGGCAGGGCACCCGAGACCGCTCGGTCCTGTCGTGGTCCGACCTGGGCGCGGCGATCGCGCAGGGGGCGGGCCGGATTGCCCGCCGCGACCGTCCACGGCGCCAGATCCTTCGTGACGACCGCGCCCGCGCCCACGACGCAGTGATCGCCGATCGTCACCCCGTCCAGTACGACCACGTGCGAGCCGATCCACACGTCGTCGCCGACGGTGATGCCCTTGCTGGTGAGGGGCTGCCGGTGCACCGGCCTGTCGGGGGCGAAGCCGTGGTTGAAGCCGAGCAGCGAACTGTGCGCGCCGATCCGCACCCCGTCGCCGAGGGTGATCCGGCCCCGGACCGTGGCATACGGGTTGACCGTGCAGTCGTCGCCCGCGGTCACCTCACCGGTGACGTAGGCGTGCCCGGCGATGTAGGAGTCGGCGCCCAGGCGCAGTGTGCCGGTGAAGACCCCGGCGGCCGGAGAGACGTAACAACGCGGCCCGAGGCGCGCGCCCGAGTCCGCCAGTCGCCGCTGGTGCGCGTCCTGCGCGGCCCGCTGCCGGGCGGAGGCACGGTCCACGAAATCCCAGGGGCAGTAGTCGAAGTAGGAGTCATCGAGGGCGGTTTCCGCGTCCATCGCACGGGAGTCTAGAGAGCGCTTGCTGTCCGGGCAATGCCTGTCGATGCGGCCTCCGTGCGATGGCGCCTCGGCGCGATGCTGTCTCAGCGCGATGCTGTCTCAGCGCGATGCGGCTCCTCCGCGCCATGCGGCTCCTCCGCGCTGTGCGGCCCGACGTCGGCGGGAATCGGCCCGGGCTGCGACCGCACACCCCGTGATGGTGTACCGCCGCAGCCCGGAACACTCCGTGGGACCCGCGTCGGAGCGCACACGAGTTCCCCCGTCCCCGCTGCGTGACGACCGGTCCGCACGTCGTGTCGTGATCCTGCAATCCCCAGCCACTCATGTCAACTGCTCTAGCCGAGTACGGCTATTGGAGTATCTGCCGCTCTGGCTGGCCGGGCCCGGCAGCGGCTAAAGTCTCGGAAGTCAACGTGCAGTTCGTGCCCCCCGTCCGACATCAGGAGACCTGCCGGTGAGAGAAACGCGCCGAGCGCTCGCCGAGACCCTCGGCCGTATCGACTCCCTGATCGGGGACGGGCGGAGCCGCGACGACGTGCTCGACGTGGAACAGCTCTCGAACGAAAGCGGCGTCCCGCGAGATGTCGTCAGGATGCTCCTGGACGGTGAGGAGCCCCCCGCCGAGGACATCACCGACCGGATCGTCAGCCGTATCGTCCACCTGCGCGAGACGCGCCTGCGCCCGGACGGGACCCGCCACTCCTACGACGAGATCGCGGCCTCCTACGGGGCCTCCCGGGCATCCCTGTCGAACCTCGTGAACAGCCGCCGGAAGGCGCCCTCGCCGCAGACGTCTTCGCCGCAGATGCCTGCACGGCAGCCGCCCTCGCAGCAGACGGTGGAGCGGCGTCCGGCCCGCTCCGGTGGCCCGTTGGCATCCACCCAGGCCGGCATCGAGACGTTCTTCTTCGGTCAGCCCAACGGCTGGCTCTCCGCCGATCCGCAAGCCTCGCTCAACCATGCCCTCCAGCCCATCCTGCACGGCCTGGAGGGACAGGCGGCCGATCCGATGGCTCGGCTGCGCAGTACGCACGGACTGCGGGAGTTGGCCGCGCGCGCCCCGCAATTGGCCGAAGAGGAGCTTCAGTTGGTGACTGACTGGATCGACACCATCCTGCAGCGCAGAAACGCTCAGCGGGTACAGGGTTCGGGATCGGACAGTTCGCGCACCGAAGGGCACTGATCATGGGGGCACCCGGTCGTACGCAGGCCCGTCGCCGCCCGGGATGGGAAGCTCACGCTGCGCCGTCCGCCGGGCGCAGCCACCGGCAGGCGTCCTGCGCGCGGGCCGGAGCGCGTCCCGAAGGCATCGGATGCGCCAGGCCCGGATGCGCGCGTATCCCGTTTGATCGGTATTTGATCCCCCTCAGCTTGCTGCACACCGCAGAGCCTGGCGTGGCCGACAAGGCACCTTGTTTGGCATATTGACAAGCCGAGTTGGGCGTACCTTCGGCCGGCTGGGTGCAGGCAGGGTGGGATCGGCGGGCGCCGTGCGACGGTGCCCCATGCTGAAGTTCGCGGGGGAGAGCGGTGCGCACAGGCAGAGCCAAGGAGATGCGGAACCTGATCGGCCAGTTGGCCGACGGAGTGAGCCTGCCCGTACCCGCCGCTCCTGACGCGCTGTTCGACGCGCTCATCGCCGTGGTCGCCGAGATGAGGGGCCGTGAGGTCGTTCTCCTCAAAGAGGAGTTCCCGCACCGCACCGCCACGGGACTGTGGCTCGACATGCCGGACCACGACATCATCCTCGTCGACAAGCGGGCAGCGCCCGTCCACCAACTGGCCATCCTCTGCCACGAGATCTGGCACATGATCAAGGGCGATTGCGGCCACCACGCCGACGGGATCCCCGTCGCCGCACGCGTGCTGAGCGACCGGGCCGATGTGCAGCGGACGGTGAGGGCCGTGGCCGCGCGTACCGAGTTCCACGAACGATCGGAGCAGGAAGCCGAGACCTTCGCCCTGCGGGCGGTGACGCACCTGCGGATCTGGCTGGAAGGGGAACCCGGCAGCCTCGCCACGGACCGGTCCCAGATCGCCGGCCGGATCGGCGCCTCGCTGGGACACCGCCGGTCCCAGGTCTGAGCCGTGAACGCCTCGCGCTACTACATACCCGCGCTGTCCCTGTGGGCCGGCCTCGGAGTGAAACTGCCGGATCTGATCCGAACCTGGCGTGACCCACTGGTCCGTTCGGTCTGCTGGGTGATCTTCCTCGGAGGCGCCGGATTCCTCCTCGCCGCCCCGCCCACCGTCGCCGCAGTGAACAGAGCGAGCGGCATCCCGAATCTCGCCGCCCCGCTGGACTACGTCATCGTCAGCGCCTACAGCGCCGCCTGCCTGCTGCTCATCCTTCACTGGCGCGGCGGGCCGGCCGACCATGTACGCCGTCTCGCCCGACACTGGCAGATCGGCTACAGCGTGCTGATCACCTTGATCCTCGTCCTCTTCGTGGCGGGGGACGCCCCCGTCGAGCGCCGTACGGATCTCGACACCTACTACGCCACGACGCCCTGGATCGGGCAGATGATCGCGCTGTACCTGCTCGGTCACATCACCGCGGCGGTGGCCACCACGGCGCTGTGCCGGCGCTGGGCGCTGGAGGTGCGCGGATGGCTGCGGGCCGGGCTGTGGCTCCTCGTGGCCGGATGGCTGCTGAACCTGTCCTTCAGCACCCTGAAGCTGACCGCGGTGGCGGCACGGTGGGCCGGCGGGGACTGGGACGTGCTGAGCACCAGCCTGGCGCCCGGCATGGCGAGCCTGGCCGCCACCGTCGCCACCTTCGGCTTCACGGTGCCGCTGTTCGGGCCGCGGCTGGGCGTGCTCTGGCACACCGTGATGACCTGGAGGCGGCTCGGCCCGCTGTGGCGCGAACTCGGCGGCACCTCCCCCGGGAGTCCGCTCGCCGCTCCGATCCCCTGGTATTCGTCGTACGCCGTGCGGCTCACCCGGCGTGAGGCCGGCATTCAGGACGGGCTGAACCTCCTTCGCCCGCATCTCGACGACCGGGTCCGTGCCCGGGCGCAGGCAGCGGCTCGGTCCGCGGGACACGGCGACGAGGACGCCTCCCGCATCGGCCTCGCCGCGATGATCGCCGCCGCCGTTCGGGTCCAGCCCGACGGCGCGCCCGCCGAACCCGCCGTACTCGACCACTCCGCGGGCCTCATGGCGCGCGCCGCCTTGATGGGCGTGGCGCATGCGTTGCGTACGTCCCCCATCGTCGTGGCGGCCCGCGCGGCCGCTGCGACCGCCGCGGCCCCTGCTGACGAAAGAACCCCGTCATGAGCCCGCACGACGTGCCCCCGCGCCGGCCCGTCCCTCCACCGGACACGCCCCGGCGGGCCACGGCGCCCTCTCCGCCGTCCGATCGACCGAGCCCACGTACATCCCCGGAAGGCAGGCAGGCCCAGTGGACAGCGGCATCGTCTTCTACATACCAGGCGCTCTTCTCCTGGTCGTCGCGGGACTGAAGCTGTCGGCGGGCACGGGCCTGTGGCGGGATTCTCTGGTCGCGCCGAGCAACGCGATCCTGCTCGTCGGCTCCGCCGTCTGCGTCCTGTCCGCCCCGCCCACGATCCGGTACGTCAATGACGCGACCGGCGTCGCGAACTTCAGTGCCCCGCTGGTGTACGCCGGCATGACGGCGCTCAGTGCGAGCTACCTGGTCCTCATGATCCGGTGGAAGGGCGGGCCCTCTCGGACGCAACAGCGCTCCGCCCGGCTCGTACTGGGCGTCTACGCACTGGTCATCGCGGGAATCTGGGTCCTGTTCGGCCTGGCCGAGGTCCCCGTGGAACGGACCCAGGACCTGGACACGTACTACGCCAACACGCCCTACATGCGCGAAATGATCGTGCTGTACATGGTCGCGCACACGGCCGCCACTGTCGCTCTCGCCGTCATGAGCGTGAGCTGGCTGCGAGAGGTGCGCGGTGTGACCCGCGCCGGTCTGATCCTGCTCATCGTCGGCCTGACGTTCGACGCGGGCTATCAGATCGCCAAGTACACGGCCATGGCCGCCCGCTGGAACGGCGTGGACTGGGATTTCCTCTCCACCAACGTGTCCCCACCGCTCGTCATGCTCGCCGGCGTCACCACCGCCGCGGGCTTCGCCGTCCCCCGGGTCGGGCCACCGGCGGTCGACAATGTGCGCGCGTGGAGGCGCTACAGGCTGCTGAAGCCCCTCTGTGCGGAGCTGCAGACGCTGCGTGCGCCGACCGAGGGGATCATCCGCTGGTGGGATCCGCCGGTCGTGCGTCTGGCACGCCAGGAGATCGCCATCTGGGACGGCGTGCTGGCCTGCTCGCCCTATCTCGACGACCAGGTGCGCACGACCGCGTACGCCGAGGCCGTGGCTTCACTCGCCGCCGATGGCACCTCCGGAGTCCGATCACCGCACCAGGCCACGGTGGTGGCCGAAGCGGCCATGCTGGCCGCGGCCCGTGTGCAGGTCTCCCACGACGGCAGCGCGGAGGTACCGGTGAGAGCGGGAACCCTGGAGTCCATTTCCACACCGCATCTGATGGTTCTTCTGTCGCGCGCGCTGTCCTCGTCCCCGATCGTCGCCCGAGCACGTCGGCAGGCCGCCGCCCGTATGGCCACCAGCCATGACTGAGACTCCCGCTCCCCGCAACAGAAAAGAGTGCACCCTATGTCGTCGTCTGCCAGAACTGCCTCCCGCCGTACCGCGGTGGTCATCGGAGGGGGTATGACGGGCATGCTCGCCGCGGCCGTGCTCGCCGACTTCGCAGACGTGCGGATCATCGAACGCGATGTGCTGCCGGACGGCCCACACCCCCGCAAGGGGCTGCCGCAGGCCCGCCACGCCCACGTGCTGTGGTCCGGCGGCGTGAAAGCCCTCGATGACCTCCTGCCCGGCATCATCGACCAACTCGTCGACCAAGGCGCCCACACACCGCGCGTCATGACCGACCTGGTGTCCAAGGCCCCCTCGGGGCAGTGGTTCCGCAGATTCACCCACGCCCGCCACACCAACCTCCTGTGCAGCCGTGACCTCCTCGACGCGGTGATCCGCACCAGGGTCCTGCGGGACCACCGCGTCACCCTCCTCCAGCAGACGGAACTGCTCGGCCTGCTGGGCGACGGGGACCGGGTGACCGGTGTCCGTGTACGCGCGGAAGAGTCCGAAACATCCATCCCTGCCGACCTGGTGATCGACGCGAGCGGGCGTGCCAGCCGCGCCCCCGTCTGGCTGCGGGAACTCGGACTTCCTCCGGTCCAGGAGCGCACGGTCGACGCCGGTATCGGCTACGCCAGCAGGATCTACCGCGCACCCGGCAGCGCCGCGGACGGTTTTCCCATCGTCAACGTCCAAGCCGATCCCCGCCGGATCCCCGGCCGCGGCGGCATCATCGTCCCCATAGAGGGCGGCCGATGGCTCGTGACGCTCTCCGGATCCCGTGGCGGGCAGCCCAGCAGTGACAACGACGAGTTCATGCCCTTCGCCCTGAGCCTGCCGCACCCCGTCATCGGCGAACTGCTGGCGAACGCCAAACCCGAGAGCGACGTCGTCACCACCCGCAGCACCGCCAACAAGCGGCGGTACTACGAGAAGGCCGCCCGCTGGCCCGACGGCTTCACCGTGCTGGGAGACGCCGTCGCAGGCTACAACCCCGTCTACGGTCACGGGCTGAGCGCCGGCGCACAGAGCGTGCTCGCCCTGCGCCGTGTCCTGCGGCAACAGGATCTCGCCGCACCCGGTACGGCCCGGCGCGTCCAGAAGGCCGCGGCACGGCCGGTCGAGAACGCCTGGAGCCTGGCCGTGGGCCAGGACGTGTTCTACCCGGACGCCAGCGACCAGCCCCCCACCCGGCTCGAACGGACCCTCGCCGCCTTCGTCGACAAGGCCGTCGACGCCGGCTCCCGCAACCCCTACGCCCTGCGCATCCTCCTGGACGTGATGAGCATGGAGAAGCCGCCCGCCCGACTGCTCATGCCGGACATGCTCGCGCTGGTCTTCCTCGGCCGGAAGACACCGCCCCTGGAAGGCCCGCCCCTGGCACAGCACGAGCTCGACGCCACTTTGTGATGTGTCGGCCGATCCCTGCGCGGGTTCGCCCGCGCAGGGGCCGACCAGCCCAAGTCGCCGTCAGGAACCGGCGGCGAGCCACGGCATCGGGTCGGTGTACGTGCCGTCGACGAGTACCTCGAAGTGGAGGTGTGGGCCGGTCGACAGGCCGGTCGAGCCGACGAAACCGATCACCGTTCCGGCGTCGACGCTCTGGCCCGAGGTGACCCGAAGGGCCGACAGATGGTTGTACGTCGTCTCCAGCCGTCTTCCGCCGATGGTGCCGTGATCGATCACGATGCGGTTGCCGTAGGCCTTGGTCATCGCCGCGAACACGACCTGCCCCTGCCGTGCGGCGGATATCGGGGCCCCCTGGGGCGCCGCGAAGTCGACGCCCGTGTGCAGCTTGGTCACACCGGTGACCGGGTGCTGGCGCGTGCCGAAGGGCGAGGTGACCACGAGAGAGGTGAGCGGCGGTGCCAGCACCGCGCTCGCCGCCCCGCTGCCGGAACCCCCGCTCTGCACCCGGTCGTACGTCTTGTAGCGCGGGAACAGTGCCTTGACCGCGGTGACGTAGGTCCGTGCCTTCGTGGGGACGCGCCCGGCCCGGGTCACCTCGTCCATGCCCACCGTGTAGGCGGCGAGGGTGAGGTCGAGGGGCTCTCCGGTGACCGTGCCACGGGTTTTGAGACGGGTGACCTTCTTGGCGAGAGCGCAGTCCTCGCGGGCGAGCGCCACGATGGCGTCCACCGGGTCGCGGGGTGAGGACCGTTTGTTGCCGTCCTCGTCCTTGCCCCAGGTCCGCCACTGCGCGTCGGTGAACCCGGCGATCCCCGTCTCGCCCGAGAGCGTGGCGAAATCGGTGTCCCAGCTGGAACGTTGTTCGATCTGGGCCGCGAGGACGGACGGCTTCAGGACCGTGCACGTCTTGGCCGCCGCACGCAGCCAAGGGACGTAGGCGTCCTCGACGTGCTCGGCGACCGCGCCGTCCGCGACCACCGCGCTGTTCGTACTCGGATCCGGCGACACAAGAGTGGTCAACCGGCCCGTCGCCGTCATGAACCCGGCGACCCCCAGCACGGCCGTCAGCCCCGGCAGGACCAGCAGCGTGAACGGTCCGGGGCGGCGTCTGCGCCGGGTGCGCGTGGCCCCGGGCTCGGGTGGCGACTCGGGGGTCCTGATACTCACCAGGGGACGCTAGCGTTTCGTCCACCGGACTTCAGGAGGAGCAGAGGCAAGGTCACTTGCCCGTTCGGGCACACCGCGGCGGGCGACGAAACCCGTCGCGGCGCTCAAGTGGTCCTTCCTCGGCCCGGAGCGAGCGCGTCGATCCACTCGCGGACCGCCCGGGCCGTCGTCGGGGCGTTCTCCTCCAGCACACCGAGATGGCTGCCGGGGGCGTCCACCGTGTCGTGGGGGAGCGGCCAGGACGACCGCCACCGTTCCGGCATGGCAGGCAGTGGCTCGCAGGCGCGCACCAACAGGGTGGGAACCTGGGTGGGTCGAGGGTCCCAGCCGCGGAACATGCGGGTGTACGCGCCCAGCGACAGCAACGTCAGGTCGTCCACCGCGCTGTCGAACCGCTCGCCGACGGCCACGGGGATCCGGGCGGGCATCGCCAGCAGCCAGGGCTCGGCTTCGCGATCGGGGGTGACGTGGTACGAGTCCACCAGCACGAGTCCGGCCGGAGGCGCGCCGTCGGCTGCCAGACGGGCGGTGACCGCGTGGGCGGCCGAACCGCCCATGGAGTGACCAACGACGACGTAGGGGCGATCGCCGAGGAGCCGGCGGACGGTGGTGGCGTGCAGTTCGGCCAGCGTCTCCAGGTCCCGCGCCACGGCGACCCCGGTGTCGACGCCGGGGTGGCGCAGTTCGAAGACGTCCCGCTCGCCGTCGAAGGGGCGGGCGAGCCCCGCGTACCAGGGCCGGCCGAGGTTGGTGGCGAAGCCGGGAACGCAGACGAGTGCCGGACCGTCCGCCCCCGACGCCAGTCGAAGCGGCGGTATCGCGTGCCGGGCACCCTCGTCGTGGCCGAAGGTGGGTGCGGCGAGGGACGCGCTGACGAGGAGGTACATCGCGGAGACGACGTCGCCCGTTTCGCAGACCTGCCGATAGAGGGTCGGCAGTGACCTGCCGGTTCCACGCCGGCGTTCAACCGTCGGGACGGCGGGGCGCGTCGGCTCATGACGCCGATCGCCCTCCGGCGGCCCGGCGGCAGTGGCATCGTCGGCCAGGGCGCCGCTCAGCTCGGCGTACACGTGATCCGCGAGCCGCTCCGCACTCGGCCAGTCGTACGCGACGGTGGCCGCCAGCGGGATCCCGGCGAGCAGGCTCAGCCGGTTGCGCAGCAGGACGCTCATCAGCGAGTCGAGGCCCAGCTCCGGGAAATCCCGGTCGACGGCCTCGGTCTGCGTATGACCGAGCACCGCGGCGACCTCGGCGCGGACCAGTTCCACCAGGGCGGGCGCCCGCTCGGACGGCGGCAGCGCCGCGAGGCGGTCCCGCCAGGCCCCGGCGACACCGTCCGGTTCCGTCACCCCGCTCGCCACCCCGTTCGCCGCCGGGGGCGAGGCCGTCGACCGGGCAGGGCGCAGCAGCCCGCGCAGCGGCGGCGGAACGGATGCCCCGACGGGCAGCGCTCCCGGCGAGCGGTCCAGCGGCAGCGGTGCGAGAACGGGCTCCCCGCCGCCCAGCGCGGCGTCGAACAGTGCCAGCGCCTGTTCCGGGGAGACCGCGCGCACCGCCCCGCCGTGCGCCCGGCCCGCGCGCGCCGCCATCCCGTCGTCGTCGGCCCAAGGACCCCAGGCCAGGGACAGGGCGGGAAGGCCGAGGGCGGTGCGGTGACGGGCGAGCGCGTCCAGGAAGGAGTTCGCCGCCGCGTAGTTGGCCTGGCCGGGATTGCCCAGCAGCCCGGCGGCCGAGGAGAACAGTACGAACTGCGACAGCGGCAGATCCCTCGTGAGCTCGTGCAGATGCCAGGCCGCGTCGGCCTTCGGCCGCAGTACGGCCGTCAGCCGCTCGGGGGTCATCGCCTCCAGCACGCCGTCGTCCAGGACCCCGGCCGTGTGCACCACGGTGGTGAGGTCGAGCCCGAACTCCTTGATGAGGGACTTCAGTTGATCTCGCTCGGCGATGTCGCAGGCCACCAGGTCCACCCGCGCCCCCGCTCCTTCGAGCTCGGAGCGCAGCGCCTGCGCCCCCGGCGCCCGCGCTCCCCGTCGGCTGACGAGCACGAGATGCC
The DNA here is from genome assembly GCF_042959425.1 of Streptomyces sp. NPDC007896. Lineage (NCBI taxonomy): Bacteria > Bacillati > Actinomycetota > Actinomycetes > Kitasatosporales > Streptomycetaceae > Streptomyces > Streptomyces sp. NPDC007896. The sequence continues at coordinate 348,978 of NZ_JBIBKX010000008.1, read as the reverse complement.
GTACGCCGTGCCGATCGACCAGATGCCGGGCCAGCAGCGCACCCAGGGAGCCGGTGCCGCCGGTGATCAGGACGGTGCCCCGGCCGAGGGAACCGTCCGCCGCCGCCCCGGGAGTGGCCGCGAGCCGAGGGACTCTCAGCAAGCCTTCGTGGATGGCCAGTTGGGGTTCGCCCGTGCCGAGCGCGGCAGGCAGCAGCCGTAGCGACTCGGGCCGGCCGTCCACATCCACGAGCGTGAGGCGCCCGGGATACTCGGCCTGTGCGGCCCGCAGCAACCCCCAGACCGTCGCGGCGGGCAGGTCCGGCGCCGCGTCGGCGGCGCCACGCGTGACCACGGCCAGCCGCCCGGAACCGGCGAGCCGCGCACGCAGCTCACCCAGTGCCCGTACGGTCAGCGCGTGGGCCGCGGCGGCGGGGTCGGTCCCGTCGTCGGCGGGGGCGGACAAGGACATCACGACCACCTCCGCAGCGTCCGCGGACCCGGACACGGTGCCCCGTTGCGGCAGGAACGCGGCCAGCCCCAGGTCGTCGGGTTCCTCCACCGCGACGATGGGTCCTTCGCCGACAGCGGGAACGCCGGTCCACCGCAGCCTGTACAGCTCTCCGACCGGGGCGACACCCGCCTTCGACACCGGTCGGGTCGTCATCGACTCCAGCCGGGCCACGGGCGCACCCGAGGGCGTGGCGAGATCGAGGCCGACCGCGTCGGGGCCGGTGTTCCTCATGCGTACGCGCAGCGCCGTGACCCCGGTCGCGTGCAGCGTGAGGCCCTGCCAGGCGAACGGAAGCCGGGCCGGTTCCGAGGGCGGCTCGGCAAGCAGTCCCGCATGCAGGGCGGCGTCCAGCAGCGCCGGGTGGAGCGCGTGACGCCGGGCATCCGGGAGCGACACCGGGCCGACTTCGGCGAACAGTTCCTCGCCGCGCCGCCACAGGGCCGTGACGCCCCGGAACGCCGGCCCGTACGCGAGACCGGTGGCGGCCAGCCGTTCGTACGCGCCGGTGAGATCCACGGGTGTGGCATCCGGCGGCGGCCACGCGCCGAGCGAGACAGGGCGCTCCAGGACACCCGCAACCGCCGGTCCGAGCCGACCGGTCGCGTGGTGCGTCCAGGCGCCGAGCGCACCGGACTCCTCCGGCCGCGCGTACACGTCCGCCGTGCGCCGCCCGGCGCCGTCCGGCTCTCCCAGGGCCACCTGGACCTGGATCGGCTCGTCGTCGGCGGCGGGGAGGAACAGCGGGGTGAGAAGGGCGAGATCCTCCAGTACGGCGACACCGCACGCGTCGCCGGCGTGGAGCACCAGGTCGGCGAACGCGGCCCCGGGCACCAGGGCGTGGCCGCCCACGACATGGTCGCGCAGCCACGGCTGAGCCGCGCCGGACAGCCGGCCGGCACACAGCACACGCTCCGTGCCCGGCACGGTGACCGTGTGTGTGAGCAGCGGATGGCCGAAACCGGCTGCCGCGTCGGGGGCGGGCTCGGACAGCCAGTAGCGCTGCCGCTGGAAGGGATAGGTCGGCAGGTCGACCCGCCGGGCGCCGCTGTCCGCGTACAACCGGCCCCAGTCCACCGGCACACCGTGGACATGGAGTTGACCGAGCGCGTCGAACAGGGTCCGCGGCTCGGGGGCGCCCCGCCGGGCGGCGGCCGCGAACAGCAGGTCGTTGCCGCTCTCGGCCAGAGCCGTCGTGGCCTGGGCCGTGAGGTGCGCGTCCGGCCCGATCTCGGTGAACGCGGTCACCCGCCCGTCGTACGCCAGCCAGCGCACGGCGTCCCCGAACCGCACGGCCTCGCGGGCGTGCCGTACCCAGTACTCGGCCGACCGCAGCTCGTCTCCGACGGCCGGGCGTCCCGTGAGCCCCGACAGCAGCGGGATACGGGGCCGGCCGTACGTCAGTGCGTCGGCGACCCGGCCGAATTCGGCGAGCATCGGCTCCATCAGCGGGGAGTGGAAGGCATGGCTGACCCGCAGCCGGACCGTACGGCGCCCGAGCGCGGCGAAGCGCCGGGCGAGCGCGAGGACGGGTTCCGCCATGCCCGAGACCACCACCGCGCGCGGGCCGTTCACGGCCGCGATCGCGATCCCGTCGGTCAGCTCGCGGATCACCTCCGCCTCGGTGGCGTCGAGGGCCACCATGGCGCCGCCCTCAGGCAGCTCCCGCATCAACCGGCCCCGGGCCACGACCAGTTCGATGGCGTCCCGCTCCGACAGGATGCCCGCGGCGTGCGCCGCGGCCACCTCGCCGATCGAGTGTCCGGCCAGGAAGTCCGGCCGCATGCCCCAGGACTCCAGCAGCCGGAAGGCGGACACCTCGAAGGTGAACAGGGCCGCCTGGGCGAAGTCCGTACGATCCAGCAGCGCGCTCTCGGCGGAGTCCCGGAGCACCGAGCGCAACGGGCGTTCCAAGTGCGCGTCGAAGAGGTCGCACAAGGCGTTGAAGCTGTCGGCGAAGATCGGGAAGGCCTCGCACAACTCCCGTCCCATGCCCGTGTGTTGGGCTCCCTGTCCGGTGAACAGCAGGGCCGACCGGCCGGCGGAGTCCGCCGGGCGGGACGCGGCGGTCGCCGCCAGGGTGTCCAGGGCGCTCAGCGTCGCCGCGCGGTCCTCGACGGCGACGGCGGCTCGGTGGGGGAGTGCGGCGCGGGCGGTGGCATGGGTGAACGCCACGTCGATCAGGGCGAGTTCGGGCCGCTCCCGCAGTACGGCCGCGGTCCGTGCGGCCTGCGCTCGCAGAGCGGCCGAACTCGCGCCGGAGAGGAGCAGCGGCGGTGTCACCGCGCCGCGCCGGGAGGGTGCTGTGGCGACCGTGCCCGCCTCGGCCTCCTCCAGGATCACGTGCGCGTTGGTCCCGCCGATGCCGAACGCCGACACCGCCGCCCGTCGGGGTCGCCCGGGGACGGGCCGCCACTCCTCGTCCCGGGTCAGCAGCCGTACGGCGCCGGACGACCAGTCCACTCGTGGCGACGGCTCGTCGGCGTGCAGCGTCCGCGGGAGCCGTTCGTGGTGCATCGCCAGTACGGTCTTGATGACACCGCCCACCCCGGCCGCCGCCTGGGTGTGCCCGAGATTGGACTTCAACGAGCCCAGCCACAGCGGCCGTTGGGCCGTTCGGTCCTGTCCGTACGTGGCCAGCAGCGCCTGCGCCTCGATCGGATCGCCGAGCGCGGTTCCCGTGCCGTGCGCCTCCACCGTGTCGACGTCCGCCGGGGACAGTCCCGCATCGGTGAGGGCCGCGTGGATCACCCGTTGCTGCGCGGGCCCGTTGGGGGCGGTCAGCCCGTTGGACGCGCCGTCGGAGTTGACGGCCGAGCCGCGCAGCACGGCCAGAACCGGATGACCGTTGCGCCGCGCGTCGGACAGCCGTTCCAGAAGAACCAGGCCCACGCCCTCGCCCCAGGCGGTGCCGTCGGCCGCCGCGGAGAAGGGTTTGCAGCGCCCGTCGGGCGCCAGCCCGCGCAGCCTGCTGAACGCGACGAACGGGCCGGGCGAGGCCATGACCGTGACCCCGCCCGCGACGGCCAGCGAGCATTCGCCGTCGCGCAGGGACCGTACGGCCGTGTGCATCGCCACCAGCGACGACGAACACGCGGTGTCCACCGTCACGGCGGGCCCGCGCAGCCCCAGTGTGTAGGCGATCCGGCCGGAGGCGACGCTGCCCGCCGAACCGAGGGCGAGATGGGCCTCCAGTTCGTGTCCGCCGTGACGCAGGAGGCGGCGCCCGTAGTCGGCGTGCATCACGCCGACGAAGACACCGGTGTCGCTGCCGCGCAGCCCCGACGGGTCGAGGCCCGCCCGTTCCAGCAGCTCCCAGCCGGTCTCCAGCAGCAGCCGTTGCTGCGGATCGGTGGCCAGCGCCTCGCGGGGCGACATGTTGAAGAAGGCCGCGTCGAAGTCGGCCGCCCGGTGGAGGAAGCCGCCCCTGCGGGTGAGGGAGGTGCCCGGCCGGTCGGGGTCGGGGTCGTACAGGTCGGCCGTGTTCCAGCCACGGTCGGTGGGGAAGTCCGAGGTCGCGTCGGTGCCGTCCGCGACGAGCCGCCACAGATCCTCCGGGCACTCCACGCCCCCCGGGTATCGGCACGCCATGGCCACGACGGCGATGGGCTCCCTGGGTTCCCCGGGCTCGACGCGGGGTCCGCCGCCGGACGTGCGCGCGGCGGCGGGCGGGCGGTCGCCGTGCAGCGCGTCGCGCACCAGGACCGCCGCGGCGGCCGGCGTGGGATGGTCGAACACCAGCGTCGCCGGCAGATCGAGACCGGTCGCCGTGCCCAGCCGGTCGCGCAACAGCACACCGCCGAGGGAAGTGAGTCCCAGTGCCGTGAAGGGCAGTTCGGAATCGAGGGACTGCGCGGGGACGTCGAGCGTGCGGGCGGTCTCGTCGAGTACCAGGTCCAGTACGGCGTCGGACGCGGCCGTCAGCCGCTCGCGCAGCGCCGTGGACGCGGCCGCACGTTCGGCGGCGAGCCGCTGCGTCAACTGCTCGGCGAGCGCGGACCGGACGATCTTGCCGGAGGGGGTACGGGGGATCGCGGGGGTCGGGTAGATCTCGTCCGGCACCTTGAACCCGGACAGCCGCTCCCGGCAGTCGGCGAACGCCCGTGCCGCGTCGAACCCGTCAGGTCCCGGGACGACGAAGGCGACCGGCACCTCGCCCAGCACGTCGTGCCGTCGGCCGACGACAGCGGCGTCGGCGACGTCGGGACGGGCCAGCAGTACCTGCTCGACCTCGGACGGGTTGATGTTCTCCCCGCCTCGGATGATGAGTTCCTTGACCCGGCCGGTGACACGGAGGTGTCCGTTCGGGCCGAGCCGGCCCAGGTCCCCGGTGCGGTACCAACCGTCGGAGAACGCCTTTGCGGTGGCGTCCGGGCGGTTGTGATAGCCCGTCATCAGTCCGGGGCCGCGGACCCAGATCTCCCCGTCGGCCCCGTCCGTGACCTCGGCACCGGTGGACGGATCGGTGAGCCGCACCGCGAGCCCCGGCAGCACAGGCCCGCTGGAGGCGTCGTCACGGGGTCCGTCGAGCCGCTGGACCGCGATCTTCCCGCAGGTCTCCGTGGAGCCGTAGCCGTCGAGCAGGGGAGCGGCCAGGACACGGCCGACCTCCGCCTTCAGCTCAGGGGAGCAGGGCGCGCCCCCGGTGACGCACAAACGCAGTGACGAAGACACCGGGGACGCCGTCTCGCGCAGCGACTCCAGCAGGAGGCGATAGGTGGCGGGCACCCCGGCCAGAATGGTGAACGGCTCCGCGGCCAGCGCCCGGGCGACGCTCGCACCCGGGGCGAGGAGGCGTGCGCTCGCACCGACCGCGATCACTCCCATCAGACACAGCGAGTGCGCGAAGGCGTGGAACATGGGCAGGGGCCACAGCAGCCGGTCCTCCTCCCGCAGTCCGTGCGCCGGCACGTAGGCCGCCGCCACCGACCACAGGGCGGCACGCTGGGTGGAGACCACGCCCTTGCTCTCCCCGGTCGTGCCCGAGGTGTAGAGAATCCACGCCGGATCGTCGAGACCGAGGTCGTCCCGGGGCGCCGCGCCAGGATCCGTCCCGGCCAGGACCTCGAAGGCGAGCACATCGGCGGGCAGGTCCTCGGAGGCGAACGTGTCGGCGGGCAGATCGCCGGGACCGACGACGGCCACCCGTAACTCGGGTCGCCCAGCCGCCAGTCGGGCGACCTGGGAGGCCGGCGACTCCTCGGTGATCACCAGGACCGCGCCGCTGTCGTCGAGGAAATACCCCAGCTCTTCGTCCGACGCACCGGGGTTCAGCAGCACGCCGACCGCCCCGGCCCGCAGCACCCCGAGACAGCTCTCCACGAGCTCCACCCGATTGCCCAGATGGATCGCGACCCGCTCCCCGCGCCGCACCCCGAGCCGCGCCAGATGCCCCGCCAGCCGACCGGTGCGCTCCTCCAACTCCCGGTAGGTGACGGCGCGGCGGCTGTCCACGTAGGCGGTCCTGCCTCCCAGCCGAGCCGAGTGCTCCCTCAGAGTGCTGGGCAACGCACGCACCAACTCGCCCTGGAATTCGGCCATTCCCCACCCCTACGACCTCGACCGCAGACCACTCGCCGTAACCGTACGTCAGCCGAACTCCCGTTCAGCGGCGCCACAACCTCGCGGCGCGTCGGCCGCCGCTCCACACAACCCCGCCTCCGATGTTCCGGAGCCGGGACTCTCTTGCTCAGTCCGAGCCCGGACCGGCGATGCGTTCGACACGCGGCTCGGCGAGCCTGGCGTAGTCCGCCCCGGACATGGCGAGCGACCGATCAAGGCGAGCGGCGTTGAAGTAGAGGCACGGTCGCGCGACGACGTCCGGATCCGCGACGAGTTCGAGTGCGGGGTCGAAGCTGAAGGGCAGAACGGTGCCGGGGACGGCATGGGCCAGTCGCCCCGCGGTGGCCGCGTCGCAGAATCCGACGTAGCGAGCCGCGAACAGCGTGCGGATGGCGTTGAGGTCCACACGCCGGTCCCCCGGGACGACCGCGAGCACGTGGCGGGTGACCCGCCGGTCGATCTTGACCATCAGAACGAGGCACTTCGCGGCTTCGGAGACCGGGTGCCCGCGTAGTGCGCTGACCGTCTCGGTGGTGCCTTCCGGTTCGTGGTCGATGAGTTCGTACGCGGTCGCGGTGCTGTCGAGCAGGCTGATCAGACGCTCGTAGGTGCCGTTGTCCGGCATGGCGACTCCTTGATGTGGGTGGTGCGGTGGGTGCGTTCGATGTGCTGCCCCCAGTACGTTCCGGTGACCATGAGCGCGGCCCCGAGGCCGGTGAGGACGGTGAACCCTTCGCCGCCGAGGCAGACACCGACCACGACCGCCCAGACCGGTTCGGTGCCCAGCAGCAGACTGGCCCGGCTGGCAGAGCTGTTCTGCACCGCCCAGGTCTGGGCGAGGAAGGCGAACACGCTGCAGAACAGGGCGAGATACACGAGCTGGCCCCAGACCGCGGCATCGACCCGAGTCAGCGTCGGCAGGGCGCTGGCGGCGGGCACCACGAACAGCGCCGAGCCGACAGCCGTCTGGACGGCCGTGAGCTGCAACGGCTGCACGACGCGGCCCTGCGTGAGCCGCCCCACGAGCGCGACATGCGCCGCGCGCACCACCGCGGCGGCGAGCATCAGCAGGTCGCCGATCCCGGGAGTGTGGAAGCCGCTACCGGACATGAGCAGTGCGACGGCCACCAGACACACACCCGTGGCGGCGAAGAAGCGCGGAGGCAGCCGTCCGTTGTCCGTCGTGCGGTCCAGCAGTGGGGTGAGCACGATGGTGAGGCTGATGATCAGGCCGGCGTTGGCCGCGCTGGTGTGCGCGACACCGTACGTCTCCAGAACCAGGACGGCGGCCTGAGTGACCCCCAGCACAGCCCCGACACGTATTTCGTCCCGCGTACAGCGCTCCTTCCGGCGGCGGGCGGCGACGAGGGCGAGGCAGGCGATCGCGGAGATCGCGTACCGCGCGAACAGCACCACCAGGACCGGCAGGGCATGGGTGGCCGTCTTCGCGGCCAGGTAGCTGGAGCCCCAGACGATGGCGACAAGCAGAAGCACTGCGTCAGTGCGGCGAGTGTGGAACACGCCCCTACGCTGCACTGTTCCCACCTTGAAGCCAAGAACGAAGTTCTTCAGCAATCCTGAAGCATCACTACACTGAGCAGGTGAACGAACGGCAGTTGCAGATCTTGCGGGAGCTCGGCGAGTCGGGAAGCGTGACCGCCACCGCCGAGGCGTTGCTGATGACACCCTCGGCGATCTCCCAACAGCTGCGGCTGCTGCAACGCTCGATCCCCGTTCCTCTCACCGAACGCGACGGCCGGCGGCTGGTACTCACCGATGCCGGGCAAGCCCTGGCCCGTGCCGCGATCGAGGTGGAGACCGCGATGGCCACGGCACGCCATGCGATCGACGAGTTCGTCGACCAGCCGGACGCGGGCGTATCGGTGGCGGCCTTCCACAGCGCGGCCTCCGCGTTCTTCCCGCTCCTGCTGCTCGGCCAGGCAGGACCTGGACGCCCACGGCTCTCGCTCGCCGACGAGGACGTCGCGCAGGACCACTTCCCCGGACTGACCCGGGACTACGACCTCGTACTGGCCCACCGTCTCGACCAGGCGCCGCCGTGGCCGGCCACGGTCACCGCCGACACGCTGCTGCGTGAACCGCTGGACATCGCCCTGCCGGCCGGCCACCCCCTGACCGCCAAACGACGTCTGACCCCGCGCGACGTCGCGGACCAACCCTGGATCACCGTGCACGACGGGTTCCCGCTCATGGCCACCATCGACGCCATCGCGAGCGCCGCGAACCGCCGGCTCGACATCGTCCATCGCATCAACGAATTCTCGGTGGTCGCCGAAGCCGTCGCCGCCGGAGGGGGCCTGGCCCTCATGCCCCGCTGGACCACGCGCCCACACCCCGCACTCGTCCTCAGGCCTCTCAGCGGCGTGCACACCCGACGCCACATCGACGTGCTCCACCGCCCCGAACGGGCCGCACGAAGAGCCGTACGCACGGTGCTCACCGAACTCCACCGGGCAGCGGCGACGATCCAGCGGCGGGACGGCGGCGCGGTTCCGGCATGAACGCCGTCGTGCGCGTCGAAGCAGGTGACCAGACCGGTCAGGATTCGAGAAGCGCCCGTCAGTGAGCCGCGGCTACCGTGACGGCCATGGACATCGCGATCCACGCCCCGACACGGGAAGACCTGACGTTACCCTCGGGGCTGGTCGGATCCAGCCAGGCGACGCCGACGGAGTCCGCGAAGGCGGCCCACTCGACAGATGGAGACACGATGAGCATGGCCCCGAGGACGGACACGCAGTCGCCTGCGCCGCACGTTGCCGACAGCCACGACCTGATCCGCGTGCACGGCGCGCGCGAGAACAATCTCAAGGACGTCAGCATCGAGATCCCGAAGCGCCGCCTGACGGTGTTCACCGGCGTGTCCGGCTCGGGCAAGAGCTCGCTGGTGTTCAACACGATCGCGGCGGAGTCGCAGCGGCTGATCAACGAGACGTACAGCGCCTTCGTGCAGGGGTTCATGCCGACACTGGCGCGGCCCGAGGTCGACGTCCTCGACGGGCTGACCACCGTGATCACCGTCGACCAGCAGCGGCTGGGTGCCGACCCCCGCTCCACCGTCGGCACCGCCACCGACGCCAACGCGATGCTGCGCATCCTCTTCAGCCGGCTCGGCAAGCCGCACATCGGCTCGCCCAAGGCGTTCTCCTTCAACGTCGCCTCGATCAGCGGAGCCGGCGCGGTCACCATGGAGCGCGGCGGACAGACCGTGAAGGAGCGCCGCAGCTTCAGCATCACCGGCGGCATGTGCCCGCGCTGCGAGGGCCGTGGCTCGGTCTCCGACCTCGACCTCACCCAGCTCTACGACGACTCCAAGTCGCTCTCCGAGGGCGCGATCACCGTCCCCGGCTACACGGGGAGCGGCTGGAACTCACGGCTCTACAGCGAGTCGGGCTTCTTCGACCCGGACAAGCCGATCCGCAAGTTCACCAAGAAGGAACTGCAGGACTTCCTCCACCGCGAGCCGACCCGGATGAAGATCGCGGGCATCAACATGACCTACGAGGGGCTGGTCCCGCGGATCCAGAAGTCGATGCTCGCCAAGGACCGGGAGGGCATGCAGCCGCACATCCGGGAGTTCGTGGACCGGGCGGTCACCTTCACCACCTGCCCCGAGTGCGACGGCACCCGGCTCAACGAAGGGGCCCGGTCGTCGAAGATCAAGCGGATCAGCATCGCCGACGCCTGCACGATGCAGATCAGCGACCTGGCCGAGTGGGTCCGCGGTCTCGACGAGCCGTCGGTGGCGCCGCTGCTCACCGCGCTGCAGCAGACCCTCGACTCGTTCGTGGAGATCGGGCTCGGCTACCTCTCGCTCGACCGGCCGGCGGGCACGCTGTCCGGCGGCGAGGCACAGCGCGTCAAGATGATCCGCCACCTCGGCTCCTCGCTCACCGACGTCACCTACGTCTTCGACGAGCCCACCATCGGCCTGCACCCGCATGACATCCAGCGGATGAACGACCTGCTGCTGCGGCTGCGGGACAAGGGCAACACGGTGCTCGTCGTGGAGCACAAGCCGGAGACGATCGCGATCGCCGACCATGTCGTCGACCTCGGCCCCGGCGCCGGTACGGCGGGCGGCACCGTCTGCTTCGAGGGCACCGTCGAGGGGCTGCGGAGCGGTGGCACCATCACCGGCCGGCATTTCGACGACCGGGCCGTCGTCAAGGAGACGGTGCGCAAGCCCACCGGCACGCTGGAGATCCGCGGCGCGAGGACGCACAACCTGCAGGGCGTCGACGTCGACATCCCGCTCGGGGTACTTGCCGTCGTCACCGGCGTCGCCGGCTCCGGCAAGAGCTCGCTCGTGCACGGGTCGATCCCGGCCGGCGAGGGCGTGGTGTCGGTCGACCAGGGCGCGATCCGCGGCTCGCGACGCAGCAACCCGGCGACGTACACCGGACTGCTCGACCCGATCCGCAAGGCGTTCGCCAAGGCCAACGGCGTGAAACCGGCCCTGTTCAGCGCCAACTCCGAGGGCGCCTGCCCCACCTGCAACGGCGCAGGTGTCATCTACACCGACCTGGCGATGATGGCCGGTGTCGCCACCACCTGCGAGGAGTGCGAGGGGAAGCGGTTCCAGGCATCGGTGCTCGACTACCACCTCGGCGGCCGCGACATCAGCGAGGTGCTCGCGATGTCGGTGACCGAGGCCGAGGAGTTCTTCGGCGCCGGCGAGGCGCACACGCCGGCCGCTCACCGCGTCCTCACCCGACTCTCCGATGTCGGCCTCGGCTACCTCAGCCTCGGCCAGCCGCTCACCACGCTGTCCGGCGGCGAGCGACAGCGGCTCAAGCTGGCCACCCACATGGCGGACAAGGGCGGCGTCTACGTCCTCGACGAGCCGACCGCCGGTCTTCACCTCGCCGACGTCGAGCAGCTGCTCGGTCTGCTCGACCGGCTCGTCGACGCCGGCAAGTCGGTCATCGTCGTCGAGCACCACCAGGCGGTCATGGCGCACGCCGACTGGATCATCGACCTCGGCCCCGGCGCCGGCCACGACGGCGGCCGACTTGTCTTCGAGGGCACCCCCGCCGACCTCGTCGCAGCCCGCTCCACCCTCACCGGCGAGCACCTCGCGACCTACGTCGGCCCCTGACACAGGCCCTCGCTCGACGGTGCTCTTGACGTCAGCCCTTGATCAGGCAGAAGGGATGCCCGGCCGGATCAGCGAAAACCCGCCATCTGTCGCCACCCGGTTGGTACTCCGGTTTGGTCGCGCCCAGCCGCAACAGCAGGGCCTCCGCCTCGTCGAGGTCATCGACCGCGAAGTCGAGGTGGCTCTGCTGGGGCGCGGCCTGGCCCGGCCAACGCGGAGCCTGATAGTCGTCGACGCGTTGAAAACCGATCGCAAGCCCGTCCTCGCGGGTGACGCCGGCGAAGTCACCGTTGGATCTGGGGTGAAGCTCAAGCCCGGTGGCTTGCTGATAGAACGCGGCCAGTGTCTCTGGATCGGCGCAGTCGAGTGTGATCGCCGTGAGCTTCATCTGCGGGGGCATGGCAACTCCCTAACACGCGTCATGCTGTGAGTCCGAACTGGTCCGGCGTCACACCGTAGGGATCAACTCCACGCTCCGCGACCTGATTTACGTCAACGCGGCGCCGCGGTGAGAGTGGCGGCCTGCGATGGGCAGCGGTCCATGCCGCGACGCCACAGGCCGTCCATGACGGCCCGCCTCGATCACCTCTCCAGCCACCTCTCCAGCCACCTCTCCAGTCATCTCTTCAGCAGAACGGATTTCGGCGCCGCCGGTCCCGCTCGACCCCGCATGGGCGGGTGGCCTCTATGAGTCCGATCGGCGGCGGCACTACCGTGGTCGGCGTAAGGGTGTGATCACATGACGGCCGACCCCTTGGTGACGCGATGTGTTGGAGTGCGACGGCCGACCTGGCCGCCGGTGTCGGGATCGCCGCGGTCGGGGTGGCCTGTGTGGCGCGGGTGCGGCGGGCCCGTGACCTGCCGCTGGCCGCGCTGCCGTTGATCCTCGGGGCACATCAGATCGTGGAGTCCGTGGTCTGGGACTCCGGCGGGGGTACGGGCCCCGCCACCGTCGCCTGGGCCGTCATCGCGCTGCCTCTGCTCGCGGTGTGGGTCCCGGCCGGAGTGATGTGCGCGGCGCCCCCGCACGCCCGGGGCAGGCTGACGGTCCCCCTGGCGATCGGCCTCGCGACCGCCGCCGCACTCGCGTACGCCCTCGTGACCCGTCCCGTGCGAGCGGAGGTCCGTGGCCACACCCTCGGCTACTTCGTGCATCTGGACCATCCTGAACTGCTCGTCGCCGGCTACCTCCTGGCCACCGTCGGCTCGCTCCTGCTCTCCGGTGACCGTGGGCTTGTGCTGCTCGGGGTGCTGATGGGCGCGGGCGCGCTGATCTGCTGGGTGCTGTGGGAGCTGGAGTTCGTGTCGACCTGGTGCGCGTTCGCGGCGGTGGGTTCGGTGGCGCTGTTCGGCTGGGTGCGTCGGCGCCAGGCCGGGCCGGACACGGGGCGCTGACAGCCACGTCGTGCGCGGCCCGCACGGCCGTCGACGTCGTTCAACCGATCGGTTGAACGCGGGTTCCACCGCCCGCGCGTCCTGCGCTCCGTACGGACGACGCGCGGGGTCACGCCACGGCGCCAGAATCGCCACTGACCATAGGGCGCCGCGTTCCTTCCCGCCGAGGTCCTCACCCCCCGTCAGAGAGGCCCACAAAGTGTCCAGTTTCCTCAGCAGACGACACGTACTTGCCACCGGAGCAGGCGCCGGTGCCGCGGCCCTCGGCCTCGGAGCGTTCGGCGCCGCGGCAGGCCCCGCCGCCGCTGCCTCGCCCACCGGGTCCCGGCGGGCCGGCGGAGCCGAGGAGACCAGGACGCTCGACGAGCTGTACCGGGCCGCCCTGGCGGACGGCGGCAAGCTCGTCATCTACGCCGGCGGAGACACCCCGACACAACAGGACGGCACCAAGGCCGCCTTCCTCAAGCGCTTCCCGGACATCGACCTGAAGCTCATCGTGGACTACAGCAAGTACCACGACGTCCGCGTCGACAACCAGTTCGCCACCGACACCCTGGTCCCCGACGTCGTACAACTTCAGACGCTCCAGGACTTCACCCGCTGGAAGGAGCAGGGCCGCCTGCTGCCGTACAAGCCGGCCGGATTCTCCATGGTGTACGACGGCTTCAAGGACCCGCACGGCGCCTGGGTCGCCATCGGCGCGATCGGCTTCAGCTTCCTGTACGACGTCGCCGCGGTCGGCGCGGACGCCCCGAAGACCCCGCTCGACCTGATCGAACCGAAGTGGCAGGGGAAGATCGCCTCGTCGTACCCGCACGACGACGACGCGGTCCTCTACCTCTACAGCCTGTACGCGCAGAAGTACGGCTGGGACTGGGTGGCCGCGCTCGCCCGGCAGGACGTGCGGTTCGCCCGCGGCAGCAACTCCCCGGGGGACGCCGTCTTCGGCAAACAGAAGGCGATCGGCATCGGCACGGCGGGCACGCTGACCTCCCCGGCCACCTCTCCCGCGAAGTGGGTCGTCGCCGACGGACACCCCTTCATGGCCTGGGGCCAGCGCGCCGCCGTCCTCAAGCAGGCCAGGAACACGACGGCCGCGAAGCTGTACCTCAACTGGCAGCTGTCCACCACCCAGCAGCAGACGTCCTTCAACGGCTGGTCGGTACGGACCGACGTCACGCCCGCGGCCGGTCTGAAGCCGATCTGGGAGTATCCCGACGCCCACATCGACGGCTTCCCCCGATTCATGGCCGACCGCGCGGCCGTCGAGCGCTGGAAGCAGACCTTCGCCCTCTACTTCGGCGAGGTGAAGGGCGACCCCACGCCAGGCCGGCCCGGCCTGCACCCGGGAGCGTAACCGCTGGTGGGGTCGCTGGTCTCCGTACGCCGGTCGGTACGGAGACCGGCAGTCCCGCTCTTCACATCGGCCCTACAGGTGACGGATAGACTCGGACGCCCTGTCCGACTGGAACAGTCCGCCCAAGGGGATCTGCCGTGCCCGACCGCGCTCCACTGACCCCTCGCGGCAACCGGCCCACCCTGGAACACGCTTCGCACCTCGCCCTCCTCCTCGTCGTCGGCGCCGGACTCGTGCGCCTCGCCCAGCTCGAGACACCCCTGTGCTGGTACATCGTGACCGTCAGCGGGCTGCTGGCCGTGGCGTACGCGGGCGGGCTCGCCTACTGGGACCGGCTCGGCCCGGTCGGCCGGCACCTCTGGATCCCGCTGCTGATCCTGCTGTGGACCGCCCTCGTCTTCCTCGCGCCGTCACCACTGACGACGGCGTACGTCTGGTGTGCCGTCCCGCTGGCCTGCGCGGCCCTGCGCGTGCTCGGCCGCCGCTCCGCGATGGTCACGGTCGCCGTGATCACCTTCGTGCTCGTCGACGCGCTCGTCCAGTCCACGGGCCGGTTCGACCCGGAGGTCGTCCTCGTTCCGGTGGCGGCCGTCTGGGGAACCGTCGCCCTCTACCGGGGCCAGCAGCGGGACGCCGCGATCCGCGAGCGCCTCGTCGAGGAACTGCGGGACACCCGCGACACGCTCGCGCGGCAGCAACGCCAGGCGGGCGTACTGGCCGAACGCACCCGCATCGCCCGCGATCTGCACGACACCCTGGCCCAGGAACTCGCCGGCAGCCTGATGCTGCTCCAGGCTGCCGAGCGCGACTGGGACGCGCGGCCGGAGGTGACACGGACCCGTGTCCGTGCCGTGGCCGACGGCCTGGGCAGCAACCTCGCCGAGACCCGCCGGATGATTCGGGACCTGACCCCGACCACCGTCGCCGAGGCCGGCCTCGAAGGCGCGCTGCGGCTGCTGTGCGACCGTTCGCGTCAGGAAGGTGCCGCGGCCCGGGTACGGTTCCGCTCGCTCGGAACGCATCAGCCCGCCCTCGACGACCAGGCCACCACCACCCTGTTCCGCATGGCCCAGAACGCCCTGGCGAACGTACGCGAACACGCCCACGCGGTGAACGTACTGGTCACCTTCCACCGCCACCCCGATCGTGTCGAACTCGAAGTGAGCGACGACGGAGTCGGTTTCGACCCGGCCGACACGTTCGCGAGCGAGCGCTCGCCGGGCGCCCTCCGGACGGACCGCGGATTCGGCCTCCCGACCGCTCGGGCGCGTCTGCGTGAGTGCGGGGGCGACCTCGACGTCAGCAGCGCACCCGGCCGGGGCACCAGGATCCGCGCCTCGGTGTCCGCACGGCCCCGCCCGCGGCCGGTCGAGCCGTCGTTCACACCGGCGACCGCCCGATGACCGCCGCACCGCTGCGCGTGCTGATCGCCGACGACCACACCGTCGTACGCGCCGGACTGCGGGCCCTGCTGGAAGGCGAACCCGACCTCGACGTGATCGCGGAGGCGGGCAGCGGCGAGGAAGCGGTCCGTCTGGGTGCCCGGTTGGCCCCGGACGTCGCGCTGATGGATCTGCGGTTCGCCGGACCGGGTCAGGGGATCGACGGCGTCGAGGCGACCCGCCGGCTCGGCGCCCGGGCGCCCGGTGTGGCGGTGGTGATGCTGACCAGCTACGCCGGACGGGCCGATGTCGTCCGCGCGTTGGAAGCGGGTGCGCGCGGCTACGTACTCAAGGCGGGGCCGCCGGAGGAACTGTTCCAGGCGGTGCGCACCGCGGCGGCGGGCTCCATGGGACTCGCCGCGGAGATCGTCGCCGAACTCGTCGGCCAAGTGGTCAACCCGGACCAGGACTTGAGCCATCGCGAGATCGAGGTCGTCCGGCTGCTGGCCGAGGGGCGCAGCAACCGGGCCATCGCCGAGGCGCTGTACCTCAGCGAGGCCACGGTCAAGACCCACCTCGTGCGCGTCTATCGCAAACTCAAGGTCGACAACCGGGCGGCGGCCGTCTCGGAGGCCGTGCGCAGGGGACTGCTCGAACTCACCTGACACACAAGGAAGTGGCATGACAAGGCAGTTCACGCGGCCGGCGACGTATCCGTCTCCGTGCCCGCCCCGGAGCGTCACGGGCCGGGCACGGAGACGGACGTCGCCGCAGGGCTAGGAGCCGGTCACGTCGGACACCGTCCACCGTTGGTTGGAGCCGGAGTTGGGCGTCCAGATCGTGACGGCGGATCCGTCGGCGGTGGCCTGACCACCCACCTCCAGGAGCCTTCCGGTGGCGGCGTTGACGAGGGTCCAGGTGCCGTCACCGGTCGTCGACATGATCCACTGCGTGGCCGCGTCACGAGGACCGGTGTCCGCCTCCAGGACCGGGGCGCCGTCGCGCACGGCCAGCCGCTTGCCCTCCACCGGATTGGTGAACACGTACCGCTGCCGGTTGCCGGTCTGGCCGCTGATCTGTCGCAGCTGCCACCGCTGGCCGGTGACCGTTGCCGCGTCCGTGCCGGCCGTCCTGATGACGAGCTTGCTGCCGTCGTCCCCGACGGTGAGCGCCTTGCCGCTCTGGACGCCGGTCAGGGAGTAGGTGTGGCCCTTCTTCAGCAGAGCGGCGTCCTTGGCCACGCCCGACACGCCCTTGACGACGAAGGAGGTCACGGACTGGGCGGGCACGGTGAAGGTGGCCTGGCGGTCGGTGACCGCGACGGGAGTCTGGCGTGCCAGCTTGCCGTCGGCGCTGGTCACCACGGGAGTCACCGTCGCGCCCCGCGCGAAGCGGCCGAACCTGGACAGGTCGAGGGTGACCGTACGCGCGCTGGTGGTGCTGTTGACGTGGACGACGGTCGCCCCGTTGCCGCTCTTGGAGACCGCGGCGACGCTGGACTTGTCGTCGGTCTTGATCAGCCGGTCGCCCGGCTTGATGTAGTGGGTGAAGTTGCGGGCGGTGTCGAACTTCGTGTTCGTGTGGATGGGGCAGGTCGCGAGGGTGTCCGCGGAGGTGCAGCTGAACGGGAGCTGGATGCTGCCCCAGTTGCCGCCCTTGGCGGACTCACCGCCCGGCTTCATGTTGTCGTAGTCCTCGACCGGCTGCCAGAACACCCAGGCCTTGGGCTTGAGTTCGCGCAGGTCGTCGACCATCTGCTGGGCAAGACCGAGGCCCGGCCGCATGTCCGTGAAGCTCTGGCCGTCGCCCCAGTCGCCCTCGACCTCGCTCATCCACAGCGGCTTGTCAGCCGCCTTGGCCAGGTCGCGCACGCTGGTACGGCCGCCGGTGCCGTAGGTGTGGACGTTCATCTGGCCGACGAGGTCCCGCACGTCCTGGGGGTAGGAGTTCCAGTTCTGCGTGAAGATGTTGGGGTTGGTCTCGTCCATCGCGGACATCTTCGTGCCGGTCCTCGCCTTCTCAAGGGCGGGGGCCAGCGCGCGGATCACCTGCTGCTGGAGCTCGGGGCCGATGTGCGCCCCCTCCTGTCGGCCGCCGACCGGCTGCCCGTCGGCGCCCAGGTGCGTACCCCAGTAGTTCGTGTTCGGCTCGTTGAACGGGTCGAGGGTGTCGACCTTGATGCCGTGCGCCTTCTCGAGCCGCTTGGTCGCGCCCGCCAGATAGGCGGCGAAGTCGTCGACGGAGTCGGCCTTGAGCTGGTCGGCGGAGGAGTTGAAGCCCCCGGAGACATAGCCGCTGGTGGTCATGAACCAGGGCGGCGAGTTGCTGAACGTCTCCCAGTGGGTGATGTCCTTCTTGATCCGGTCCACCCACCAGCGCTGGGTGGCGTCGGCGTTCGGGTTCCAGTCCGCCGGGTCGTCGGCGCTCCACCAGTCGGTGTCCGTACGGGTGGTGCCGTCCGGGGCCTTCCACCAGCCCTCGACCGCTCCGCCGGCCCGCAGGTAGTTCTTGACGTCGGGGGCGTTGCCGCCGCCGATGTTGTAGCGGGCGATGTTGAGGTTGAGGCCGTCGTCGCCGAACAGGAGCTTGGCGAGCTTTTCGCGGATCGGCGCCGGGTAGTTGCCGGTGGCGTTGGCGAACCAGACCAGGCTGGTGCCCCAGCCCTCGAAGCTCTGCTCCTTGTACGAGGGATCCGGCCGGACGGTCACGGACGCGGCGGCCGCCGGCGCGGTCTCCGCGCTCGTCGGCGGGGCGGTGACCAGGGCTGCCCCGGTGGCCAGTGCGGTGCCTGCGATGGTTCCCAGAAGCCGTCTTGTGCGGGTACGGCGTGCCAACGTGTGCTCCCAACTCGTATGTGGTCGCTGCGATGGACCGGCGTGCCCCCGGGTGGGGACACGCCGGCGTCACCCTCGAACGGGGGGCCGTGCTCGCTGTTCGAGGGCTGTCAGAGGGCGGGCTGCCGCAGTACGGCGACGTCCCGGGGGGCGAGGACGACGGTGCCGTCGTCGTCCGTCCGGCCGACCAACAGGTCTCCGGAGACTCCGGTCAGCGGCACGGTCTCGTCGGTCCGGTTGACCAGGAACAGATAGCGGCTGTCCGCGCTTCGGCGCACGATCAGCTCGACGCTTCCCCGCGCGCCGTCCGGCAGTTCGCTGTGCACACCGGCCGGGGCGAGCAGCTTCGGCAGCAGCGCGGTGAGACTGTCCGTGCCGAGCCTGGTGGAGACGTACGCGGCCGAGCCCTCGCCCGTCGGGCGCCGGGTGACGGCGGGGCGGTCGGCGTACGTGCCACCGCGGTAGTGCGCAAGCACCTCCACCGCCGGGTCGGTGACGCTGATCCGGTCGGTCCACAGGGTGCCCGTGGCGGCGCCGTCCACGCCGTCCAGGGCGACGGCGGCCGTCTCGCCGTCGAGCAGCGGGCCGAACTCCTCGATGCGGATGCCGAGCAGCTCGCGCAGGGCTCCCGGGTAGCCGCCGAGCCAGATGTGGTCGTTCTCGTCGACGACACCGGAGAAGTACGTGGTGACCAGGTGGCCGCCGTTCTCGGCGTACCGGATGAGCTCCTTGGCGAGCGGGGCCGGCATGACGTGCAGCACCGGCGTGATCAGGACCTGGTAGCGGTCGAGTTCGGTCTGCGTGGTGACGACGTCGGCCCGGATGCCGAGGGCGAGAAGCGCGGAGTACCAGTCCAGCGCCTCCTGCCGGTAGCTGAGCTGGGCGGTGGGGTGGGAGTCCTGCTCGCTCGCCCACCACGAGTCCCAGTCGAAGACGATCCCGACCCGGGCCGGCTCACGCTCGGTCCCGGCGACCGGAGCGAGGGTCTTGAGGGTCTGTCCGAGGCCGGCCACCGCGCGGAAGACCTCGCTGTCGGCTCCGGCGTGCGGCACCATCGCCGAGTGGTACTTCTCGGCGCCTGCCGCCGACTGGCGCCACTGGAAGAAGCACACCGCGTCGGCGCCGTGGGCGACGTGCACCAGCGAGTCACGGGCGAGGTCGCCCGGCCGCTTGGCCACGTTGATCGGCTGCCAGTTGACGGCGCTGGTGGAGTGTTCCATGAGGAACCACGGACGGCCACCGGCGATGCCGCTGACGAGGTTGGCGGAGAAGGACAGCTCGTCGCGGTCCTGGGGGCCGGGCACCACGTAGTGGTCGTTGGAGACGAAGTCGATCTCGGCGGCCCAGTCCGCGTAGTTCATGCCCTTGGTGTTGCCCATCACCATGAAGTTGGTGGTGACCGGAACATCGGGCGTGAGCTCGCGCAGCACGTCCCGCTCCGCGCGCAGATGGTCCTTCAGCACGTCGGAGGAGAAACGCTTGAAGTCCAGCTGCTGGGTGGGGTTCGGGTGGGAGGCGGCCAGCCGGGGCGGCAGGATCTGCTCCCAGTCGCTGTAGCGCTGGGACCAGAACGCCGTTCCCCAGGCGTGGTTGAGAGCGTCGAGGGTGGTGTAGCGGGAGCGCAGCCAGTCGCGGAAGGCGCGGGCGGCGTCGTCGGAGTAGTCGTAGACGTTGTGGCAGCCCAGCTCGTTGGAGACGTGCCAGGCGACCAGCGCGGGATGGTTCGCGTACCGCTCGGCCATCTTCCGCACCAGGCGCAGCGCGTGCTCGCGGAAGACGGGCGAGGTGGGACGCCAGTGCTGGCGCGCCCCGGGCCACAGTGTCTCGCCGGAGGCGGTGACCGGAAGGATCTCCGGGTACGCCGTGCTGAGCCAGGGCGGCGGAGAGGCGGTGGCGGTGGCCAGGTCGACCCCGATGCCCCCCGCGTGCAGCAGGTCCATGACCTCGTCGAGCCAGCCGAAGTCCCACTCGTTCTCGGCGGGCTGGATACGGGCCCAGGAGAAGATCGCCACGGAGACGATGTTGACGCCCGCCTCCCGCATCAGCCGGATGTCCTCCTCCCACACCTCGCGTGGCCACTGCTCCGGGTTGTAGTCGGCGCCGTAGGCGAGGCGGGGGGTGGAATCACCGTCCGGCCCGTGCCGCAACTGGGACAGGAGGGTGGAGATCATGGTGGTCCTTCCGGTTACTGCACGGGGTGGCGCGAGGTGCGTGGTCGCTTCCGGGCGGCCGCCGCTGAGCGCCTGCTGCTCAGCGGCGGCTCCCGAGGGGAATGCCGGCTACTTCGAGACGGTGAAGCCCTGCTCGTTGCCGTACTTGATGGAGGCGTCCTGCCAGGACTTCAGACCGTCCGCCAGCTTGGTGCCGGAGACATAGGCCTTGCCGACGGTGTCGTTGAAGATCGAGTTGGCGTACTGCTGGAAGGGCAGGTACGACCAGTCGCTGGCGACGTTGGCGGCGGACTCGGCGAAGATCTTGTTGGCCTCCTGGCCGCCGAAGTAGTCGAACTTGGTGTTCTGGAACTCGGTGGACTGGAGCTCCGCCTTGGTCGCCGGGAAGGCGCCCTGCTTGATGCGGGTCTGCACACCGTCGCCGGAGTTGGCGTACTCGACGAAGGCGTAGGCGAGTTCCTTGTTCTTGCCCAGCGTGGGCAGGGCGAGGGAGCTGCCGCCGTTCTCCGCGCTCGCCTTGTCGCCCTTGGTCCACTGCGGCATCGGGGCCGCGCGCCAGTCACCGGAGGCGTTCGGCACGCCGGAGACGAAGTTGGCGGGCATCCAGGCGCCGGTGGTCAGGGTGGCGATGGTGCCGTCGCCCAGGCCCTTGTACCAGTCGTCGGTCCAGCCGAAGATGGGCGCGAGGAGCTTCTCGCTGATGAGCTTCTGGTAGGTGTCCGTGTACTTCTTGGCGCCCGCGTCCTCGAAGTTGACCGTCACCTTGGTGCCGTCGACCTTGTAAGGGCGCGAACCGGCCTGCCACAGCATGCTGGTGGTGAAGCCCGCGTCACCGGCGTCGGCGGCGATGTAGGCCTTGGGGTCGGCCTTGTGCAGCTTGCGGGCCGCGTCGACGTACTCGTCCCAGGTGGTCGGGACGGCGATCTTGTACTTGTCGAAGACCTTCTTGTTGTAGAACATCGCCATCGGGCCGGAGTCCATCGGCAGGCCGTAGACCTTGTCACCCTCGCTCACGGCGTTCCACGGACCCGGGGTGTACTTGGCGGCGAGCTTGTCGGCGCCGTAGGGGGCCAGGTCGCTGAGGCCCTTGGTGAGGGAGTACTGACTCAGCGCGAAGTACTCGACCTGCGCGACGTCGGGGACGCCCTTGCCGGCCGCGATGGCGTTCGACAGAGCGGTGTAGTGCTTGTCACCGGACCGGTCGCTGACGAGGTTGATCTTGACCTTGGGGTACTTCTTCTGGAAGTCGGCGGCGACCGTCTTCAGCGTGGGCTCCCAGGCCCAGACCGTGACCGAGCCGCCCTTCTTGAGGGCAGCCTGGATGTCCGCGGCGGAGACCGCCTTCTGGCCCGAACTGCTGTTGTCGGAGCCTCCGCAGGCGGTCGCCCCCAGGGCGAGGACGGAGAGGAGAGCGAAGCCGCGCAGCAGGCGGCCGGTGGTTCTGCGCATGGAGGTGCTTCCACTTCTTCGTGGGCGGGACTTCTTCATGGGTGGGACAGGGTGAGGGTGAAAGAGGTGAGGCTGCGGGGGGTGGGGGCCTGAGGGCGGGCTATTCCTTGACGCTTCCGGCGGCGAGTCCGGACTGCCAGTACTTCTGCAGCAGCAGGAACGCGGCGATCAGCGGCACGATGGTGAGCAGTGAACCGGTGATCACCAGGTTGAAGATCACGTCGCCACCGATCGTCTGGGCCTGGGAGTTCCAGGCGTCCAGGCCCAGGGTCAGGGGGTACCAGTTCGGGTCCTTGAGCATGATCAGCGGCAGGAAGTAGTTGTTCCAGGTGGCGACCGTGGTGAACAGCAGGACGGTCACGGTGCCGGGGGCGAGCAGTGGCATGGCGACCTGGAAGAAGGTGCGGATCTCGCCCGCTCCGTCGATGCGGGCGGCCTCCATCAGCTCGGTGGGGATGGCCTCGGTGGCGAAGACCCACATCAGGTACAGGCCGAAGGGCGAGACGAGTGAGGGGATGATCACCGCCCACGGTGTGTCCGTCAGTCCCATCTTGCTGAACATCAGGAAGGTGGGCACCGCCAGGGCGGTGCCCGGGACGGCGACGGCACCGATGACCACGGCGAAGACGGCGCGCTTTCCGGGGAAGTTGAACTTCGCCAGCGCATAGCCGCCCAGGATCGCCAGGAGGGTCGCGCCGCCGGCGCCGAGCACGACGTACAGCAGGGTGTTCAGCAGCCAGCGGACGAAGATGCCGTCGTGGTACGTGAACGTGTCGTGGATGTTTTCCCAGAGGGCGAACTTGTGGCTGAACCACAGGCCGGACGAGGTGGCGAGCCCGTCCTGGGTCTTGGTGGCGCTGATGACCAGCCACACCAGGGGCACCACGGTGTAGAGCATGATCAGGCCGGTGAGCACGGTCAGCAGAACGCTGCGCTTGGGGCGCCCGGGAGTGTGCTTGCGTCGCGTGCGCAGTCGGGGCGTGTTCTTGGAACCGTCGGACTCGGCGGACGGGGGCGGGGAGACGGTGGTGACGGGGCTGCTCGTGCTGCTCATCGGGTCACGCTCCCTTGCGCATGCCGCGGAGCTGCACGACATAGGCGATGACCATGGTGATCAGCCCCATGATGATGGCGACCGCCGCGGAGTAGTTGTGCTGCTGTCCGTTGAAGGACAGTGAGTACGTGTAGTAGTTCGGGGTGTAGTCCGTCGTGATGGCGTTGCGTGCCAGCGGCCGCAGGATGCTCGGCTCGTTGAAGAGCTGGAAGCTGCCGATGATCGAGAAGATCGTCGCGATGACCAGGGCGCCGCGGATGGCGGGGAGCTTGATGGCCGAGATCATGCGGATCTGCCCGGCGCCGTCGATCTCCGCGGCCTCGTACAGCGAGTTCGGGATGACCCGCAGCGCGGAGTAGAAGATCAGCATGTTGTAGCCCACGAACTCCCAGGTGACGATGTTGCCGATCGACGCCAGGACCAGGTTCGCGGAGAGTGGGTCGGGCAGGGTGACGTCGAAGGCGCTGTTGATGTCACCCACCAGGCCGAACCGGGTGCCGTACATGAAGCCCCACATCAGGGTGGCGACCACGGCGGGCACCGCGTACGGCAGGAAGATCGAGATCCGGAAGAAGTTCCTGCCGTACAGACGGCCGCTGTCCAGCGCGAGTGCGACGAGCAGGGCGATCCCCAGCATGATCGGCACCTGGATCAGCAGGAACAGTGAGACCCGCTCCAAGGAGGACCAGAACTGGTCGTCCTGGAGAGCCTGCTTGTAGTTGTCCAGGCCGACGAAGGACGTTCCCCCGATGAGCTTGTCGCGGAAGAGGCTGAGGTAGATCGAATAGGCGATCGGAGCCAGGAAGACGAAGGCGAAGACCACCGCGAAGGGGCCGATGAACCCCCATCCTGTCCAGGAGCGGCGGTCCCTTTTCGGAGGCCGGTCCGGGCGCCGTGCCACGGCCGCAGGGGGTTGAAGCGTCGTCATGTCGTTCCTCGCTCGTCCATCTCGGAACCGGCGTCTCACGCCGTCGCGATGTTTACGTAAACATGCCGTCCCCCTTCGCGTCGAGGGCTGTTATGTTTACGTAAACATCTGATGGCGGCATGTCTACACTGCGCCAATGTCGGTGGTCAAGGGTCGTCTGACGAAACGGCGACCCGGGCAACAAAGGAGACGGGTGGACACTGCGGACAGTGCCTCGACGGGGACGGAACGGTCCCGCGGGCGCAAGGGAAAACGGGCGGTGGGTCGCACGCAGACCGCGTCCATGGCGGATGTCGCACGCCTGGCCGGGGTCTCCTCGCAGACGGTCTCCCGCGTCTCCAACGGTTACGCGGGTGTGAACGAGGAGACCCGTGAACAGGTGCTGGCGGCGATGAAGGAACTGGGCTACCGGCCCAACAGCGCCGCCCGGGCCCTCAAGCGCGGTGAGTTCCGCACCATCGGCGTCATCACCTTCAACCTCTCCACCACGGGCAACATGCGCACCCTGGAGGCGATCGCCACCTCCGCGGCGCAGGAGGGCTACGCCGTCACGCTGCTGCCGGTCGCCGTGCCCACCCAGGACGAGGTGCGCGGCGCCTTCTCCCGGCTCGGGGAACTCGCCGTCGACGCCGTCATCGCCATCATGGAGGTGCATCTGCTCGACGCGGCGACCATCTCCCTGCCCCCGCATGTGCAGGTCGTCGTCGCCGACTCGGACGCGGGCGACCGCTACGCGGTGGTCGACACCGACCAGGCCGGGGGAGCCCGGGCCGCCGTACGCCACCTTCTGGACCTCGGCCACAGCACGGTCTGGCATCTGGCCGGGCCCGAGGAGTCCTTCGCGGCACAGCGCCGCACCGATGCCTGGCACGCCGCCCTGACCGAGGCGGGCCGCGTCCCGCCGCCTCTCGTGCGCGGCGACTGGTCGGCGGAATCCGGCTACCGCGCGGGCCTGCGGCTCGCCGACGAGCGCGACTGCACGGCGGTGTTCGCCGCCAACGACCAGATGGCACTGGGCCTCCTGCGGGCCCTGCACGAACGCGGCCGGAAGATCCCCGACGACGTCAGCGTCATCGGCTTCGACGACATCCCCGAGGCCGGCTCCTTCCTGCCGCCGCTGACCACGGTCCACCAGGACTTCGCCGAAGTGGGACGCCTGTGCGTCGAGGGTGTCCTGCGGCGGATGCGCCACGGCGGCCCGGAACACGGCACCACGCTCGTCCCCACGAAGCTGGTGGTGCGCGGGAGCACGGCTCCGCCGTCCGGAGATGCGTGAGGTTCCCTACCGGGTCGTGGGGGCGGTTGACGGCGTCGATCGGCGCTCGAACCGTCTGACGGTGGGCAATGGCCGCATGGAATGATCGCGATCGCCTTCATGACACCCGTGCCCAGAGCCGAGCGAGACCGAGCGACACCGAGCGGCAGGGATTCCGTGACCGCCGACGGCCGTGGCGGCCAGGCCGTCTGGACCCGCACGCGAGGGTCCGGACGGTCTCCCGCTACCGCGGTGCGATGGCCTTGAGCCAGTCCTCGACGGCGACGACATCCGCCCACTGCGGGAACAGCTTTTCGGTGAGGACCCGGTGCACCTCGGGGTCGGTGTCGAGGCAGGCATCCGCCAGGACGGTGAGGTCGAAGTCCAGATCGATCGCGTGGCACAGGGGGGACAGCACCACACCGCTGGTGGCGATGCCGGTGAGAACAAGGCTGTCGACGTCACGAGCCCTGAGTACCAGGTCGAAGTCGCTGCCCGAGAACGCGCTCCCTCGCCTCTTGGTGACCACGACGTCGCCCTGCTGGGGCGCGATGTCGTGGTGGATCTCGGTGCCGGGGTCGCCCTCGGTGAACAGGCCGGCCCGCACCGCGGCGGTGAGCACCCTGTTGCGAGTGCTGACTTCCGGATCGCCCGGCCGTAACTCGATGACCACGTAGACCACGGGGATACCCGCCGCGCGAGCACCGTCGATCGCACTGCGCAGACGCGGCAGATATCCGGAGCCGTCGTTCGCGATGCCCACGATGTCGCGCTGGACGTCCATCACGAGGAGCGCGCTGTTCGCCATACTTGCATGGTCAGGCGGGGTTGACGCCGTCGATCTCGACCAGAAGGTGGCGGGGGCCGCGCAGACTGGGGCTCGCGCGGTAGGGCGGTGGGTCGGCGACGAGTCGGGGGTTCTTCAGCCGGTGTGCCAGCTGGGTGAGAGCGATCTGTGTCTCGGGACGGGTCAACGGGGCACCGAAGCAGTAGTGGATGCCGCCGCCGAAACCGAGGTGCTCGTTGTGCTCGCGATCGGGATCGAAGCGGTCGGGGTCCGGGACGAAGCCGGGGTCGCGGCTGCCGGAGGCGAGCACGAGGGCGACCGGTGAGCCCTTGGGAATGGTGGTGCCGGCGATCTCGATGTCGTCGAGGGTGTTCCGGCCGCTGGACAGAAACTGCACCGGTGGTTCGTAGCGCAGGAGTTCCTCGACCACTCGGGCGGCCAGATCTGGTTCGTCGCCGAGGCGTAGCCGGTCGAGTATCTCGGGGTGGCGCAGGAGGGTGAGCATGCCGTTGGCGACGAGGTTGACGGTCGTCTCATGGCCGGCGACGAGCAGCAGGGCCGCGTTGCTCAGTATCTCCTCGTGTGACATCGGCGCCTCGTCGCCGTCATCGCCGAGGAGTCCGGAGAGCAGGTCGTCGCATCGTCGGCCGTGGCGGGCGTCGAGGAGCTGGGCGAAGTACTGGCCGAGGTCGGCGACGGCCTTCGCGCGTCGGCGCTGCCGCTCCGCGATCCCGCCGGTGGTCGGGTCGGCGGTTTCGATGACCGCGCCGGACATGACCTGGAATCGCGGTTCGTCCTCGCGGGGTACTCCCAGCAGCTCGCAGATCACCGTGACCGGGAACGGATAGGCGAAGTCGTCGACGATGTCGACCCGGACCTTGCCGGACCCGTCCTTGCCCGGGAAGTCGTCGATGAGGCTCGTCACGATCCTGAGCAGGTCGGGCATCATGCCGTCGATACGTCCCGGGCGGTGGGGTGGGCCGAAGTTCCGCGTCAGCAGGCGCCGGATGCGGTCGTGCTCGGGTGGGTCGATCCGGATGAAGTTGGGCGGCAGCCCGGGGAGGCCCTCTTCGTACGCGTGCGCCGCGGCATCGGCGGCGACCTCGGGGAGGTTGCGCGCATCCGAGCTGAGCCGTGGGTCGTGGAGCAGGGAGACGATCTCCCGGTAGGTGCTCACGACGTAGGTCCCGTCCTCCTCCCGTACCACG
Organism: Streptomyces sp. NPDC007896; assembly: GCF_042959425.1. Lineage (NCBI taxonomy): Bacteria > Bacillati > Actinomycetota > Actinomycetes > Kitasatosporales > Streptomycetaceae > Streptomyces > Streptomyces sp. NPDC007896. The sequence continues at coordinate 321,984 of NZ_JBIBKX010000008.1, read as the reverse complement.
GGCGTCCTGCGCAGCTCGGTGTAGAGCGGGTAGGGGTCGGCGCGGTGGGAGGGATCGAGGATCTGCTGCCAGGTGCTGGTCCGGGTCATGGAGGGCATCTCCCGCAACTCGGGGATCAGGGACGTGCGGTGGCCTGGGCAGGGTCACAGGTACGTTCTGCGGACCAACGTGGCCCGCCGTTCACTGGGTCCGTGACCGGTCACCACGACGGTGGCCTGAGGGGTGGGCCGTTCCGGGACCTCGGCCGCGACCGGGCGCCCGTCGGTGGCCTGGTCGACGGTGCGGAAGGACGGCGGGAACGGCGCCGCCCGGTCGATCAATCCCGCATAGAACTCCAGCCACTTGGCCTGGTTGAAGGCGACCGCCGCGGTGATCCGCCCGCGGTATCCGTAGACGGCGACGAAGCGGCGCTCGGCCACCGATCCCTGGGCGATGACGACGTGATCGGCGTAGGTCGGGACGCCGACGGACTTGATCTCGGTGCCGAACTGGGTGGACCAGAACTCCGGCAGCGCAAGGTGCGGCCAGCGCTCACCTTGGGTGCTGATCATGTTGTGCGCGGCGATCCCCGCCTGGGCGACGGCGTTGCCCCAGTGCTCCAGGGCGAGGTACTGGTAGTCGTAGACGGGGTGTGGGCAGCGGGCCACGTCGCCCGCGACGAACACATCGTCGGTCACGAGGCCGTTGACGTCGACAGCGCGGCACCCCGCATCGCACGCCACGCCCCAGTCCCCTGCCGCCAGCCCCGAGCCTTCCAGCCATTCGACGTTGCGGATACTGCCGAGAGCGGCCACCGCCACTTCGACGTCCAGAGTGCTGCCGTCGGACAGACGGGCGCGCCGCAGCCTCCCGCTGTCATCGCCTTCCAGCGACTCGACTCTGACGCCGCACCGCAGGTCGACGCCGTTGTCGCGCTGCATCTGCGCCGCAACCCCGCCGATCACCGCGCCCAGTGCCCCGGCCAGCGGAGCCGGGCCGCGATCGAGGACGGTCACCGGCAGATCCAACTCGCGGCAGGCGGAGGCGACTTCACAGCCGGTGAACCCGGCACCGATGACCAGCACCCGGCCGGGCCCGGCCGCCAGCCGCTGTCGCAACCCTTCCGCGTCTTCCGGCGTATGCAGCGCGAACAGCCCGTCGAGCGCGGCCTCCGCCTCGTTCGGCCACGGGCGCGCCCGTACTCCGGTGGCGATGAGCAACCGGTCGAACCCCACCTTCGCGCCATCGGCCAGCAGCACCTGCTTGCCGTCCAGGTCGAGCCCCGTGGCCGCGACCCCGAACCGCCAGTGCGCGTCGAGCTCCTCTCGGCGGGGCAGTGCGGTCCGCCGCGCCGGAACCTGGCCCATGAGGACCTGCTTGGACAACGGCGGCCGGTCATAGGGAGCATGAGGCTCGTCCCCGATCACGGTCAGCGAGCCGGTGAAGCCCTCCTGGCGCAGCATCCGACCAGCCCGCAGGCCGGCCAGCGACGCCCCGACGATGACGATGCGCCCCGTACGCTTGAACGCTTCCCCAGGGCCGGAGGCAGCCACGCGCGTCCCGGGCGCGGGCTCCCGGATCCGCGTGCCGTCACGGTCGAGGAAGATGGCCTGGACCGGGCAGGCCGCCGCGGCCCGCACGATCTTCTCCCGCTGCGCGTCGTCCGGATCGGTGTCGTACAGCAGCGCCTCGTCCCCCTGGATGACAAACACATCCGGCGCGGCGAAAGCGCACTGCGCGTATCCCTGGCACCGGGTGAGATCCACGACAACCTTCATGGGAACGCCCCTTCCGAGCCCTGCGGATCGGCCGTTTCGTCCCCGTCCGCGCACGGACGTCGTCATGTCTGCTCTTTCAGTGGATCACGCTACGACCGGGACCGCATCCCGCTGCGGTGGATCACCTTCTGCGAGCACTACGGCATCGATGCTTCTTCGTGCCGGCGGCTGCCTGATCACGGCTCGGCGGGGTTCTTTCCCCAGACGAAGACCTCGGTGCTCGGAAGGCGCTCGGAGAATCGGCCCGATGGGGACACCTCCCGCAGCAGGCGGCGCAGGTCAGACTCGAAGGCGTCACGGCGCGCGCCGAACAGGTGCGGAGCCGAGAACGACATCGAGAACACCCCCGCGACGACGTCATCGCACGTGCGCTCAAGCGCACGCCCGCCGGGAACGACATGACGCCGAGGACCGGAGAATCCCGCGCGCGTGAGCACCGCCGCCTCGCCGCCGGGCGTGCCCTGCGGCAGTACCCCGCGCCCGGCTCGTCGTACCGGTCCGAGGTAGCGCCTGACCAACTCGTCCATCGCGGCATAGGGCACCGCCGGATACGGAAGACCCTCGACGGATCGGCGCTCCGTCTTCAGATCCGAGATGTGCGCGAACGCCCCGCCGGGCAGGAGCATGTCCCTGATGGTCGCCGCCACGAGATCCCGATCCATCCAGTGGAAGGACTGGCCGAAGGTCGCCACCGTGAACGTCCCAAGACCTGCGGGCAGTTCCTCGGCCCGGACTCGTACCCACCGCGACTTTCCGCTCACCCCCGCCTCGGCGGCCCCGCGCCCCGCTTCGGAGAGCATCCCGCTGTCCGGGTCCACACCGACGATCTCACCGAACAGGTGCGCCAGACTCAGTGCCAGGGTGCCCGGTCCGCATCCCACGTCGATCAGGCGCCCCCGACCGTCGAGTCGCAGAACCTCGGCGAGCACATCCGCGAGACCGGGTGCGTACGGGAGCCTTCCCCGTTGGTAGTAGGGGGCCGTCCCCGAGAACAACGTGTCGTCCCACTCCCAGCCGACGACCACCGCCACCCGCCACCCTTCGGGGCGCCGGGCCTATCTTTTCACCTTTGGCTGGGCGAACTGGGTCTGGCGTTCCATGGAAAACCACTGTGGTGGCTGTCATCGTCCGGCTCTGCTCATGACCAGCGGACGGCTCGGGCACTACTTCTTCCGGCCCTCAGGTCGGCGTCAGCCTCGCGCCGAGCCTGCCCGTCCTCGGCATCCCCAAAATCCCGACTGGCCCGCAGAACGCGCACACTCGAGAAAGCTCCGGACTCAGCGGTGGTCATCAGCGCAGGCTAGGGGACTGCACCGACCATCAACCCTGGACGTGCGCACCGTGAACCGTGATCGGCCAGGCACCTCCTAGGGGCGTTGGCCAATGCGGTCGACCACGGCGATCTGTTGGAGGCCCTTCGTTTCGAAATACGGGTTGGTCTCCTGCCACTGACCGTGCACCAGCTTGACTGTGCTGCCTTTCAGCCGCATGCCCAGATATACGTAGGTGTCGCGGTCGAAGAGGAAAGTGAAGTCGATGCCCGGGTAGGACACCCCAATTCCGCGGCGGCCGAGGATGTCCACCTCATCTCGGTCGACACGCACCCGCGGGATGCCGGCGAGTGCCCCGAACGCGGCAGCCTGAAGCCCTGGCGGCATCACCCGCGGTCCCTGCATGAGCAGACATGCGTCGAAGAACGCGTCTCGGTCCGTCTGCGGAGTGCTCTTCTGTCCGTGGCGGAGCGTTTCGAGGAGCTTGTCAGGGTCTGTGGGCAACTTCTTGAGTTTGGCGTAGACGGTGGGCGGCCACCGCACTTCATGCTTACTGAGCGGCGGGTCGTGGTGGACTTTCCCGTACTCCTGCCGGAGAGAGGGCTTGGAGCCGTCGACCGACATCCAACTCTCGTCCGTCCAGGTGCGTGTCCTGCCGCCCTTCCAGGGTGTCCGTGCGATGTAGGTCCTGGTGTAGAAGTACTGGTCGTCGCGCGGGATGGGCAGCCGGCTGCGGTCGGCTCTTGAGGCGTCTGCGGCCTTCTGGAGGATCTGGGCTGCGCTGAGCATGGTGAGGTTCGGCGTGCCCTCATTGTCGCCGTCTCTCGTGACCGCGACGGCGATACCTGCCACGGCTGCGGCGGCAGCGCCGACGAACGCGCCGCGCAGAGCGAGGCGTCGGGAGAGTCGGCTTCTCGTGCTCTGACGCGTTTCATGGTCGATGGCGCCGAGCAGGCGGGCCCGAGCCGCAGCGCGTGCCTGTGAAGTGAGCTGGAGGTTGTCGGCTTCCCATGCCCGCAGCTCAGTGAGGTCATCCATGATCGTGCTCCTTTTGGAGTGCAGCCGCGGAGGGGGCATCCTGGGTGCCCGCTGTCTTGCGTAGTTGCGCACGTGCCCGGTGCAGGCGTGAGCGCACGGTGCCGATGGGAATGCCCAAGGACTCTGCGGTCTCCGCGTAGTCGAGGTCACCCCAGGCGACGAGGAGCAGCACGTCACGGTGGCGGGCGGGCAACCTGGCGAGCGCGCCCGCCAGCGCTGCCGAGGAGCGTTCGGCGCTGACTCTCTCGGCGACTCGGTCCTCCATGGGCTCGCCTTCGTCGCTCTCCTCGCTGGATGCCAGGGAGGCCGCACGTGACATCGCACGCAAGCGCCGGGCCTCGGCTCGCCGGTGGCGTCCGACGAGGTTGGTCGCGATGCCGTACAGCCATGGACGTGCTTGGGCCTGAGAGAGGTCGTAGCGACGACGCTGCCGGAACGCGATCACAAACGTCTCGGCCATCAGATCATCGGCCGCATCGACACCCAGCCGTCTGGCCACATAGCGGTGGATGTCGCCGGCGTGGCGGTCGAAGAGTACGGCGAAGACGTCCGGCGTCTCCCAGGACTCCTTGACGACCAAGGCGTCGGAGGCAGGCTCGTTGTCGTCCCGGGTGCCATGCCAGGCGCCGATGTCCGGCGAGAGCGTCACCAGTTGCCTCTTCGGTTCATGTACTTCCCTTGAAGTCGTTCGCGTGGACACCAGTGGTTCGCCGATGGCCTCGCACGAGTTCCACGTCTGCGGTGTGACGTGAGCCACATGCGAGAGGGATCGGTGTGGTCGGCTCGCCGCGGGGACCGGCCGATCGCGTCGAGCACCTCGCGGTGCGACTACGTCACTCCCTGAAGGGGCTGAACGACAGGCCTACGTAAGGTCCGAGTACGCGAGGTGAGTTGCGCAGACGCGGCATCGGAAGAGGTAGGCGGTGGGCTGGCCGTCCCTGTCCAAAGTGCTGAGGTGATGCTCCACTTCGTCCGGAGGTCATCCCCAACCGCCGGCCTCCTTTCGGAGAACGCCGCGCCGTCACCGCAGTCGGCGATGCACCACGGGCAGAGCCGATCGGCGAGGTCGTCGATGGAGTAGACGGGGCCTGGGTAGATGCATCCGCGTGCTTGCCCGCAACAGAGGCACATTGTGTCTCCTACCGCCAAATCCGCTGGGTAAGTCGAGTGCCCATCCGCGCGCTCGCGTCGGCTTCCACACCGAACTGCAGGACACCTCGGCCCCCGGCTGGCAGCATCTGCTCGCGCTCATCGACGAGGCGGCCGCCGACGGCCGGGAGGAGTTCCGTCCGCTCGTCGAGCTCAGCCCCCAGGAACGGCGGCAGATCGTCACCCTGCCGCCGACCATCGCCAAGCTGACGGCGGTCAAGCACCTCATGCTCTACGGCAGCAACCTCGTCCGCGTCCCACCCGAGATCGGGGCGATGACCAGCCTGGAGGAGTTCACCCCGTACACCTCCTACCGACTGCACTGGTTCCCGTACGAGATCACCAGATGCACGAGGCTCACCAGGAGCACGGTGAGTACGCGCACTCTGTTCGGCAACTACAAGCTGCGGCCCCCCTTTCCGCGGCTGCAGTCTGCCGGGAGTTCGGTCGTCGGACTCGATACCGACGACCTGGATCCACGCCGCTGGGGCACGACAGCCATCTCCTCATGCAGCGTCTGTGACCGAGCGGTCGAGCTCGGCGGGCTCCACCCGGTGTGGATCTCGCTGCGGGTGGCCACGGACGTTCTGCCCCTGCTGGTCAACGCGTGTTCGGCGCAGTGCGTGGCCGCACTTCCCCTGCCACCCGAGGGTTACGTCCAGTCAGCGCACACAGGCGGCCGGGTCGGCCAACCCTCGGCCGACTGGGACTGACCGGCAGACGACCCGGTCCCGGTCGAACCGCTCCGGCGCTCTTGACCAGGCCCGCCCGCCGCACCGAGGGCGTCGGCGGGGAGGGGTTCGGGTTCGGGTTCGGTGACGTCGAGTACGGCGCCGATGCGGCCGCTCACCAGCTCGGACAACTCCGCGTCCTCAGCTTCACCGGCATCGAGGACGGCCCCGGGTGACAGGACCGCGGTGTGGTCAGTCGATCCGTGCCTCGCCGTACGGCACCAGCCGCACCGGCCCGAGCAGCCCGTACGCCTGACGCGCGGTACCGCCGTAGACCGCGGGGTCGCTGACCCGCAGCCGATTGGAGAGCGGGGTGGCGACCTCGACCTCGATGACATTGACCCCGCGCCTGAGCAGGTCGCCCAGGTCCACCACCGGATGGATCTGGTCTACGGGGTCAAGGCGGTGGCCGTTCACGGTCACACGGCAGGTGTCGGTCACGGTGCCCAGTTCCAGGCGGGCTCCGTGGTCGCCGGTCCAGCCGTCGTCGAGGGTGACCGTGGTGCGGTAGCGGCCGATTCCGGAGACGTCCGCGAGTTCGGTGATCTGCGACCAGGGCAGCAGCGTGCCGAGGGTGAGTTCGTGCTCGACGACGGTGGTGCGGTAAGCCGTGTCGCCGGGTCGCCAGTCCTGCACGTACAGGTGCCAGGAGGAGAGATCCAGCGGCGCGGGGACGCTCTTGACCGTCGTCCGCACGGTGCGGCCGGAGGAGAGGGCGGTGCTGTACGTGCCTGCCGCGGCCGCCCGGACGACGAGTCCGGCGTCGGTGAAGCGCACCTCGTCCGCCTCGCTGTCGACCGCGTGCGGACGGCTGCCGGCGCGGTCGCCGAAGAGCCCGGGGCGGCCGAGGGCCAGGATCATGGTCTCGGCGGGCTGGAGGGTGACGCGAGCGGTGACGGTGTCGCCGTCCTCGGTGTAGCGGGCGAGGCGCTCGGCCTTTCCGGTCCACGGGTCGAGGAGGTAGGGCACGGCGCCCGCGGTGGTGCGGCGCAGGGTGACCTCGTGGTCGATCGCGGCCACCGGCGGCTTGACGGTCTCGGCGTGCTTGCCGTTGCACAGGTAGTAGTAGTCGACGCCGTCGGCCACACGATGGGCGTTGAGCAGGGTCGACGAGGCCGCGTACCGGACGTCGGGCGCCACCCCGAGGTCGACGAGAGCGGCGGGGACGGCCGACTTGTCGACGACCTGGCGGACCAGCGGCTGGGCCAGCAACTCGGCCACCACGGAACGCAGTTCGTCGCTCTCGCCGCTGTCCGGGACACCGGGCGGCACGACGGTGTCCCAGGCGCCGAGCAGCACGACGGGCAGTCCGGCGCGGGCGAGGCGCAGCAGGGCGCGGGCGTCGGACAGCGCCAGGGTGACCGTGGAGCCGTAGAAGAAGTCGCCCTCGACGAACAGGGCCTTGTACGCCGGGCCTTCGGGTGCGAGGCGCCCGTGGCGCACGGTGGCGGCGGGCAGGTCGAGCAGCGGCCCGCTGAGGAACTGGTGGGTCCAGCCCAGGGGGATGCCCGTCGCGGTGAACCAGGAGGCGCCGATGCCGGTGGCGGTGTACCCGGTCTGTCGGAACACGGCGACGTCGACGCGCGGACGGCCGGTCTGCAACACGTGGTGAACCCGGCCCAGATACCCCGACACGTCCGCGACGTGCCGCCAGGTCGGATGCCGCGGGCCCCAGGACTCTCCATAGCCGACCGTCCCCTTGTACGGGGTGAAGGCGGCGTATCCGGGCCAGTTCACGCCCGGCAGCTCGGCGTAGGAGAAGCCGTGGACGACCGTCTGGTTGACTCCCGCTGCGTAGGCGCCGCCCATGGTGCGCAGGAACTTCTGCCAGGTCGTGTTGTACGCGCCGCCGGCGTAGGCGCCCGCCTCGCAGGACAACACGGTGTGCCCCGCCATGTCCCGGCCGCCCGCCAGACAGCGGTAGTCGTCGAGGTTCTTGAAGCCGAGGGATTCGCCCTCGGGGATGTCCAGGAGCGCGGCCGAGGCGATCGCGTCGGTCTGGAGACCGTAGGGCTGGGAACGCAGTTCGAGGCCGAGGGAGTGGGCCCAGGTGCGCAGGGCCGTCACATGGTGCCGGTTGAAGAGGACGGACACCGTCTCCCAGAAGTCGTGCCGGATCTGCCGGGTGACGGCGGCGTCGAACGCGAACACCTGGCTGCCGTGATTGAGGATCACGGCAGCCAGCAGCGGCAGCAGGGAGCGGCCGGTGTGGGCGAGGAACGCGTCCGGGAGGCCGGGCGTCCACTGGAGCCCGTCGGTCTCCAGCTCGATGGAGTCCTCGAACAGCGCCCCGCCGGAGACCCTGAGCAGGCGCCGGACGGTGGGGGAGAGGATGTGGGACTCCCAGAAGTCGGTCACCGCGCGTGTGCCGGCCGGGCTGAAGTGGTCGACCACGTACGCGGCCGGGGCGGTGTGCGGGCCGCCCTCCGGAGTCTGTCCGGAACCGCGTACCCAGTAGGAGACGATCACCCAGCTGCCGTCGCCGGGCGCGGTCCAGGTGAGCGTGCCGTCGGTGACGGCGCCGGTGAGGTCCCGGACCGAGTCCAGGTCGAGCCCCGTCTCCTTGCGGGTGGAGTTCGCGGTGTTCACCCGGGCGGCCTGGACCAGGAGCAACCGCTGCCGGGTCACGCCCGCGGCGGCGGCGGCGTGGACCGGGGGCGGCACCGGACCGGAGTAGACGCTTCCCGCGGTCAACGTGGCCGTTCCGTAGGCGAGTTCCTTGACCGCCGCCTCGCCGTCCGGCGTGATGCCGGGGACCGCCGCCGGCCAGCTGGGGCCGATGGTCAGATCGACGGTGAGGCCGCGCCGGGCCGCCTGGCCCAGTGCCGCCTCCACTCCCGCCACCCACGCGGCGCTGCCCCAGCCGTGCCGCGCGGTGTCCAGGACCGAGGGGTCCGTGACGCTGTGATGGACCGCGGCTATCTCGGCCCCGCCGAAACCGGCGTCGGCGATCTGGTCGATCTCCCGTCTGATCTCGTCGGGCTGCACGAGGCCGTCGGGCCACCACCAGCGGAACTTCGGCCGCACGGCGCGCCCGGGCGTCGCGAAGGGCGGCCCGACGGCGGTCGAAGCCCTCGCCACCGCGGGCAGGCTCCAGTCGAACGCACCGGCCGCGGCCGTGGCGACGGCGGCTCCGAGGAGAGCGCGGCGGGGGAGCCCCGAGCTGCGGGCCGGGGTGACGTTGCTCATGGATCTCGTCCACTCTCTCGGAGGGCAGCACAAACAGGACCCCTTCGGGGCCCACGCTTTTGAATCGTTTAAATCCTTCGGGAAGCTACGGCCCCGGATCGGAGAGCGTCAAGATCCGTGCACACCTTCGACCACAGTCGCGTCAGGTGGCGTGCGTGAGCTTCGCAGGCGGACATCAGGAAGTTGTCAGGGTGTGGGAAGACCCTCTCGCCTCCCTTTTTCCCGGGCGCAGGCGCTTACTATCGGCCGCGTGTGCGCACATGTGCTGGTCGCTGAGGACGACGAGAAACAGGCGGAGCTGATACGCCGCTCACTGCTTCAGGAGGGACACACCGCGACCGTGGTCCACGACGGCGGGGCCGCGCTCGACGAGGTACGGAGGCACAAGCCCGACCTCGTCGTCCTCGACCTGATGCTGCCGGTGATCGACGGCTTCGGGGTGTGCCGGGTGCTGCGCCGGGACGACGACATCCCCGTCCTCATGCTCACCGCCCGCTCCGCCGAGGAAGACGTCCTGCTCGGCCTGGAACTCGGCGCCGACGACTACATGACCAAGCCGTACAGCCCGCGCGAGCTGATGGCCCGTATCCGCACGGTCCTGCGGCGCAGCGGGCGCCCGGCCGACGAGCAGGACCGGTCCGTACGGGCCGCCGGAATCACCGTCGACCCGGTCCGGCACGAGGTGCACTGCGACGGCGCGCGCGTGGAGTGCACCCCCGGCGAGTACGAGATCCTGCGCGCCATGACCGCGGAGCCCGAGCGGGTCTTCTCCCGGCGACAGTTGCTCCAGTGCACCCGCGGTATCGACCGGGCCTCCACCGAACGGGCCATCGACGTGCACATCATGAACCTGCGCAAGAAGATCGAGCCCGATCCCCGCAGACCGGTGCGGCTGCTCACCGTGTTCGGCGTCGGGTACAAGCTCAGCGGTGGGCGCGGGTGAGCTCCGGCATACCGCTGCGCAAGAGGCTGCTCGTACGGCTGATGATCACCTCGGTGCTCATCGCCCTCTGCTCGGTGGCAGCGACGGCGTGGCTCGCGGTGCAGACGACGACCCGCGCCATCCAGGAGGAGCAGGGACAGGCCCTCGCCGACGACACGGACATCCTCCGGCAACTCAGCGGATACGCCGCCACCCACCCGAGCTGGTCGGGCGTCCAGGCCACCGTGCGCCGGCTGTCGGCCGCCACCGGGCGACGGATCGCGCTGACGACGGCGGACCGTACGCCGATCGCCGACTCCGCCAAGTCCCGCACCGCCCTGCCGCCCGGGGCCGCCGCCACCGTCGACCCCCTGCACACCGACACCTACTCGGAGCCCGGCGCCCAGCTCAACGGCGTCGACCCGCGCGCGGTGGGGCCCTACCGGCTCACGCCCCTGGAGCGGGCACGGCTGGGCAAGCTGGCGACTCTGCGGCAGAAGTGCGCCGCGCGCAACGGCGTCGACACCACGATCACCTGGACGCCGAGCGGTCGGCCCGTCCTGTCGGACGCGAACGGGATTCTCCCGAACTCGATCGTGCCCGAAGTGTGCGCGGACGGACAGCTCAACACCCTGACCCACACCGAGGAGACAGCGGTGGCCAGGCTGACGAGCCTTACCGAGGCATGTCTGCGGCGCAAGGACCTTGCTCTGCGCGAGAAGGGGTTCATCTCGCTGGAGTTCTCCAGCGAGGCCCCGCAGCCGCAGTTCACCCTGGGGAGGGAGAGCCCGGGCGGCCATCCCACGGCGATCGAGGCGAAGGGGAACGAGTGTCTCGCCGAAGCGCGTCGCGAGCAGCTCGACCCCGATGTCGCGCCCGTTGCCGAGCTGTTCCTGGGCACGGGGGACAGCGCCGTCCCGCACTTCGACATGTCGAACGCCAACAAGGCCAAGGTCGTCGGAGTCACCGGTCTCGTGCTGGCCCTCACCGTGGCCGTGACCGCGCTGGTCGCCACCCGTCTCGTACGCCCGTTGCGCGCGCTCACGCAGGCCGCCCAGCAGCCGTTGGAACAGCATGTACGGGTGCCCGTCACCACCCGGGACGAGACGGGCATCCTGGCGGTCGCGTTCAACGAGCTGACCGAGCGCCGGGAACGGATGGAGGCCCAGCGCAAGGCGATGGTCAGCGACATCGCGCATGAACTGCGCACCCCACTCACCAACATTCGCGGCTGGCTGGAGGTGACCCGCGACGGCATCGTCGACCCCGATCCGGAACTGCTCGCCTCCCTGCACGAGGAGGCGGTGCTCCTCCAGCGGGTCATCGACGATCTCCAGGACCTCGCGGCGGCCGACGCGGGCACCCTCACGCTGCACCGCGAGGCCGTCCGCGCCGACGAGCTGCTCGAACAGGTCGCGGCGGCGCACCGGGTGGGCGCGGAGTCGGCGGGCATCGGGCTGCGCACGGGGACGGACGGGACGTCCGCGCCGGCGGGGAACGGGACTCCTTGGCTCGACGCGGATCCGGTGCGGATGCGGCAGGCGCTCGGCAATCTGGTGTCCAACGCGATCCGGCACACACCGGACGGCGGCACGATCATCCTCTCCGCCCGGGAGGAGGAAGGCCAGGTCGTCCTCGAGGTGGCCGACACCGGCAGCGGTATCGCTGCGGAGGATCTGCCCAGCGTCTTCGACCGGTTCTGGCGGGCCGAGAAGTCCCGCAGTCGCCGCACCGGCGGCAGTGGGCTCGGCCTGTCCATCGTCCGCCAGCTCGTGGCGGCCCACGGCGGTACCGTCGCGGTGGCGAGTGAACTCGGCGCCGGTTCGGTGTTCACCCTGAGGCTGCCCGGCACCGACGCTCCGGTTGACGCGGAGGAGGACCCCTGACCTGCGCAGGGTGGTGGTGGCGGTACCAGGATCCGCGTTCCTCCTCACAGGAGGGATCTGGTTGCCCCGACGTCCTGGGAGCACTGTGGTCACATGAACACCACCAGGATGCCGGGGGCCAGAATCCGTGTCACGCCCCTGCGGTCGCTCGCGGGACGCACCTATGTCCCGCGCCGCGGAAGAAGTGGAAGAGGCGCAGAGAGGTCACGAGGGTCGGAAAGTCAGGCTCCGGCTGTCCGGGTAGCCGGGGGCGACGGTGACGATGCCGGGGGTGTCGTCCGTGACGCGGAGCCTTTGAGTGTCGTCGGTGGGGAGTGCGGAGGCGTCGACGGTGCAGGTCGCGTGCAGCTCCGTGCCGGCGTCCCGGACGAAGTCCTTCACTAGCAGCGCGATGCCGTCCTCGCTGACCCGGCTGATGACCTGTCCGCCGATACGGTCGTGGACGAGGTCGACGGCCGCGGAGTTCTCGATGGAGACGGCCGGTGTGAAGGCACCGGCCGTCGTCGGCGTGCCGGGGATCAGCCCGGTGACCGGGGCGATCGACAGACCGGTGGGCAGGCCGACGGCGGAGTAGGCGGGGCTGCTCGGCATCGCCGACGGCCTCGTACGCGTCACCGCTCACCCCGAACAGGCCGGCCGCGGCCTGCAAGACACCGGTGCGGGCGCCCGCGTGGTCGGTGTTGCCGGTCATGCAGCGGGTCAGGGCCCGGCACCGGACGTTGGTGGCCCCTCGGGGCGGCGTCGTCCGTCTTCCTCGTCTTCGCGTCCGCCAGGGCCGGGCCGGCTTCCTCGCCGTCGCAGCCGCTATTCGGCGGCCTTGGTGGTCGGTACGGAGAAGGTTGCCGTCGAGGCGACCAGCGCCGTCGGCGTGACCGTCGGGCCGGCGGGCCACGTGTCGCCGGACGGAGGTGGCACGGCCACCTCCCGACCGTGGGAAGTGGCCGATGCGGAGTTCGTCACCGGAATACGTTGTCGGAATCGTCCCAGATCGAGGGCTCGCTCGGCGTGTACTCCCGCGGGACCCTCGACGAGGTCTGGTACATCGCGTCGATCTCGGCGGCGAAACGCCGTGAGATGGCGTCCCGGCGCAGCTTCATCGACGGGGTCAGCAGGCCGTTGGTCTGGTCGAAGGGCTCGGAGAGAACACGGAACACGCGGATGGACTCGGAGCGGGAGACAGCGCTGTTGGCCGCGGCGACGGCGCGTCTGACCTCCTCCCGCAGCTCGTTCTCCTCCCGTGCGTCCCGTGCCGACGCGCCCCCCTTGGACCAGGCTCCGCGCCAGTGCGCGAGGAAGTCGGGATCAAGGGTGATGAGGGCGCCCACACACGGCCGGTTGTCTCCCACGACGACCGCCTGATGGATCAACGGGTGGACGCGCAGCCGCTCTTCGAGGGCCGCGGGAGCCACGCTCTTGCCGCCGCTCGTGATGATGACGTCCTTCTTGCGGCCGGTGATGGCCAGATACCCCTCGGCGTCGAGGCGCCCGAGGTCGCCCGTCGCCAGCCAGCCGTCCTGGAACGCGGCGTACGTCGACGGGGGATCGTTGACGTAGCCCTGGAACACCGAGGGCCCCCACACCATGATCTCCCCGTCCTCGGCCACCCGGATGTCCGTACCGGGCAGGGCGCGGCCGACCGTTCCGAACTTCTCGCGCCCCACGGGCTGGGCCGTGATGCCGCCGCTCGTTTCGGTGAGCCCGTAGCCGTCGTGGACGACGATCCCGATGCCCGCGTAGAAGAGGGCGAGTTCACGGTTGAGCGGGGAGCCGCCCGACACCGCGCCGCACACACGTCCCCCCAGGGTGGCCCGCAGCTTCCGGTAGACGGTCTTCTCGTAGAGGGTGTGCTGCAGGCGCAGGTCGAAACCGGGGCCGGGGCCGGTGCCCAGTCGCTGGCGTTCGGCGGCCGCGGCGAAGTCCTTCGCCGTCTGGACGGCACGCTCGAACAGGGCGCCACGGCCCGTCCGTTGCGCGGTACGCAGGAAGTTCTTGTAGATCTTCTCGAAGACGAACGGAACGGCGTAGAGATAGGTCGGGCGGAAGGAGAGGAGCGCCGCGGAGAGCGTCTCCTCGCTGAGATCGGGCTCGTGCCCCAGCAGGATGCCGCCCCGCAGACAGAGCCCCTGGACCATGATGCCGTACACGTGCGAGAAGGGCAGGAAGGCGAGGATGGCGGGCTGCTCACCGGGGGGAGCAGCCGTGTGTCTCCAGCCCTCGAGGAGGGTGTCGCAGGGGCTGGCGAGGTTACGGTGGGTGAGGGCACAGCCCTTGGGGTGCCCCGTCGTACCGGAGGTGTAGGCGATGACCGCGGTCGAGTCGGGCAGCACGATGCGGCGAAGTGAGTCCACCGTCGTCGTCGGGATCGCCCGGCCCCGCTTGACCAGCTGCGCCAGGGCCCCGGTGTCCAACTGCCAGACGTGGCGCAGTGACGGGAGCGACGCGCACGCCGAGCCGACCGTCATGACGCCCTGCTCGTCCTCGACGACCACGGCGACACAGCCCGCGTCCTGAAGGATCCAGGCGACCTGCTCGTGCGACGAGGTCGGGTAGATCGGCACGACCTCGGCGCCCACCGTCCACAGCGCGTAGCTGAGCACGGTCCACTCGTAGCGCGTACGTGCCATGACGGCCACCCGGTTCCCCGGGCGCAGGCCGGACACGACCAGCCCCCGGGCCAGGTCGACCACTTCGTCCCACAGCTCGGCCGCGGTCACCGTCGTCCAGATGCCAGGATCGTCGTCGAGACGACGCGCGATCTGTGGCAGATCCGGCTCACGGCGAGCCGTTTCGAAGAGGCTGTCGGCGAGTCCACCCTGCATCACAGTCGCAGCCGGTGAAGGATTTTCGAACGCGTGCATCGCCGCTCCAGAATTCTCCCCGACATGACCCCACCGAGGGGCTCCGGTGCCGAGGATTCACGAATCTAGCCCAGTCCGACCACGACTGTGCCGGATTCAGGCAGCAGTTCGTCTACCGATGAGGTTACGGTCGGATCAGGGACCTCCCGCGCTCGGGAGTCGGTCATGGAAGAGCTCCGTGCGCGGGCGGGCAGGGGTGGTCGCGCGGCGCGCGCTCACCCCCGGTCAGGACGGAGCGGACGGTCTGCGGGGCGGCGGCAACGCCCGCAGCAGCTCCCACAGCGGCTGCGATCCGGCCGCCCAGGAGGCGAGTAACCGGCGGTCCACGAGGTGCAGGCGCTGCTGCTCGGCGAAGTCCCGGGCGGGCGTGGTGATCCGCCCGTTGGTCACCATGACCGCCACGTCGGCCAGGTGCACGGGACGGGCGGTGCCGTTGAGGACCTGTAGGTCCGGCGTGCCCACTCCGCGCTCCCCGTCGCGACGGTGCTTGCACTGGATCACCCAGCGCCGCCCGAACGGATCCGTCGCCTTCACATCCGCGCCGAGATCACCGCGCCCACCGACCCGGGCGGCGTCCGGGCAGCCGTCCCGGCGCATCAGCTCCCGTATCGCCTGCTCGAACTCCTGGTGGTGCAATGTGTCCAGCTGCGCGATCGCGTACCGCAGCCCGCGCGCTCGTACCTCCTGCCAGTGCGCACGATCCCGGCGCAGGCGCAGCCAACCGGCGCACCCGAGCCCGGCGAGCACCGCGGCGGCGACGGCCACCCACCAGTGGTCCGCGAGCCATTGGACCAACGCCACCACCAGCGCGACAGCGGCGACCGAAGCCGCTACCAACCCCAACAGCCTTGCTTCTGCCTGCTGTTGACGCCTGCTCGGCCGCCGGGTGCGCCGCTTGACGGGCGACCGCCGCCGTGTCACCGGACACCGCGCTTCACCGGACGCCGTGCTTCACATAAAGATTGGTTCCCCCGCACCTCAGCCCCCCTGATCAAGCACTCCCCGTTGCACCACCCATCATGGCAACCGCCACTGACATCGAGTAGGGACGGCTTCCGGTCATGCGCGGCTCAGGAGCGCCTCCCGGGAGATGAGGGCGGTCGAGCCCGGTGCCGTACAGGCGTGGGCACCCGCGATCGCCCCGAGCCGGACGCACTCCCTGACGTCCCGGCCGGCGAGCCAGCCGTACAGGAATCCGCAGACGTACGCGTCACCCGCGCCGTTGGAGTCCACCACCGGAGCGGGCGGGACGGCCGCCGGAATGCGGCGCGGATCGGGGCCGCCGACTTGGGTGAGGACGTAGGAGCCTTCCGCGCCCGCCGTGGCGACCACCGTGCGGGCCCGCCCGGCGCGGAGGATCTCCCGCATCAGCGCGGGGGTTTTGTCGCCCACGGCCGCCGCGCTGAAGAAGACGAGATCGGAGCGGAGGGCGAACTCCCGATGATGGTCCGCGAGACCGTCCCAGTCGTGCAGATCGGTGGAGACGGGGACGCCGAGGTCCTCGATGTCGTCGTAGAGGAAGCGCCCGAAGTTCATGATGGAGAGGTGGACGTGGCGGGCGCGCCGCAGCCGCGGGAGGTAGAAGTCCTGGGGCATCCGCAGATCCGCCGGGTCGCGGCTGTCGTAGAAGGACATCCGACGGCCGGACGCGTCCACCAGGTTGACCGCGCGCCGCGTTCCCGCGGGGGAGATCAGCGGGAGGAACTCGACACCGCCCTTGGCCATCCGCTCGCGTACCTGTGCGCCGATCCAGTCGTCGCCGATGCAGTCGAGCAACCCGACCTTGAGGCCCAGCGCCCGGGCGCCCAGGGCGACGTTCCCTCCGGTGTGGCCGGGCCACTCCTCGATCGGGCCGACGTGCACGGAGTCGGCGAGTGGGACCGGCAGGGAGTCGACGCGGACGATGGTGTCCACGCCGCTGCCGCCGATCACCAGGACGTCGTATTTCCCGTACTCGTCGTACGCGCCGTGCTGGTCGTGGTCGCCGTTCTGATTGTTTTCCGCGTGCTGTGGGATCACAGATCCATCTGCCCTCTCCTTCCCCGCCGTTCCCAGTATGACGGGCGATCCCACAACGCGGTGGACAGTCGTCGAGGCCGGGCGGACTGGGCAGTGCTGCTGCTCTCCTGGGGCGCGTACGCCCAACTGTCGGTCGGCCCCGCGCGGACCGTCGGCCGCCGTGGGCGTCCAACGCACCCGCAGTTACTTAAAGTTGGAATAATCTCATCCGTCATTTGGGCTGGTTTTCCGAAGTCTGCGGAACGCCGAGCAGCAGGAAACTCCGGAGGAGCTTCAGAAGCCCCATTGAGCGCGCGCATCGATTACACCTTCCGTGATACGCCTATTTTCGTATTCCCGTCCTTATTCGCTTCGGACAGACTGGCGTCCTACTTCCAGAAAAAAAGGGGGGTGAACAAGGTGACTGCGGCAGCGGATCTACTGGTCGACATCGGACCTTGCGACGATGACGCGTACCTTTTTCTGAACGGTCGGCTGATTGTTCAGACCAGGCTGGGTGAGGTTCGGCGCTTCCAGCGGGAAATGCCTGACGGTTCATACAACTTCCGCCTGCAGGTGATTAACTCGGGCGGCTGGGCATGGCGGGCCAAGCTGATTCTCACCATCAACGGGACCACGTTGACGGATGTCGATGAGGTGGGCGGAAGCGGGTTCTACACGGGCGAGGTGTACGAGCAGGAATGGCAGTGCCGGATCGAAGGCGGGAAGCTAGTCGATTTCTGACGAGAGCCCGTAATCGGACCGCTGTGCCATCCGTTGTGCCATCCGTGGAAAACCTGCTTGTGTGGGGGCGGCATCAAGGTGCCGCCCCCACACGCATGGCCGGACGGCGGACAGGGGGTTGGCCCGACCGACGGAACGGCTGCCGACCGCCCGGCGTAGCCCTTGACTTCACAAGACCACCGCGCGACATTCCTGACTCCGCATCAGAACCGGGACGCCGAAGACCCGTTGCTTCCCGGGGCACAGCACGCTCGCCCATTCCTTCGCCCGGCTGGAGCGCCCTGCCATGTCCACGAACGCGGACCCTGCGAGACATACCGAAGCCTCCTCTGCGTATTCCACCGCTTCCACCTCCGGACCCGGCCCATCGCGTCGCCGGGTGCTCGGCGCGGCGACGGGAACCGGGCTCGCGCTCGCGACCGGTCTGCCAGGTGCCGCGTCCGCGTCCGCGGCCGACCTGCCTCTCCTCGGCACGTACGACGTGGTGGTGATCGGTTCCGGAGCGGCGGGGATGACCGCCGCGCTGACGGCTACGAAACAGGGGATGAGCTGCGTCGTCGTCGAGAAAGCACCCACGTTCGGGGGATCGGCGGCGCGTTCCGGCGCGGGCGTCTGGATCCCGAACAACCCGGTGATCCTCGCCGCGGGGGTGCCGGACACCCCGGCGAAGGCCGCCACCTACCTCGCGGCGGTGGTCGGCCCCGATGTCTCCGCCGCACGCCAGCAGGCCTTCCTCGGCAGCGGCCCCGCCATGATCTCTTTCGTCATGGCCAACAGCCCGCTCCGATTCCGCTGGATGGAGGGGTACAGCGACTACTACCCCGAACTCCCCGGCGGACTGCCCGGCGGCCGGTCCATCGAACCCGACCAGCTCGACGGCAACATCCTCGGTGCCGAACTCGCCCATCTGAACCCGTCGTACATGACCGTACCGACCGGCATGGTCGTCTTCAGCTCCGACTACAAGTGGCTCACGCTCGCCGCGGTCAGCGCGAAGGGTGCCGCCGTCGCCACCACCTGCCTGGCCCGCGGGACCCAGGCGGCCCTCCTCGGCCAGAAGCCCCTCACCATGGGCCAGTCGCTGGCGGCCGGTCTGCGTGCCGGACTGCTCGCGGCCCAGGTTCCGGTGTGGCTGAACACCCCGCTCTCCGACCTGTACCTGGAGAACGGAACCGCCACGGGAGCCTTGGTCACCAGGAACGGCACCCCCGGCCTGATCAGAGCCCGGCACGGGGTGATCGTCGGATCCGGCGGCTTCGAGCACAACGCGGCCATGCGCGACCAGTACCAGCGACAGCCCATCGGCACCGAGTGGACGGTCGGCGCCAAGGAGAACACCGGCGACGGTATCCAGGCGGGGCAGCGGGCCGGCGCGGCGCTCGACCTGATGGACGACGCGTGGTGGGGCCCGGCGATCCCGCTGCCCGACCAGCCGTACTTCTGCCTCGCCGAACGCACCCTGCCCGGCGGGCTCCTCGTCAACGCCGCCGGCGCGCGCTTCGTCAACGAAGCGGCTCCCTACAGCGACGTCGTACACATCATGTACGACCGTGACAGCAGCGCCCCCGACATCCCGGCGTGGCTGATCGTCGACCAGAACTACCGCAACCGCTACCTCTTCAAGGACGTGCTGCCGACCTTCACGTTCCCCGACGCGTGGTACACGTCCGGCGCCGCACACAAGGCGTGGACCCTCGACGCCCTGGCAGCGCAGATCGGCATGCCCGCCGCCGCCCTCCGCACCACCGTCAACCGCTTCAACACCCTCGCCCTGAACGGCAACGACCCCGACTTCCACCGCGGCGACAGCGCCTACGACCACTACTACACCGATCCCGCGATCCTCCCCAACTCGTGCCTGGCGCCCCTGTGGCTGGCCCCCTTCTACGCCTTCAAGATCGTCCCGGGTGACCTGGGCACGAAGGGCGGTCTGCGCACAGACGCCCGGGCGCGCGTCCTGCGTCCGGACGGATCCGTCATTCCGGGCCTGTACGCCGCCGGAAACGCCAGCGCGGCCGTCATGGGCCACAGCTACGCGGGCGCGGGTTCGACGATCGGCCCGGCGATGACCTTCGGCTACATCGCGGCGTTGGACATCGCGGCCGGCGCGGGCGCCTGAAGGATGCGCAGGGCTCCAACGGACCGTGGAGCGGCCGACCGTGGGCGTGTGATGCTGGCGTCATGACTGATCAACGCGAGATTGTCGTCGTCCGCCGGCCACGTCAGGGCGGTTCCGTCGACGAGGGCTTGGCCGCATTGTTGGCGGCCTACCATCTGCAGACCCAGGCCGAGAAGGGCGAGGCCGTTACCGATGTCAGCGGGCTGCCGGACCGCTATCGCGCGGAAATCCTGGGCCCGGGGGCCGCGTTCGTCGACGATGTCGTGCTGGTGGCGCTGAGCGGGGACACCGCGGTGGGCTGCCTGGTGGTGACCGCCCCTGTCGGCGGGCGGTCGGAGGTCAAGAGGCTCTGGACGGACCCGGCCTCGCGGGGCCGGGGCATCGCGTCCGAACTGGTCGGAGCCGCTCTGGCGCACGCCAGGGAATGCGGTGTCAGCACGGTGCAGCTGTCGGTGTGGAAGTGGCGATCGGGCGCCATCGCCCTCTACGAAAGGCTCGGTTTCGCCGTGACCGAGTCATGGGACGAGCGGGAGCAGTTGGTGTGTATGGAGCGCGCCCTGGGAGCCGATACCGCCGCCTGAGCGGAGCTCGCCGGAACTCATGAGAACTCGGGTGCCAGGCAGGCTTTGCCTGCGCAGTTGCGTTTCTTGGGCATTACGGGACACGCGAGTCCGCTTCCGTACATGTTGCGCGTCTCCTATGTCGGTGCATGGTTCGCAGGTTTCACATGCTCCGCACAGCCAGAGGAGAACGACCCGTGTTCCGACGCCCCACCCGTCCCGTCACCGCGGCTGCCGCCGCGCTCGCAGCCGTCGGCGGCCTCACCGCCACCGCCACCGCGGCCACACCCATCGCCGCGCACTCGCCCGCGCACGTCGCGCGCCACGTCCTGCTGTTGTCGATCGACGGCCTGCACCAGTCCGACCTGGCCTGGTACGTCGCGCGTCACCCGGAGTCAGCGCTCGCGCGGCTCGCCACCGGCGGGGTCGAGTACACCCACGCGAGGACCACCGACCCCTCCGACTCGTTCCCCGGCCTGGTCGGCCAGCTCACCGGTGGGAACCCGGGCACCACGGGCATCTACTACGACGACGGCTACAGCTCCGCCCTCCTCCCGGCCGGAACGACCCACTGCGCGGGCGCCAAGCCCGGCGCCGAGGTCGACTTCACCGAGGACCTCGACCGCGACAAGGACTCCATCGACGCCGGTCAGGGGCTCGCCGGCCTGCCCGGCAGCATCCTCAAGATGACCGGTGCCGCCCGTGGCCTCATCGACCCGTCGAAGCTGCCGGTCGACCCCAAGACCTGCAAGCCGGTGTATCCGCACTCGTATCTGAAGGTGAACACGGTCTTCAACGTGGTCAGAAAGGCCGGACTGCGGACCGCGTGGTCCGACAAGCACGTCGCGTACGAGATCCTCAACGGCCCCTCCGGCAACGGCGTCCAGGACCTGTTCGCCCCCGAGATCAACAGCCAGGCGATCGGCTACCCGGCCGGCACGGACTGGACGAAGGACAACGCGGCGACGGAGCAGTACGACGGATACAAGGTGAAGGCCGTCCTCAACGAGATCGACGGTTACGACCACGGCCGCACCCACAAGACCGGCACCCCGGCGGTCTTCGGCATGAACTTCCAGTCCGTCTCGACCGCCCAGAAGCTGCCTGCCTCCGAGGGCCTGACGGGCGGCTACGCGGCGAAGGGTGTCCCCGGTCCGCTGCTGGCCAAGAACCTGGCCTTCGTGGACCAGGAGGTCGGAGCGTTCCTCACCGAACTGCGCAAGCAGCACCTGGACGGCAACACGACCGTCATCCTCTCCTCCAAGCACGGCCAGTCACCGACCGACCCCAAGGCCCTGACCCGTATCGACGACGGCCCCCTGCTCGACGGCCTCAACGCCGCATGGAAGAAGGCCCACCCGGGCGCCGGTGACCTGGTCGCCCACTCCGTGGACGACGACGCCATGCTCCTCTGGCTCAACGACCGCTCGCAGGCCGCCACCGCCTTCGCCAAGGCGTACCTGCTCGCCCAGTCCGGCACCGGCAACGACATCGCCGGCAAGGCCAAGCCCTTCACCGCGAGCGGCCTGAAGACCCTGTACGCCGGTGCGGCGGCCGCCCGGTACTTCCACGTCAAGGCGGGCGACTCGCGCGTGCCGGACCTGTTCGGCATCGCCCGGTACGGCGTCGTCTACACCGGCGGCAAGAGCAAGATCGCCGAGCACGGCGGCGCCCACGCCGACGACCTCGACGTCCCGCTCGTCGTCTCGGGCGCCGCCACCCCGCACGGCGTGCGCGTCAGCGGCCCGGTGGAGACCACGCAGATCGCCCCGACGATCCTGCGACTGCTCGGCCTCAACCCCCGGGCTCTGGACGCCGTACGCGTCGAGCACACCGCGACCCTGCCGGTGCGCTGACGCCACCCCGACGCTCCACCGACGGGACCGCCGCCACGGCGACGGTCCCGTCACCGGGCTCAGGGCCCAGGGGACTGTCAGTGGTGGCTGCGAGACTGTTGGACATGATCGAATCGAATGCGAAGGCGGATCTTCTCCGCTCTCTGCAAGCCGCCCGCGACGCCCTGCTGTGGAAGCTCGACGGGCTGTCGGAGTACGACGTCCGACGTCCGCTGACGCCGACCGGAACGAATCTGTTGGGGCTGGTCAAGCACGTCACCGGAGTGGAGCTGGGATACTTCGGCGACACCTTCGAGCGCCCGTTCTTCGAAGAGCCGCCGCTCTGGTTCACGGCCGACGCCGAGCCCAACGCGGACATGTGGGCCGACGCGGACGAGTCGCGCGAACAGATCGTCGGACTCTACCGCCAGGCCTGGAAGCACTCGGACACCACGATCGAGACCTTCGCGCTTGACGCGATCGGTCGTGTGGCGTGGTGGCCCGAGGACCGAAGAGAGGTGACGCTGCACCAGGTCCTGGTGCGCGTGATCGCCGACACTCACCGGCACGCGGGCCACGCCGACATTCTCCGGGAGTCCATCGACGGGGCTGCCGGGATGGGGGAAGGGAACGACGCCATGCCGTCGGGCGACCGGTCGTGGTGGGACAGCCATCGAAGCCGACTGGAGCGCGTGGCGCGGGAAGCCGGCCGCCACTGACGCCGCCCCGCCGAGCCGGAACGCCTCGATCTCGGAAGTCAGTTCCACAGGGGAAGGTCGACCCATTGCCCGAATCCGTCCGGCTTCCCATTGGTGTAGACGAGGCTCAGCTGGGTGTAGTGCGACAGATCAGGGCGCTTCTTCCAAGGCTGTGGGGCGTTGAGCCGCACGATCACCCGGTACGAGTGGAATTTGCCCGCGGCGCAGTACGGCTTGCAGTCGTTCACCACGTTGAAGCCCTCGGCCACCGCGGAGTCCGGGTGCCACTGGGACCAGCGCAGCGAGGTGAGGCGGCTGTTGCCGTCACCGCACGCGAGAATGAAATCGGTGGGGCGCACCTGCGGGTGCCAGAAGCAGTCGACCATCACGGGCTGTCCCGCCTGGCGCTGCACGGTGGGCGTGGACGACGGTGACGGAGCTGGGGCGGAGGAAGCTGTTCCCGTGATTGCTGCGAGCGACACAGCGGCACAGAACGTCACCGCTGTCCTCACTGTGCGTCTTGGCATGTTCGCTCCCAGTCGCAATTTCTTTCGACCAGCAGGCCCGGTGCCTGGTCCGCCCTTTCTTGCGGCGGTCGGCTCCTGTATCGACGCTACGACGCTGTCGGAGGATGCACCACTCGCACGGAGTAACGCGTGCTCCCTCCCAGCGACGAACCCCGTAGGAGAGACAGCATGAGTACGACCAATCCACGGAGGCGGGCCGCCATGTTCGTCGCAGACGACGACGATCCCCGGCTCGATGCTCCCTCGACCGGCGAAGAGCGAGCCATGCTCATCGGATTTCTCGGGGCCCAGCGGACGACGCTGGAGTTGAAGTGCGCGGGCCTGGAAGGGGAGTTGGCCCGACGCTCCGTCGAGCCCTCCACACTCTCGCTGCTCGGACTCGTGCGTCATCTCGCCGACGTGGAGCGCCGATGGTTCCGTCAGGTCCTCGCCGGTCAGGACGCGCCGCCACGCTTCTCGTCGCCGGTGGAACCCGACGGTGACTTCGACGGCGCGGCTTCCGATCCCGACCTTGTGACCGAAGCGTGGCAGGCATGGCGCGCCGAGGTCGCGTTCGCCGACGCCTTCACCAAGGACGCGCCCCACCTCGACATCGCGGGCAAGGACGCGTGGCGTGGGACGGTGTCGCTGCGCTGGGTGCTCATCCACATGATCGAGGAATACGCCCGTCACAACGGACACGCTGATCTCCTCCGTGAACGTATCGATGGGGCGATCGGCGTCTGAGGAGTTGATCTCGGAGCTTGTGCCACCACACCAAGTCGGCCGTTGAGCTGGGTGTGTCGTCAGCCCAGCGGTTCTGTGACAGCGTGTCCGCCGTGGGAGAGATGGTGGAGCGAGTGGACGAGCAGGACCACACACTGGGGGTGGTGGATCGAGGCGAGGCCATCCGCCGAAGGTGGCTGCACCGGGTCGCCACCACCGTCTGCCGCGACCCGGACGGTCGGATCCTCGTCCATCGACGTCCCGATCACGTTTCCCGCTTCCCCGGCCAGTACAACTGGCTGGTCGGTGGTGCCGTGGGCGTGGGCGAGACCTACCCGGCAGCCGCCTCTCGCGAACTCGCCGAAGAACTAGGGGTCCACGCCCCGACGCGGTTCCTCTTCAAGTACCTGTGCCGGGGTGTCATCAGTCCGTACTGGCTCGGCCTGCACGAGGCGGTCCTCAACGAACCGGTTGTACCGGATCCCTCGGAAGTCGCCTGGCACGCCTGGCTCACCCCGGTTGAGCTGCGCGTTGCGATGCACGACACGACGTTCGTCCCCGACGCCCGCGACGCGTTCGACCGGTACCAGGCGGAGAAAGCGGGTTCACGCGGCTCCTTGCCACGGCACTCGGCGCTCCCACCGCGTCCCGAACGCTCACCTTGACCGCTCCCAACTCGGCCTGTGTCGTCGGCGGCTCGGCCGATCCGCCGTCAGTCCGTGGCGGGACCGCAGGTCCGAGCGGCGTGCGGTTGTGGTGCCACGGTCGCCACGACGGTTACGGCGACTGTCGCGAGGGGGTGGACGAAGCGGAGGCCCGGGGCGTGTTCGCGACGGTTCACGTCCCGACCGAAGGCCCCGTGCACCGGACGGTCGACTGGGAGACGGTGGTCGAGGGTCGGCAGGGCACGCCAACCGTCGAGCCGTCCGGAGTCTGGAGCCCACGGTGGGCGGCGGCGTTCGGGGCTGTGCCGGCCCACCTGTTGGCGACCTCGGCGGGCACGACCGGTTGCCCGTCCCAGTGACAGGCGGAATGCCCGATGGTGTCTTCCGCGGCGATCCGCTGCCGATGCATCCATGGGGATCGTTCCGGCCTGACGCGAGCGCGTTCCTCCAGACGCCGGCACGACTGCCCGCCGTCCGCCTGCCGTGGCTGCGCGGGATCTAGGACCGCGTGAGCAACCACCCCTACGCTCGCCCGTTCTAGCCAAAACCTGCTTCTCACACCACCGTGCGAAAGACGCTGGCTGTGGGCGGTCAGGTGCTCAGCGCGTCGATGCAGCAGCGCGTTCAGGCCCGACGGGGCTGGTCGGCCAGTTGAGCCAGGAGACTGCGGGCGGCATTGACGCACCGACCGATCCGCTCATGCGGGCCGACGCCTGCCATCGCCTCCGCGCGGAGCGGTATCTCAAGGCCGATGACAAGGTCGCGCGGCAGTACGTCGAGCACGTCGAGCAACGGCAGTTCGCCCGTCCCCGGCACCATCCGCTCGAACATCGCCTCTTCCATGTAGCTGGGGATGGCGGGCACCAACGGGGCGTCGCTCAGCTGGATATAGCCGATGACACCAGGATCAAGCCGCGCGAGGTCGTCCGGCCCGGAACCGGACCGCACGATGTGCATCGTGTCGACGAGGAGGCGGAAGTCCGGCCGCCCGACCTGACGAATGACGTCGAGCGCACTGGGCAGATCCGGGACCGTCAGGCCCGGACTGGCTTCCACCGTCGTCTCCATCCCGAGTGAAGCGGCGTTCTGGGCGAGGATGCCGAACTGGTCGATGCTGCGGTCGAGGTCCGGATCGAGAGAGACCGTGTTGATCCGTCGGACACCGAGCTCCGCCATGATCTCGAGATCGCCGACTCTGTCCTGGATGTCAGCTCCCTTGCGGACCACCATGCCTTCCCCGAGCGAGATCGACACGTCGCGATCACGCATTGCGGCAATCATCTCGCGCCGCAGCGCTGGATCATCCCGAAGGGAGAACGGCGGATAAATCGACGGGTTGTACGGATTCGATGTCAGGGCGGTCGAGATGCACCGGCAACCCAGGTCGGCGGCCAGGGACACGAATGCGACCGGAGGCATTCCGAAGACGCTGAGAAGCTCGATCCCCAGCCTTTCCATTCATTTCGCCCGCTTTCGGTGGTCCAACACCGCCAAGACAAGGCCTGGGCGGTCTTCAGTGACGAGGCGACGCCACCGCGTTCGCGCCGGTAATGACATTCTCGTATAGTAGAGTATCATTCTCATATCTGTTGGGCCAGATGTCGAGCGACCGATGTGGGCAGCTATCCGGGGGTGCCGTGACCTTGCAGCGGGTTGAAATCGGGCTGGTCAGCGCCGACGAAGCCTTGGTGGAGTTCTTCGCCGCCGTGTTCGAACTGGAGCGG
The DNA here is from genome assembly GCF_042959425.1 of Streptomyces sp. NPDC007896. Lineage (NCBI taxonomy): Bacteria > Bacillati > Actinomycetota > Actinomycetes > Kitasatosporales > Streptomycetaceae > Streptomyces > Streptomyces sp. NPDC007896. Next base: position 295,608 of record NZ_JBIBKX010000008.1, on the reverse strand, counting down.
CTTCCGGTGGTCAGATCGGGCTCTGGAGTCGTGCACCGGCTCGCGGCACCCGGCACGCAGATCAAGGTGATGGTTCCTTCGCGGCGGCCTGCCTCCGCCGAACAGGCCGGGCCTTTCTTTCACTTGACCGGCGTGCGCTATCTGACCATGTACGTCAATGATCTCGACGGGATCGTCGAACGTGCGGTGGCCCGCGGCGGACGTGTGCAGCACGGGCCCATGGAGGTGGGCCCCGGCGTGCGCATCGCCGTCCTCCAGGATCCCGACGGCAACGCCATAGAAGTGGTCGACGGCGTTCCGTGAGCTGAACCGGGTCAGTGCCTGGGTTGCGCGTCGGGCGGCCACGGGAGTGCCGAGCACCGCCTCGGTGCCGTCACCCCCCTGGCGTGAAAGCCCGCCGTCCCGACTGGTCATCGCATGACGGCGGTGATGCCACTACATTTGGTGTCATGACTGCCATCACTCTGCGGATTCCCGACGCCATGGACAAGGCGCTGCGCGACGCCGCAGCCGGCGCCCCCTCCCTGAACGACTACATCCTCCGAGCCGTGCGTCGGCAGATGACGCTGGACGCCGCCCGTCGGCTCGCCCGCATCGAGCCCCTCGATCTGGGCGGCGAGGGCGACGCCCTGTGACGATCCAGAAGGGCGATGTCTGGGACGTCGACACCGGCAAGGGAAGCCGCACGGTCCTCGTCGTCAGCCTTGACGGACTCGCCGATGCGTACGGCGCCGTGGTCGCCCTGGTGCTGCACGCCCCGGCCGTGCACCCCGACACGGCGATGAGCGTGCGCCTGACCACCCCGGTCGATGCCTCGGTCGTCGCCGTCAACCTGCTCCAGCTTTCCGCGGCGCGTTTCGAGACAGCCACCCTGCTCGGCAACATCGGGCCCGAGCAGCAAGTGCTCATCGACAACGCACTCCGCGCGGTCCTCGACCTGTGACCGACGCGGTCTCGGGCGTAGCGCGCGGCGTGCTCGCCGTCGGCCTCGGCCGGGTCCAGCTGCCATGGCCCGCTGGACCTCATGGACGGCCCTGCTCGGGTATACGATCAGATGGTGCGCGGTGAGCAGGGCGGATTGCCTGTGCGGCGTCTTCCTGAAGGGCTGCGCGCCTGGGAAGTGGTGAGCACCGCCCCCTGGCGCAGGCCCTGGCGTCCGCCGGGAACCCCGGCCCTGACGAGCGCCGCGCAAGGAGTGCTCATGACCAGTCCACACGAGATCGATCCGCGCGCTCTCAATGATCCGCGCAACGTCTATCCGACCGACGAAGAGTTCTACAGGAGCGGGCGCCCGGCCGACGCCGCACTGCCGGAGGACCGGCCCCGTGGAGGAGAGCCCTCGACGCCGCTGAAGCGGCGGGGGACATGGGCGACCGTTGCGCTCGTCGCCGGCATCATCCTGCTGATCCTCGTCGGGATCGCACTGTTCCCGTAAGTGATCGGGAAGCAAAGGAGCGGGAGCCGGACACTCGGACCGGCTCCCGCCCCGGAAAGGACCGCTCAGGTGCGGTAGGCGTAGTACGCCGCGTTCGGGTACGACGCGATGATGCTCGCCACCGACCTGTTGTAGGTGTTGTTGGAGTGGTACGACACGTACGGCACGCCCTGCGGGCTGCGGTAGGTGACGATCATGCTGTGGTCCTTGGACCCGTCCTTGTTGAAGTCCATCTGCAGGACGTCACCCACGTCCAACTGGTAGACGTTGGCGAGGCTGGTGACCCGCTTGGAGGACAGGGCGAACCACGAGAACTCGTTGACGCCGACGAACGAGTCCGACTGGATGTCGGAGTTGCCGAACCACTTGTGGAAGTCGTCCGTGTAGCCGGGGACATGCTTCCAGCCGCCTGCTTTCAGGGACTGGCTGACGAAGTTGGTGCAGTCGCCGCCGGCACCCTGCCCGTTGAAGTTCGGGTAGGCCGGGTTGTAGTTGTTCCAGTACTTGGCCGCGTACGCCGCCATGGCCTTGTAGTCGTAGCCGGAGGCCGAGAAGTTCTTCGGCTTGGCCGGCGCGGGCAACGTGATGGCCGAGCGGGTCGCCGCGGGCGGGGCGTCGTCGGCGGCCGTCTTAGGCGCGGCGACGAACGTGGTGGCGGCGACCTGGTTGACCGCGACGCCGTCGTCGGTGTCACGGATGCCGGTCAGCTGCCAGTCGCCCTTGCGGTCGGCCTTGAACGTCAGCTCGTGGTGCGCCTGGAAGCCGGTGGTCTTCGGCTCGTTGCCCTTGACCTTCTCGTAGGTCAGCGTCGTCGTCTCGGTGACGTTGACCGTGGCGTGACGGCCCTTCAGTCGCGTACGGTCCAGCGAAACGCTCGTGTTGGCCGAGCTGTACTTCTCGCCGAGCGACTCCAGACGGGACTTGCGGCCCCGCAGTTGCGAGAGCGCGGACTTCTCCTCGCGCGACAGCGTGGAGGACACCCGCACGTCGCCGGAGAACCGCGACGAGAGTGTCGTGTTCCGACTGGTCTTGCCGCTGTCCACCAGGGCGTCCGTACGGTCGGTGAAGACCGCGTCCGCCAGCCGTTGGAAGGTGGCTTTGGTCGACGGATCCACGGCGGGGTCGGCGACAGTCGACGCGCCCGCGCTCCAGTTGGGCAGCAGCGCGGCGCCGGCGACGACCGAGGCGGCCGCTGCCGTGACTATGGTCGCCCGTCGCCGCTTACGGCTCAGTTTCCTTGATCTCAATGATGTTCCCCTCTACGCCGGTACTCGATACCGGGAGCCGCATCCTCGCACGGCATGTGTGGCTCCTGTGAAGGGGGTTGCCGAAGTGGCCCAACCGCAACACGCGACTCGTCGACAGGACCGTCGTCGCCCTGCCCGGCCCCGGCGCCGCTCCGCGCGTCTGCACCCCGATGCCGCTTACCCACACCGGGGCGAAGCTGGTCAAATCGATGCTCCGTGAGGGCGTCGCCCTGCCGCCACTTCGCTCTGGTGGCTTCCAGCCGTGCGTCCCGTACGCCGACCTCCGCAACGTGCCGTACGGCGAAGGGCTGTTGCCGCCGCCGGGGACACGCGGGCTGTGCGTCTCAGGCGGTGACGCGGGCGAGGAAGTCGCGGATGTACTCGGTGATTTCCTCCAGGTGGCTCTCCAGGGCGAAGTGCCCCGACTCGAGGAGATGGATCTCGGCGTCGGGCAGGTCGCGTTGGAAGGCGCGGGCTCCGTCCGGGCCGAAGATTTCGTCGTTGGCCCCCCGTACGGCCAGCAGTGGCACCTGGCTGTCGCGGAAGTACTGCTGCAGCTGGGGGTAGAGGGCGACGTTGGTCGGATAGTTCCGGAACAACGTGAGTTGGATGGCATCGTTGCCGGGGCGGTCGAGCAGTGCCTGGTCGATGGTCCAGCTGTCCGGGCTGACGAGGCTCGGATCCGCGACCCCGTTCAGGTATTGCCAGCGGGTCAGTTCGAGGGTCAGGGCCGCACGGAGGGGGGCTTCGTTCTCGAGTGTCGGGTTCTCGGCGTAGGCGAACAGCCCGTCCCAGAACGCCTTGACGAATCCGTCGGTGTAGCCGTTGCCGTTCTGCGTGATGATCGCGGTGATGCGCTGCGGAGACCGAGTGGCGAGCCGCCAGGCGATGGGCGCTCCGTAGTCCTGCGCGTAGACCGCGAACCGGTCGACGCCGAGCTGTTCCAGAAGGCCGGCGGTCACGTCGGTCAGAGCGTCGAAGGTGTAGTCGAACTCGTCGACCGTCGGCATGGCCGACTGCCCGAATCCGATCATGTCGGGCGCGATGACGCGGTAGGTGTCGGCGAGTGCCGGGATGAGGTTCCGGAACATGTGCGAGCTCGTCGGGAAGCCGTGCAGCAGCACGAGCGCCGGTGACCCCGGGTCTCCGGCCTCTCGGTAGAAGACGTCCATGCCGTTGACGGTGGCGGTGCGGTGATGCACGACGCTGCTCATGCCAACCTCCAAGGTTGCTTTGAACGGTTAGCCGCGGTCCAGCATGCAAGGTCTAACCTGTCAAGGCATCTTTGGTAGTTAGATTCGGGATTCGAGATTCGCTATGCCGAAAGCCCCGAAAGCCCAGAAAGCCTTGAGCCCCTTGAGCCTTCCGCCGCGGGCTCACAGATCCAGCAGGACGTCGGCGGTGGGGATGCTGCAACACGGCAGCACTTCACCCGAGGCGGGATCCTCCAGGGGCTGCGTCGTGTATTCGACCTGACCGGTGAGCAGGGGAGTGGTGCAGGTGTGGCACACCCCTGTACGGCAGGACCAGCGCGTGGGCACCTCGCATGCCTCCGCCGGCTCCAGCAGCGTCGCGTACCGTTCCGACCAGCGGGTGGACAGGCCGCTGCGGGCGAAGGTGGCACAGGGCCCTGCGCCCCGGGGGCCGGGCGGCTGGTGCGGAGGTCCGGAACCCTTGTGGGCGATGCCGGGGTTGATGGGTGCGAGTGCCCCGAAGGATCGGCGACGGTGAGGGACCCTCGGCCGGTGCGGGTCCGGGTGATCCGGTCTCCGGCCCGGACCCCGGCCCTCGGCGATGACGCGGAGGTAGAAGCCGGGGCGGTGGTGGGCGACGAGCAGGGAGGCCATGCGCGGTTCGTTCAGTCGCATGCCGACGCGGTAACAGGTAACACGTGGCTGGGTGACCTCGAACTCGGCTTCGCCGATGCGGTAGCGGTCGCCGATGCACACCTCGTCGTCGGTCGCTTCAGCATGCTGCTCAGTGATCCGGCCGGTCGGAGCCCGGCTTCGTGGGCCATACGCACGTTTTCCTCCGGCGCGGGAGGCGAAGAAGCCTACAAAAAGGTACAAAAGTAGTGTGAGTAAGAATCCTGAAACCCCACAAGACATTGATAAATGGGCTGACCGGATCCGGACGGTCTCCTCGACTTCCGATCCTCAGGCCGCCCGCAAGCTGGCCGGTGACATCTACCGTGCCGCACAGGAAGATCTCGACGCCGAACGTGCCCGGGCGGAGTACGAACGCGAGGAATGAGCCGGTCCGCCCCGTCGGCACAGCACGCCTCACGGTGAGGGGGCGCCCTTCGCCGTGAGGCGACGCTCGGGTCCCGTACCGCGAAAGGGCCGGACCGCTCTCACGCGCGCGGCTGCCCTCTGTCGGGAGTCTCAGGGGGAGTCGGGAGTCTCAGTGGGAGAGGACCTCGTCGGTCCCGAGACTGCGGTCGACGCCATGAGGCACCACCTGCTGGCCCGGTTCGAGGTGCAGCCGCTCACCGTCGAGGTAGACCTCGACCTTGTCGGGCTCGAAGGAGACCAGGTCGTCGACGCGCCCGACCTCGGGGTACGCCTCGCGGTACGACCACGCCGCCTTCTTGGCCTCGCCGATGTCGTAGTAGCTGGCCAGGCCCTTGTACGGGCAGAACGTCCGACCCTCCACCGGCGTCAGTTCCTTCTCTTGGACGTCCTCGCGCGATACGTACCACCGCGGCGCGAACCCGGACTCGCAGAGCACCACCGAACGGGTGGTCCGCGCGATCACCGTGTCCCCCGAGCGCACCTCCAGGGTGCGGGACGTGTCGCGGATGTCGATGCGGTGATAGGCGTCCGCCGCGTGCCCGAGGAGCGACGTCCTGGACAGTCACCTCGAGGGCCGCGCCGCGCGGAGCACCTCGGTGGACGACATCAACGCCGCCGCGGCAGCGGCTCCCGTGAGTCCTCGTCTGGTCGTGACGGCCGACGGCATCAGAGGCGAGGAACGCTGGCACACCGAACACGGCGGGAACGCTGCGTTGGCCGCCATCGCCGCGGAGGCCATCGGGCTTCTCGCCGACAGCGAGCGGCTCGGGTTCCTGTGTCGCTGCGCCAACCCGGCCTGCTCGATGCTCTTCCTCGCTGAGAACAAGCGGCGCAAGTGGTGCACCAGCAACATCTGCGGCAACCGCGCACGGGTCGCCCGTCACTACGAACGAACCCACACCGACGGAGTCGGCGGCACCTGACACGCGGAGCGGCCGCCGGAAGGCGCTCGGCCGACATGGCGGGAGCGAGTGGCGAGGCGGCGGCCGTCCCCGACACGGTGGCCGCCACACCAGCCGCAGGGCGCGTCTGGTGTGGGGCTACAAGCAGGTCATCGTGAGCGGGGCCGCAACCGGGGCCGCGTGGCCCGCCGACGGTCTCCCCGGCGTCCAGTCATGCGCTGGTCGGCGCCGCCTGCTGCACGACCTCGAAGGACCACAGCGTGGACCCGCTCGCCGCCGGCTTGGGGCGCTCACCGCTCCCCGCGTCACCGCCCTGGTGGGCCGCCTTCATGGGGCCCTCCATCCAGGCCTGGAAGGACTCCTCGTCACGCCACCGCGTGTACACGAGGTAGCTGTCGGTGCCTTCGACGGGGCGGAGGAGTTCGAACCATTCGAATCCGTCGGAGTTCTCCACGGCATGGGCACGCGAGGCGAAGCGCTTCTCCAGCGTCTCCCGCTGCTCGGCCGGGACGGTCAGTACGTTGATCTTGACTACGCTCATGGCCCCATCCTGCCGCACGGTGCTCGTGGGACAAGACCGACTTGCGTGTGTCAACGTCCCGGCCGCTGGTGCCGGATGCGCTGGGCGACTTCGCTGTTCTCGGTCTCCCACCACGGACGTACGAGTTCGGATGTCTGTGCCGCTCCCGGCGCGGGCGTTGCCGGGACCAGCTCCGCCTCCAGGCGGCGGTCCAGTACGACGGTCTCGGCGCGTTCGGTACGGGCCCACTGCACCAGGATCGCGAGGAGGAAGGGCAGCGCCACCAACTCGGCGATGCTGATCATCGCGCCACCGCCGAGCTGCTGGTCATGGAGCACGTCCGGCGCCCAGGACGGCGCGTGACGCAGGTACCAGGCCCCGGCGATGAGCGTGCCGTGAGTCATCACCACGATGCCCGGTACGGCATCGATGATCCCGTCGAGGAACACCAGCGCCGCCCGGACCGGATGCGTACACCACTTTGGCAGCGCCTCCTCGCGGGTGAGCATCGGCATGACGAACAGGCTTCCGGCGAGCAGCAGATGCAGATACATCACCTCGTGCAGCCAGTCGTCGCCCAGAGCGGTCTCGAAGTACGGCGTGAAGTACACCGTCAGCTCCGTCGCGAGCACCAGAGCCGTGCTGACCAGCGGGAAGGTGAGCAGGCGTACCAGCCGTCCGGTCAGCGCCCGCTGCACACGCCCGGCGGCCCGCTCGGGCAGGGAACGGAGGGCCAGCCGCAGCGGATCGCCCAAGGCCAGCCCGAGCGGTGCGATCAGGTCGAGGAGGACGTTCTGGACGGCGGCCGGCCAGAACAGCACATGGTCGTACACGGCCAGCGCGGACATCGTGGCCACGACGAGGGTGCCCAGGCCGAGCAGCGCGAAGGCACCGACACGCGGCAGGGGCCAGTGCTCGCCCCGGCGCCTCAGACGCAGCACGCCCCAGCCGTACAGCGCGCCCAGGACGACGACCACCAGCAGCGCGGGCACGTCAAGTTCCCATGAGGAGAGGAGCCGTCCCACGGTGAGTTGTGGCGGATTCCCCATCGCGTTCTACCTCCACGGCAAGCCAGATCTGCCGTGGCACTCTATGCCGTGCGCGACCGGCCGCCGGTCGCGCACGCACCGGACTCGCCCCGGTCACACCGAGCTCACACTCAGTTCATACCAAGCACGACGGTCCCCGGTCCGCGTCTTCGCGCTGTGCGGTCGTGGGTGTTTGGGGGGGGGGGGGGCCCCCCCCCCCCCCCCCCCCCCCCCCCCGGGGCCCCCCCGGGGGGGGGGGGGGGGGGGGGGGGGGGGGGGGGGGGGGGGGGGGGGGGGGGGGGACG
>NZ_JBIBKX010000008.1:0-287870 GCF_042959425.1 Streptomyces sp. NPDC007896 | reverse complement strand
CCGCCCCCCCCCGGGCCACCCCGCGCACACCACACGGACAACCCACCCCCCCGGGCCCCCGGGCCGGTTCTCCGCGGGGGGCGGTCTTGTGGGTCCGGGGGGGTCCCACCCCCCCGCAACACACGACGCCAGAGGCCGGGCCTACCTGGTGAGTTCGGCCGGTTCATCGAGCCGGGTCAGCTTCCGCGGATTTGCGATCGCGTGGATCCGGACGACTTTCCCGTCTTCCACGACGAGACTCACCGCGGCCACTCGCCCGTCGATCTCGATCCGGCCCGCAGGCGCGCCGTTGAGCCACACGGCCGACACCACCCGGTCCGGGCGAGCGAGCATTTTCGCCACGAGTGCGGCCCCGTGGATCGGAGTCGGCGCGGCGGCCGCAAGCCCGCCGCCGTCGGCGATCAGAACCACGTCCGGTGCCATGACGTCCAGCAGTTCCTGCAACTGGCCGGTGCGCAGCGCGGCCAGGAACCGCTCCACCACGGCCTGCTGCTCCGACCGGCTCACCGGCACTCGCGGCCGCCGGGCCGCCACGTGCTCGCGTGCCCGCCGCGCGATCTGGCGCACCGCGGCCGCGGACTTGCCGACGGCCTCGGCTATCTCGCCGTACGGCATCTCGAAGACCTCGCGGAGTACGAACACCGCGCGCTCCGTCGGCCCGAGCGTTTCGAGCACGGTCAGCATCGCGATCGAGACGTTCTCCGCGAGCTCGACGTCGTCGGCGACGTCGGGGCTGGTCAGCAGCGGCTCCGGCAGCCACTCGCCGACGTACTCCTCGCGGCTGCGCGACAAGGTCCGCAGACGGTTGAGGGCCTGCCGTGTGACGGTTCGTACGAGGTAGGCCCGCGGGTCACGCACCTGCGCGCGGTCGACGTCGGCCCACCGGAGCCAGGACTCCTGCAGCACGTCCTCGGCGTCGGCCGACGAGCCGAGCATCTCGTAGGCGACCGTGAACAGCAGGCTGCGATGGGCGACGAACGGGTCCTTGGTCATGCCTTCGACGCTATGCCGAAGTTCTGCGGACGCGGGGCCAGCGGAATCTCGCAGGCATCGGAGTAGCCCTGCGACGTGATCCCGTGTGCCGTGTTGCACCTGGTGGCCAGGTTGGCGAAGCCGATGAACACGGTGAGTTCGACCATCGCCGCCGGGCCGAGCCGGTCGAGCAGCCGTGCGGACAACTCGTCGGTGACGGTCGTCGGTGTGTTCGTCATGGCCTCGGCGTACTCCAACACGTCCCGCTCCAACGGCGTGAACACCTCCGACTGCCGCCAGCGCGGCACCTGGCTCGCCTTGGCCAGGTCCAGGTTCTGGTTCAGTGCGTGGAAGTAGTTGATGTCGAGGCACCAACTGCAGCCGACCTGTGCCGCGACGGCCATGTGCGCGAACGTCTTGAGGCTCGCGTCGGCCGCGTTCCACGTGCCCACCTTGGCCGAGAACTCCTGGTTGGCTTGGGCGAGTTCGGGGTTGTTCCACAGCACCTCGACGGGCTCGGGCACGGCACCGAGTTGCTTGATCATGATTTCGCGGAGCTCCACGGGGAGCTCGGCCTTCGGGACGCGCAGCGTCATGGTGTTCTCCTTGTACGTGTGCCTGTTTGCCGGTTCGACATGAAGACACCGCCGGCCTCGCGCATGTGACAACGGGCGGTGGGACCGGGGACGGGGAGGGGGTACTGGGCCTCGGGAACGGCGTCAGCAGACGGTGGACCACCAGCGCGAAACGGAGGTTCGCACCATGCGCTCTCTTGAGGCCGGCACGAAGCGCACAACAGCCAAGACCGGCAAGACCGGCAAGAAGAAGGCGTCAGCCGCCGCCCTCGCGGCAGCCGCGCTGGTCGCCGCCGTGCGCAAGGCTGGTGGCGGGGATGTGAATGTGCTGGCCAGGATCGACGGCCTGCCCGGAGGGCGCATACAGGCCCGCCTCGGCACCGTGTCGGCCGGCTCCCACGCCCCCGTGCCGTGGGGCTCGCACTTCCGGACGGCCCATCCACTGCGCAGCCCAGGTGCCCGCCGCCCAGGGGCCGAGGCAGGGGCACCCCGCGGTCCACGCGCGTCGAGCTTGTTCGGTCCGTGCTGGTCGAGCCGCGGAAGGGCTCACTAGGATGTCGATGACGGCGCCGCGCTGACCAGGTGGTTTCCGGGTGGGTCAGGTGGTGTCCCGGTGCCGACAGCCAGGAACGAGGAGGGCCGCGATCATGCGTGAGCTGGCGGACACGGCACGGCGGTGGACAGCTCAGGGGCGCCCGGCCGTACTGGCCCGGCCGATCACCGAGCAGGGCTTCGGACCCCGGCACCCTGCCGACGCGCTCCTCATCGACGAGGACGGGAACTGCCGGGGCACCTTGTACCGCGGTGCGTTCGACGACCACCTCGCCGCAGAGGCCGCGGCTCTCCCGCCCGGGCACACCGCGCGCGTGTGCGAGGTGGCCGTACACGACGACGAGGTCAAAGAGGCACGGCTGACCTGCGGCGGACAGGCCGAGATCCTGCTCCAGCCGCTGCACACCGTCCCCACCCGCTGGTGGGACCTCCTGAGTGAGGGCGCCGACGCCGCGCTGATCACCCGGATCGACGAGGAGCGGACCCATGCTGTCAGCGACGTCGTCACTCCGGGGTGGCAGGGCGATGATCCGGCGGCCGTCGTTCAGGCCGCCGAGCAGGCCCGGCAACTGCTCGCCCGCCACCGCGCCGGACGAGAGACCCGCCGCGCCGACGCCGGGCTCGTCCTCATCGAGACCTGCCCGGCCGTCCCTCACCTGGTCATCGTCGGAGGCGGCGAACTCGCCGAACTCCTCACCACCCAGGCGCAGGTGCTGGGCTGGCAGGCCACGGTCGCGTACGCCGCCGGGGATGCCCGCAAACTGCTGGTCGACCGTCCGGCCGCTGCCTGCCTGATCGTGCTCAGTCACGAGCCCGACCTCGACATCCCCGCCCTGCACACCGCGTTGACCACCGGCATCCCCTACGTCGGCGCGCTCGGCTCACGCCGTACCCAGACCCGCCGCGCCGAAGCTCTCACCGAGGCGGGGCTCACCGAGGAGCAGTTGCGCCGCATTCACGGCCCGATCGGACTCGACATCGGCGCCCGCACCCCGGCGGAGACGGCCTTGGCCATCTGCGCCGAGGTTCTCGCCGCACTGGGCTGACCGTAGGGGCCCGGTCCGCAGGCTTAAGGGCTGGTCACCCCCGCCGTGTCGAGGGCCTGCCACATCCGGTCGCGAGCGAGCGGGAGTTCGGTGAGGCGGAGGCCCGTCGCGTCGCGCAGGGCGTTGGCGAAGGCCGGGGCGACCGGGTTGAAGGGGCTCTCGCTTATCGACTTGGCGCCGAGGGGACCGATGGCGTCGGCGGTCTCCATGAAATGGACCTCAGTGCGTGGGATGTCGGCGTACTGCGGGAGGCGGTAGCGGCGGAAGGCGGCCGTCTCGACCTCGCCGCGGGCGTCGACGCGGTTCTCGAAGAACGTCGCGCCCAGCGCCTGGGCCACTCCGCCCTCGACCTGGCCGCGGCACTGCATGGGATTCATGACCGTGCTCGCGTCGGCGGCGTGCACACTGCGCAGGATGCGGATCTCGCCGGTGCCGGGATCGACGGCGAGGCGGAACCACTGCGCGTTGAAGGCGACCGAGCGCGGGGTGCCGCCGAAGTGCCCGTCGGCGGCGCACGTGACGCCGACCGCCCTGGCCGCCTCGTACAGTTCATTCAAGGTCAGGCGGCCGCCCGGATGCGCCACCGCCTCCTCCACGAGCCGGCAGTCCGCGCGCGGGACGCGCAGGGTGGCGGCGGCGTCCAGCAGCATGTCCGCGAGGGCACGGGAGGCACGCAGGGTGGCCTTGCCCGCGACCACCACGCCGGTGGAGGCGAAGGCGCCGGTGTCGTGCTTGACGGCGTCGGTGTCGGACTGGCGGACGGTGATGCGCTCGACGGTCGTGGCGAGTTCACCGGCCGCGATCTGGCGGTGCACCGTGGTGGTGCCGTTGCCGAACTCGGCCGTGCCCACGGCCGGGTCGAAGGTGCCGTCGGGCAGCAGCGCGGCCCTGGCATCGGCGATGTGTGATCGTCGAGAACGCCTTCGCCCACGTCGCCCGGGCGGCCGCGTACGTCTTCACACCTGCCAGGCGGACCGTCGCGGCCACGGACCGCGATCCTGGCCCGCTGCCAGGAGTCACGAGCCCGGCGCCGGGCCGCCGAACACCAGGTGGCGGACGACCTCGGCACCCTGCTCTCCTCACCCGGCGCCGAGGTCGCCGCCGTGGAAGGAGCGCTGCGGACCTGTGGGCTCCCGGCCCGGGGCCCCTACCGGGTGATCGTCGCCGAGACGGGATCGCAACGGGCGGGACTGGCGGAGGGGCGCTGACGGAGGCGGTCGCCCATGCGGGGCCGGGACGCGCGTCCGTGGGGCGGCTGACGGACGGCACGGCGTTCGCTGTCGTACCGCAGACAGAAGACGCCGCAGGGGGATGGGCGGAGTTCTGGCCGCTCGTCGCCGCCTGCGAGCCGTCCATCCCGCGGCACGGCGGTATCGGCTCGCCCGCCGCCGGGCCGCAGGACCTGAACGGGGCACTGTCCGAGGCCCGTTACGCCCTGGCCTCGGCCCGCACCACCGCCCCCGACTTCTCGTCCGTCGTCGACTCCTCGTCCCTCACCGGACTCGACACCCTGCTGACCGGCATCCGCCGACGTCCGCACCGCCTACAGCCACACCGTCCTGGGCCCCCTGCTGGACACCCGTAACGCCTCCGCCGCCGCACTGCTGAGGACCCTGGAGACCTGCCCGTGCACGCGTTGCGCACCGCTGTGGGCGGCCTGCCGCCGGCGGTGCCACGTTCGTCCTCGGCCGCACGCTCCCGCGCGAACCGGGCCAGCCCTACGCCGTCGATCACCCGGTTCCCCGAACCGTCCCGCCCCATGGGAAGCCGGCCCCCGTCCGCCCAACGGCGCACGGTCTCCGGACTCACCCTCAGCAGGCGCGCGGCCTGGCCAATGCTGTACGACGGCACACCGGCACCCTCATCGCGTCTTCGGAGGCGAGACGACGGTGAGTGTCTACAGGCGCAGCAGCCGTTGTGTGATCTCCCGGTACTCCCTCAGCGCGTGCCGGAGTTCGTCCGGCTGTGTCCCGGGGCCCTGGTCCTGCCAAGTCTCGTGGAGGACGCGCCGACGTTCCGCGAGGGTGCTCATGAGCTGCGCGGTGACCTCGTCCAATGCGGTCTCGGCCTCCTCCAACGCCTCACGCGGGCTGTCGGCGAAAGTGTTGAGGGCGTGTTGGAGTCGGTGGGCGAGCTTGTCCCGTTCGTCCGACGGGAGCAGCGGCTCAGGGCCCGGCGTACGACGTCCGGCCAAACCGGACTTTTTGTCCGGAGGCTGCTGGGCGCGTGACTGGTCGTACATCATCGTGTGCCACTTTCCTGTACGTCGTACCGGCCGTATCGGTGTCACCGGAATGGCAGGAGCTCCGCACCGTGTCGTCAGTCAACGCCCGGCACCCGTCCGTGTCAACGCGATGTCGACAGGGGCGAGTTCCGGCGGCTGGTCAGCGGCTGATGGGGAGAAGGGAACCGGGGCGCAGCTCCAGTCGATGGGCAGCGGCATCCGGGCGACCGTAGGACAGGGCCACCGCAGCGCGGCGACGCCACCGCCGAAGCCGGTGCCCACGACCACGGCGCGTTCGCGCCGCTCCGGCACGGCGCTCGGGGCGGCCGAGGCCGACGCCGGGGCCTGTGAATGAGCATGTTATTGCCAATGCACGGAAATGTAATTCTTAAATCAGAGAGGACGCTTACGGCACGTTGGTGAGGGGCTCGGGATAGCGGGCAGTGGTGAGAAGAGCGCCGCGCGTGATCTGACGCGATAATGGCGATCACCATGGCTGGTATCGAGGAGAGCGGCCAGGGGTCGACCGTCGGATGGGTCGATCCCATGGGAGACCCGTTTCTGCGCACACGGTTCGCCCCGCCGATGAGACCCGCCACCTTCCTGCGGCGGGAGCGGCTGGTCGCACACCTGGACAAGGCTCTGCTGACCCCGTTGACGGTGGTCAACGGAGCGGCCGGGGCGGGGAAGACCCTGCTGGTCGCCGAGTGGGTCACTGGGCTGGGGCAGCCGGTCGCCTGGTTCACCGCCGACGCGGCGGATCAGCAGCCCGGGATGTTCTGGGCGTACGTGCTCCAGGCCCTGCGGGCCTCGGGCGTGCCGGTCCCCAGCGACATTCGCTGTCCGGTCGACGCGAGCCGGGTGGACCGCAAACTGCTGGCACGGCTCGCCGCCGAACTGAGCGGACGCGACCGGCCGGCGATCGTCGTGCTCGACGAATACGACCGCGTGACCGCGCCGGAAATCGCGGAACAGCTGGAGTTCGTCCTGCACCATGCCGGAACGGGAATGCGCCTCATCCTCGTCACCCGCACCGAGCCGCTGCTGCCGGTGCACCGTTACCGGGCGGCCGGTGACCTGACGGAGATCCGGAACGCGGAACTGGCCTTCACACCCGAGGAGGCGGCCGTACTCCTGGAGCTGCACGGCCTGCGCCTGCCCGCGCACGCGGTGGGGGCGCTCGTGGACCGCACCGGAGGATGGGCGGCCGGTCTGCGGCTGTGCGCCCTGGCCGCGCGGGAGAGCCCGGATCCGGAGAGATACCTGAAGGAATTCGAGGCAGGGCGGAGTACGGTCGCCGACTACCTTCTGGCCGAGGTGCTCAAGCGGCGAACCGCCGAGACGCAGGACCTCCTACTGCGGGTCAGCGTCCTGGAGCGCCTCTGCCCCGATCTGGCCAACGCGCTGACGCAGCGCACCGACGCCGAGCCCCTACTCGCCGAGCTGCACCGCGAGAACGCGTTCGTCGAGGACCTCGGACACTCGTGGTACCGACTCCACCCGCTGTTCGGGGAGATCCTCCGGGCCCATCTGCGGGAGCGCTGTCCTGGACTGGAGCCCGAACTCCACCGGCGGGCGGCCCGGTGGCTGCTGATCTCCGGATCCCTCCCGGAGACGATCGTCCACGGCGCCGCCGCGGGCGACTGGGAGTTCACCGCCGGCGCCTTCGTCGACGGCCTGGCGATCGGACAGCTCTTCACCGGTCTGCGCCGTGACGAGCTGGCCGAGCTGTTCTCCCGGATGGGACCCGAGGCCACGAGCCCCGCGACGGACGTCGTCCGAGCGGCCCAGGACCTGTCCCAGTGCGACCTCGACCGTGGTCTGGCCCGTCTGCGCCATGCCGAGGCGGCCCTGGCCGCGGACGTGCCCGACGCGGCCACCGAGGTGCCCGGCCCGGCGGCGGCACGGCTGAGCTGCGCACTGCTGGAGGCTCTGGCGGCCCGTCTGGCCGGGTCCCCGCTCCAGGCGGAGAGGGCCGCGGAGGCGGCCGAGGAACTGAGACAGGCGGTTCCCGCCCACCTCCTGGGGCAGCATCCCGAACTCATCGCTCTGCTGCTGACCCATCTGGGCTCGACGCGCCTGTGGGCCGGGCGCTTCGAGGACGCCCGCACCGCGCTGTCCGCGGCGGCGGGCTGTCCCGGCGGGGCCTCGACGGTGCTTCCGCGCGAGGACTCCTTGGGGCACCTGGCGCTGATCGACTACTTGAACGGCTGGCACGGCAGGGCGGAGCGCAAGGCACGGGCGGCGACGACCGACTCGGAGCGGTTCGGTCTGTGCGGGTCGTCCGGCTCGGACATCGGGCGGGTGGTCCTGGCCGCCGTGGCCGTCGAACGGAACGAACTGGATCAGGCCCAAGCCCTCCTCGACGAGGCGGTCGGCTTGCGCCTGGCGACACGGGACCCGGTGTCGGCCACGGGCCGGTCCATCGCGACGGCACGTCTGCTGCTGGCCCGAGGCAAGACCCGAGCCGCCCTGGCGGCGGTGGACGCGGCGGTCTGCGCGGACGTGGCATCACCCTGGGCGCAGGCTCATGTCGCTCTGGTCGCCTCCGCCGCCCACCTGGCCGAGGGGCGGCCGGACGCGGCCGCCGAGGTGCTGCGACAGGTGCCGGACGACCAGCCGGCCTGTGTGGTGGAGGCCGCGCGGGCCCATCTGACGGCGGGCCGCCCCGCCGCCGCGCTCGACCTGCTCGACCGTCTGCGCACCGAGGGTCCGGCCGGTCCGGCGGTGACCGTGCGGGCCACGCTGACACGGGCGCAGGCCGCACTGGAGGCGGGCGACTCCGCCGCCGCGGGCAAGCTGGTGGGCCAGGCGCTGCTGGAGGCCCGGCGCGAGCGGCTGCGACGTCCTTTCCTCGAGGCCGGACCGTGGATCCGACGTCTCCTGGGCACGGCGCCACTTCGACCACTGGCCGCGGGCTGGTTGACGACCGGCGAGGCGCCCCGGCTCGAAACACCCGCGCCGCTCGTCGTACAGGAGCTGAGCGAACGCGAACGCGACGTTCTCCAGCGGCTGGCCCAGACGATGTCGACGGAAGAGATCGCGGCCGACCTCTGCGTGTCGGTGAACACGGTCAAGACCCACCTCAAGAGCGTCTACCGGAAACTGGCGGTGAACCGGCGCAACGAAGCGGTGCGCCGGGCGCGCGAGCTGCGGCTGCTGTGAACCCGTACCGGTGAGCACCCTCGCCCGTCACGGGTGAGGCGCGGGACGAGCCGTTCGGATGCGATGGGAGTGGCGGCACCACGCACCTCCCGACCGGGCGGGGCGCCCGAAGCATCACGAATCCGGCGATGCGGCCGACGCCTGTCCTCGGTCCGGTGCGCCGAATCGGAAAGAAGGCCCTGATGTCCCGGACCGAACCCGCCGTACCCGCAGCGGCCGACGCCGACCATCGGGCGCAAGCCGACTACACCGGTGGTGTCTACGGGTCCATGCTCGCCGCATCGGTGGTGATCGGCACCGGCACGCTGGGCTCGTTCCCCCACCTGGAACTGGCGGTGTTGCTGTTGGGCACCGGCGTGGCGTTCTGGATCGCGCACGTGCACGCCCAGCTCTTCGGGGCGCGTCTGGCCCGGCAGTCCCTGGACCGGAGGACCGTCGTCGAGGTGTGCCGTGCGGAGTGGCCGATCGTCAAGGCCGCCGTCCCGCCGACCGTGGCCGTGGCCGTCAGCCCGCTGCTGGGCCTCGACCTCCAAGGCACCTTCTGGCTGGCGCTCGCCGTCGCCGTGGCCGGGCAGGTGGGCTGGTCGGCGGCCGCCGCACGGAGTGCGGGCGCCTCCTGGTGCCTCACGGCCGTCACTGCCTCGATCAATCTGCTGCTCGGCCTGCTGATCATTTCGTTCAAGCTCGTCCTGACGCATTGAAAGGTCGTTCTGAGCCCATGCGCTACGAGATCCGTGTCGAGGGACACATGACGCAGACGCTGACCAAGGCGTTTCCGGAGATGGATCACGTGGTGATGTCCGGTCAGACCGTCCTGTTCGGCCCCGTTGTCGACGAGGCGCACCTGTACGGGCTGCTGGCCCGCTGCCAGTCGCTGGGACTTCACGTCGTGGAGATGCGCCGACTTCCGGAGTGACCGGGCGTACGCCGTCCCGAGGCTAGGGACGATCACCCGCCCCGGGGTAGGGACGATCACCCGCCCCGGGGTAGGGACGATCACCCGCCCCGGGGTAGGGACGATCACCCGCCGGGGGTGACCCGGCAGCGGGCGGCGCGCGGGACGCTGACCCGGTGAAGTCCCCGCACACCGTCCCGTCGGCGGTCCGGCGACGACCCGCTCGACCGCGTGAGGAGGAGCCATGACCGAATCGCGTGGTCCGGCGCCGCGTACCGAACCCGGGCCAAGGCCCGGAGGGCAGGCCTCCGCGCCGCCCACCGACCCCGAGGAACTGCTGGCGGGACTCGGCCGCTCATGGACCTGGATCCTGGGTTCGGCGATCTCGACGCTGGTGCCGGGCATCCTGGTACTGGTGTGGCCGGACGAGACCCTGCATATCCTGGCAGTACTCATCGGTCTCTACCTGGTCGTGACCGGGGTGTTCCGCTTCGTGGCGGTCTTCGGCCGCGATGAGCACGGCGAGCGGCTCCCCGGGCTGCTGCTTTCGGTGCTGTTCGTCCTGGCCGGGGTTCTCTGCCTGAGGAACCCGCTGCAGACCATCGCCGCGCTCTCGCTGATCGTCGGCATCGTCTGGCTCGTGTCCGGCATGCTGACCGCCTACACGGCCATCGCCATGAAGGCCCTCCCGCACCGTGGCGTCGTCTTCTGCGCCGCGGCGCTCGGCATCGTCGCGGGAGTCGTGGTGCTCGCCCTGCCGACCGAGTCCGCCCGCGCCCTGACCCGGCTGCTCGGCCTGTGGCTCGTGCTGCTCGGCCTGATCGAACTCGTCCTCGCCTTCGCCTGGCGGGCCGCACTGCGCCGCGCACGTGCCGCGGACCCGTACGGCTCCGCCCCGTCGCCCTGAGACTCCGCGCGGACGTTCACCCGTCCCGGGTGAGGCCGGACGAACCTTGCCGTGCGCATGCTGAATCGGGAGGAACGACTGCCGGGCGAACGCCCGGGATGGAGGAGCGACATGAGCACACGGATGTACCTCGCGTACGACTACCCGCTGTTGAGCGTCTTCTGGAGCATGCTCTGGTTCTTCCTGTGGATCATGTGGTTCATCCTGCTCTTCCGGATCATCATCGACATCTTCCGTGACGACGACCTGAATGGTTGGGCCAAGGCCGGCTGGCTCCTGTTCGTGATCCTTCTGCCCTTCCTGGGCGTCCTCGTCTACGTGATCGCCCGCGGCAAGAACATGGGCCGCCGAGAGGTGAACCAGGCCCGCGCGCAACAGGAGGCCTTCGACTCCTACATCCGGCAGACGGCGGGTGGCGGCACCGGAACAAGCAGCGTCGACGAACTGGCCAAGCTGTCCGAGATCCGCGCCCGAGGCGACATCACGGACGACGAGTTCCGCCGGGCGAAGGAACTCGTCCTGAGCGGTCAGGGCCCGTCCAGCGGCTCGGACACCGCCACCTCGTCCGGCCAGTGAGCGCCGGACGAGGCGACGCCGGGCAGCACGACGCCGGGCAGCACGATGCCACCAGGCAGCACGACGACGGCGGGTCCGCTCACAGGTGGAGGGTGAACCAGGTGGTCTTGCCGTCGTCGGTGGGTCGTACGCCCCAGTTGTCGGCGAGCGCGCGGACGAGGATCAGTCCGCGCCCGGACTCGTCGTCGGCGGCCGCGAAGCGGGGTTGGGGCAACTGCGGGCTGTGGTCGCCGACTTCGACCGTCAGGTCCGAGGCGGTCCGGCACAGGTGCAGTCCGATGGGGCCCTGGGCGTGCTGAACGGCGTTGGTGAGGACTTCGGAGAGCAGCAGCCGTGCGTCGTCCGCCTTTGTGGTGCATCCCCACGAGGTGAGGGCCTTGCTGAGGAAGGCTCGGCCCTCGGGGACGGAGTCGGGGACTGCCGGGAGGTCGAGGGAGACGGCGGCCAGCGGCGCGTCGGGCAGTCGAGTCAGCAGCAGGGTGACATCGTCGTTGTGACCCTCGGCGTCGGGCAGCAAGGTGGACAGGACGTGGTCGGCAGCCACCTCCAGGTCGGGGGCGGTCGTGAACAGGTCGCTCAGCGTGGTGGTGAGCTGCGAGAGCTGGTCCTCGATGTCGCTGCCGGGGGTTTCGATCAGTCCGTCGGTGTAGAGCACGAGGGTGGCGCCGGGCGGGATGACAGCGCTGCACTGCTGGTAGAGGACATCACCCACGCCGAGGGGCGCGTTGACGGGCGCGGGCAGCGCACGGGCGCCCTCGCCAGGGGTGGCCACCAGGGTGGGCAGATGTCCGGCGGAGCAGATCGTCACCGCGCCCGCGTCGGCCGCGATCACCAGGTAGCAGCAGGTGACCAGTTGGTCCGGGACGTCGAGGTCGGCGACGGCCGCGTCGAGGGCCTGCATGAGCTGGCGGGGCTGCATACCGGTCTTGGCCAGGGCGTGCGCCGCGGAACGCAACTGGCCCATGACTGCGGCGGCTTCCAGCCCGCGTCCCATCACGTCGCCGATCAGGACGCCGACGCGGCCGGCGCCCAGCGGGACCAGGTCGAACCAGTCGCCCCCCACCCCGGCCCCCTGGGTGGCGGGCCGGTAGCGGCTGGCGGTCGTCAGACCGGGGATGGCGGGCGGAGTGCCCATCAGACTGCGCTGCAAGGTCAGCGCGATGTGCCGCTGTTGTTCGTACAGGACGGTCAGCTCGGCTTCGGCCCGCTTGCGATCGCTGATGTCGCGGACGATGGCACACGCGCCGATGACCTCGCCGTCGCGGGAACGGGTCGGCCACAGAGTGATGTCGACGTCGAGGAGGTCGCCGTGCCGGGTGACCCGCAGTGTCTCGAAGTGCTCGACTCTTTCCCCGTTGCGCAACCGGTCCATCAGGTCATCGATCTCGTGGCCGTGGTCGGGCGGGGCCAGCAGGGACACGTGGTGGCCCATGACCTGGGCGCGTGTGTACCCGTAGAGACGTTGGGCCGCGGCGTTCCAGTAGGTGATGTGCCCGTCGAGGGTCTTGGCGAGGATCGCGTCCTGAGAGGACTCGACGAGCGCGGCCAGCTCGTTGATGCGTTCCTCGGCCGCCTTGCGGTCGCTGACGTCGCGGACGGCGGCGGAGACGAGGAGGCCGTCGGTGGTCTCGAGGGGGCTGAGGCTGATCTCGACGGGGAATTCGGTGCCGTCCTTGCGCAGGCCGTGCAGTTCGAGGCCGGCGCCCATGGGGCGCACCTGGCGGTTGTCGGTGTAGCCGGTGCGGTGCAGGGTGTATTGGGTTCGGAAGCGGTCGGGTACGAGCAAGTCCACTGTTCGGCCGAGGAGTTCCTCGCGGCCGTAGCCGAAGAGCGCTTCGGTCTGGGCGTTGACGAGTCTGATGGTTCCGGTGTCGTCCACGATCACCATGGCGTCCGGCGCCGCCTCCAGCAATCCCCGGAACCGGTCCTCGGCCGCCTTGCGGTCGCTGACGTCGCGGACGGCGGCGGAGACGAGGAGGCCGTCGGTGGTCTCGAGGGGGCTGAGGCTGATCTCGACGGGGAATTCGGTGCCGTCCTTGCGCAGGCCGTGCAGCTCGAGGCCGGCGCCCATCGGACGCACCTGACGATTCTCGGCGTAGCCGGTGCGGTGCAGTGAGTGGTGGGTTCGGAAGCGGTCGGGTACGAGCAAGTCCACTGTTCGGCCGAGGAGTTCCTCGCGGCCGTAGCCGAAGAGCGCTTCGGTCTGGGCGTTGACGAGTCTGATGGTTCCGGTGTCGTCCACGATGATCATGGCGTCGGGCGCCGCTTCCAGGAGCCCGCGAAACCTGTCCTCGGCGCCTACCGAGCCAGTACCGCACTCCCCGGCACAGCACGTCAACGCCGCGCAGCCCGACGCAGAGCCCGGTGTGGCCGAAGCCGAACTGATCGTTTCTCCCACGTTCGCCCCCCACGGACCCGCCGCATGGGGTCGTTCGGGCCATCTCAGCGCACTTGGGGCACGATCACTCGGGCATGTCTCATTCTGGCCGCACCGCGGTCGATCGTGTCTGAGGTGAGCGCGGGCTGCGTCCGTCTGCAGACATGTTCGGTCGCCGTTACGTCCGCTCGTTCTGGATGTCGATCTCCGCCCAGATCGACTTCCCTCCGGGCAGGTGGCGTGTGCCCCAACGCTCGGCGAACTGGGCCACGAGCAACAACCCGCGCCCGCCCTCGTCGAAGGTGCGGGCCCGCCGCATGTGCGGGGCGGTACTGCTGCCGTCGGAGACCTCGCAGATCAGCACGGTGTCTTGGATCAGGCGCAGCTGAATGGGAGGGCCGCCGTAGCGGATCGCGTTGGTGACCAGCTCGCTCACCACCAATTCCGCGGTGAAGGAGACCTCCTGCAGTCCCCACTTCGCCAGGCGACGGGAGACCTCGCCACGCGCGCCCGCCACGGCGGCCGGGTCGGCAGGCAGATCCCAGGTGGCGACCCGGTCCGAGTCGAGGGCGCGCGTGCGTGCGACGAGCAGGGCGACGTCGTCCGACGGCTGCGCGGGGAGCAGAGTCTGCACCAGGTCGTCACACAGGGCCTCCAGCGAGCGAGCGGGCCGCTCCAGGCGCCGGCGCAGCAGCTCCATGCCCTTGCCGAGGTCGTGTTCGGGGACCTCGACGAGGCCGTCCGTGTACAGCGCGAGCAGGCTGCCGCGGGGCACCTCCCATTCGACCGCCTCGAAAGGCAGCCCGCCCACTCCCAGCGGAGGGCCGACCGGCAGGTCGATGAACTCCGCCGTGCCGTCGGGCGTCACCACGGCGGGCGGGGGATGCCCTGCTCCGGCGGCCGTGCAGCGGCGCGAGACCGGGTCGTAGACCAGGTACAGACAGGTGGCGATGAG
This sequence comes from Streptomyces sp. NPDC007896, assembly GCF_042959425.1. Classification (NCBI taxonomy): domain Bacteria; kingdom Bacillati; phylum Actinomycetota; class Actinomycetes; order Kitasatosporales; family Streptomycetaceae; genus Streptomyces; species Streptomyces sp. NPDC007896. The sequence continues at coordinate 273,626 of NZ_JBIBKX010000008.1, read as the reverse complement.
ATCGGTGACGTTGTCGAGCTCCGGGTCCTCCGTGCCCGTGCCCTCCTCCGCCCTGAGGTGGGTGACCAGGTCGTCCAGATGGACGAGGAGTTCCTCGGGAGGGAGGTCGACGTCGGCCAGAGTGCGTACCGCGGTCCGCAGCCGTCCCATGGTGGCGGAGGCGTGCAGACCGTGGCCCACCACGTCTCCGACGACCAGGGCGGCCCGGGCCCCCGACAGGGGGATCACATCGAACCAGTCGCCGCCCAGCCCGGCCCGGGAGCGAGCCGGCAGGTAGCGGTGCGCCACTTCCACGGCCTCCTGGGCGGCGAGCCGCTGCGGAAGCAGACTTCGCTGCAGGGCCAGGGCAGTGGACCGCTCGCGCGTGAACCGGCGGGCGTTGTCCACGGCCACGGCGGCGCGCGCGGCGATCTCCTCCGCGAGGAGCAGATCGTCCTCGTCGAAGGGGTCCTGGCGCCGGTGGCGGACAAGTACGGCCACCCCGAGCGTGATGCATCGGGCGCGCAGTGGGATGACCATGAGCGAGTGCATTCCGAAGGTGCGGACCTTCACCGCGCGTTCGGGGTCGGCCGTCCCCCAGCTCTCGACGGCTTTGTCCCGGGTGCTGTGCAGCGAGGAATGCCCTGTGAGCAGGCAGTGGGCGGGCGGTGAGGAATCCGGGTAGTAGTCGACATCTCCCGGCTGGATCACCGACTCGGGGACGCCGGGAAGGACGGACTGCTGCGCGGCGCGGCGCAGACCGATGGAGCCCTCGCCGGGAGGCCTGGGCTCGAAACCGCGGAACAGCGAGTCCAGCAGGTCGATACTGATGAAGTCGGCGAGCCGGCCCACCGCGAAGTCGGCCATCTCCTGAGCGGTGCGCGTCACGTCGAGGGTGCTGCCCACCTGTGCGCTGACGTCGTTCAGCAGGGCGAGCCGTTCCCGGGCCCGGTGCTGCTCGGTGACGTCGAGCGCGACGACCTGTACGTGTCGCACCTCTCGTGCGGGGTTCCTGATGGGGGACACGGTGACTGCCCAGAACCTTCCGTGGGCTCCGGGCCGGGGTGGGCCATGTACGTGGAAGAGCTCCGGTTCCCCCGTGTCGAACACCCGGCGCATCCCCTCTTCGACCGTGGTGCACACATGGGGCGGCATGATGTCGGTGACACGCCGACCGCGCATCTGCCGCTCCGTGAGCCCCAGCTGACGGGTCGCGCCGGCGCTGCCGCGCAGGACCCGCAAATCGGAGTCGTAGATCATCACAGGAAGGTGGCTCTGCGCGAAGGCTTCCTCCGTCGTCGCCTCGTCCTTGTCCGGATGTGGCTCCTGACCCGGACGAGGCCGTTGTGGCGGCGTGGCCACGATGAGCCATTGCGCGTTGCCCTCACGGTCGAGTGACGGGTACGCCCCCAGCTCGGCTTCCACATGATGGCCGTCACGGTGTCGCAGCGGGGTCGTCCCGCCGCGACCCTCGAGTACCGCGGAGAAGTCCGCCGGGGCATCGGCGGCGCAGTCGAACAGACGCGCCGCGGGGCGCCCTACGACGTCCTCGTACGGGTACCCGAGCAACCGCTGCGCGCCGGTACTCCACCCCGTCACGGTCCCCCGCGCGTCGACGACCGCCGTGGCCGAGGTGACCGGGTCCGGAAGCTGACCGAGGCCGTTTCCCACGGGGCCGGCATTCTCCATGTCCCATCATCGCCCATCCTGCCCCCCGGGAACTCTCGGGTTCTGGGGAGACACAGCAGAGGCCGCAGGTCGGCGGAACGTCGCATCGCGTCGCGTTGGTTCCTTCCCCCACTTGTATCTCTCCTTGAGCGCACACGCAGGTCGGCGTCCGCCCCCCCGCGCAGGAAGGTGCTGCCGCACCGCGCTCGTCAAGGTGACAGTTGGGTGTGGCGCGGTGAGTCGGCGTACAGGTTTTCGGAGGTGTCGTCCGTCCGGTGGCTCAGATGTTCGGTGACCTCCACGACTCCGTCCACGCCTTGGCACATCCGAACGGCGACGGGGATGAGGGATTTCCGTTCGACGGTTCCCGTCAAGGAGACCTGGCCGTCCACGACCCGCACGGTCACCGAGTCGGGCGCGATGCCCAGGGTGCGGACCAGCACGTCCCCGGAGATCTCCTCGCGGATGGCACTGTCACCGCGCAGGAACACCCGCAGCAGGTCGGCGCGGCTGATCAGCCCGACCAGCCGGTCGGCTTCGTCCACCACCGGCAGCCGCTTGACACGGTAGCGCTCCACCACCTGCGCGGCCTCCACCACCGTCCACTGCGGCCGGGCCGTGATGGCCGGGCTGGTCATGAGCCCGCGGGCGGTGGTCGCCTCCTGCTTGGTCCGGTCGGCGGGGCGCGGGTGCAGGACCGGCAGCAGTCCCGCGGGGTCCAGCTGACCCGCCTCCTTGCGCAGCAGATCCGCCTCGGACACCATGCCCACGGGCCGGTCGTCGTCGTCCACGACGGGTATGGCCGTGATGTCGTACTCGGCCAGCAGTTTGGCGATGTCCTTGAACCCGGTGTCCTCCCGCACCCGTACGACCGAAGTGGTCATCAGATCGCTCACCATCCGGTGCCTCATGACTTCCGCCTCCTTCGTCACGTGCGTTTCCCTCCACTGTGCGGTGCTCTCGGCCGTAGCCCCATGGGCCGGTCGGCCCCGGCCACGGCCGACAGGTCCCGGGGGGAGGGGTGATTCGTCCTCGGTCAGTACCGGTCTCCTTGAGGGACGGCGCCGTGGAGGTCGAGGAAGAGCCGCGGTGTGCGACGGGGCGTGGGAGGCCCTTGCGGGCCGTAGCCGCATCGGATGAGCATCTGCACGTGGTCGAAGGGGGATGCAGTGGGGCGCAGGTCGTCGCGGAGGTCGGGTCCACTCCAGAGCCTGGTGCAGGAGTGAGGTGCGCAGACCGTGCGCCGTGGCGACGAGCAAGACGCACTCAAGCGCCTGACCGGCCCGGAGCCAGTCGGTGCGCCGGTCGTGGCCGGTGCTGAGCGACGCGAACGCGGGTGTCCGTTCGAAGGGCCGGGCCGGCAGCCGCCCCAGGGACCGCCGCGCGCCGAAATCACGCATGGGGAGCTGCTCGAAGGTGTCCTGCGGCCCCAGTGCCGCGGACGGGATGCCCGTGTCCTCGGCCCCGTCGCGGCTCGACCAGCGGCGGCTTTCGGCGCTGCGTGCCGGGTCGGCGTGGTTGCGGCGTTCCGCTTCGGTGGTGATCCGCAGCAGCCGCGCCGTCTCGCGCGGGCCGGTGACGGCGAGCGTGGCGCCTTCGGCCCGGGCGGCTTCGGCAAGCTCGTGGCGAACGGACACGGGAACCGGCTGGTCGCCGAAGGGGAAGCGGCTGCTGTGCCGGTGCCAGATGGCCTCGTACAGGTCGTCGCCGTGGAGTGTGCGGGGGCTGGTGCGCCCCGTGATGTGCACCGAGGCGAGCAGACCGGGGTGGCGGGGATCCGGGAGCAGCCGAGTGACCGGCTTCCAGCCGAAGTGGCTCACCGCGACCCGCAGGTTGAACAGGGCCGCGCCGGCGGCGATGTGCAGGGCCCGGCCGTGCGGATCCTCGTGCGGCAGTGCCCGTCCGGCGTCGGCGTGGATCTCCACGGTGGTCGATTCGGCGTCGAGGCGGAAGCGCCAGGGCTGCGTGTTGTGCATCGAGGGCGCGGCGACGGCCGCAGCGATCAGCTTCTCGAAGAGACGGTGTCCTCACCGTCGGCGTTCCGGTGCCGGAGTCGAAGACGGGCACCGGGACGATCCCCGTGCATGACGTCCGCCACGCCATCGCCGGCTCCGTCGCGATGCCCGGAGAGCCCGGAGCGCCGCCCATGAGGGCCGACCGGCCCTCGCGGTGGGACGCCCGTGGGGCGATGCTGAAGACGGTGACGAAGGGAGCCCCATGTCCGAGCGCCCGGGTGCGGCCGCCGGGGAAGGCCGACGCGGTCTCGTGCGGCGGGTGGCTCCAGGACTCACCGTACTGGCCGGCTACCACCGCTCGTGGCTGCGTGGCGACCTGCTGGCCGGAGTGACCGTCGCGGCCTATCTCGTTCCGCAGGTCATGGCCTATGCGGGCCTTGCGGGACTGCCGCCGGTCGCGGGGCTCTGGGCGATCCTCCCCGCCCTGCTGCTGTACACCCTGCTGGGTTCGTCACGGTTGCTGTCCGTCGGGCCCGAGTCGACCACCGCACTGATGACCGCCACCGTGGTGGGGCCGCTCGCCGCGGGCGCCCCGGACCGGTACGCCGCGCTCGCCGCCGGGCTCGCGGTCGTGGTCGGGGCGATGTTCCTGGTGGCGTGGGTGGCACGGCTCGGCTTCCTCGCCGACCTGCTGTCACGGCCGATCCTGGTCGGCTACCTGACGGGCGTGGCGCTCATCATCATCGTCGACCAGCTCCCCAAACTGACCGGTGTCAGCACCTCGGGATCCGAGTTCTTTCCTCAACTGCTCTCCTTCGTGAGGAACCTGGGGGACGCCCATCCCGCCACGGTGATCTTCTCCGTGGCGGCGATCGCGTTCCTCTTCGCGGTCGCGCGGTTCTTCCCCGGTGTCCCGGGCCCCCTGCTGGCCCTGGTGCTCGGCACGGCGGCCGTCGCGGTCTTCGGACTGGAGGACCACGGCATCGCCGTCATCGGCGCGGTACCGGCCGGGCTGCCAAGCCCCGGCCTGCCGACGCCGGGCGACCTGCCGCAACTGGTACTGCCGGCACTCGGCGTGCTCCTGGTCGGCTACACCGACGTCATCCTCACCGCGCGCGCCTTCGCGGCTCGCGGCGACGAACTCGACCCCAACCAGGAACTGCTGGCCCTGGGAGGCGCGAACCTGGGCGCGGGCGTGCTGCACGGCTTCCCGGTGAGCAGCAGCGCCAGTCGTACCGCACTCGCGCACTCGGCCGGGGGCCGCAGCCAGGCGTACTCGCTCGTCGCCGGGGCAGTGGTCCTCGCCGTGCTGCTGTTCCTCAGCCCGCTCCTCGCGCACACGCCGTCGACCGTGCTGGGCGCCCTGGTCGTCTATGCCGGGGTCCGCATGATGGATCTGGCCGGGTTCCGCAGGCTGGCAGCCTTCCGGCGCCGGGAGCTGCTCCTGGCCCTGGGCTGTCTCGCCGGAGTGCTGGCCCTTGACATCCTGTACGGCGTACTCGTGGCGGTCGGCCTCTCCGTCGCGGAACTGCTCACCCGGGTGGCCCGCCCGCACGACGCGGTCGAGGGTCTGGTGCCGGGCCTGGCCGGGATGCACGACGTGGACGACTATCCGCAGGCCCGCACGGTCCCCGGCCTGCTTGTCTACCGCTACGACTCTCCCCTGTTCTTCGCCAACGCCGAGGACTTCAAGCGGCGGGCGCTGGCGGCGGTCGACCGACACGAAGGTGCTGTCGACTGGTTCGTCCTCAACACCGAGGCCATCGTCGAGGTGGACATCACCGCGCTCGACGCGGTCGACGCCCTGCGCCAGGAACTCGAACAGCGTCACATCGTCTTCGCGCTCGCCCGCGTCAAGCAGGACCTGCGCGACGACCTCGACGCCTTCGGGCTGACCGAGGCCATCGGCACCGACCGGATCTTCCCGACTCTGCCCACGGCCCTGGCCGCGTACCGGGAGTGGCTCCGACGCGGCGGCCGTCACTGGGCGAGGGAGAAATAGTTCTCCTCCTCCTGCGTGAAGTGCAGGCGCAGCACGCTGTGCAGGCCGTACAGACAGGCGCGCAGGTCGTCGAGTTGTTCGGGGTGCGGTGCGCCGTCGGGCCCGCTGAGCGCGAGGTGTGTGGCTGTGCGTCCGGCGAGGCGCTCGATCTCGGCGTGGGCGCGGCTCATGGTGGCGGTGGTCTCGGGGCCGCCGAGCGAGGAGGCGAGGGCCGGGTAGAGCTGGTGCTCATCCCGTGGGAACTGTTCCGCCGCCCCACCACCCTGCTCTCCGGCAACGTGGGGCGACTGCCCGGGGCCGCTTGCGCGCGCAGTGCCGCCGAGATCCCGTACGGCAAGCCCAACAGCCCCCGCAGACAGGGCCGTTCGGCCCCCCGATCACGGCCCTTCGGCACCCGGTGCTGCCCGTCCCGCGCCACCAGAGTGGTCGCTGTCGGGCACCGGTCCGACACTCTCCGATTCCCCGAAGGGACCACCGCCATGGCCGTGCACGAGCACCCTCACCGGAGCCCGGGGTTCCACCTGCCGTCCTTCCGCAGGAACCGGGCCGCGTCCACCTCTGGGTCCGCCGTGTCGGCGAGCACCGACACGTACGCCTTGAGGGCCTACTCCTTCGCCTCGCTGCGCCTGCTGACCGGATTCGTTTTTCTGTGGGCGTTCCTCGACAAGACCTTTGGGTTCGGCTACGCCACCCCCTCCGGCAAGGGCTGGATCGACGGCGGCTCGCCGACCAAGGGCTTCCTCAGCGGCGTCGCCGCAGGGCCGATGCAGTCCACCTTCCACTCCTGGGCGGGCGACACCTGGGCGGACTGGCTGTTCATGGCCGGACTGCTCGGCATCGGGCTCGCCCTGATCGGCGGGATCGCGCTACGCCTGGCCGCGGTCGCGGGCACCGCGATGATGGCGCTGATGTGGGTCGCCGAGTGGCCGCCCGCCAAGCACCTGTCCGACGGAACGGCGAGCATGTCCACCAACCCGTTCGCGGACTACCACCTCGTCTACGCCGTCGTCCTCATCGCCCTCGCACTGGCCGCCGCCGGCGACACCCTGGGCGTCGGCAAGCTCTGGGCCAAGCTGCCGGTCGTCCGTGACCACGGCTGGCTGCGCTGACCGCGGAAGGGAGGGAGGCACCCGGAAAGGGCCGCCCTCCCACGCCCGCCCCGCGGTCCATAGGGCCGATCGGCCCCTTCCGGGGACCTGCGGCCCCTGCACCGCGAACCCCCACGACACGACGCTGGAACCGGGACCTCGCGATCCCGGTTCAGGAGGTGGAGAGCATGCCCCGCACCGTCACCGTAGGTCTCGACGGCTCGCCCGAGAGTCGTGCCGCCGCCGACTGGGCGGCCCGTGAGGCGAAGCTCCGCGGACTGCCGTTGAAGCTGGTCAACGTCTGGGAGCCGGTCCCGGAGCCCATCGCCCAGGCCCCACTGCTCGGCCCCGAGACCCACCAGCACTGGAGCGAACGGGTACCGCGTGAAGCGGCCGAGGAACTGCGGGCGGCTCACCCGGAGGTCGACGTGCTCATCGAGCAGGTCACCGGGCGGCCGGCCGAGGTGCTGACCGGCGCCGCGAAGGACGCCGAACCGCTGGTGCTCGGATCCCGTGGCCTGAGCGGGGTGGGTGGATTCATGGTCGGTTCCGTCGGCCTGGCCGTCGTGGCGCACGCCGAGCGTCCGGTCGTTCTCGTACGGGCCCAAGGAGACACCTCGGGCACCGACTCCGACGTGCCGCCCTCGCGGCCCGTCGTGCTCGGGTTCGACACCAGGGCTCCCGACGACACCCTGATCGGCTTCGCCTTCGAAGCGGCGCTCCTGCGCGGCACCTCGCTCCGTGTCGTCCACGGCTGGGACGCGCCGCCCTACATCGCACACGGTATGGCCCCGGATTTCGAACTGAACGCCCAGATCGCCGCGGAACAGGGCGCCGCCCTGACCGAGGCGCTGCGTCCCTGGAAGCTGAAGTTCCCGGACCTGGAGGTCGCCGAGGACTCGCTGTCCGGGAAGGCGGCCGATCACTTGGTGGACGCCTCCCACGAGGCCTCCCTGATCGTCGTCGGCCGCCGTATCCGCCGCGCGGCGCTCGGCGCCCACATCGGGCCCGTCACCCACGCGGTACTGCACCACGCCACCGCCCCCGTCGCCGTGGTCCCGCACGACTGACGCCCGGCACGACTCATCACCAGAGACGACTCACCATCCGAGGAGAGACCCCCATGAAAGCGGCAGTCGTACGAGCGTTCGGTGAACCCCTGGTCATAGAGGAGCGCCCCGACCCCGAGCCCGGCCCCGGCCAGGTCCGCATCCGGGTGGAGGCCTCCGGGCTGTGCCACACCGACATCCACGCCGCGCACGGCGACTGGCCGGTGAAGCCGAACCCGCCCTTCGTCCCCGGTCACGAGGGCGTCGGGCTGGTCGAGGCCCTGGGCGACGGTGTCACACACCTCGCGCTCGGGCAGCGCGTCGCGGTGCCCTGGCTCGGCTCGGCCTGCGGACGGTGCGAGCACTGCCTGTCCGGCTGGGAGACGCTCTGCGAGCAGCAGGTCAACACCGGATACGGGTGCGACGGCGGCTACGCCGAGAAGATGCTCGCCCGGGCCGACTTCGCCCAGCCGGTGCCCGACGGGATCTCCCCGCTCGACGCCGCCCCGCTCACCTGCGCCGGGGTCACGACGTACAAGGCCCTCAAGGTCGCCGGTGCCGGCCCCGCCCAGCTGGTCGCCATCTCGGGCATCGGCGGACTGGGCCATCTGGCGGTCCAGTACGCGAAGATCGCCGGGGCGACGGTGGCGGCGATCGACGTCACCGACGAGAAGCTCGAACTCGCTGCGGAACACGGCGCCGACCTCGTCATCGACGCCCGCACACACGACCCGGCCGAGGTGCTCAAGCGGTTCGGCGGCGCGCACGCGGCGATCGCGCTCGCCGTGAACGAGGCCGCGTTCGCCGCCGTGTACGGCGGACTCCGGCGCGGCGGAAAGCTCTTGATGGTGGCACTGCCCGCGCACGGGACCATCCAGGTCCCGATCTTCGACACCGTACTGAACGGCACGTCGGTGATCGGCTCGATCGTGGGTACCCGACAAGACCTGGCCGAGGTATTCGAGCTGCACGCGGCGGGCCGCACCCGGGTCATCCGCGAGTCCCGGCCCCTCGTCTCCGTCAACGAGTCCATCGACGCGGTGCTGCGCGGTCAGGTCAAGGCCCGGATCGTCTTCGACTTCGGTGAAGACTTCGGCGAAGGACGGTGAGGACGGTGGAGCTGCCCCTGGTCGTGGGTGTCGACGGCTCGGAGCCCAGCCTGCGCGCCGTGGACTGGGCGACGGACGAGGCCGCGCTGCGCGGCGTACCGCTGCGCCTGGTGTACGCCTCGCTGTGGGAGCGCTACGAGGGCGCCGCGCTCGCCGAGGGCGTCGGCAGGCCCTCGGAGCAGGTGATGGCCGACGACATCGTCGAGGCCGCCGCGCGACGGGCCCACCGCCGGGCGCCCGAGGTGACGGTCACCACCGACGTCCTGCCCGACGACGCGGCGAGCGTGTTGCTGAACGAGGCGCACACCGCCACCGCGCTGGTCGTCGGGTCGCGCGGCCGCAGCGGCCTCGCCGAACTGCTGCTCGGCTCGGTCAGCCTCAAGGTCGCCGGCCGCGCCGCGTGCCCCGTGATCGTGCTGCGCGGCGACCAGGACAACCAGGCAAGGGCCGGGACGCACCGGCGCGTGGTCCTCGGAGTCGGGGAGGGACCGCACGGCACGGAGGTCACACGGTTCGCCTTCGAGGAGGCCGAGGCCCGCAAGGCCGCCCTGGACGCCGTACGGGCCTGGCGCTGCCCGGCGTACGAGAGCACCGACGACCCCCTGCTCGCTGGCGAACCGGCCCGCTTGCACGAGCAGCGGGCCGCGGAGATCCTGGACTCGGCACTGAGCGAGGCCGCGGCCGAGCATCCCGCCGTGGCCCTGATCCGCAGGACCGCCGAGGGCAGCGCCCGCCGGGTCCTGCTGGACGCCTCGGACGACGCCGACCTGCTGGTCGTCGGAGTCCGGCGCCACCACGGACTCGCCGGACTCCAGCTCGGCCGGGTCGCTCACACGCTCCTGCACCACTCCGCCTGCCCGGTCGCCGTCGTACCGCAACGGGGGTGAGCGGCTCAGAGAGTCGCCGCGTGGTCGGGGACGTACGTCTGCAGATCGCGCGGCGGGCGCACATAGCCCGTCGACGGCGGCCGGGGCGGCAGTTCGAGAACCGGTGGCTTCACCTCGTGGTACGGAACGGAGCCGAGCAGGTGGGCGATCATGTTCAGGCGGGCCCGGCGCTTGTCGTCGCTCTCCACGATGTACCAAGGAGCCTCCGAGACGTCCGTGTGCACCAGCATCTCGTCCTTCGCCCGGGAGTACGCCTCCCAGCGGGTGATCGACTCCAGGTCCATCGGGGACAGCTTCCAGCGCCGCGTCGGATCCTTCAGCCGGCGCCGGAACCGCTTCTGCTGCTCCGCGTCGCTCACCGAGAACCAGTACTTGCGCAGCAGGATCCCCTCCTCGACCAGCATCCGTTCGAAGATCGGGCACTGGCGAAGGAAGAGCTGGTGCTCCTCCTTCGTGCAGAAGCCCATGACCTGCTCGACGCCGGCGCGGTTGTACCAGCTCCGGTCGAACAGCACGATCTCCCCGGCGGCGGGCAGATGCTCGACATACCGCTGGAAGTACCACTGGGTGCGCTGACGCTCGGTCGGCTTCGGCAGCGCCACGGTTCGTGCGACGCGCGGGTTGAGAAGCTCCGACACCCGCTTGATCGTGCCGCCCTTGCCCGCCGCGTCCCGGCCCTCGAAGATCACCACGAGCCGGGCGCCCTCGGTGCGCACCCATTCCTGAAGCTTCACCAGCTCCGTCTGCAGGCGCAGCAGCTCCCGCTCGTACGCCTCAACCGGCACCTTCGCCGTCTTCTCGCCGGCCATGCCGCCTCCTCCGCTCGATCACGCACACCGATGCCACGCCCCGCGACACACCTCGTGACGCACCCCGATGACTTACGGAGTCACCATGCCCAAGGTCGGACCGCCCAAGGTCGAACACCAGGACAGCACCGTACTGACCGACGAGGAACTGCGCACCCTGGACGCCCACTGGCGAGCCGCCAACTACCTTGCCGTGGGCCAGATCTACCTGCTCGCCAACCCACTGCTGACCGAGCCCCTGACCCCCGCGCACATCAAGCCGCGGCTGCTCGGCCACTGGGGCACCTCACCCGGCCTCAACCTGGTGCACACGCACCTCAACCGGGTGATCAAGGCCCGCGGTCTGGACGCGCTGTGCGTGTGGGGCCCCGGTCACGGCGGGCCCGCGGTCCTCGCCAACTCCTGGCTGGAGGGGACCTACAGCGAGACGTATCCGAACGTCTCGTGGGACGCCCCCGGCATGGAGCGGCTGTTCCGGCAGTTCTCGTTCCCCGGCGGAGTGCCCAGCCATGTCGCGCCGGAGACACCGGGCTCGATCCACGAGGGCGGTGAGCTCGGCTACTCGCTGGCGCACGCCTATGGGGCCGCCTTCGACAACCCGGACCTGCTGGTCGCCTGCGTCATCGGTGACGGTGAGGCGGAGACCGGACCGCTGGCCGCGTCCTGGCACTCCAACAAGTTCCTCGACCCGGTCCACGACGGCGCTGTGCTGCCGATCCTGCACCTCAACGGCTACAAGATCGCCAACCCGACCGTTCTGTCCCGGATCCCGGAGGCCGAACTCGACGAGCTGCTGCGCGGCTACGGCCACGACCCGATCCACGTCACCGGCGACGACCCGCACGAGGTCCACCGCGCGATGGCGGACGCCTTCGATCGGGCCCTGGACCACATCGCGCTGATGCAGCGCACCGCCCGCGAGGACGGCGTGGCCGAGCGGGTGCGCTGGCCCATGATCGTGCTGCGCACCCCGAAGGGCTGGACGGGACCGGCGGAGGTCGACGGCGTGCCCGTCGAGGGCACCTGGCGCGCCCACCAGGTGCCGCTGGCCGCGGTCCGCGAAAACCCGGAACACCTGCGGCAGTTGGAGACCTGGCTGCGCTCGTACCGTCCCGAGGAACTCTTCGACACCGAGGGACGCCCCGTCGCCGACGTCCTCGCCTGCGTACCCGACGGCTCGAAGCGCCTCGGCGCCACCCCGCACGCCAACGGCGGCCTGCTCGTCCGTGATCTGCCGATCCCCTCCCTCGACCGCTACGCCGTGCCCGTCGACAAGCCGGGTGCCACCCTGCACGAGCCCACCCGGGTCCTCGGCGACCTCCTCGAACAGGTCATGAACGACACCTCCCACCGCCGCGACTTCCGGCTGGTCGGCCCCGACGAGACCGCCTCCAACCGGCTGGGAGCCGTCCTCGGCGCCAGCGGCAAGGCGTGGCAGGCCCAGACCCTCCAGGTGGACGAGCACCTGGACCGACACGGCCGCGTGATGGAGATCCTCTCCGAACACCTCTGCCAGGGCTGGCTGGAGGGCTACACGCTGACCGGCCGGCACGGGCTGTTCTCCTGCTACGAGGCGTTCGTACACATCGTCGACTCGATGGTCAACCAGCACATCAAGTGGCTCAAGACGTCGAGGGAGCTGGCGTGGCGTGCCCCGATCGCCTCCCTCAACTACCTGCTCACCTCACACGTCTGGCGCCAGGACCACAACGGCTTCTCGCACCAGGACCCGGGCTTCGTCGACCACGTCCTCAACAAGAGCCCCGAGGTCGTACGGGTCTACCTGCCGCCGGACGCCAACACCCTGCTGTCGGTGGCGGACCACGTCCTGCGCAGCCGCGACTACGTCAACGTCGTCGTCGCCGGCAAGCAGCCCTGCTTCGACTGGCTCTCCATGGACCAGGCCCGCGACCACTGCGCCCGCGGCGCCGGGATCTGGGAATGGGCGGGCTCGGCGAACGGGGACCGCGAACCGGACGTCGTCCTCGCCTGCGCGGGTGACGTCCCCACCCAGGAGATCCTGGCCGCCTCCGACCTGCTCCGACGCCACCTGCCCGAGCTCGCCGTCCGCGTCGTCAACGTCGTCGACATGACCCGGCTGCTGCCCCGCGACGAACACCCGCACGGGATGAGCGACTTCGAGTACGACGGGCTGTTCACCAGCGACAAGCCGGTGATCTTCGCATACCACGGTTACCCCTGGTTGATCCACCGGCTCGCCTACCGCCGTAACGGCCACGCCAACCTGCACGTACGGGGCTACAAGGAGATGGGCACCACCACGACCCCGTTCGACATGGTCGTCCGCAACGACATGGACCGCTACCGCCTCGTCATGGACGTCATCGACCGTGTCCCCGGCCTCGGCGTGCGCGCCGCCGCCGTCCGCCAGCAGATGGCCGACGCCCGCACCCGCCACCATGCCTGGATCCGCGAACACGGCACCGACCTGCCCGAAGTCGCCGACTGGACCTGGACCGGCTGATCACCCACCCGACACCGGCTGAGACCCTCACACCGCACAGGAGTTCATCGCCATGACCGTACGCGTCGGCATCAACGGCTTCGGCCGCATCGGCCGCACGTATCTGCGCGCGGCACTCGACCGGGCGGAGGCGGGCACCCAGGACGTCGAGGTGGTCGCCGTCAACGACATCGCGCCGCCCGCCACCCTGGCCCACCTGCTGGAGTACGACTCGACGTTCGGGCACATCGGGCGGGAGGTCCTGCACGACGACAGCTCGATCACCGTCGACGGCCGGCGCATCTCCGTCTTCGCCGAGCGCGACCCGGCGGCCCTCCAGTGGTCCGACCACGGCGCCGACATCGTCATCGAGTCCACCGGCCGCTTCCGTGACCGCGATGACGCCGCCCTGCACCTGAAAGGCGGCGCCCACACCGTGCTGCTCTCGGCGCCCGGCAAGAACGCGGACGCCACCATCGTCATGGGCGTCAACGACGACACCTACGACCCGCACCACGACCGGATCGTGTCCGCCGCCTCCTGCACCACCAACTGCGTCGCGCCCATGGTCAAGGTGCTCCACGAGGCCTTCGGCATCGAGCGCGGCGTGATGACCACCATCCACGGCTACACCAACGACCAGTCCCTCCTGGACGGCCCGCACAAAGATCTGCGCCGGGCCCGGTCGGCGGCCCTGAGCATCATCCCGACCAGCACGGGAGCCGCCCGCGCCGTCGGGCTGGTGGTACCGGAACTGGCCGGCGCCCTGGACGGCGTCGCGGTGCGCGTGCCCGTCGAGGACGGCTCGCTCACCGACCTCACGGTGGTTCTGCGGACGGCCGCTACGGCGGAGGAAGTCAACGCCGCTTTCGCCGAGGCGGCGGACGGCCCGTTGAACGGCATCTTGCGTGTCTCGAAGGCGCCGATCGTCTCCCGGGACGTCATCGGTGATCCCTCCTCCTGCGTCTTCGACCCGGCCCTGACCCAGGCCAACGGCACCCTGGTGAAGGTCTTCGGCTGGTACGACAACGAGTGGGGCTACACCAACCGGCTCCTCGACCTCACCGCACTGGTGGCCGACGACCGATGAGCTCGGAGCGGAGCGGCACGGCCCGCGTACCCCGTGCCCTGCGGGGGACGCGGGCCGTGGTCCTCGACACCGACGGCGTCATCACGGACTCCGCGCGGGTGCACGCCGCCGCGTGGAAGACGGCCTTCGACGCCTTTCTGAGCCCACGCGGCGAACGCCCCTTCGACCCGCGCGAGGACTATCTGCGCTACGTCGACGGCAAGTCGCGCCTCGACGGCGCCGCGGCCTTCCTCGAAGCCCGGGGACTGCGGCCCTCCGATGCCGAGATCCGCGCCGTCGCCGCCCACAAGGAGCGGCTGTTCACCGAGCGGCTGCGTGCCGGGGGTGTCGACGCCTACCCGGGCACGGTCCGCCTGCTGCGCGCCCTGCAGTCCGCCGGGATCCCGCTGGCCGCCGCCTCCGCCTCCCGGCACGCGGCCGAACTCCTCGAACAGGCGGGAGTACGCGGTCTCTTCGACACACTGGTGGACGGAGGGGAGGCCGCCCGGTTGGGGCTGCCCGGGAAGCCCGACCCCGCTCTCTTCCTGGAGGCGACCCGCCGCCTAGGGGTTCCCGCCGAACACGCCGCCGTCGTCGAGGACGCCCTGGCCGGAGTCGAGGCCGGGCGACGCGGCGGATTCGGTCTCGTCGTGGGCGTCGACCGCGCCCGCACCCCGGCCACCCGGGCCGCCCTCCTGAAGCACGGCGCGGACCTGGTGGTCGACGACCTCGCGGAGCTGCTCACTCAGAAGGAGGACTGAGGATGCCCGACTGGACCTGGGCGTACGAAGGCTACGAGCCCGCGCAAGAGCGGCTGCGCGAAGCGCTGTGCACCCTCGGCAACGGCTACTTCGCCACCCGGGGCGCGGCTCCCGAGTGCGCGGCGGACCCCGTCCACTACCCGGGGACGTACGCGGCAGGCTGCTACAACCGCCTCACCTCGGACGTGGCCGGACACCGGGTCGAGAACGAGGACATGGTCAACCTCCCCAACTGGCTGCCACTGCGCGTGCGCACCGCCTCCGGGAACTGGCTGACGCCCGACACCCACAAGGTCCTCGACCACCGCCAGACCTTGGACCTGCGCGCGGGCACGCTGGAACGCACGCTGCGCTACGAGGACGAGCAGGGCCGGTGCCTCGCCGTACGGCAGGTACGGCTGGTCCACATGGCCGACCCTCATCTGGCCCTGCTGCGCACGGAGTTGACGGCCCAGGGCTGGTCCGGGGAGATCGAGGTCGAGACGGCGCTCGACGGGAGGGTCGCCAATACCGGAGTGGAGCGGTACGGCTCCCTCGCCTCCCGGCACCTCACGGACGTCCGGACCGGCACCGCGGAGCCGGACACGATCTGGCTGGACTGCCGGACCAGCACCTCCGACATCAGGATCGGCCTGGCGGCCCGCACGGTTGCCGATGTACCCGCCCAGAGCGTGGACGCACACGAGGACGCGCGGGCGGCTCAGCTGCTGCGGCTCTCCCTGACCGACGGCCGAACGGTCGCGGTCGACAAGACCGTCGCCCTGCACACCTCCCACGACCCGGCCATCGAGGAACCGGCGCACGCCGCCCTCGACCGGGTCGGCCGCGCTCCGGACTTCGCCACGCTGCTGGAGTCCCACCGCACGGCCTGGCAACAGCTGTGGCGCAATGCCGAGCTGGACGTGCCGAACAGCGCGGGCCCGGTCCTGCGGCTGCACCTCTTCCACCTGCTCCAGACGCTCTCCCCGCACACCGCGGAACTGGACGTCGGCGTGCCGGCGCGCGGGCTGCACGGCGAGGCCTACCGCGGACACGTCTTCTGGGACGAGCTGTTCGTCCTGCCGTACCTCAACCTGCACTTCCCCGAGGTCTCCCGCGCCCTGCTCACCTACCGCCACCGCCGCCTCGAACAGGCCTGCCGGGCCGCGCTCGACGCCGGGCACGCCGGTGCGATGTACCCGTGGCAGAGCGGCAGCGACGGTCGGGAGGAGACCCAGCAACTGCACCTCAACCCGCGCTCCGGGCGCTGGCTGCCCGACCACTCACGGCTCCAGCACCACGTCGGCTCGGCGATCGCGTACAACGTGTGGCAGTACTGCGAGGCGAGCGGCGACACCGAGTTCCTGCACACCAAGGGCGTCGAGATGCTCGTGCAGATCGCCCGCTTCTGGGCCGGCCTCGCGGTGTACGACGGGACGCTCGGCCGGTACCGGATCCGTGGCGTCGTCGGCCCCGACGAGTACCACGACGCCTACCCCGGCGCCGAGCGGCCGGGACTCGACGACAACGCCTACACCAACGTCACCGCGGCCTGGGTGATCGCCCGCACCCTCGACGTCCTGTACGACCTGCCCGACCTACCGCGCCGGGACCTCTGCGAGCGCACCGGCCTCGACGCGGCCGAACTCGAGAACTGGCAGGAGGTCTCCCGGAAGCTGTACGTGCCTTTTCACGCCGGGGTGATCAGCCAGTTCGAGGGCTACGGCGCACTGGAGGAGCTGGACTGGGACGGTTACCGGGCACGGTACGGCGACATCCGGCGGCTCGACCGGATCCTGGAGGCCGAGGGCGACAGCGTCAACCGCTACCAGGTGTCCAAGCAGGCGGACGTCCTGATGCTGGGCTACCTCTTCGCGCCCGCCGAGCTCCGCGGGCTGTTCCGCTGGCTGGGGCACGAGGTGGACGACGCCGTCTGGCGGCGCACTGTCGACCACTACCTGCGGCGCACGAGTCACGGCTCGACGCTGAGCAGCGTGGTGCACGGGTGGGTGCTGGCGCGGGCCCGGCGCGCGGAGGCGTGGACGTTCGTGCACGAGGCCCTGGCCGGGGACATCGCCGATCTGCAGGGCGGCACCACGGGGGAGGGCATCCACCTCGGCGCCATGGCGGGCACCCTCGATCTCGTCCAGCGCTGCCTGACCGGTCTGGAGACCCGGGGCGGCGTGCTGCGACTCGATCCGGTGCCGCTCCCGGAGTTCTCCGAGTACGGCTTCGCGATCCGCTATCGCGGCCACCGTGGAGTGCAACTACGCCTGACAGCAGATGAGTTGAGGATTGCCGTGCCCGCATCCGACCAGGACCCGATCGACATCGCCCTCGCGGACCGCACCGTGTCCGTGGCACCCGGGGAATCCCGCACCCTCACCCTGCCGGACCGGTGACCGGACGGTCCCGCGTCAGCGCGGAATCACGGCCACCGGGCACGCGGTCTGCTCCAGCACGTCCCGCACAGTGGGAGCGAGCGTCCGGCCCGCGCGGCCGACCACCAGGAGCTCCGCCGAGGCCGACGCCTGGACCAGGGCGGCCGACGGGCTCTGCAGGCGGACGTCCTCGTAGACGTCCACCTGCGGATACTTCTCCCGCCACGGCCGCAGCGCGTCCGACAGCAGTTGCACCTCCTGGTCCTCCCATGCGCCCCGGTCCTCCTCCGGCAGCGCGTACGGCATCCATCGCTCGGCGCGGGAGGGCAGCCGCCAGGCGTGCACGGCGTGCAGCCGGGCACTGCGGCGCCGGGCGGCGTCGAACGCGAAGTCCACGACGGCGCTCACCGGGTCGCGGGCATCCAGGCCCAGAACCACCTGGCCCGTACGCCACTCGCCGCCCGTACGGCCGTGGCCGCCGCCCGGCACCAGCACCACCGGCAGATCTGAGCGGGCCGCCACCTCATGGGCCACGGAACCCACGCCCGGCCCCGGGACACCGTCCTGGTCGCGCAGCCCGAGAACGGTGCACGCGGCCCGCGAGCCCAGCGAGAGCAGCGTCGCGGCGACCCCTCCGGCCGGTTCGGCCCCGTCAATGTGCACGATCCGCAACGGCAGTCCGCGCAGCCGCGCGTCTCCCGCCGCCCACTCGGCCGCCGCCCTGCTGGGCGCGGAGGCGTCGACCCCGACAACGATCGGCTCGGTCATGGCAGTTCGTCCCTCCATACGTACGGGATTTCAGGGTGCCCACCCTCCGCCGTGGACCGGCCCACGAGATATGGGCCGACCGGCCCATGCGGCGCACCCGACCAGCCCCTGGGGCGGGCCCGCGCACCGCTGGATGCTCGAAGGGTCGAGAGGTTTTCGAGGAGGCCCGAGATGACGGACGACGAGCGCGACCGCCCCACCGTGCACGCCCTGCTCGCGGACGGCACCACCGTGTGCATACGGTCCGTGCGGCCCGGTGACCACGAGCAGCTGCGCGGGCTCTACGAGGAGATGTCACCGCAGAACCTCCGGCTGCGGTTCTTCGCCGCCAGCCACCGCTCCGCCGACCTGGCCGCCGACCGGGCCGCGGCGCCGGCCCGCCCCGGTTACCGGGCGCTCCTCGCCGAGACGCAGGGCCAGGTGATCGGCCTGGCCGAGTACGAGACCGTCGACGACCCCGAGACGGCCGAGATGTCGATCGCCGTGGCCGAGGGACTGCACCACCGGGGTGTCGGCACCCTCCTGGTCGAACACCTCGTCTCCGCCGCCCGCGCGGACGGCGTCACCACGTTCACCGCCGACGCGCTCAGCGAGAACTACGAGGTGCTGCGGCTCTTCACCGACCTGGGCCTGCGTGCCGGACGCCGGTTCGAGGGTCCGGAGGTGCGCTGCACCATCGCACTCGACGAGGACGACACCTATCTCGCGGCCGTCGAGGCCCGTGGCCGGGCCGCCGACGTCGCCAGCCTGGAACCGCTGCTGCGCCCCGACGCGGTCGCCGTGGTCGGCGCCGGACGCAGGCCCGGATCGGTGGGGCGGGCTCTCCTGCACCATCTGCACGCGGGGGGCTTCACCCGACGGCTCTTCGCGGTGAACCCTCACGTCTCCTCGGTCCTCGGCGTGCCCTCCTACCCGTCGGTCAGCGCACTGCCCAAGGTCCCCGATCTCGCGGTCCTCGCGATACCGGCGGACGCCGTGCCCGCCACGGCCGAAGAGTGCGGCAAGGCCGGCGTACGGGCGCTGCTCGTGGTGACGGCCGGGCTCGACCCCGACCAGGCGGAAGCGCTCATGACCGCGTGCCGCACCTACGGCATGCGGCTCGTCGGCCCCAACTGCCTCGGCATCTCCAACACCGACCCGAGGCTCCGCCTGGACGCCACCTTCGCGGCCGATCACCCGCGCCCCGGCACGGCGGGTGTCGCCGTACAGTCCGGAGGCGTGGGCATCGCCCTGCTCGACGGGCTGTCCCGGCTCGGCATCGGTGTCTCGTCCTTCGTGTCGCTCGGCGACAAGTACGACGTCAGCGGCAACGACATGCTCCAGTGGTGGGAGAGCGACGGCCGCACCGACCTGGCCCTGCTGCACCTGGAGTCCTTCGGCAACCCGCGGGCGTTCTCCCGCACCGCCCGGCGCGTGACCCGCCTGATGCCCGTTCTGACGGTCGACGCGGGCCGTACCGAGGCCGGTCGCCGTGCCGCCGCCTCGCACACCGCGGCCGCCGCGCCCCGGACCATGACCCGACAGGCGCTGTTCACCCAGGCGGGCATCACCGCGACCCGCTCGGTGGGCGAACTCCTCGAAACCGCCGCCCTGTTGCACGCCCAGCCGCTCCCGGCCGGGTCCCGCGTGGCGATCGTCACCAACGCGGGCGGTGCGGGTGTCCTCGCGGCGGACGCCTGCGCCGAAGCCGGACTGTCCCTGCCCGCCCCCACCCCCGAACTGATCGACGACCTGCTCGCCGTGCTGCCCGAAGGGGCGGCCGTGGGCAACCCCGTCGACGCCACGGCGGCCGTCACGGAGGACCAGCTCAGGGACTGCGTGGACCGGCTCCTGCGGTACCCGGGCATCGACACCGTGCTGCTGGCCCTCGTCCCCACCGCCGTCGCCGTGGCGACCGGCGACGACCTCGTCCGCGCCGTCACCGACGGTCCCGGACGGCGGGAACGGCCCGTCGCCGTCGTACGCCTGGAGCAGGACCTGCCGGTCAAGCTGTTGCCCACGCGGGAGGGCGGCGCCATCCCCTCGTACGCCGAACCGGTCGCGGCGGCACGTGCCCTGGCGCACGGCGCCCGTCGTGCGGCCTGGCTGAAGCGGCCCGCGGGCACGATCCCGGAGCTGATGGAGGTCGACACGGCCTCGGCGCACACGCTCGCCGAGACCTACCTCGCAGCCCATCCGGACGGTGGCTGGCTCGACCCGCGCACCTGCGCCGAGCTCCTCGCCTGCTACGGCATCCCGCAACTCCCGTGGGCCTGGTCGGAGACCGAGGACGACGCGGTCATCGCCGCCGAACGGCTGCGCGGCGCCGACGGCCGCGTGGTCATGAAGGCCCACTGGCCCGGCCTGGTCCACAAGGCCGAACAGCACGCGATCCATCTCGACCTCCAGGGCGACGCCCAAGTACGCGCCGCCTTCCGGGACTTCGAGACCCGGTTCGCCGGACTCATGACCGGAGTCGTCGTCCAGCCGCTGGCGGCGCGCGGCACCGAGCTGTTCGCGGGCGTGGCGCAGGACGACGTCTTCGGCCCCCTGGTGCTGTTCGGGCTCGGCGGCACGGGGACCGAGGTGCTCGCTGACCACGCCGCCCGCCTGGCCCCGCTGACCGACCACGACGTACACGACCTGATCACCGCGCCGCGCTGTGCGCCCCTGCTGCTGGGCGCGCACGGCAGCCGGCCGGCCGACCTCCAAGGCCTCGAACAGCTCCTGCTGCGGCTGTCCCGCATGGCGGGCGACCTGCCGCAGCTCGCCGAGGCCGACTTCAACCCCGTCCTGGCGACACCCGCGGCGGTCACCGTGCTCGACGCACGCGTCCGCCTGCTGCCGCGCCGCGCCCAGGACCCCTATCTGCGCCGACTGCGCTGAGGAGGAACAGAGATGAGGCAGAACAAGGTCGGATCGGTGATGGCCACGGAGGTCGTCACGGCCCGGTACGGCACCCCTTTCAAGGAAGTGGCACGGCTGCTCACCGAGCACCGCATCAGCGGGCTGCCGGTGATCGACGAGGACGACAAGGTCCTCGGTGTGATCTCCGAGACCGACCTCATGGTCCGGCAGGCGGGCGTCCCTGAGCCCTACGAGACGCCGCGCCGCTTCCGGTTCACCGGGCTGACCCGCGGAGCCCGACGGGAGGCCGCGAAGGGGCACGCACGTACCGCCGGACAGCCGATGTCCGTGCCACCGGTCACCGTGCACGCCGACGAAACCATCGCCGAGGCCGCGCGGACCATGGCGCGCAGCCGCGTGGAGCGGCTGCCGGTGGTGGACGACGAGGACCGGGTCGTCGGCATCGTCACCCGCCGCGATCTGATCCAGGTCTTCCTGCAGCCGGACGACGTGATCCGCCGCGAGGTGATCGACGAGGTGCTGGTCCGCACGCTGTGGTTGAGCCCCTCGACCGTCGAGGTCGCCGTGTACGAGGGGGTCGTCACGCTGACCGGCCGTGTGGAGCGCAGGAGCGAGGCGGAGATCGCCGTTTCCATGACCGACCGGATCGACGGCGTGGTCGCGGTGGTCGACAGGCTGACCTACCGACTGGACGACTCGCACCTGCGGCCGGACGAACCGGCCCTGCACGGTGTCACCGAGGAATGGCTGCGCAAGCTGTGAAGCACGGCGAGAGGAGGGGTACCGCCATGCCGACCAAGGTGCTCGTCGCCTACGGGACGACGAACGGATCGACCGCGCGGATCGCGGAGACCATCGCAAAAGTCCTGCGCAAGGGGGGCGTGCCCAGCGAGGCGGTGCCCGCTCACTCGGTGACGGACGTCGAGCCGTACGACGCCGTGGTCGTGGGCGGTGGACTGTACGCGGGGCGCTGGCACAAGGACGCCCGCCGCTTCGTCCGTCGGCACGGCCGTGTGCTCGCCGGGCGTCCGCTGTGGTTCTTCAGCAGCGGTCCGCTGGATGCCTCGGCCACCGAGAAGGACATTCCGCCCGTCCCCGGAGTGCGGCGGGCCATGACCCGGCTCGGTGTCCGTGCGCATGTCACGTTCGGGGGCTGCCTGGAGGAAGGGGCCAAGGGATTCGTCGCCCGGAAGATCGTTTCCTCCGGGAAGGGCGGGGACTTCCGAGACTTCGGGCAGATCGAGGCGTGGGCCACGGACATCGGAACCGAACTGGCGTCCGGAGTGCGGTCGGGTTGAACCCCGTGCCGCTTCGGGACCGGGCGCTACCGGAACCTTTCCGGTTGCGCCCTCACGCCGACCTGAAGCGTGATGCGATCGGACGGGATCCCGACGACGGCCCGATGGCCTGAACTGTGTTCGGAATTCCCGTCGTCGGAGCAGTGCGTGGTGCTGTCGAGGCCTCCCAGGCAGTACCGTGAGGCCAGGCGAACTGGTGCGCGGCCTTGTCCGCTTGATGGGCCGGAGGAAGCGATGGGCGCGGAGATGCGTGGGGGATCCGAGCAGCATCTGCCCAAGCTCCGCCTCGACGAACTGCTGGGCGAGCTGCAGGTACGCATCGACGCCGTCCGTGGCACTCGGGACCGCCTGCACAGCCTGCTGGAGGCCGTCCTGTCCGTCGGACGGGAGCTGGACCTGCCCCAGGTGCTGCGCAGCATCGTCGAGGCCGCGGTGGTCCTGGTGGACGCCGAGTACGGGGCCCTGGGCGTGATCGGCGGCGACCGGAAGCTGTCCGCGTTCATCACCGTCGGCATCGACGAGGAGCGGCGGTCCGAGATCGGCGCGCTGCCCAGCGGGCACGGGCTCCTCGGCGAGCTGATCCGGCACCCGGTGCCCCTGAGGCTGCCGGAGCTCTCCGAGCACCCCGAGTCGTACGGCTTCCCCGCCCACCATCCGCCGATGCACTCCTTCCTCGGCGTACCGATCCGGGTGCGCGACGAGGTCTTCGGGAACCTGTACCTCACCGAGAAGCGCAACGAGCGGGAGTTCGACGCCGAGGACGAGTCCGTCCTGTCGACGCTGGCCGTGGCCGCCGGCGTCGCCATCGAGAACGCGCGGCTGTACGAGGAGACCAGGCTCCGCGAACGCTGGCAGCGGGCCAGCGGGAAGGTCACCAGTGTCCTGCTGACCGGCGCGCCCAGCGCGGAGGTGCTGGAGCTCATCGTCGACGAGGCCCGGAAGATCGTCTCCGCGGACATGGGCATGATCGCGGAGGGCGTGCCGGGCGAGGAGGCGCTGCGGCCCGCGCTGGCCGTCGGGCTCGGCGCGGAGCAGCGTGGCGGCCTGGTGATGTCGGCCCGGGACGGCTTCGTCGGAGCCGCGCTGAGCTCCGCGGAGCCTGTGGTCAGCGCCGACATCGCACACGATGCCCGCGCGGGCGAGGGCGAAGCCCATTGGGCCGAGCTCGGACCCGTCGTGGCGGTGCCGCTCGGTACCAGCGGGAAGGCCCGGGGCGTGCTGCTGCTCGGGCGGGTCCAGGGCGGCGCACCCTTCGGGGATGCGGACACCGGACCGCTGCTCGGGTTCGCCGACCAGGCCGCACTGGCGCTGGAGCTGGCCGAGCGACGGCGGGACGCGGAACAGATCGCGCTGCTCCAGGACCGCGACCGCATCGCCCGGGACCTGCACGACCTCGCCATCCAGCGGCTCTTCGCGGCAGGCATGACACTGCAGAGCGCCCAGCGCTTCATGGAGCATGCCGAGGGCATGGAGCGACTGACACGGACCGTCGACGACCTCGACGACACCATCAAGATCATCCGGTCCACGATCTTCGGCCTGCGGACGCACGGCGGGGCCGGCCGGGAGGGCAACGGCCTGCGCGGCCGGGTCTCCGAGGCGGTCACGGCCGCGACCACGTCGTTCGGGTTCGCGCCCGCGCTGCGGATCGAGGGGCTCGTCGAGACCGATGTCCCCGGCGACGTCGCCGACCACGCCGTCGCGGTGCTCGGTGAAGCACTGAGCAACGCGGCCCGGCACTCCGGAGCCCATGCCGTGGACGTCCGACTCCATTGCGCCGGGGGCGAGTTGACGCTCACCGTGACGGACGACGGCTGCGGGGTGTCGGGTGACGTACGGCGCAGCGGGCTGAAGAACATGGAGGAGCGGGCCGTCGCGCTCGGGGGCGTACTGACGCTCGGGGAACGGCCTGAGGGCGGTGGCACGCGGCTGGTGTGGCGGGTACCGGTGGGCGCACCCAGTGCGGGTCCGGGGCCCGGTCCCGCGAACGGCTGAGACTGCCGGTGACCTTGTGCGTCCGGTGTCCGTCGGCTGCGGGTGACGGGGGCCGGCCGCGCAGGTCACCGCGCCCCCGAAGGGCACTCCCGGGGTCAGCGAGCCTGGTGGTCGGCGGTGTCGGGGTGCTCCAAGTGGCTGGCCAGGACAGCCGCCTGGACTCTGCGTTGGACGCCCAGTTTGGCCAGCAGCCGGGAGATGTGGTTCTTCACCGTCTTCTCGGACAGATAGAGCTTCTTGCCGATCTCACGGTTGGTGAGTCCGTCCCCGATCAGCGCGAGGATGTCGCGCTCGCGGGGCGAGAGACCGGCGAGTTCGGGAGCGAGTGCCGGGGCCTCGGTGGGGTCCGCGCGCAGAGACCGCATGAGCCGGGCCGTCGTCGTGGGGTCCAGCATCGACTGGCCGGAAGCCACGGTGCGGATCGCCGCGACCAGGTCGGAGCCCTTGATCTGCTTGAGCACGTACCCCGAGGCTCCGGCCATGATCGCGTCGAGCAGGGCCTCCTCGTCGTCGAACGACGTCAGCATCAGACAGGCCAGCTCCGGCATCTGGTTGCGCAGCTCCCGGCAGACGCTGATCCCGTCGCCGTCCGGCAGGCGTACGTCCAGGACGGCCACGTCGGGCCGCAGCGCCGGGCCGCGCACCAGCGCGTGCTCGACGCTGCCCGCGTCGCCGACCACCGAGATGTCCGGCTCGGCGTCCAGGAGATCGGTCAGACCGCGGCGCACCACCTCGTGGTCGTCCAGCAGGAAGACACGGATGGGGTTCTGTTCCGTGAAGGTGCGCGCCTCGGCCATGACGACCCCTTGTTCAGTTTCAGTGGTGGACTGCGGACCACGAGCGGGTTGTGACGACGATCATCACGCTCGGGGGCGGAACGCACTAGGGCCGACCGGCCCAACTTCAGAGCGGTCCTGGAATCGACCGCCGGTCACCGCTCCTGCTGCCCGGACGGCCCCGGCAGCTCGAACTCGACGTCCACCACACCTTCGACGGCCCGCACCAGGCGCGCGGCCACGGGCACCAACGAGGTGTCCCGGACACGCCCGGCGAGGGTGACGACCCCGTCGTGCACCTGCACCCGCACCGGTGACAACGGCGCACGGAACAGATACGACACCACTTCGCGGCGCACTTCCTCGGCGATGTCCTCGTCGTCCCGCAGGAACACCTTCAGAAGGTCGCCGCGGCTGACGACGCCTTCGAGCAGGCCCACCTCGTCGACGACGGGGAGCCGCTTGACCTTGGCGTGCGCCATGGTCCGTGCGGCCTGCGCGAGAGTCGCGTTCGCCAGGACGGTGACGGCCGGAGCCGTCATCAGGTCCTCGGCGGTCACGGCGCCGGCCTTGGCGAGATCGGAGAGTCGCCGCAGCTGCGTGTACCGGTCCGGATCGCTGTCGCGGAACTCCTCCTTGGGGAGCAGATCGGCCTCGGAGACCACGCCGACCACCCGGCCCTCGCCCTCCAGGACGGGCAGCGCACTGACCTTCCACTGCTCCATCAACTGCACGATCTCCTTGAAGTTGGCCTTGCGGCCGATGGCGGCGACGGTGTGGGTCATCACGTCGCTGACGATGTGCGGGGTGCCGTGCACGGTGACTCCTCGGTGGATTGCGACGTGGTCAACTGAGGCTTCCGCTGCCGTAGGGCGCGTACATGTCCAACAGCCGGGTCCTGGCCGACCGCAGCCGGCGGGCGACCGTGTCTCCCACCCACTGACTCACGGCCATGCCCAGCGCCGGATCGCCCTGACACATCTCGCGGACGGCTTCGGCGTCGAACTCGTACGCGCGCACCGGACTCGTGGCCTCGGCGCCCAGGTGCCAGGTGTGCGGTCCGAACAGCCAGGACCAGCCGACGAGTTCGTTGTGCCCGACGGTCTCGATGACAGCCGGGTGGCGGCCGGGCACGCGCATGTCGAGGGCCACCGTGCCGGTACGGATGATCCAGAACCGGTCCGCTCGCCGGCCCTCCTCGAACAGACGCGTTCCCAGCGGGAACGACACCTCCCGGGCGATGTGCATCAGCCGCTCGCCGTGCTCGGCGGGCAATGCCCGCAGCATGCTGGAAGTGGGGGAAGCGTTCATGATCGTGTCCTCTTCCTCGAGCTCCTCTTCCAGGAGCGCGACCCTGCCACCTCCAATCTCTGCTCCCGGCCCCCCTTCCACCATGGGCCGAAGGGCCCCCGGAAGGGCCTGCCCGGCCCCTGCACCCGAGCACGGCCCGGCATCAGGCTCAATGGGAGAAGAGGAGTCCACCGGCATGCACGCAGGAGGTGCGGACCATGCTTCGACACGTCGCCGCGGGGATCGATGGTTCTCCAGAAGGCCTGGCCGCCGCGCACTGGGCGGCCAGGGAAGCCATGCGCCGAGGCACGGCGCTGCGCCTGGTGCACGCCTGGGAGTGGCGGCCGCGGCCGGCCCCGAGCGTCCCCGCGGACATGTCGCAGCGGTCCTGGGCCGAGGACATGCTGGCGCAGGCGTCGGACAGCATGCGCGCCGCACACTTCGGCCTGCAGGTCATCACCCACTCGGTCGCCGACGCACCGGTCGGGGCCCTGCTCGCGGCGGCCGAGGAGGCCGATCTGCTAGTCCTCGGCTCCCACGGGATCAGCGGCGTCGCGGGCTTCCTGACCGGATCGGTGTCACAGCGGGTGGTCGCCAGGTCACCGCGCCCCGTGGTGCTCGTGCGGGCGGGGGAGTGCACCGCCGACGAGCACTTCTCGGCGGTGGACGGAATCTCCCCCGACGAGATACCCGAGACCCCGTACCGCGAGATCGTGCTCGGCCTCGACACGGCCCGGCCCTGCGACGAACTGATCGAGTTCGCCTTCGACGCCGCCCGGCGCCGTGCCACCCCGCTGCGCGTCGTCCATGCCTTCAGCCCTCCGCCCGCCTACGCGGCGATCGACAGGCTCGCCCCCGAGAACGGCCCCGAGCTGCTCGCCGAGCACGAGCGCGCCGTGGTCGCGACGCTTCGCCCCTGGTGCGAGAAGTTCCCCGAGGTCGCCGTGACCGAGACCGTCACCGAAGGGCGGGCGGGCGGCGAGCTGATCCACGCCTCGGCCGGCGCGGCCCTCCTCGTGGTGGGTCGCAGAGTGCGCGAGGCCCGGCTCGGCACCCACCTCGGCTCCGTCGCGCACGCCGTACTGCACCACGCGCCCTGCCCCGTCGCCGTCGTCCCGCACGCCTGAACAGCCCCGGAGGATGCGAGATGACCAGCTACGTGTACGAGTTCCCCGAGGTCGGCCGTGACATGGCGGACCTGCTCGGCGGCAAGGGAGCCAACCTGGCGGAGATGACCCGGCCGGGACTGCCGGTACCGCCCGGCCCGTCGAGGACTACGAGCAGGTGATCCGGGACGCGACGGGCGAGGAGTTCCCGCAGGACCGCGGCGCGCAGCTGTACCGCTCGATCCGGCGGTCTTCCGCTCCTGGAACAGAGAGCGCGCCCGCCTCTACCGCCGCCGCGAACACCTCCCCGACGACCTGGGCACCGCAGTCAACATCCAGGTCATGGTCTTCGGCAACCTCGGTCCGGACTCCGGCACGGGAGTCGCCTTCACCCGCGACCCGGCCACCGGCGCCCGCGGCGTCTACGGCGACTACCTGCAAGGCCGCCCAGGGCGAGGACGTCGTCGCCGGCATACGCAACGCCGTGCCACTTGCCGAACTGGAACGGCTCGACCCGCCCTCGTACCCGCAACTCGTCAACCACATGGGCGCGTTGGAGCGCCACTACCGCGACCTGTGCGACATCGGGTTCACCATCGAGCGGGGCACACTCCGGATGCTCCGGACCCGGGTCGGCAAGCGCACCGCCGAGGCCGCCTTGCGTATCGCCGAGGCACTCGTCGACGAGGAACCGATCGGCGAGGACGAAGCGCTCGCCCCGGTCTCGGGCGCGCAGCTCGCCGCCTGATGTTCCCCCGCTTCGAAGCACACGCCGAGACGAAGCCGCTCGCCGAGGGCGTCCCGGCGTCCCCCCGGAGCCGCTGTCGGAGCGATCGTCTTCGACTCGGCCGAGGCGGTGCGGCGCGCCGCGTCGGGGGAGAAGGTGGTCCTCGTACGCCGGGAGACCACCCCCGACGACCTGCCGGGGATGGTCGCGGCCGAGGCCGTGCTCACCAGCCGTGACGGCAAGATCGGCCACGCGGCCGTCGTGGCGCGCGGCATGGGCAAGGTGTGCGTGTGCGGCGCCGAGGAACTGACGGTGGACGTCGAGGCACGGACGCTCACCGCCCCCGACCGGACCGTGCTCGCCGAAGGCACGGTGATCTCCGTGGACGGCACGGCGGGCACGGTCCACCTCGGGGCACTGCCGCTGACCGACTCGCCGGTGGGTCGCTTCCTGGACACCGGGGACCGCGACGGGGCATTGACCGACGCCGTGGCCCGCACCCTCGAACATGCCGACTCCGTACGCCGCCCGGGGGTGCGTGCCAACGCCGACACCCCCGAGGACGCGGCCCGCGCCCGCCGCTACGGAGCCGAGGGGATCGGACTGCGCCGCACCGAGCACATGTTCCTCGGCGAGCGGCGCGGCCTGGTCCACCGCCGCACGAGTTCCTGCCCGACCGCACCGAACTCGCCGTGCGTGTCGCCACCCACCCCACCGCGCACGACCGGCGCCTGCTGGCCGCCGTGGAGCGCACGCACGAGAGCAACCCGATGCTCGGGCTGCGCGCTGTGCGCCTCGGACTCGTCGTCCCGAGGCTGGTCGAGATGCAGGTACGGGCGATCGCCGAAGCCTGCGTGGAGCGGCTGCGGGACGGGGGAGACCCCCGGGCCGAGATCATGGTTCCGCTGGTCGGCACGGTGGAGGAGCTGCGGATCGTACGAGCGGCTGCGGAGCGCGTACTCGCCGAGGTGTGGAAGTCGCCGGGACTCACGGTCGACTGCCCCATCGGCACGATGATCGAACTGCCCCGTGCCGCGCTGACCGCTGGCGATCGCCGAGGCCGCCGATTTCTTCTCCTTCGGCACCAACGATCTGACGCAGACGGCGTGGGGACTGTCCCGCGACGACGTCGAGGCGTCCTTCTTCCCCGCCTACTTGCCTACCGGAACGACGACTCACGCACCCCGGGCACATGAGATCGGGGTGGACGTCCGTTACATGGGCCATCCAGCCGCCGGGCGAGCACTCCGCCCGGTGGCTGGATGGCCCAGGCCCTTGATGTCGCGCTCGGCGGTGCGCACCAGTTGCCGGCCGAGGTCGTGCATGGCCCTGCCCGCCGCGAGTTCGTCACCGATCTCGGGCACATCGGCGTCCGCGGGGTTGCAGTGCGCGGCCCCGTGGCCGGTGAGGGTCGTGGTCCCAGTGTTGAGCACCACACGTGACTTGGTCGTTCCCTCGTTCTCGGAGAGGTACAGGCGAACCTTCCACTCCACCATATGCGTCATCACTTTCTCCTCACCTTCGTACGGACACGGCAACCAGGCCAGGTCGGCGGCGAATCTCTTCCGGCCGGCGTCGGGAGCGGGACGCTCGACAGTGCGCCGCCCCTTCAGCATCACCCTCTCCAACAACGGCATGCCACCTTCAGGTGGCTGTTCGTCGGCGAGGCCGAGACTCCGACGCGGGTGCCGACGGCGTCCAGCAGGCCGGCGGCGTCGAGGACGCACCCGGCACCGCCCGGACCTGTCCGGCTGACGACAGAACCTAGGGCCGAAGGTCCTCGGCGGGCGGCCATCCAGGCCACACACCGGCGGGCCTGGCACTACGACCTGCCGCACCCGAGTCCGCATGCGCCGCGAGCGGATTTCGGGTACTCCTCGGATGAAAGGCAACCGTGTTCGGCGCGTCGGCGCAGACGATCGAGCAGCGAGCAAGCGGACCCGCTCACCGTCATTCCGGTTTCTTACGAGACGAAGGTAGTCGCCATGGAGCCAGTGGTCACCGTGGGCCTCGACGGCTCACCCGAGAGCCTTGCCGCCGCCCACTGGGCAGCCGATGAGGCCGAGCGGCGCAGGCTCACGCTGCGTCTGTTGCACGCATGGCCCCTGCTGGCGCCGGTACCGCCCCATGCCCCCGCGGAAGTGGATCAGAACTACTGGGCGAAGAGGATCGTGCACAACGCGCGGGCGGAGCTCCAGGCGAGCCACCCGGGCCTCTCGATCGTCGGCAATCTGGTCGCCGAAGACGCTCAGGACGCCCTGCTGCAAGCGGCGTCGGAGTCCGAGATGACCGTGCTCGGCTCGCGCGGGATCGGGGCCGTCGGGAGTTACTTCCTGGGTGACATCAGCATGCCCGTCGTGGCACGGGCCGATCGCCCGGTGGTCCTCGTGCGCGCGCAAACCCGCGAAGCGGGGCCACGGCCCGCTCCGGGTAAGGCGGGTGGCGTAGTCGTGGCTCTGAAACTGCACGGTCCATCCGACGACCTGCTCGAATTCGCCTTTGTCACTGCCGCGGCGCGGGGCGTGCCGCTTCGAGCCGTCCACGGCCGGAGCCTGCCGCTTCACGCGCACGTGCCCTGGGGTACGGACCACGCCGTCACCGAAGAGATCACGCGGGACGCGCAGAAGCACCTGAGTCTGGCCCTGCGCCCCTGGCGCGAGAAGTTCCCAGGTGTGGAGGTGGAAGACCACGTCGCACTCGAAAGCCCCGCCAAGGCCGTGATGCAGGCCGCCGACGGCGCCGGGCTGCTGGTCGTGGGCCGACACAAGCACGTCCCCGGACCGGCACCACGCCTGGGCCCCGTGACGCAGGCCGCTGCCCATCACGCGCGCTGCCCGGTCGCCGTCGTCCCCCATGACTGAGCCGGGCGGCCCGCGTGCGGAGGTGCGCGAGACCCATACCGCCGTGGTGTTCTTCGTCGGCGACCGCGCCTACAAGGTCAAGAAACCGGTCGACCTCGGGTTCCTGGACCACACCACCGTGGTGGCGCGCCGGGCCACCTGCGAGCGGGAAGTCGCGCTGAACCGTCGCTTCGCCCCCGACGTCTACCTCGGCCTGGGGGAATTCCACAGCCCGGAGACGGACATGCCCGAACCCCTCGTCGTGATGCGCCGTATGCCGGGGGAGCGCCGCCTTTCCCGGCTGGTGAGGGAGGGCACGGACGTTGACGAGGCCGTGCGGGCCGTGGCCCGGTTGCTCGCCACCCGGCACGCCGGCGCCACCCGTACCCGGGACGTGGACGAGCAGGGAACCCGGGATGCCCTCGCGGCACGATGGGAAGCGAGCTTCGCACAGGTCCGGGCCTTCGCGGACGACGGTCTCGTGCCCGAGGGGGTGGAGGAGGTCGAGCGACTCGTGCGCCGCTATCTCGCAGGCCGAAAACGGCTGTTCGACATGCGCATCGAACAGGGGCGGGTGGTGGACGGCCACGGCGACCTGCTCGCCGACGACATCTTCTGCCTCGACGACGGCCCCCGCGTCCTGGACTGTCTGGAGTTCGACGACCGGCTGCGCTACGTCGACGGCCTCGACGACGCCGCCTTCCTCGCCATGGACCTGGAACAGCTCGGTGCCCCGGAGACGGCGGCACTCTTCCTCGCCGCGTACAGCGAGTACTCCGGCGACCCGGCGCCGCCCTCGCTCCGTCACCACTACGTCGCCTATCGCGCGTTCGTCCGTGCCAAGGTCGCGCTCATCCAGGCGCGCCAGGGCGCGCCCGGCGCGGAGGGGGCGGCACGCCGACTGATCGCGACGGCCCTGCGGCATCTTCGTACGTCCGCTGTCGGCCTGACGCTCGTCGGCGGCCTTCCGGGCAGCGGGAAGTCCACGCTCTCCGGCGCCCTCGCGGACCGGCTGGGCGTCACCCTGCTCAGCAGCGACCGCGTCCGCAAGGAGCTGGCGGGCATCCCGGCCGAGGAGTCCGCCTCGGCCGGGTACGGCGAGGGCCTCTACACACCGGAATGGACCGACAAGACCTACGCGGCCCTGCTCGATCGCGCGTCCGCCCTGCTGGCCGACGGCGAGTCCGTCGTCCTGGACGCCACCTGGACCGGCGCGAGGCAGCGCGAAGCCGCCCTGCGCATGGCCGAACGGACAGGCGCCGACCTCGTGGCCCTGCACTGCCAGGTTCCGGATGATGTCGCGGCGGCCCGCCTGACCACCCGCGCACCCGGAGCATCCGACGCCGACCTCGACGTGGCCGCCACGATGGCGGCCACGGAACCGCCCTGGCCAGAAGCCGTCGTCATCGACACGAGCGGCCCCCTGGAGGCCGCGGTCGTCCGGGCGCTGGCGGCCGTACGCCCTTACGCCACCAGCCAGGCCCCGGTCTTCCGGCGCCCCTACATGGAGCCGGACTGAAACTGAAGAGGTGACCCGGAGGACCAAGCGGCTGAGGCCCAGGACGAGGTCGTACAGATCCTTCGGGCATTCTTCGGTGAACGCCATGGCCACGGCGGCGATGAGCGTCAGGACCAGGACGTTCCTCGCGCTTCACGTGGTCTTGCGCCGCCACTGCGGTCCGACCTGGTCCCACTCACGCCCCCACTGGTCGTAGCGCCGCTGGTCGAGCCGCCACTGTGCGACGCGCCCGGCGGCGAAGGCCAGGCCACCGAAGGCGACCGCGGCCGCGGCACCGAGACAGGCCGCTTCGGCGGAGGCCGCCGAGGCGGTCGGCGGCTGCGTGGTGAGCTGCTCCTTGCCGTTCAGCCAGACGACGACCTTCGAACCGACCCGGTGGCCGTAGTCCACCATGGCCTGGCCGGTACGGGGCGAGCCGTCCGTCGCCGTCCAGCGGACCGTCGCTCGGACACGGTTGTAGGGCGTATCCGTCCCGATCCCCACCGCTTGGGCCTCGCTCGCGACGAGGACGGCCTGGACCGGATGCCGCTCGTGCCGAAGCCGTGCGAAGGACGCGTCGGCGGCATGGGCCGTGAGCAGGCCGGTCAGGGTGCCGCCGATCGCGATGACCAGCCAGATGGCCAGTACGACCCAGGCCTCGACGAGGTCGTCGTGGCGTCGCAACGGATTGCTCCGCCACCGCCAGAGCAGCTGCCTCACACGCTTGGTCCTGCGCATCCGACCGCACCTCCTCATCGTCGTTGACTTGACGGTGCCATTGGGGAACGCGCGGCGGCAGGGGCCGACCAGGCGGCATCGCGGCCCCGCTCGGTCCCGCGATGGGGACCGATCGGCCCAAGCGGACGGGCATCGTCGCCCTCAGGCTGGACATACAAGGCCAATCCGTGCGTGAGGAGGCCGCGCAGTGGCGTCCCACCGCCCTCGGAGTCGGTGATGTCGACGAGGAGGGGTGGTCGCGCGCATCGGGGCGCTCGTACGCCGTCGTCCCCCGCCATCGGCGTCTGCCAGGCCCAGAAAGGGGTCGTCATGAAAGCACTCGTGTTCCACGGTTCCGGAAAGTCCGCGTGGGAGGACGTCGCGGACCCCGGTATCCAGGATGCCACCGACGCGATCGTCCGTGTCGACGCCGTCACGATCTGCGGAACCGACCTGCACATCCTCAAGGGCGACATACCGGAGGTGCGTCCGGGAACGGTGCTCGGACACGAGGCGGTCGGGGAGGTCGTCGAAGTGGGAAGCGACGTCCGCACGGTCCGTCCCGGTGATCGTGTCCTGGTCTCGTGCATCACGGCGTGTGGCCGCTGCCGCTACTGCCGGGAAGGCTCGTACGGGCAGTGCCGTGCGGGCGGGGGCTGGATCCTCGGCCACTTGATCGACGGCACGCAGGCAGAGTACGTCCGCGTACCGCATACGGATCTGTCGACATATCTGCTGCCCGGCGCGGTGGAGAGCAAGGACGCCGTGCTGCTGGCCGACATCTTCCCCACCGCCTACGAGGTGGGCGTGCTGAACGGGCGGGTACGGCCCGCGGACACCGTCGTGGTGGTCGGGGCGGGGCCCATCGGGCTCGCCGCGATCGCCACGGCACGGTTCTACACCCCGCAGAAGATCATCGCCGTGGATATGGCTCCGGCCCGGCTGGACGCCGCCAAACGCCTCGGCGCCGACGCCGTCGCCTCGGCAGGGGAGGAGGCGGAGCAGCTCGTAGCCGACCTCACCGAGGGACTGGGGGCCGACGTGGTCATCGAGGCGGTGGGGGTGCCGGCGAGCTTCGAGGCGTGCACGCGCATGGTGCGGCCGGGCGGGCACGTGGCCAACGTCGGGGTGCACGGCAAGCCCGCGACACTCCACCTCGAAGACCTGTGGATCAAGAACGTGACGATCACCACCGGCCTGGTCGACACGTACTCCACGCCCACCCTGCTGCGCATGATGGCCGCCGGCCAGCTCCCCACGTCGTCCCTGGTCACCCACACCTTCCCGATGGACGCGATGGAGGAGGCGTACGAGGTGTTCTCGCGGGCCGCGGACACCGGCGCGCTCAAGGTCGTCCTGGGCGGGCCGCAGCACGATGCCCTGACGATCAGGACGCCCTGACAGTCAGGACGCCTCGACAGGAGGAAGTGAACGGCCATGTGCGAGCACACAACGCCGAACGCCGCGTCCGCCACCGCGGACAGCGCACAGGGCGACATCGGACGTCGCATCGCTCAGCGACGTGAGGAACTGGGCCTGACCCGGGAGGAGACGGCCTCCCGGGCGGGCACGGCTCCCGGCTACGTCCAGTACCTGGAGGAACAGTCCACCGCGATGCCCGGGACCGCCGTCCTCATCCGGCTCGCGGACGTGTTGAGCACGAGCGTAACGGCCCTGCGCGGAGGCGACGCCGATCTGCCGCCCGGCGTGGGCAGGGCCGCCCTCCACCCCGAGCTGGTCGAACTCAGCGCCGAGGAATGCCGCATCCGGCTCTCCAGGCACGGTGTCGGCAGGATCGCGATGGACACCCCCGACGGGCCGATCATCGTCCCCCTGAACTACACCGTGATCGATGATTCGGTCATGTTCAGGACGGCACCTGACGCCGTGCCCGCCACAGCCGTCGGGGCACACGTCGCCTTCGAGGTCGACCACATCGACGAGGCGCTCAGCCAGGGCTGGAGCGTGCTCATCCGCGGCTTCGCCCGGGCCGTGACGGACCCTGACGCCGTACGCCGACTGACGGAGCTCGCGTACAGCGGTCCCTGGGCGGGCGGCGAGCGTGACGTATGGGTGCGCCTCGAGCCCACCGACATCACCGGGCGCCGAATCGCGGTGCGGTGACGTCATGGGTCGGTTGTGGGCACGAAAGGGTGGCCGCTCTCAGGCCGCCCTGGACCGAACGGCCCTCGCCCCTGTTTCTCGCCCGCCGCAGGATGAAAGGCGTACCGCTGTACCCCAGTGGCGGGTTGAGCCCGTCCACCCCGTGAAAGTCGAACCCGGTGATGAATCCCAACGACGGCTTCCGTGAACTCGACCGCGAGGAGTGCCTGCGTCTGCTGGAGCGGGCACCGATCGGCCGTGTCGTCCACACGCGCCACGCCCTGCCCGCCGTCCTGCCGGTCAACTTCTGCCTCGACGTCGACTCCGCGGTACTGATGCGTACGTCCGCCGACTCGGAACTGGCCGCCGCGATCGACGGCGTGGTGATCGCGTTCGAAGCGGACGAGGTGGATGCGACGGCGCACTCCGGCTGGAGTGTCGTGGTCACCGGCCGCGCGACGGTGGTGACCGACCCCGTGGAGCACGGCCGGCTGACCAGGATCGGCCCGCGCTCATGGGTGGCCTCACCCAAGGAGGTCTTCATCCGCATCGAGCCCGAGTTGGTGACCGGCCGTCAACTCGTGGCAGGGCGCACGGTCTACGGCGTCGACCTCTTCTCCTGAACGGTTCCGCCGCTTGCAACGGCCCAGTGCGCCGCCTCCCCGGTCGACGGGGAGGCGGCGCACTGGGCCGTTCGGGACGATCCGGCCGGGACCAATGGCCCCCGTGGGGGACAGGTGGCCACTGACCACGATCACGGCATCCCAGCAGGATCGTTCCCGGATCGACTCTTCCGCAGCCCGTCCCCAGCGACCCGCGCAAGGAGCACAGCCATGTCCAGCACCCCAAGCAGCGGCGAGAAACCAACACCCAAGGCGGCACTGGGCCTCCCCTCGGCGACCGCGCTCGTGATCGGCAGCATCATCGGCACCGGAGTCTTCGCACTCCCCTCGGCCCTGGCACCGTACGGGCCGATCTCGCTCGTGGCGTTCGGCGTGGTCACCCTCGGCGCGCTCGCGCTGGCGGTCACCTTCGGGGCGCTGTCGAAGCGCTTCCCGGCGAGCGGCGGGCCGTACGTATACGCCCGTGAAGCCTTCGGCGAGTTCGCCGGCTTCCTCAACGCCTGGTCGTACTGGATCACCGCGTGGGCCGGGAACGCCGCCATCGTGGTGGCGTGGGTCGGATACGTCGAGGTGTTCGTCAACACCGGCCACCACACGGCGATATCGGTGCTCATCGCGCTGGTCGGGCTGTGGATCCCGGCCGCGATCAACCTCACCGGCGTACGGAACATCGGCGCCTTCCAAGTGATCACCACCGTGCTGAAGTTCATCCCGCTGGTCTTCATGGCCACGGTCGGGCTGCTGTTCGTGGACGCGCACAACTTCGGTTCCTTCAACGCCGGCGGCCAGTCGGCGATGGGCGCGATCTCGGCCGCCGCGGCCATCGCCCTGTTCAGCTACCTCGGTCTGGAGGCCGCCTCCGTGGTCGCCGGCCGGGTCCGCGAGCCCGGCCGCAACGTGCCCCGCGCCACCGTGTACGGCACCCTTGCCTGCGCGGTCATCTACATCCTGGGCACCCTTGCCGTCTTCGGCACCGTCTCGCACGGTGAACTCGGCGTCTCCACCGCGCCGTTCACCGACGCCGCCAACAACATCTTCGGCGGCACCTGGGCCGGCGACACGGTCGCGGTGGCCGCCATCATCTCCGGCATCGGCGCTCTCAACGGCTGGACCATGCTCTGCGCCGAGATGCCGTACGCCGCCGCCCGCGACGGACTCTTCCCCAGGGCCTTCGCGAAGCTGCGCGGCGAGAACGGCGTCCCGGTCTTCGGCATCGTCGCCTCCACCGTCCTCGCCTCGATGATCACCGTCTTCAGCTACACCCGCTTCGACGACGTCTTCACCAAGATCGTGCTGCTGAGCGTGCTCACCGCCGTGATCCCGTACCTCTTCTCCGCCGCCGCCCAGCTGTACTGGCTGCTGGTCCGAGGCCGCGAGAACCTCAGCCCTCGGCGGCTGGCCCGGGACGTCACCGTCTCCGCGCTGGCGATGGCCTTCTCGTAGTGGTCGATCCAGGGCAGCGGCTACCAGACCGTCTACTACGGGCTGTTCGTCCTGCTGCTCGGACTGCCGGTGTACGTGTGGCTGAAGCGCGACCGCGGGGAGTACGGCGAGAGCGGCGGCGTGCGGCGCGCGGCCGAGCCCGGTGAGGTGCGGGCCCCGGAGACCGCCGTGACGGCCAAGCGACTCTCCGTAAGTTGTTGGGTGGCCCGGGAGGGCCGGATGTGGCTGAAGCTTCCTTGCCGTTAGTGGCTCCGTAGGAGTGGCCGTCCGGCTCTCCGGGGCGCCCTGGCTGCTGATTGAGATCTGCGCGCCTTGTGCGGTCGCTGTTTACGGAGATGACAGCGGGGTGTTCCTCGGGCCGACGGCATGCTGTGCGGAACGAGGAGGGGCGAGTGAGTAAACGGCCTGGCTGCGTATGGTGCGGCATCGATGGGGGCAAGGGGCATCACTGGGCGGCGGTGGTTGACGAGACCGGTGCCACGGTGTGGTCGAAGAAGATCGACAACGATGAGTCGGCCATCTTGGCTGCGCTGGGCGAGATCCTCGACCTGGCCGACGAAGTCCGCTGGGCGGTGGACATCTCCGGGACCCCCTCCGCGCTGCTGCTGGCGCTCCTTGCGGCTCACGGCCAGCAGGCCGTCTACGTACCTGGCCGCACCGTCAACCGGATGGCCGGCGCCTATCGGGGCGAGGCCAAGACCGATGCCCGCGACGCCTACGTGATCGCCGAGACTGCCCGCCACCGACGGGACTTGGCGACCATCGATGTCCCCGCCCGGCTGACCGCCGACCTGGCGCTGCTGACCTCGCACCGAACCGACCTGGTCGCCGATCGAGTCCGGCTGGTCAACCGGCTCCGGGACGTGCTTACCGGTATCTTCCCCGCGCTGGAACGGGCCTTCGACTACTCCAAGCACAAGGGTGCGCTGGTGCTGCTGACCGGCTACCAGGCTCCAGCCGCGATACGCCGCCGCGGACACGCCCGCCTCACGGCCTGGCTCGCCGCCCGCGGGGTGCGCAATGCTGACACCGTGGCGGCCGCCGCCCTGGAAGCCGCCCGGGCGCAGATGACTGCGCTGCCCGGCGAGGACGTCGCTGCCACCATCGTCGCCGACCTGGCCGTGCAGATTCTGGCCTTGGAGGAACGGCTCAAGCGCATCGACCAGCAGATCCGTGACACCTTCCGCGCCCACCCGCAGGCCGAGGTCATCGAGTCCCTGCCCGGTATGGGCCCCATCCTCGGTGCCGAGTTCGTCGTCGCGGCAGGCGACCTGACCGCCTACGCAGACGCCGGCCACCTGGCCTCGGCCGCCGGGCTGGTGCCCGTGCCGCGTGACTCCGGCCGCCGGACCGGCAACCTTCACCGGCCCAAGCGATACAGCCGCCGCCTGCGCCGGGTGTTCTACCTGTCCGCGCAGACCAGCATTATCCGCGAGGGCCCGAACCGGGACTTCTATCTCAAGAAGCGCGGCGAAGGACTCAAGCACGTCCAGGCCATCATCGCCCTGGCCCGCCGACGAGCCAGCGTGCTGTGGGCGCTCCTGCGCGACAACCGGGTCTTCACCTCCGCCCCACCGGTCACGCAAGCGGCTTGACTCCGTCATTGAGACTCCCGCGGCCTGCGCGCGAGCCGTACCGGCGGCTTCCGGAAGAGCCCCCTCGACCACCACGACTGACCGCACCACTCCACCCGCCCGGCACCCGTACGACCACAGGAGCAGCCCCGCCATGAACACCTTCCACGTCGACTCCGAAGTCGGCCGCCTCCGTCAGGTGATCCTGCACCGCCCCGGACTCGAACTCTCCCGGCTGACCCCACGCAACGTCGACGCCCTGCTCTTCGACGACATCCTCTGGGCCAAGCGGGCCCGCGAGGAGCATGACGCCTTCGCCCAGGTCCTGCGCGACCACGGAGCCCGTGTGCACTACTTCGCCGACCTGCTGGCCCAGACCCTCGACGTCCCGGAGGCCCGTGACTGGCTCCTGGACCGGGTCGTCACCCGCGCGAGTGTCGGCCCCGCCCTGCTGGACCCGGTGCGCGAGCGCTGCGCCGAGCTGGACGGCGAGACCCTCGCCGGCTACCTGATCGGCGGCATGCTCAAGAGCGACCTGCCGCTCGCCACCCCGCACAGCCTGGTCTGGAACGCGCTCGACACCGACGCCTTCGCGCTCGCCCCACTGCCCAACCACCTCTTCCCGCGCGACAACTCCTGCTGGATGTATGACCGGTTGTCGGTCAACCCGATGGCCAAGCACGCCCGGCGGCGCGAGAGCCTGCACGCCGAGGCCATCTACCGGTTCCACCCGATGTTCGCCTCCGCCGCGCCCGAGCCGATCCTCGACGGCCCCGTGGGGACGCTCGAAGGCGGCGACGTGCACGTCCTCGGCAACGGCGCCGTCATGGTCGGCATGGGGGAGCGGACCACCGCCCAGGCCGTGGAGAACCTGGCCGGGCGGCTCTTCGCCGACGGCACGGCCACCCGGCTCATCGCCGTCCAACTCCCCGCCACCCGTGCGTACATGCACCTCGACACCGTGCTGACCATGCTCGACCGCGACGCCTTCGCCATCTACCCGGGCCTCGCCGACGCCCTGCGCTCGTGGACCCTGCGACCCAGTGACGCCCAGGCGACCGGCTTCGACGTCACCCCCAACTCCGACCTGGCGACCGCGCTCGCCGAGGCCCTCGACCTCGACAAGGTGCGGATGCTCTCCGCGCCGCAGGACACGGCGGGCGCCGAGCGCGAACAGTGGGACGACGGCAGCAACTTCCTCGCCCTCGCGCCCGGAGTCGTCGTCGGCTACGAGCGAAACGTCACCACCAACACCTACCTCCGCAAGCAGGGCATCGAGATCGTCACCATCGCCGGCGCCGAACTCGGCCGCGGCCGGGGCGGCCCGCGCTGCATGAGCTGCCCGATCGAACGCGACCCGGCCGACTGAGCGCCGCCGTCACCGACACGGCCGTACGCCGCGACGACACCCCGGCCCCCGCCCGCACCAGCCGCACCAGCGAGGAACCCCATGACCACAGACCTGCGAGGCCGCTCCTACCTGAGCGAACTCGACTTCACCGCAGCCGAGATCCACCGCCTTCTCGACCTGGCCGCCGAGCTCAAGGCGGCCAAGCGCTCGGGCACCGAACAGCCCCGGCTGACCGGCAAGCACCTCGCGCTGATCTTCGAGAAGACCTCCACCCGCACCCGCTGCGCCTTCGAGGTCGCCGCCGCCGACCAGGGCGCCGCCACCACCTACCTCGGCCCCGGCGACACCCACGTCGGCAGCAAGGAGTCCATCGCCGACACCGCCCGCGTCCTCGGCCGCATGTTCGACGCCATCGAGTACCGCGGCTCCGCCCAGTCGATCGTCACCGAACTCGCCGCCCGCGCCGGTGTCCCCGTCTACAACGGCCTGACCGACACCGCACACCCCACCCAGAGCCTGTGCGACGTCCTCACCATGCACGAGCACAGCCCCAAACCACTGCAGGACATCGGCTACTGCTATCTCGGCGACGCTCGCAACAACATGGGCAACTCCCTGCTGTCGATGGGCGCCCTGCTCGGCATGGACGTACGGATCGCCGCGCCCAAGGCGCTGTGGCCGGAGCCGGAGCTGGTCGCCACCTGCCGCGCGCTCGGCGAGGGCAGCGGGGCCCGGATCACCCTCACCGAGGACGTCGAGACCGCAGTGCGCGGCGCGGACTTCCTGCACACCGACGTCTGGGTCTCCATGGGCGAACCGGCCGACACCTGGCGCGAGCGCATCGAACTACTGGCGCCCTACCAGGTCAGCGACAAGACGCTCGCCCTCACCGGCAACCCGGACATCAGGTTCATGCACTGCCTGCCCGCCCTTCATGACCACAGCACCCGCCTGGGCCGCGAACTGCTCGACACCTACGGTCTCGACGGCCTCGAAGTCACCGACGAGGTCTTCTCCTCGCCCGCGTCCGTCGTCTTCGACCAGGCGGAGAACCGACTGCACACCATCAAGGCCGTACTCGTCGCCACCCTGGAGGACTGAGCCATGCGCATCGTCATCGCCCTCGGCGGCAACGCCCTGCTGCACCGCGGTGAACGCCCCGACGCGGCCGTCCAGGAAGCGAACATCGACCGGGTGACCACCGCGATCGCCGCCCTCGCCCAGGAACACGAGATCGTCATCACCCACGGAAACGGCCCCCAGATCGGTCTGCTCGCCGTCGAGAGCGCCGCCGACCCCGCCCTGAGCACCCCCTACCCGCTGGACCTGCTCGGCGCCCAGACCCAGGGCATGATCGGCTCCCTGCTGGCCCGCACCCTGCAC
Source organism: Streptomyces sp. NPDC007896 (assembly GCF_042959425.1). Lineage (NCBI taxonomy): Bacteria > Bacillati > Actinomycetota > Actinomycetes > Kitasatosporales > Streptomycetaceae > Streptomyces > Streptomyces sp. NPDC007896. The sequence goes on along the minus strand of NZ_JBIBKX010000008.1, from coordinate 232,087 downwards.
GACGCCCTGCCCGGACGGCGGATCGCCGCGCTGGTCACCCACACCCTTGTCCGCGCCGACGACCCGGCCTTCGACCACCCCACCAAGTTCGTCGGCCAGGTGTACCCCTACGAAGTCGCCTCCACGCTCGCCCGAAAGCGCGGCTGGCACATCGCAGCCGACACCACCGGCTGGCGCCGGGTCGTCCCCTCCCCGGCACCCGAACGCGTCCTGGAGACCGACACCGTCCACGAACTGCTGAACAGCGGCACACTCGTCATCTGCGCCGGCGGCGGAGGCGTCCCCGTCACCGCCGACCAGGACACCGGCGCACTCACCGGTGCCGAGGCCGTCATCGACAAGGACCTCACCGCGGCGCTGCTCGCCGAAGACCTCAAGGACAACTTCCTGCTCATCTTCACGCTCGTGCGACGCGATGGCCGCCGGGAGGCCCGGGCAGGGCCTGTGTCCTGGCCGTCCGGCCTTCGGCGAGGGCCGTTCGGCCCTCTGGGCATGGGCGTTCACGCGACGGTCAGGTCCGGCCTGACGAGGGTGCCCGACCTGCCGTGGACGATCTCGTACGCGCCGAAAGGGAGACATCCCAGTCCACCGACGCGAGGACCGTTCCGCCACGCGCCTCCCACGCGGCGGCGAAGGCTTCGGCAGCCGCCAGGGAATTTGCATCGCGGCTGTGACCGATGGTCACGGTCTCGATCCGCGCCTTCGGAACGGTCAACAGGCCGATGAGGGCGGCGAGTTCGGCGTCCGTGTGCGGTGTGGGCGCGGGCAGGTCATTGAACTCGGCCAGCTCGGCGGCACCGATCAGGGGTGAGCGGGACCGCTCCCGCTCGGCGAGGATGGTCATGACGAGGCGCTGCTGCTTTCTCGGGTCGTTTTCCAGCGGGCGTACTCGTCGGGCAGGCAGACCGCGCAGGGCCGGTATCCGGCCGCGATCGCGGTGGCCTCGTCCGGAAAGAACACGCGGTGCTTGACGTAGTGGCCGCGGGCGATGGCCTGGAGGGCGGAAGGGCAGTTGAGACGCCCGTAGAGGCGCCCGCGCCGGTGTCCGCCGAGTGCGCCAGGCGTGCCACTCCGACAGAGCTGCCCGTCCGGACCGAGCAGTGCGTACGTGCGGTGCGCGGCGGGGGGCATCATCGATCTCGATCCCTTCCTGTTCAAAGTCACAAGTGATGTCGCACCCCCAACCTTGCGGCTTGTGGATCGCCTTGCCCGGCGGGATTCGGACGGCACGTTGTGGAGACGGCGGTGCCCGGTTCCTACAGAGGCTGGGTTGTCGACGTTCCCGCGACGAGGCGCCGGACGGCCTCGACGACCGCGTCGCGGTGCTGTCGGGTCTGCTCGGCAGCCTGGTCGTTGGTGGCCATGGGGCTGGTGGGCATCCATGCGTTGGCGAGGGCGAGGGTGAAGACGAGCAGGTCTTCGGGGGTGAAGGCCGTGGTCAGCAGGCCGTCGGTCTGCGCCTCGGTGATCGCGGCGGTCTTCTGCCGCATGGAGGCTTCCAGCCCTTGAGGCTCGTGGTCAGTGCCCGAACGTTCGAGGCGGTGCCAGGTGGCCAGCCGGAGCTGGTGCGGGTTGGCGAGGAGGAAGTCGAACAGGCGACCCGCGTAGCCCGGCAGGTCCTCGGGCGTGAAGGGGACCTCGTCGAGGACGCGGGCGACATGCGCATCCATGACCGCGTCGAACAGCTGCTCCTTGTTGCCGAAGTACGTGTAGATGAGGGCCTTGTTCACCTCTGCCGCGGCCCCTATGCGGTCCACTCGGGCACCGGCGATACCGCGGGCCGCGAACTCGTCCGTCGCGGCTTTGAGCAGGCGGGCCTTGGAGGCCTCGGAGTCCCGGGGGCGGGCGGGGGGCTGGTGCTGGGGCATGCATCCAGAGTAGTGCAACTAACTGTTTATTTGACACACCCCGCGAGTGGTCGCACTATATAAATGAATGTTTAGTTAGCAGGGTCCAGCCCTGCGGTTCCCGGCCTTCCCCAGCCACCGCCTTCCCGGAAGCGAAGAGACCTCATGACCAAGACCTGGCTCATCACCGGCAGCTCCCGCGGCTTCGGCAGGGCACTCGCCCGCCACGTCCTCGACAACGGCCACCGTGTCGTGGCCACGGCCCGCCGCCCTGAGCAGCTCAAGGACCTCGTCGAGCGCTACGGCGACCGAGTCCGCGCCGTCGCCCTCGACGTCACCGACCCGGCGGCCGCCCGCGCCGCCGTGCAACTGGCCCTGGACGCCTTCGGCAGGCTCGACATCGTCGTGAACAACGCCGGGTACGCCAACAGTGCCGCCATCGAGGACATGCCGGACGAGGACTTCAGGGCCCAGATCGAGACGAACCTGTTCGGCGTCGTCAACGTCACGAAGGCTGCCCTGCCCGTACTGCGCCGACAGGGTTCCGGCCACTTCCTCCAGTTCTCCTCCATCGGCGGACGCGTGGGCGGATCACCGGGCCTGAGCGCCTATCAGACCGCGAAGTTCGCCGTCGAAGGCTTCTCCGAAGTCCTCAACGCCGAGGTCGGGCCCCTCGGTATCAAGGTCACCATCATCGAGCCCGGTGGCTTCCGCACCGACTGGGGCGGCTCGTCCATGACCGCCCTGCCCGTAAGCCCCGCGTACGAAGAGACCGTTGGCGCGATGAACCGCTACCGCGAACAGACCGCCGCCACCTGGCCCGGAGACCCGGCCCGGGCAGCCAGGATCATCACCGACCTCGTCGGGCTAGACGAGCCGCCGCTGCGCCTGTTGCTCGGCGCCGGAGCTGTCGAGATGGCGGCCACTGCCTCCCGTACCCGTGCCGCCGAAGCCGAGCGGTGGGCCGACGTCAGCCGCTCGGCGGACTTTCCCGCGGGCGAATGACGGAGGCGACGGGGAGGAGATGACGGGGAGGAGGTGACGGGGCAGAGCACGTACACCGGATCAGCCCCCGCGGCGGCTCGACTCATGACGTTGTTGACGGCGGGGTTGCGGCGGTCGCCCGGTCGGGATCGGATGCGGAGGGTTTCGCGCGGACCACGGCTTGATCGCCTCGTGGTCCGAACAGGTGCAGGATTTCGACGGCGCTGTTGTTCGCCGGACCGAACCAGTGCGGTTCTCGGGTGTCGAACTCGGCCACTTCGCCCGGGTGGAGTGTGCAGTCCTGCTGTCCGAGGATGAGGCGTAGTTCGCCCGCGAGGACGTAGAGCCACTCGTAGCCGTCATGGGTCACCAACGCCGGCTCGCGGGGAGCCAGTACCTGCTTGAACACCTGCACCCGACCCGGGTACTGCGTCAGAGGCACAAGGACGCTGCCGTGACCTTTGCGCAAGGGCTTGAGATGCACCCGAGGATCACCGGTGGCCGGCGCGGCCACCAGCTGGTCGAGTGCGACGCGGTGCGTACGCGCGAGCGGGATGAGCAACTCCAGGGTCGGGCGCCGCTTGCCCGACTCGAGACGCGACAGCGTGCTCACCGACATTCCGGTCGTCGCCGCGAGCGCCTCCAGTGTGAGTCCGCGGTCCCGGCGCAGCGTGCGCAGCCGGGGGCCGATGCCGTCGATGATCTGTTCCAGCTCCGCGTCCATGGGGTCCAGTTTGCAGCCTTCGCAAATTTGGTGGGCGGCGGGTGCGGTCCGGCCTGAGCCTTGCCGGGCAGCCCCTTCCGGACGTGAGAGGTACCAAGTGACCGCGACCACCCATCCCATTCAGCCACTTGACCCCGTTCAGCCCGTTCTGAGCGCACGCAGACGCTGGACGGTGCTGGCCGTCTGCTGTCTGAGCATGTTCCTGGTGGGCCTGGACACCACCATCGTCAATGTCGGATTGCCGGCGATCGGGCATGGTCTCGGTATCGGGACCCGCAGCCTCGAATGGACCGTGGACGCGTACACGCTCGTCCTGGCCAGTCTCCTGATCTCCTCCGGCGCGCTGGCGGACCGGTTCGGACGCCGACGGGTGTTCCAGGTCGGCCTGGTCGTGTTCGGTGCGGCTTCGCTGGTCTGCGCGATCGCCCCTTCGGTGGGCATGCTGATCGCGGCCCGCGCCGTCCAGGGAATCGGCGCCTCGATGCTCAGTCCCGTGGCTCTCGCGATCGTGGTGAACGCGATGCCCGACCCGAGGGAGCGAGCGCAGGCGATCGGTGTCTGGGCGTCGGTCTTCGGGCTCAGCATGGCAGCCGGCCCTGTTACGGGTGGCGCCCTCATCGCGGGCTTCGGCTGGCGGTCGGTGTTCTGGATCAACGCGCCGGTCATCGTGGCCGCCCTCGTGCTCAGCGCGCTCTTCGTGCCGGAGTCCCGGGCACCGCGGGCACAGCGGCTCGACCTCCCGGGGCAGGCCCTGCTGACCGTGGTCATCGGCGTCTCGGTCGGCGTCCTCATCGAGGGACCGCGCATCGGTTGGGCGTCGCTTCCGGCGCTGGTCGCGTACGCGATCGCCGCCGTGGCGGCAGTCGGATTCGTGTCGGTCGAATCCCGCCGGAGCGAGCCGCTGATGGATCTACGGCTCTACCGGCATCCGGTCTTCAGCAGCGCCGTGCTGGGCGCCGTGGCGGTTTTCGTCGCCCTGAACGTGACGCTCCTGCTCAACACCCTCTACCTGCAACACGCCCGAGGATGGACACCACTGGCCGCCGGGGTGGCGACGTTGCCCATGGCCCTCGGAGCGACCGTCTGCGCACCCCTGTCCGGCCGCCTGGTCGGTCGTATCGGACCGCGGTTGCCGCTTGTCCTGGCCGGCGGCTTCATCACCGTGGGCGGACTCTGCCTGGTCGGGCTCGACCAGCACACGAGCGTGCTCCTGCTCCTGTCGGCCTACTTGCTCATCGGCGTCGGGTTCGGCTTCGCCAACGCGCCGATCACCAACACCGCGGTGAGCGGACTGCCTTCCACCCGTGCGGGCGTGGCCGGAGCGATCACGTCCACCGCACGCCAGCTCGGCTCCGCGCTCGGCATAGCCATCGCCGGCGGCCTGGTCGCGGGCACCACCCCGACGGGACTCGCGCACGCGTCCCGCCCGGGCTGGATCCTGGTGTCCGCCTGCGGACTGTTCCTGCTCCTCGTGGCTCACGCGGCACGGCCGAAGGAGGACACGATTCACCCCACCTCCCCGCAGACGCGGTGAGCCGAGTGGTCAACGCATCTCGGACACCGCCTCGACCCCGACATTGACTTCGTCGACAGGGCCGGCCATGGCAGCCAGCCGCCCGGCCCTCGCGTCCAGCGGTGTCAGCTCCTGCGGTATCGGTACCCCTGCTATGGAGAAAAGGTCTGCGGTGCGCAGGCCGAGCGCGGGCGCGAGCTGTCCGAGCAACCTCGGGGAGGGTCTTCCGGCTCGTCTGGTGCAGCGTGGCGATCTCTTGCGACCGAACGTCGTCCTGCTCAACCGGTCTTTCTGCCGTGGGCGGCAGTCGCGCTCCGACAGGAACTGTTCGATGGAGCCGCAGCCCCGGCCGCGTCATCCGTCACCCCTCGGGGCTACTGAACTTGATTGGGTGATGTCGGTGCCGTTCGCCTGACAGTTGGCCGGCGGCGGTAGCCCTGTGTCTGTGAGGTATGCGCAGGGCGGCGGGCTGACCGACGCTGAGAGGGCTGCAAGGGAGCGGATACGGCTCCAGGCCGTGGAACGCTTCGCGGACGGGCAGAAGAACCAGCAGATCGCGGCTGAACTGCGGGTGAGTGTGAGGTCCGTGGAGCGGTGGCGGCGGGCGTGGCGCGAGTGCGGTGAGGCCGGGCTGCTCTCGAAGGGCTCTCCTGGAAGGACCCGGCTCAGCGAGGCCCAGTTTGCGAGGTTGGAGCGGGAGTTGGAGCGCGGCCCGCTCGTTCACGGGTGGGCGGACCAGCGGTGGACGCTGGCGCGGATCAAGACGCTGATCGGCCGGCTGTTCCACGTCTCGTACACGGTGGAGGGCACCTGGCAGCTGCTCAAGCGGCACGGCTGGTCGTTGCAGCAGCCCGCCCGCAGGGCCATCGAACGCGACGACGAGGCGGTCGAGGTGTGGAAGAAAGAGACCTGGCCGCGGGTAAGAGCATCGCGGCGGAGCGCGGGGCCTGGATCGTCTTCGAGGACGAGGCCGGGCAGTCGATGACTCCGCCGCGCGCCAGAACTTGGGGCCGGATCGGCCATACCCCGGTCGTGCGGGTGAGGGGACGCGGCTCGGGCCGCGTCTCGATGGCGGGGATGACCTGTTACAAGCCCGGCCAGCGGTCGCGGCTGATCTATGCAGTGCGCGAGTACACCGGCCGCAAGAACACGCCGAAGGGCTTCGGCTGGCGCGACTTCCGCGACCTGACCGTCCGCGCCCGCATCCAGCTCGGCGTCCCGATCGTGCTCGTCTGGGACAACGTCCGGCTCCACCTGACCGCCGGGATGCGGAAGTTCATCGACGCCAACACCGAATGGCTCACCGTGTTCCAGTTGCCGACCCACGCACCTGACCTCAACCCCCAGGAAGGCATCTGGTCGCTGGTCAAACGCGACATCGGCAACCTCGCCGCCGCCGACCTCAGCCAGATCACCACAGCTGTGAAGCACCGTCAAAACGATCCAGTACCGCCCACACCTCATTGATGGCTGCCTCGCCGGCACCGGCCTCACCCTGGACGGCTGACCGACATCACCCAATCAAGTTCAGTAGCGAGGAGGCTCGGTCAAGCTCAGCTTCTCCACAGGGCACCGCCCACCGCACCCTTGAAGACGCCGCTGCCCTCCGCCCACGTCACGACGAAAGCCGATCGCCAGCCTGACCTGGCATTAGGACGAATCTAGGACGGTTCAAGGACCAGCGTCTGTAGCGTCTCCGCGGAGTCATCGGCGACCGGGTGGTAGGACACCCGGCCACCGTTGCCCCCGCCGTCCACCCGCAACAAGGGAGAGGTCCGTGAGGGCACCACATAGTATATTGCGCGCGTTCGCAGTCATCAGTCTGCTGTTCACCGGGACGGTGATCGCAGCCGCGCCGGCTTCGGCGACACCACAGGCTCCAATCGTCACCGACGTCTCCGTCAAGGTGACATCCGCGAAGGGCTCAGTACTACCCTGCGCGCAGCAGATTAAGGCGCAGGCGCCAAAATCCTGGTCGCCCAACGCTGTCGCCAAGGCAGTCGCAACACTTTGCGACTTTAAAGTCAGCCACGTCGAAACGACTAGCCCGTCAACGATGCATCCGCTATCGACGGGGCCTGGCAGTTTCTGCACAAAAGCAGACGACGGCATTCCCACCGTCGAAGACGTGAGAATCAGTTGGTGCTTTGGGGTGCACGCTGGCACTCCAGGATGGGCGCAGCCAACTAGCCTGCATTGCAGCCAGTCTGCGACCGGGTTCTCGATCGATCTGAAAGGCCCGTGCCAATGGTATGGGCAGAACCCGGCTTATGGAAATGGAAACCAAGCGTTCGGCGCAACCGAGAACTTCACTAGTAGCGCCAAAATTTTTGGGGTTGGGTTTAGCGCTGATCACTATCTGAACATAGCGACACACTGGGACGGCACGAGTTGCATGAGTAGCGACGAAGATACCGCCGGTAACTGCTGGACGCCCTAGCCTCTTGTGGCCCCCATCGCGAGATGGGGGCCACTTTGGCGGATCTAGTACTCCAGCCGTAGATCGTGATCACGGATGAGAAGGTCTCCCGTCCCGATAGCCTGCGGTGAGGTCGCCACGGCGGCTTCACCGCAATGGTAGGAAGGATGTGTCGTGATCCGTCCGGAGGTTGCTGACTTCACCGCCCTGGGCAAACTCCCGTCCGAGGACGGCGAGCCCGACGAGGCTCTTGAGGAGGCCGTCGAACGCGCGGGAGCTCTTCTGGGTCTTATTGAGCGACCCGTGACCGATGAGGAGGCCCATGCCTTGGCGGACTGCTTCGGCGACGACGAATGCTTCGGCGTGGCCTGGGTCCTCCTGCATCTCATCGAGACGGCTCCTCACGCGCGTGAGGACCAGCCTGAAGCCGCTCGACGATGGCGCGATGGTCTGACGAGCCAGTCCCACGCGCAGGCTACCGACGAGCGGCCTTCACATCCGTGATCACGATGGTGAGTGGCGCTTCTCCGCCTACCCGAGTTCACCGAGACGGAGGGTGTCCCTTATCTCGCTGAGCTTCGCGGTTGTCGCCGGGGTCCTTTCCTTCGCCTGTTCGCCGAGACGGAGGGCGTCCTCAATCGCGCTGAGCTTCGCGGAGGACAGGACGCCCGCCCGCTCGATCAGGTCGTCCCGGGACACGGTGGTCAGCCACGTGCAGGGGGTAAAGCCCGGGCGCGGGAACGCGAACCGCAGCACGCCTTCAAAGGGCAGTCCTTCCCTGGCGCCTGCGTGCACTTCGACGCCCAGACCGCTGATGTCGACGCCCGCAGGAGTGACGACCTGCATCGCCCGGATCCTGGACGCGTCGTCTGCCGCCAACAGTACGACCAGCCGCCGCTCGTCGAACTCCACCCACCAGACTTCGCCACGTTGCATATGTCCTCCTGACTCAGGACGGCAGGCGGAACTGCGCGACCCTGACGCGTTGTGGAGACGGATGCGGCCACCGTTGATCATCGTGAGTTGTGTGGACTGACGAAGAGACGGTGGCCGCAGGTCACAGGATAGAACCCGCCCGTTGGCGGGACGCGTTCGAGGGCCTGATGGGCCGGATCGCGGGGCGCTTCGCCCGGGTCGAACCCCGGCGCAGGGCGGCGCGGTTGGTGCTCGGTCTGTTCGCCGACCTGCCGCGCAAGAACTGCTGGACCATCGCCGAGTGGGCTGGCGAGACCACTCCGGACGGCATGCAGCATCTGTTGGCAGGGCCAAGTGGGATGCCGATCAGGTCCGCGACGACGTGTGCGGCTACGTGGTGAAGCACCTGCACGACGACGGGGCGGTGCTGGTCGTCGACGAGACCGGCGATGTGAAGAAGGGCACTGGCACGGTCGGCGTCCAGCGCCAATACACCGGCACTGCCGGCCGCATCGAGAACTCCCAAGTCGCCGTCTACCTGGTCTACGCAGGCAAGCGCGGCCACGCCGCAGTGGACCGGGAACTCTACGTTCCGCGCTCCTGGACCTCCGACCCCGACCGCTGCCGCGCCGCGGGCCTTGCCGAGGAAACCACCTTCGCCACCAAGCCGGAGCTGGCCACGCGTATGGTCGCCCGGTTCCTGGACGCCGGCTATCAGGCTGCCTGGGTTGCCGGCGACGAGGTCTACGGCGGCAACCCGAAGTTGCGAACCGCGCTGGAGGAACGCGGCACGGGCTACGTCCTCGTGGTGGCCTGCTCGCACGAAGTCACCACCGGTGCGGGGAAGTTCCGTGCGGACATCTTGGCCAAGAAGGTGCCCAAGCGGGCCTGGCAGAAGCTCTCCGCAGGGGCCGGGGCCAAGGGCCACCGCGTCTACAACTGGGCAGTCATCGACCTCCCCGACCCCCGCCCCGGGAGTCGTCAGCTACTGATCCGCCGTAACCGCAGCACCGGCGAACTCGCCTACTACCGCTGCTACTCGCCCGCGTCCGTGCCGCTGACCGTGCTGGTCAGAGTCGCCGGATCAAGATGGCGGGTGGAGGAGTTCTTCCAGTCGGGCAAGGGCCTGGCCGCACTCGACGAGCACCAGGTCCGCCGCTATACCTCCTGGACCCGCTGGGTCACCCTCGCCATGCTCGCGCACGCTTTCCTCGCCGTCGTACGCGCAGACGAGCACACCCGCCCCGCACCCGATGCCCTCATTCCGCTCACCTGCAACGAGATCCAGCGCCTGTTCATCACCCTCGTCGTCCGACCCGTCCACGACACAGCCCACCGGATCGATTGGTCGAACTGGCGACGCCGCCACCAGGCCCGATCCCGAGCCAGCCACTACCGACGACAAGCCACTCAGGAAGAAGTTCAGTAGCCAATATCTGTGCCCGTGAAGTGAGAAAATGGCGGAAGGTGCAACGAGGTTTACTGCATCGACAGGCCGAGCGCGGTTATTTACCGCACGCGATCGATCGCAACGTGCTACTGTAGATCCCAGTTGCAGTTGTGGTTCCCGAAATCTTGCAAGTGCCCTCACCGGCTTCATCTGCCGGTGGCGCTCTTTTTCGGCTCCGGCGATCTTTCCGGCGGGATAATCATCGCGGCGACGCGGAGTACGCACAGTGCGAAGCTCCGAACACCGTCCCGAAGGAGATTTATATGGCTGCCGGTACCGTGAAGTGGTTCAACGCGGAAAAGGGCTTCGGCTTCATCGAGCAGGACGGCGGCGGCGCGGACGTCTTCGCCCACTACTCGAACATCGCCGCCCAGGGCTTCCGCGAGCTGTCGGAGGGCCAGAAGGTGACCTTCGACATCGCTCAGGGTCAGAAGGGCCCGACGGCCGAGAACATCGTTCCCGCCTGACGCTGACACGTACTTCGCAGCTGGGGCCCGCACCTTGGGTGCGGGCCCCAGTTCGCCGCTTTCCGGGGCGCAGTCGCTCCGTCAGGGCCGTGGTGATGTCACCCACGAGCTCCTCCGAATTCCCTGCGGATGCTCCACCCCAACGCTCCGGATGCAAATCCGGCAAGGCCTCACTCAAGGAATGCCCGGTCTCACTGTCGAGATCGCGCTGCTCTCTACGGCGGCGTATTCCGAGGCCATTCCCTGCCGATCCGACCGATCTGACCGATCCGATCCGACCGATTCGGTTCCGCATTATTTTCGGCTCGTTCTTGCGATTCTCTGCGCTGTTCACTCGCTGCGGGAATTCCTTGATACGTGCCACATCAAGGAAGGTTCCACATGAACCGCACGCGTACAAATGATCGCTTCGCCCGTACCCGCACCCGCACCGGAAATTCTGGTTCCCAAAGGGGCGGCAGCCGCTTCGGAGCCGCATCCTCCAGCCGCTCCACCGCCCCCAGCCGTGCGAAGGGGTACGGACGCCAACAGGCCTCACCGCAAGGTGAGTTCGCGCTGCCGACGACGATCACCCCCGCGTTGCCCGCCGTCGAGGCGTTCGCCGATCTCGCCCTGCCGACGCCGTTGCTGGCCGAGCTCGGCCGCGCAGGTGTGACCGTACCGTTCCCGATCCAGGCGGCGACCCTGCCGAACTCCGTCGCGGGCCGTGACGTACTCGGCCGTGGCCGCACCGGCTCCGGCAAGACCCTCGCCTTCGGTCTCGCCCTGCTGGCCCGTACGGCCGGTCGACGCGCCGAGCCGCGGCTGCCGCTGGCCCTGGTCCTCGTCCCCACCCGAGAGCTGGCCCAACAGGTCACCGACGCGCTCACTCCGTACGCCCGTTCCGTGCGACTGCGTCTGGCCACGGTGGTCGGTGGGATGCCGATCGGCAGGCAGGCCAGTGCGCTGCGCGCCGGGGCCGAGGTCGTCGTAGCGACGCCGGGCCGGCTCAAGGACCTCATCGACCGCGGCGAATGCCGTCTGGACCAGGTCGCCATCACCGTCCTCGACGAGGCCGACCAGATGGCCGACATGGGCTTCATGCCCCAGGTCACCGCGCTGCTCGACCAGGTGAGTCCCGAGGGGCAGCGGATGCTGTTCTCGGCCACCTTGGACCGCAACGTCGACCTCCTGGTCCGCCGCTACCTGACCGACCCCGTGGTCCACTCCGTCGACCCGGCCGCGGGCGCGGTCACCACCATGGAGCACCACGTACTCCATGTGCACGGCGCGGACAAGCAGCGGACGACCACCGAGATCGCGGCACGCGAGGGCCGGGTGATCATGTTCCTGGACACCAAGCACGCGGTGGACCGGCTGACCGAGCACCTGCTGAACAGCGGCGTCCGCGCCGCGGCCCTGCACGGAGGCAAGTCCCAGCCGCAGCGCACACGGACCCTGGCCCAGTTCAAGACCGGGCATGTGACGGTGCTCGTGGCGACCAATGTCGCGGCGCGCGGGATCCACGTCGACAACCTCGACCTGGTCGTGAACGTGGACCCGCCCACCGACCCCAAGGACTATCTGCACCGGGGCGGCCGCACGGCCCGCGCCGGCGAGTCCGGCAGCGTCGTCACCCTGGTGACGCCTCAACAGCGACGCGACATGAGCCGACTGATGACTGCCGCCGGGATCACCCCCCAGACCACCCAAGTGCGCTCGGGCGAAGCCGAGTTGAGTCGCATCACCGGCGCCCAGGCCCCCTCGGGGATCGCGGTCACCATCACCGCGCCGGTCGTGGAACGTCCTCGGCGCGGCTCGTCTTCCCCGTCCCGGGGTCGCCGGGGCCGTACCGGCCAGGGCCGATCCGCCGGCGAGGCGGCACGCCGCACGCCGCGGCGGTCGTCCGCAGCCACAGCGGCGGCGTAGAACCCTCGTGATCGGAAACCTCACCCATCCATCCAGGAGGCCCCTTTGACACTGGTTCAGACGCAGCAACGCCTGGTCGGTCCCGCTCCGACGACCGTATTCGACGCCCTGGACGCATCCGGACCGCGGGTCGGTGACGACATCACCGTCGAGGTGGCCCTGTTCCTCATGGCCAGTGCCCGTGTCGAGTACCTGCTCCTTTGCGACGAGGACGAACACTGCACAGGTTCGGTCACGCGGGCCCAACTCGCCGTGGTCCGTGACAGCCCCGCCTACACGGACCGGATCCGTGTACGGGACGTCCTCGACACCGGCGGACCGCACGGCCGCGGCCCGGGCGCCCGCGCCCTCACCGTCTCCCTCTGATCCGGCTCACCCGATCGGCATCAGCCCCGTTCCTCCCTCTCCCTTCTCCCTTCCCTGCGAGGCAACATGCGCTGCGTCATCGCCCGGTTCCCCTTCGACCTCACCAAGAGCGGGGTACTTGCCTCGATGAAGGGCGTCAAGCCGGAGCCCATCACGGGGGAGTCCGTGCTCATCGGCCGCCGCCACTACCCCGCGAAGCAGGTGGGCGTGGTCATCACCCGGCAGGACCCCCGCGACTTCACCAGCGGGGAAGTCACCCGGGCCATGACGCGCCTCGGCTTCACTTGTCAAGGCACCCAGGAGCCCACCCGTGAGTCGGCGACCGCCATGCGGCCCCTTACGCCGTTGCAGACCGCGTCGGCGCTGCTCGGCAGCCCCACGCCTCTGGGACTGTGAGAACCGACGGAAGCTGACACCAGGACAACGATGGGGCCCTGCCGACGCGCGTCGGCAGGGCCCCATCGCGTGTCACCGTCCGGTCGACGGCTTCCGGCCGGCCGGAGCGGTCCGGTTACGGTGCCTCACTGGTCGGAGTAACTGAAGTCGCCCACGGTCCAGGCACTGACGTCCATGATCGCGACGCGATACATTCCGCCCGTCTCGGGAATTCCGACGCTGCCCTGCAGGATCCGGGCGAGGTGGAAGTGCAGATGTGTGGGGGCCTCGCCGGGTTCGGGCCGGCCCACGGTCCGGTCGGCGGAGAAGACGTCGGAGAAGGGGCCCAGGCGGTCCGAGTCCTTCAGGACCTCCGACACGCGCTCTCTCCATACGGCTTCGGGAGCCAGCCGCCCGGTGATGACGGCACCGCTGACCACCACGGTCAATGACATCTGATTGCTCTGCTCGGACTCCACCAGGGCGCAGAGATCCACGAGCAGCTCGTCAGGGTTCGACATGAGAGCCGATTCTATTCGGTGCGCGATCAGAGCGCTGGAGTCGGCAGACCGCCGCGCCTCCGCCGCCACCTGCCCGTATGGCCTGCACGACAGAGAATATCCATGCCTTGGGCAACCTAAAATCTATGTTTGACAGAGTAGACATTGGGCGGTGGCGTGATTAGTGTTTCTCTCGTAGTGTAGAAGTCCGCAGGTCGGGGTGACTGTGGAGTCTCGAAGCCGGGTTGTTCGTAGGACGGTGACGAGACGGACGGTCACGCGGTCTGCCAAGTGAGTTGATCCAGCGGAGGAACGGAAGGAGCCGACGCCATCGGGATCGCCCGGCCGACAAGCACGAGGTCGGGTGCCGCAAGACCCCGGAATGGAAGGTGGTCCCCGGTCACGCATCCGCGATCCCCGCATTCCCGCCCTCTCACAGGGGCCGGGTAGCGGAAACAAGAGGTCGGCAGAGCGGTAGCGCCGACAGATGGTGTTCAATTTCCTTCGGGGCCCTGGTGCCGTACGGCATCGGGGCCCCTCGACGCGTTGCACAACGAGGTGAAATGACAGCAGATACTCCACTGAGTGGTCGTCTGGACGACGACGACTACCCCGCGTACACGATGGGCCGGGCCGCCGAGATGCTCGGCACGACTCCCGGCTTCCTCCGGGCCATCGGCGAAGCCCGCCTGATCACTCCGCTGCGCTCGGAGGGTGGGCACCGGAGGTACTCCCGCTACCAACTCCGGATCGCCGCTCGCGCCCGCGAGCTCGTCGACAGGGGGACCCCCGTCGAGGCCGCTTGCCGCATCGTCATCCTCGAGGACCAACTCGAGGAAGCGCAGCGCATCAACGCCGAGTACCGTCGCGCCGCGAACGAGGTGTCCGACACTTCCAGTTCCGGCTGAGCGCGAACGGCCCAACCACGTATGCCCAACCACGTATGCCCAACCACGTATGCCCAACCGTGGGTCCTTCAACGGGACCACGGCCGTGCTCCGTGGTGGGCTGCGCAGTGCAACGGAGTTGACGCGCAGTGTGGAGGATCACCCGTATGGGGCATTCGCCTCGTCGGCGTCGGGGCGGCCGAGGAGCTACTGGTCGTTCTGGCCGTTCCGGTCGCTGGGGTCGGTGCGGAGGTTGGCCGCCAACCGGGTGATGCTCTGGACCGCGAGCTCGGCGAAGTTCGAGCGGGCGACGATCGCGGTGGTCTCCCCTTGCCTGCGGACGCTGCGCAGGTCGCGCTGGACCTGGCGCGAGAGCTGATGGAGCTCGCGTTGGGCGGTGGCGAGTCGCTGCTCGGCGGCGCCGCGGATCCGACGGTGCTCACGTCGGGTGCGGGGGACGGCCGAAGGGTTTGGTGCGGGCGTGTCGGCGCTCGTTTCTGCGTGGTGCGGCTGCGGTACCGCCACGGGGCGGATGCCGACGGCGTCGAGGTAGGTGGCGAGTGAGCCGAGGTCGGACGTGCCGACCACGGCCGCGACGTACCCGTCCGGACGGACCAGCACCCACTGCTCGGACGGCAGCCCGTATGCGCTGTGGACATGGCCGCCGGTGTCGAGGATGTCGCCCCCACCGCCGATGGTGTGGATGTGCAGGCCACGGCGCGGCGCCGGTGCCGGGGCATCGTCGACGTCGTGGCCGAGCAGGGTCCAGTGGGGCCCCTGGAACAGGCTGAACAAGCGCGTGGGGAGGCCGCCCGCGCCGGTCACGGGCGCGTCGGGCGCGCGGTCGCCGGCCCGGACGCTGTTGTCGCGGTCCGGACCGGTCATCGACAAGGGCGAGTCCAGGTAGCCGAGATCGAGCTGACTCACCTCGCGGCCCCGGTGGGTGTTTCGGTTCTTGGCCGCTTCGAGCAGCCTCTCGGAGAGGCCGAGGACTGCCTCGGCGATCGGCCGGCGCTCCTTCTCGTAGGTCGACAGCAACGAATCCGGAGCGCCGTCGAGCACGGCGGCGAGTTTCCAGCCGAGGTTGTAGGCGTCCTGGACGCTCGTGTTGAGGCCCTGTCCGCCGGTCGGCGGATGGCAGTGTGCCGCGTCCCCGGTCAGGAGCACCCGCTCGCGCCGGTAGGTGTCGGCCAGCCGGGCGTTCATCTCGAACGCGGACGCCCAGGACACCGAACGGATCACGACGTCGTTCCGGCCGGTGCGCTCGCGGAAGAACGAGGTGAGCCCCTCGGCCGAGAGGTCGATGTCGACCTCGAAGGGGATCGGGGCCTGGAGCTGGAACATGTCGGTGCCGTAGAGCGGGCACATCGACACCTGCGCCGCCGTGTCCTCGCCCCAGCGGTGCCAGGCGTCCGACGAGACGCCATCGACCAGTACGTCCGCGACGATCGCCCGGACGCCGAGGGTCTTGCCGGGGAAGCCGATGCCGAGGGCCTTGCGGACGAAGCTCGATCCGCCGTCGGCGCCTATCAGGTACGAGGCCCGCACGGTCCGCTCGCCGTCAGGGGTCGCGATCCGTGCGGTCACGCCGTCGGCGTCCTGGTCGAAGCCGACGAGTTCGTGGCTGTAGTGCGGGGCGTGGCCGAACTCGGTCAGCCGTTCCCGCAGCCGGCGCTCGGTGAGGAACTGCGGGACGAGCAGCGGAATCTGGTACGGCTCGTCCGGCGTCGGATCCGACATCTCGACGGTGGCCTTGTCGACCGGTCCCTCGGCGGTGTGGAAACGCTGGACGGGGTACTCACCCCCGGAGGCGACGATCCGGTCGATCACGCCGAGATCCTCGAACACCTCTTGGCTTCGGGGCTGAATGCCCTTGCCGCGTGAGCCGATGAACGGATGCGCCGCCTTGTCGATCAGCAGGAATCCGACATTCCGGCGGGCGAGGTCGATGGCGAGGGTTAATCCGGCCGCTCCCGTTCCGCAGATGATCACGTCGGTGTCCGGGTTGTGAGTCATGGCTCAGCTCTCCGTCGGCAGTAGTTGTCCGGGCGGTTTCAGCACGCTCGTAGGCCACACACCAAGATTGGTTCGTGGCACGTACTAAATTAGTTCGCGGCACGTACCTTTGCAAGTAGAATCGGAGTATGACTTCGCCCAACGACACGCCGCCCCCGGTCGCACCGTCACGCACAGGTGAGGAGCCCGGGCCGGTGGACGTGGACGCCCTCGCCCAGCTGTCGTTTCTGGTGCACAACGCCCTGGACGAGATCGCCGGGCAGCATGACTTGTCGATCATCCAGACGCGGCTGCTCGGGGTGCTGCGGGACCGGGAGCCGACGATGAACCAGCTCGGTCGGCTGCTCGGCCTGGACAAGTCCTCGATCAGCGGACTGGTCGACCGCGCACAGCGTCGCGGCCTGGTCACGCGCACCGTCAGCGCGAACGACCGCCGCGCGTTCCAGGTGTCGATCACCGACGCCGGCCGACAGCTCGTCGAACAGCTCGCGGCAGAGTTCGCCGAGCGGATCGAGCTGTCCGTCGCGCCGCTCTCGGACGCCGACCGGCAGCGGCTGTCCCAGTTGGCGGCCCAGGTCGTGGCCTCCGACGCCCACCGCCGCGGTATCGACCTGCGCACCACACCCCGCTGACCGGGCCTCAGAGAACCCGCTCGTGCTGGGGGAGGGGGCGGCTCGAACGACAACGCCTGGCTCTCCTGGGCCGGACCTCCGAGGCCGCCCCCTCTTCACCGCGTGTGGATCACCAGCCGATGCCGAGCGTCAGCCCGGTCGGCGGGTTCGCGTTGCCCAGGATCTGCACGGACGACTGGTCGTTGACGTCGTCGTAGGGGAAGGCGTAGGCCCGCCGGCCGAGGCCGACGGTGTGGAGGAAGGCGGCGTAGTCGTTCTTGATGCCTCCGGTGTAGTAGGCGGACGGGGTGTACCAGGCCGAGGTGTCGAGGGCCACGCCCCGGTTGAACGCGGCGCAGAACTCCGCGCCGAGCTGTTTTTCCGGGTCGCTGCCCGTGGCCAGCGCGCCCGCGCAGGCCACGACGTCCGGGGAGGACGGCTTCTGGAGCGTGTAGGGACCGGTGCCGTTCTTGGTGAAGGTGAGCGTGGTCCCGGAGACACCGCCGGTGAAGGTCTCACCGAGCCGGGTCAGCCTGAAGGGGTGCGTGGAGTAGTAGGACCAGGTCTGGTCGATGGTCGACTGGAGGTAGTTCGCCTGGGAGCCTCCCGTGAGGAAGAGGTTGGAGGAGCGCGGCGCGGTGATCCGGTAGGTGCTCTGCAGCGGCTTGAAGGCCGCGCCCACCGAGGCGGCGTACTGGGACATCACCTGGGCGCGGGTCAGTGTGATGCCCCGTGTGGTGTCGTAGCCGCTCGACGTCTGCGTCAGACGTGAGGTCATCGGGAAGCCGAACTGGTCGACCTGGGTGGTGTTGCCGCCGAAGGCCACCTGCCCGAAGACGTACGTGTACTCGTACCAGTCGTAGTAGACGTCGGTGTTGGGGTCGTTCGGGTTGCGCAGGTCAGGGCCGCCCCAGCCCTGGTCGTCCGGGGAGACCGGGATGTAGAGCGGGGAGCCGAGGGAGACGTAGATCCGGCCGCCGCGGATCGATGTCGGCGAAGGTACCGAACCGCCCGACTGGGCGAGCGTGAACGACATGTCTGGATAGTTCACGCCGTTCTTGGTCAGGTGTCCCGGCGCGTTCGCGTCCAGGTGGTTGATGTGGGTCATGGTCCCGTCGGCCTTCATGTACGACCACTGACCGGGCGTCACCTGGCCGAGCACGGTGACGTAGATCTGTGTACTGGCGTACGCGCCACGGGTGTTGTTCTGGAACGTGATGGGGAAGCTGCCGCCCCCGCTCCCGCCGCCGCCGCTGCCGATGGCGTAGGAGAAGTGCGGAGTGTCGTAGAGCGGGCCGCTCTTCTCGTACGTGAACCAGTACTCCAGGGTGAAGCCGCTCGGCAGGCCGCTGACGTTCTGCTGCCAGGTGCCCGCGTTGTTCGTCATCCGAAAGTTCTGCTGGCCGGCGCCGGCCGACAGGTAGTGCACGTCGACCAGGGACGCGGGGGTGGTCGGCTTGAACCAGATCTGGACCGAACCGGAACCGGTCGAGGTGACGCCCTGGGTGTAGTCGGCGGCGGCCTTCGCGGGCACCGCCCCGGCCAGGCCGAGCGCCAGCACCGTGAGGAGGGCGGTCAGGACGGCTGTCACCAGCCGCCTGACCTCGGGGCGTGATCTCCTGGACCTGGCCGGGAGATGTACGATCATTCGTCAACTCTCCCGTCAGTGGCCGAAGTCGAACCAGTTGACGTTCACGAAGTCCGCGGGCTGGCCGCTGGTGAAGGTCAGATAGACGTCGTGGGTTCCGGTGACGGAGCTGATGTTCGCGGGGACCGTCTTCCACGCCTGCCAGCCACCGGTGTTGGCCACCGCGAAGCTGCCTATCGGCGCGCTCGTGCGGCTGTCGAGGCGCACTTCGACCAGTCCGCTGACACCGCCCGCCGCGCCGCTCGCGACCCGGCCGTAGAACTGCCTTGCCGCCGTGGCGCCGAAGTCGACACCCTTGTAGAGCGCGTAGTCGCCGTTCGCGAGCGTGTCGATGTTCTGGCCGCCGCCCGTGTCCGTGGTGGTCTCCGTGCCGACGCCCGCCTGGCCGTCGTACGACTCGGCCTGGATCGCGCTGTACGCGTCACGATTGCCGGAAGGCGGCGGGGTCGTGGGCGGCGGGGTCGTGCCGCCACCGCCGGTCGACTGGAGCACCTGGACGTAGTCGACCAGGAGCGGGTGGCCGGGGTCCGTGCCGCCGTCGGGGCCGCCGCCGAAGGCCGCCGGGAACTCGCCGCCCATCGCCACGTTCAGGATGATGAAGTAGCCGTGGTTGGTGGCGTTGGCCCAGGTCGTGGCGTCGACCTGATTCTGCCTGACCGTGTGGAAGTTGACGCCGTCGAGGTAGAAGCGCATCTCCTCGGGGCTGGTCGACCTGTCCCACTCCACGGCGTAGGTGTGGAAGCCGCCCTGGCAGGTCGTGCCCTCGCAGACCTTCTGGCCGCCGATGCCGGACTTCTCGTTGCAGGGGCCGCCCGGGCTGGTGCCGCAGTGCATCGTGGCCCACTCGTTGTTGATGCCCTGGACGTTCTCCATGATGTCCAGCTCGCCGACGCCGGGCCAGTTCCACCAGTTGCCGCGGTACGGGGCGCCCAGCATCCAGAAGGCGGGCCAGTAGCCCTTGGCGGCCGCGCCGGTCACGTTCGGCATCTGGAGCCGGGCCTCGACGCGGAGTTTGCCGCCGGCGGGCGGCTGGAAGTCGGAGCGATTCGTCTCGATGCGGCCCGACGTCCAGTTCCCCGCGGCGTCGCGCCGTGGGGTGATCCGCAGGTTTCCGGCGCCGTCGAGCGAGACGTTGTTGGTGCTGGAGGTCATCGTCTCGACCTCGCCGGTACCGAAGCCGGCCGGGCCGCCGGGATAGCTCGTGCCCGTCGTGTACTGCCAGTTCGAACTGTTGATGCCGGAGCCGGCGGCTCCGTCGAAGTCGTCGAGGAAGACCTGGGACCAGCCGGACGGGGGCGTGGGGGCGGACGCGTCGGCGGGGAGGGTGGCGGCCGCCGCCGCGGCGGCCGCGAGGCCGAGGGCGCTGAACACGGCGATGAGGACGCGCCGTAGGGAGCGGCGTCTGACAGGCGTGCCGGAGGGTTCACTCATGGGTGCCTCTTCGGGTACGGAGTGGGGAGCGCGGGTGGTGGTGAGAGCGCTCCGACGCTTTTTGAGAGCGCTCTCAAAACAGCTGCGCGGACAATGTGCTCCCCGTCACTCCGTACGTCAAGAGGTGAAGTCGGGAAACCCCTTCCGGCGTAGGTGAGTTCACGTCGTGAAAGAAGGGGGGTGTGCTCAGGGCGTATGCAAGGGGCACACGAGAAGCGCGGCATTGCGCGGATTGTGCCGAGCGGACACCGCCGTGGGCGGCGGGTTAAGGGGCGGCCGAGGGGAGTTGGGCGGCTGAGGACCACGCCCAGCAGGGACGACTGGGGGACGTAACCGAAGTGGCGGGAGTCCTGGGTGCGGGCGGCGTCGCCCCGGACGATCAGCGAACCGGGCGGCACCAGTCCGCCGTCCGGGGCCCCGACGATCTCGCGTACATCGGGCGGCACGGCATCGCCGGGCAGGGCGGAGACCCGCTTGACCAGCCAGGCCAGCGCGTCGTCGCCGTCGCCGAACGGGACGGGGTTGCGGAAGACCGCCGCGTCGCCGCGTCGCACGCGCGTGGTACGGCGGACGAGCAGCCGGTCGCCGTCCGCGAAGGCCGGGGTCATGCTCGACCCGGTGCTGATCGCGGCGTTCGGCGCGCTGGTGGGCGCCCTGCTCGTGATCTTCACGGACGAGCTGGGCACGCTGTTCGACGACGGCGCCCCACGCACCTCGGGACGCGTCCGCGGGTCAGCCCCGTAGGCGACCCGGGTGGGCGACCCGGTAGGCGACAACCCTCCCGATTTCCCGGGTGGTCGATGTTCACGCACCACCGTGGCGGCCACCGCGACGTACCCGTCGCAGTCGCCGCAGCACCACGGCGCGCGGCACACCCGTGCAGCGTCGCGCCGTCGCATCCCGCGATCCGATGGGCGGGCACCCCGCCCCACGATGACACGAGACCCCGGAGTCACCCATGCCCTTTCTGGTCACCGCCGTCGTCCTCATCGCCGTGCTCTGTCTGCTGAACCTGCTGCTCACCTTCGGCGTCATACGCAAACTCCGCGCCCAGGCCGACGAGAAGGCCGACCGCGTGGCGGACGGCCTGATCATCCCGGCCGGCTCCGCCGTTCCCGGGTTCTCCGCCGTCACCACTGCCGGTGAGCGGATCACCCGCGAGGGCCTCGGCGAGACCATGCTGGGCTTCTTCTCGCCCGACTGCCGGGCCTGCAAGGAGCGGCTGCCGCTCTTCGTGGAGCAGGCGCGCACCACGGCCCGCGAGACCGGCCGCAGCGTCCTCGCCGTCGTGCACGGCACCGACGAGGAGGCTCGCGAGCAGGTGGCGGCGCTGTCCGAGGTCGCCCATGTCGTGGTCGAGCCGGGCGACGGGCCGCTCGGCGAGGCCTTCGACATCACCGGGTACCCGGTCTTCGGCCTGATCACCGTCGACGGCACCCTCATTGCCACCGCCTTCGACCCCGGCCGTCTGCCGGCGCCCTCGAAGGCCACGGTCTGACCCCGGGCACCGCCCCCGGGTCAGGACGGACCGTCGGGCCGCGCCGCGGCGGCCAGGCTCGGCTGGAGCCGCCGGGCGGCGTCGAGGTGGTCGGCGGTCCAGATGATGCGGACGGCCGTGTTCGTGGCCTGTCCGCGCTCGTCGCTGAGGTCGCGGCGCAGGGATTCGACCAGTTGTGCCTCGGCCGCGGGGTTGCGCGGCAGCGGATCCCGGACGGAGGCGTTGTGCCCGAGACCGGCGGCCAGATCCCGGTACCAGCCGGAGATCTGGCCGGCGGCGCTCAGCAGGACGAGGCCGGCCTCCGCCCGGTTCGGCGTGCTGTCCAGTTCGCCGGCGCGTCTCCACAGCCCCAGGACCGCGTCCGCCGCGAGGCGCAGCCCCACGATGCCGGTCACCAGCGTGGTCATGTCGGCCAGGGGGACCGGTTTGGCGCCGCGTTCGGCCAGATAGCTGCGGAACGCGTCGTCGAGCCTGCGTGCGGCGGCGGCCGCTTCGACGCCCTCCCGCAGCGCGACCTCGTCCGACACGGGCGCGGTGCCGCAGTGGCCGATGGCGTACTGCACCGCGCCCGCCAGATACCGGGCGCTGTCCGTGTACGCCTCGGCGAGCGCCCGGTCGACGGCCGCTGTGGCGCCGCGCGGCCAGAAGAACAGGCCCACCAGCACGCTCACCGCGCAGCCGATGGCGATGTCCTGGATCCGCAACAGCACGATGTGCCAGTCGGGGTCCTGGCCGATGTTGAACAGGATGACGAGGGTGATGGTGAAGGACGCCTGACCGGCGGCGAAGGAGATGGCGGCGGGTGCGATACCGGCGACGAACACGGCGAGGGGCAGCAGGAACCAGAGCGCCGTGCCGTGGTGGCCGATGAGGTGCAGCAGCCCGGTGCCGATGATCGAACCCGCGAGGGTGCCACCCAGGGCGCGGACAGCGTTCTGCCCGGTGTTGAGGGCGTTCGAGCGCAGCACCGACAGGGTTCCCAGGAGCACCCAGAACGAGTGCTGGACGCTGGTCACGTTGGCGAGGCCGACCGCGATGCCGAGGCCGAGCGCTCCCCGCAGGCTGTTGTGCAGCCAGACGGACCCCGGCTGAAGGTGGGCGGCGGCCCGCTCGCGCGCCGCCGCCAGCGGTCGGGTCACGGCGTCGGGCTCGCGGCCCAGCAGGCGTTCGAACCAGCTGCGGCGTTCGGCGGCCGCGGCCAGGGCCACGTTGTCCGCGATCTGAAGCGTCGCGAAACCCAGCTCCTGCGCGCGGAACGAAAGGTCCAGCGCTCCGATGACGGGGTGCACCTGCCAGGGTGTGCCGGCGCCGCCCCGGCGCACGGGAAGCAGGGTAGTGGCGTTGCGCTCCATGTCGGCCATGGCCTTGCGCAGACTCTCCGAGGCTGCGTACAGCTCGTCCGGTGAGCCGCGCGGGGCGTCGAGCAGCGCGGCCACCTCGTCGAGTACGGCCGCGGCGGCCCGGCGTACGGACCGGGCGGCGATGTCGCAGGCCGCTCCACCGTCGAGCGGGGGCGCGCTGTCGGCCAGGATGCTGCTGAGCCAGGTCAGTTCGTCGACCAGGCGGACAAGGGCGCGCGAGCTGGTGGACAGGCCGGTGGGGCGGTACGGGGTGGCGTCGAAGACGGTGCGCAGCTCGGCCGCGGCGGCGGCTGCCTCGTCGGCTCTGGTACGACACCGACCTGTGCTCGGCGCGGCAGGCCCGCCCGCCAGAAGGGACGCGTCGGTGCGCAGTTGCTCGGCGGCCGCACAGCAGACCCGGGCGGCGGGTGCGCTGAGGGGGTCCCTGCTGGGACGGGGCCACAGCAGGGAGACCGCGAGCATGGAGGCGGCTGCAGCAAGGCCCGCTCCCGCGAGCCGAGCGGGAAGCTCCGCGAACGGGACGGGCGAGGTCACCGGGAGGATGAAGGCCAGCAGCAGCGCGGTCGAGGCGCCCGCGAGGACCGAGCTGACCACCCCGGAGAACAGCACCAGAAAACCGATGAAGACCATGGCGGTGACCGCGAGCCAGGTCCTGTCGGCCACGAGCGTACCCAGGCAGATCAGGACGGCCCAGGCCACCGCGAGGCCGAGGTGGGCGCGGAGCCGCTGCACCATCGGACCGGTGAAATCCACGAGCAGCAGCATCGAGAACGCACCGAACGCGGCGAAGGTCGCCATCGTCGGTGACCCGATGACCTGGCTGCACAGGGCGAACAGCGCGGGCATGACGAGCGCCGTCCGCCCGGCACGCCGGGTGGCCGCCAGCTCGGGATCGCGGTCGCGCAGCCACGACGCGACCGACCCGGGACGGATTCGACCGGATGTCCGCACGTGCCCGGCCACCTCCTGTCGACAGGCCTGCGCCCCACCGAGTGTGACGTCTCTTCCGGAGCGACGTCACCCGAACACGATCTCTGCTCGTGATTCACCCAGGCGGGGCGTGCCCGCGGCGTACAGACCGCTCACGCGCGGGGTGCGGAGGTCACCGTCCCGCGGAGGTCACCGTCCTGCCGAGGTCGCGGTCAGCCGGCGAACGCCTCGTTCAGACGGACGTTGTAGCCGTCTTCTTCCATGAGGACGACGGTGACGCCGAACGGGGAGGGATGGTCGAGTTCGAGCGGGATGAAGGAGTAGTTGACCGCGGCCTGGACGGGAAGGACCAACTCGCCGCCCGGCTGTGGTTCGACGGCGGGCTGCCAGGCCGGCTCGGCCGAGCCCCGGCCCTCGGTGGAGTGGGCCGGGGGCTGTTCGGTGTAGGGGAACTGGTGCAGCACATGGCCGTCCTTCGTGGCGTGCACCATGTTCAGACACGGCACCGGGCCGGTGATCGGCAACTGGCAGGCGGTGGCGACGTCGTGAGTCTCCCAGGCGAGCACGACCTCGTCGGCGCCGGCCGCCGCGGCGATGTTCGCGAGCTCGGCGATGCCGGTGAGCGCGTCCTTGCCGGGCTCGGTCGGCCGCACCCAGATCAGACCGACCAACTCGCCGCGCACCAGCGGCATGATGACCGGCCGTGGCACGGCGCCCTCGGCGAGCCCCGCGGCGTACGCGCTCTTCATCGACTCCACCAGCGCGTCCCACGTCTGTGCATCCATGAACTCATCCTCGTCGCCCGCCTGTGTCCGATCAGGCTGACCCTGTCATGCGGGCCGTGCCCTCCGCCAGCGGCTCGGACCGGTCAGGCGGGCGCTCCGGCCAGGACTTCCACCTTGCCGGTGTCGAGCGAGTAGTAGGCGCCGACCACGGCGAGGGCACCCTTCTTCACGAGGGGGGCCAGGTCCAGATTGGAGCGCAGGTCGGCGGCGGTCAGCGTGACCTGCGCGCGGGCCATGGAATCCACCGGGTCGGCACCACCCCCATGGACCTGCTCGTACGCCGGACGCAGGGCCTTGGCGATCGCCTCCAGGTTGCCGGGCAGCGGTTTGCCGTCGCGGATGGACTTGTACGCCGCCTCGATGGCGCCGCAACGTTGATGCCCGAGCACCACGATGAGCGGAGTGCCGCTCGTCATGGGCCCGTACTCCACGGAACCCGTGACCACCGGACCGATGGCCTCCCCGCCCGTGCGCATCACGTACAGGTCACCCAGCCCGGTGTCGAAGAGGAGTTCGGGCGGCACCCGGGAGTCGATGCAGGAGAGGATCGCCCCGAAGGGTTCCTGCTTCTCGGCCACGAACTCGCGCCGGTCCGGATCCCGGTCGGGATGTCGAAGATCGCCGCTCACCCAGCGCTTGTTGCCTTCCATCAGTCTGGTGAACGCCGCGGCGGGCGTGGTCGGCGCCGGTTCCGGCGGAGCGCTGGTCGCCGGCGAGGCCGCGCTCGTCGGCGAACACCCCGCAAGCGCGGCCGTGGCGGCCGTGAGACCGCCGACGAGAAGAACTCTGCGATCGGGATGTCCCGCTCTGTCCATCAGCCCTGACCTCTCAGTCCGCCGAGACGTCTGCGTACGTCTTGACCAGGGGCGATTGTGCAGTGCGGTGAGGGAACAGGACGGGAGGCGCAAGCGGGCGCGGGCCGCTCCGCCACCGATGGCCCACGACCGGGAGACCTGGAACGGTCTGTGGCGGAGCGTCACAGCCGGCCGGTCAGATGCCCATCGACGCCATCTCGATCGCCGACCGGTAGTTCGCCGCCGCGGTCACCACGCAGGCCCGGTAGGTCCGGTTGTCCTTCACGACGAGGAAGTAGTCCTTGAGGTTCTTCCAGTAGCTGAGCAGATAGCCGATGCCCGGGAGGAAACCGGGCGGCCGGGGTACCAGCGCGAAGGCCTCGGAGCACCGGAGGATTTCCCCGGTCGCCTGGGAGAGGACGTCGGCGACGTCGGGGTTCATGTTCCAGCCGGCGGCCAGGTCGGCGTCCCAGATGGAGGCGGCCACCTCCCGCAGGTGCGCCTCCTCCTCCGGGGAGAGGTCGCTCTGGCCGAAGGCGTGCACGGCAGCCAGAGGTGTCCCGGCCGGGGAAGGTCTCGCGGCGGCCGTGGCCGCCGTGCCCGAGACTCCGAGAAGCAGTGCGGCTGTTGTGGCCGCCGCCACCGTGTACATGGCCCGTTTGCCGTCCATGCTGATCGGTCCCCTCTGCGGATGCGCCCGGGGCCTGCCGCCCGGGCAGGGCCGACGCTGTCATGTGCCGTACATACGGGTCAACGGCGACAATCTGCCACCCGCGGCCGACGGCTGCTTCTTGACGCCGGTTCACCAGGAAGCCGCCCGAGACCCCGTCGCGCAGCGCAAGGTACGCATCCGTCGGAGATCGCGGGGCACCATGATGGTGGCGGGAACCACCCGTGCGGGCGACGACGTACGTCCGCCCTGGACGGCTCACCCCGAATTCACGGTGTTCCGAGCGGGACATGGACGGGAGTGGCCCGGTTCACATGGCATAACGGGGGCGTCACCGACAGCATGGTCCTCGTCACCGGCAGGCCGAAGGGATCCAGGATGTTCCGCAAGGTGCTGGTCGCCAACCGCGGCGAGATTGCGATTCGCGCGTTCCGCGCTGGCTATGAACTGGGCGCGCGAACCGTGGCCGTCTTCCCTCATGAGGACCGCAACTCGCTGCACCGGCTGAAGGCCGACGAGGCCTACGAGATCGGCGAGCCGGGGCACCCGGTACGGGCCTATCTCTCCGTGGAGGAGGTCGTCCGTGCCGCACGCAAGGCGGGCGCGGACGCCGTCTACCCGGGCTACGGGTTCCTGTCCGAGAACCCGGAACTGGCGCGCGCCTGCGAGGAGGCGGGCATCACGTTCGTCGGCCCGGACGCCGCCACTCTCGAGCTGACGGGAAACAAGGCCCGCGCCGTGGCGGCCGCCCGGGCGGCCGGCGTGCCGGTCCTCGGCTCCTCGGCGCCCTCGAACGACATCGACGAACTGGTCCGTGCCGCCGAGGACGTCGGCTTTCCCGTGTTCGTCAAGGCGGTCGCGGGCGGCGGAGGGCGCGGCATGCGGCGGGTCGAGGACCCGGCCGCACTGCGTGAGTCCATCGAGGCGGCCTCCCGCGAGGCGACGTCGGCGTTCGGCGACCCCACCGTCTTCCTCGAGAAGGCCGTCATCGATCCGCGCCACATCGAGGTGCAGATCCTCGCCGACGGACAGGGCAACGTCATCCACCTGTTCGAGCGCGACTGTTCGGTGCAGCGCCGTCACCAGAAGGTGATCGAGCTGGCGCCCGCGCCGAACCTCGATCCGGCGCTGCGGGACCGGATCTGCGCCGACGCGGTGCGGTTCGCCCGCGAGATCGGCTACCGCAACGCGGGCACCGTGGAGTTCCTCCTCGACCGCGACGGCAACCATGTCTTCATCGAGATGAACCCGCGCATCCAGGTGGAACACACGGTGACGGAGGAGGTCACCGACGTCGACCTCGTCCAGGCCCAGCTGCGCATCGCCTCGGGCGAATCGCTGGCGGATCTCGGGCTCTCCCAGGAGACGGTCACCCTGCGGGGTGCCGCTCTCCAGTGCCGTATCACCACCGAGGACCCGGCGAACGGCTTCCGCCCGGACACCGGCCGGATCAGCGCCTACCGCTCGCCGGGTGGCTCGGGTATCCGCCTGGACGGCGGTACCACCCACGCGGGTACGGAGATCAGCGCGCACTTCGACTCGATGCTCGTCAAGCTCACCTGCCGGGGCCGGGACTTCAAGTCCGCGATCGGCCGGGCCCGGCGTGCCGTGGCCGAGTTCCGCATCCGGGGCGTCGCCACGAACATCCCGTTCCTCCAAGCCGTACTGGACGACCCCGACTTCCAGGCCGGGCGGGTCACGACGTCGTTCATCGAACAGCGGCCCCACCTGCTCACCGCCCGCCACTCCGCCGACCGCGGCACCAAGCTGCTCACCTACCTCGCCGACGTCACGGTGAACAAGCCGCACGGCGAACGCCCAGACCTGATCGACCCGGTCACCAAGCTGCCCCCGCTGCCCGCCGGTGAGCCGCCCGCGGGTTCCCGGCAGCGACTCGTCGAACTCGGCCCGGAGGGCTTCGCCCGGCAGCTGCGTGAGTCGCCGACCATCGGCGTCACCGACACCACCTTCCGCGACGCCCACCAGTCCCTGCTCGCCACCCGGGTGCGCACCAAGGACCTCCTGGCCGTCGCCCCGGCCGTGGCCCGGACCCTGCCCGAGCTGCTCTCCCTGGAATGCTGGGGCGGCGCCACCTACGACGTCGCCCTGCGCTTCCTCGCCGAGGACCCGTGGGAACGCCTGGCGGCCCTGCGCGAAGCCGTGCCCAACATCTGCCTCCAGATGTTGCTGCGCGGCCGCAACACCGTCGGCTACACGCCCTACCCGACCGAGGTGACCGACGCCTTCGTCCAGGAGGCCGCGGCCACCGGCATCGACATCTTCCGCATCTTCGACGCGCTCAACGACGTCGGCCAGATGCGCCCGGCCATCGACGCCGTACGGGAGACCGGGACGGCGATCGCCGAGGTCGCCCTGTGCTACACCTCCGACCTGTCCGACCCCTCGGAGCGGCTCTACACCCTGGACTACTACCTCCGCCTCGCGGAGCAGATCGTGGACGCCGGCGCACACGTCCTGGCCGTCAAGGACATGGCCGGTCTGCTGCGGGCACCCGCCGCGGCCACCCTCGTGTCGGCGCTGCGCCGCGAGTTCGGCCTGCCGGTCCACCTGCACACCCACGACACCGGGGGTGGTCAGCTCGCCACCTACCTCGCAGCGATCCAGGCCGGCGCCGACGCGGTGGACGGCGCGGTCGCCTCCATGGCGGGCACCACGTCACAGCCGTCGCTTTCGGCGATCGTCGCCGCCACCGACCACTCCGACCGGCCCACCGGCCTGGACCTGGGGGCCGTCGGTGACCTGGAGCCGTACTGGGAGAGCGTCCGAAGGATCTACGCGCCCTTCGAGGCGGGCCTGGCCTCGCCGACCGGACGCGTTTACCACCATGAGATCCCCGGCGGCCAGTTGTCCAACCTGCGCACCCAGGCGGTCGCCCTCGGCCTAGGCGACCGCTTCGAGGACATCGAGGCGATGTACGAGGCGGCCGACCGTATCCTGGGCCACCTGGTCAAGGTCACCCCCTCCTCCAAGGTCGTCGGTGACCTCGCCCTGCACCTGGTGGGTGCCGGGGTGGCGCCGGAGGACTTCGAGTCGACACCCGACAGGTTCGACATCCCCGACTCCGTCATCGGCTTCCTGCGCGGCGAACTGGGCACCCCGCCCGGCGGCTGGCCGGAGCCCTTCCGCACCAAGGCGCTCCAGGGCCGCGCAGAGGCCAAGCCCGTACCGGAGCTGACCGCCGAGGACCGTACGGGCCTGGAGAAGACCCGGCGTTCGACCCTCAACCGGCTGCTGTTCCCGGGGCCGACGCGCGACTTCGACACCCGCCGCCAGGCCTACGGCGACACCAGCGTGCTGGACAGCAAGGACTTCTTCTACGGGCTGCGCCCCGCCAAGGAGTACGCCGTCGACCTCGAGCCCGGCGTGCGGCTCCTCATCGAGCTCCAGGCCATCGGCGAGGCGGACGAACGCGGTATGCGCACCGTGATGTCCTCCCTGAACGGCCAACTGCGGCCGATCCAGGTCCGTGACAACGCGGCGGCTTCCGACGTACCGGTGACCGAGAAGGCCGACCGGGCCAACCCCGGGCACGTGGCGGCGCCGTTCGCCGGCGTGGTGACGCTCGCGGTCGCCGAGGGCGACGAGGTGGAGGCCGGTGCGACCGTGGCCACCATCGAGGCGATGAAGATGGAAGCCTCCATCACCGCCCCGAAGGCCGGCCGGGTGACCAGGCTGGCCATCAACCGGATCCAGCAGGTGGAAGGCGGCGACCTGCTCATCGAGGTCGGCTGAGGCTCGTGTCGCTGAGCACGCGTGCTCCGTCGGGACCGATTTACGGCCGCCCGCCTGATCTGCGACAGGCGGGCGGCAATCGATCGACGAGTAGCTGTACCACCCCGAACGCCATCTCGGAGACCCCGGCGGCCGGCGGTGGGTGGCAACACCCGGCGCGGACGGACAGGTTGACGATGAGGTAGGCGTTCCAGCTCCTCCCCCGAGGGGCGCGACGCATGCTTCGTTCGCCTCGACCGGGGGGAAACAACGGCAACAGCGTCACCGTCGTGGCCCTGCCGCTGATCGCGGCCGAGGCGTTGGACGCCGACTCCACCGCCGTAGGTCTGCTCGCCGCGGCGGTGTGGCTGCCCTGGCTGCTGGTGGGTCTGCCAGGCAGGACGGGCCGACCTGCTCCGCCGGGGCGGTCTTCTCTGCGCCCGCCGTCGCCGCTAGTGTCGTTTTCTGCCCGACCCGCTCTTCGATCTCGATTCCTCGATCTCAGCACTCAACATTTCTGCCGGCGCTGGAGCCGACGCCGACGCGGACTTCCATTCCGCCCCGTCGGCGTCATCATGGACGACTCCTGGCGGCGGGGGCGGTGCCCGCGACGGGCGTCGTTCTCCCGGACCGTCCCACCGCGCAGCGGAAGGTTCACCGTGACAGCGCGGCACTGGTTTCGCCGTACCGCACCGGAAGTCCGCCGTACCGCACGGGCGTCCCGCACCACCGAACCGGCTCGGACGGGAACCGCCTCCTACCGCTCAGCCCTGCGGACCCCCGGCGCGGCGGCCTTCTTCCTGGCCGCGGCTCCCGCTCGGGTCGGGGTGGCCATGGCCGGCCTGGGCATCGTCTGGCTGGTCCATGCCGAGACCGGGTCCTTCGGGATGGCCGGCCTGGTCACTGGCTCGTTCGCCGTGGCGGAGACCCTGGTGGGCCCGCAGACGGCCCGTCTCATGGACCGTTTCGGACAGCCGCGTGTCCTCGTGCCGCTCCTGTGTGCCCACGCCGGAGCGATCGCCGCCCTGGTCGCGCTGGTCCTGACGGGGGCGCCCGCGGTGCTGCTGATGGCGGCCGGCCTCGCCACCGGGGCGACGATCCCCCAGTTCGGTGCGCTCTCCGCGGCCCGCTGGTCGGTCTTGTTGCACGGCAGGGCCGAACTCACCCCGGCCTTCGCACTCGAAACGATCAGCAACGATGTCGCCTTTCTCCTCGGTCCACCCCTCGCGGTACTGACGGCGACTCAGTTGCACCCGGCCGCGGGGACGGTGCTGGCGGGGGCGCTCGTCGTCGGCGCCGGACTGGCCTTCGCGGCGCTGCGCAGTACGGCCCCGGCGCCCGCGGCAGCGCCCGCCCCGGGTCGTACGGCCGTCCGGGGCCCGGAGACTCTGTTGACTCGGAACTTCGCCACCCTACTGGCCGTCAATCTGGCCCTCGGCGTCTTCTTCGGCTCGATGCAGGTCTCGGTGAGCGCCTTCGCCGACGTTCACCACGCCGCCGCGGCAGCCGGGTTCCTGTACGGACTGATGAGCGCGGCAAGCCTGCTGGCCGGCCTGGCCTACGGGCGACACCGCGGGCACACCCCGCCCGCGGCCCAACTGCCCCTGATCCTGGCCTTTCTGGCCTGCGCATCACTGCTGCCGCTCTTCGCCAACGCCCCCTGGCAGCTGGGCCTCGCCCTCCTGCTCCCCGGCGCGGGCGTCGCTCCGTGCATCATCGTCTGCTCGACGCTTGTCGAGTCGGTCATGGACCGGTCCGTCCTGACTCAGGCCTTCACCTGGACGAACTCCGCGAGCGCGGCGGGCATCGCCGTCTCTGCCGCCGCGGTCGGCCGACTCGTCGACGGTCCAGGCGGCACACGAGCCGGCTTCACCGTCCCCCTCCTCGCCCTGACCGCAACGGCAGCCCTGACCTGGTCCAGCCGTCACGCCCTCACTACGGGTACCACGGCATCCAGGCAGCCGCTCTCGGAGGCTGATACGCCAGGCGCCGCCCCCTGACCGACCATCTGACTGGTCTGGCGGGTATGAAGAGGGCGCTGTGCACGAGGTGACCATCGGGGGACGGGACGCGGACAAGGCGGAGCGGCTCGCTACACACATCGGGGGCAGCGCGAAGCCTGCAAGTCTGCGTGCGGCGGCCGAGTTCGGTCAGCTGGTGCTGGCCGCGCTGCCCTTTGTCGCAGGGGCGGGCGTCGCACGGGAGCTGCGGGCGGCCCTGGACGGCAAGGCGCTGCTCGACTGTTCCAACCCGGTCGGGCCGGGCTTCCGACTGCTGACGGAAGGAGGCCCTTCGGCCGCGCGGCAGCTGGCCGCGGCGGCACCGGGAGCCCATGTGGCCAAGGCGTTCCATCTCTGCCACGAAGACGTGTGGCGCATGTGGCCACCCGCCTTCGACGGGCGGCGGTCTCGAACGGGCGGGACTCCTGGAGGCGACCGCCGCGCTGTTCATCGCGCTGTGGGTCGGAGAGGAAGCGGATGCCCAGGCAATCGCACCTCCGCTGGCCTGTGCGGCCGGACCGAGTGGTGAGCAGGCAGAAGGCGGCAAGAGGGTTGATGGCGTACGGCGCCGTCGTCGTACGGCGTGCCGTAGCCAGTAACTGATCCAGAGCTCGGGCCGGTTCGGGTGCTGGTGGTCACCGCACCCGGACCGGCCCGCTCTACGTCGGGCTGGGTCAGCTGTGCAAGGTCGTCACTGTCAGGGCCGGATCGCCGGCGATCTCCGCTTGGGTGAAGCGTTCGGTCACCCAGTGCTTGCGGGAGAAGAGGCGGGTCTGGTCCGTGTAGTGGGGTGAGGTCGGGTTCGACGACTCGCCGTAGGTGAGGAGGGTGTGGGCGCGAGGGCCGTCCGGGGTCAGTTCGACGGCCATCAGGAAGCTGCTGCCGAAGGCGCCGGCGGTCGGGGTGCCGGTGCCCGAGTCAGGGCCCGCCTCCACGACGTCGAAGCAGCCCACGTCGCAGCCGGAGAGCGGAATGCCGGCCCACTTCTGTACGGCGCCGAGCTCGGTGTCGACGGGGAGGTCACGAGCGGCGAAGTCCTGGACGGCGTCGGCCAGGGCGCGCTGGACGCGGACCTCGTCGCCCTTGATGCCGCGCGGCGTCGTGAGGGGCTGGGCGGGGTCATAGGGGACGCGGCGCCAGGTGTCGGGCGGGCCGCCGTCGAGGAGCCGGTTGAAGAAGGTGATCCAGAGCGC
The DNA here is from genome assembly GCF_042959425.1 of Streptomyces sp. NPDC007896. Taxonomy (NCBI): domain Bacteria; kingdom Bacillati; phylum Actinomycetota; class Actinomycetes; order Kitasatosporales; family Streptomycetaceae; genus Streptomyces; species Streptomyces sp. NPDC007896. Next base: position 199,063 of record NZ_JBIBKX010000008.1, on the reverse strand, counting down.
GGCGCCCCGGCTGCCGGTGTCGGCGCGGGTGTCCCAGCGGGCGAGGGTCGTGCAGGCCTGCCGTACGTCGACTTCCGTGCCGTCCGTGGTCGTCAGGCTCGGGTGGGCGCGGCACATGTCGACCACGTCGTCGCGGCCCGTCTCGGCCGACAGGACGCGGTTGCCGAGCATCGACGCGCGCAGGGTGGCCTCGGTGAAGCCCGGGGCGCCGAGTCCGTCCGTGCCGTCACTGCGTTCCGCGATCATGCGAAGTCCGAGTTGGGCCCGCTGGTCGAGGTGGGGATCGATGTCGTACACGCCCGGGAGGCCGGTGAGGGGCGCCTCGGGGTTGGTGTACTGGGGTCCGTTGTTGGAGTTGGCGACGTAGTCGGTACGGCTCAGCCTCGGCTGGTGGGAGGGGCCGTAGAGGCCCGGCACGAGCGCGTCGGGGTCGCTGCCCCAGGCGCAGGCCGACGTGGAACCGTCCAGGGCGGCGGGCCCCTCCTCGCTGTCCGGGCGGGCGCAGCGCGCGCGTTGTGCGTCGGTGAGGTGCGGGACGGCCGAGGAGTCGGTGAAGTACGTGCCGCCGCTGGTGTCGGCCGCGAGGGTGTAGGTCCAGGGGATGCCCTGGTAGGTGTTCTGGGCGGTGCGCAGCTGGGCGAGGTTGTGGGCCTTGCCCATGGCCAGCCAGGCGTTCATGGAGCGCAGGTTGTCGGCGTTGGCGTCGCGGACGGCGTAGGCGGTCCTGGTGGTCCAGGCCGAGGAGAGGACGGGGCCGAAGCGTGAGGTGTACAGGGTCCGTTCGACGGTCGACAGCTTGCCGTTCTGGTCGCGGACGGTGACCGGTACCGTGCGGCGTCGCATCTGCTCGGCCTTGCCGTCGACCACGTAACTGGTCGGGTCGCCGGGCACGAGCTTCAGCGCGTAGAAGGAGGCGTGCTGGGCGTCGCTCGCGGTGTGCGTCCAGGCGAGGTTCCGGTTGTGCCCGATCTCGACCAGGGGGGTGCCGTAGAGGCCGGCGCCGGACACGTCCAGGGTGCCGGGGATCGTCAACTGCACTTGATAGAAGCGGAAGTTGCCGAGGGCCCAGGGCAGGTGCGGGTTGGCGAGAACCATCGCGTTGCCGGTACGGGTGGCGTCCCGGCCGAGCGCCCAGCCGTTGCTGGCGACGTCGGCCGCGGCAAGGCCCTGCCCGCCCGGGATGACGGACGCCGCGGCCGTCGTGCCGGAGGTCTGCGAGGCCGTCGTGTCCTTGCCGTCCGGGATCCCGGAGGCCACCGTGCCGCCCGCGCCCGCAGTCGGAGGCTTCGCGTCGCCGATGTCCGGCGCCAGCGCTACCGCCCCGGTCACCCTGTTGACGTCGTAGACGACGCTCCACAGGTCGAGCGCGGTGACCGGCCGCACCCAGGGCTTGCCCTTGCAGCGCGGGTCCGGCAGCTTGCCGACGCCCGTGTCCCGCAGATAGCGGTTGTACCCGGCGGCGTACCCCTCGACCATGCGCCGCAGCTCCGCCGTCGGCCCCAACGGCGCCTTCTGGTCGAGCAGTTGCCGGACGGTACCCGCGCGCAGCTGCCCGCCGTAGTACGTGTCGCTCGCGAGGTTGGAGCCCTCGCCGGACTCTCCGTCGGGCCCGAAGAACCGGGACCGCTCACCCCGCAATGTCACCACCTGGTCGGCGAGTTCGCACACGTTGTCCTGCGCGAACGCGTAGCCGTAGCCGTATCCGAGTCCGTCGAAGTCCCGGGCCAGGATGTGCGGGATGCCGTACTCGGTCCGGCTGATCTGGGCCGTGTGCCGGCCCTCGGCCACCGTCTCGCCGCCCGGCCCCGTCACGGCGGCGGAGGAGGGCGCGGGCAGTAGGGCCACGGTGGCGGAGGTGAGACAGAGGGCGGCCGTAATGGCCGCCAATCTGCCTGACAGGGAACGTATATGACGTTGCGTCAGTGTTCTGGGTTCACCCATGGATGCCACCCTTCAGGGTGAACCTACGGGTGGCATCGAGCCTCCGGCGGATTTCCGGGCGGCGTGTCAGTCCGGGGATGTACGCCTCTTGGGCTCTATCAGCTCCGTCCGACACAGTGTCCGTTGCGTCCTTGGACCGGACCCGCCTGTCGAGCGCCCAGTGCCCGGAGCTGTCCTGCCGGTGTTGTGCGGAGCCGGATGGGGAGTGCCGCTGCGAGGGCGCTCCGCCGGCGGACCAGGTCGTCGGCCACGGTCACTTGGTAGTCCTGGCCGCCGTGCAGGATCAGCATCGGGCAGGGCGGCCCTGCTGCCGTGGCCACTGGGTCGTAGGCGCGCAGGTCGAGCCAGTAGGAAGCGGAAACCCCAGCGGCAGCAGCTTTGATGGTGTGTCGGGGGTGAGGCCGGGGGCCGCCACCAGCGCGGCCTGCCGGGCGAGTGCGGCAACCGTCTCGTCCGCGCCGGGCCTGGGGGTGAGTGCCGCGAGATGGCGGGCCACCCGGACGGCCGCCTCGTGCATCGGCTGTGCGTCTGCCGCGAGCAGCACCAGGCCCGCGATCGACGGGTCGGCGGCGGCGATCCGGGGTGCCGCCTTGCCGCCCATGCTGTGGCCGAGCAGGTGGATCCGGTCCGGGGCCACTTCGGGCTGCTGCCGGAGCGGGCGGACGGCGGCGAGCGCAGGCGGCAGGTACTCGTCGGCCATGGTGATGTCCTGGGGCAGGCGATCCGGGTGCGCGAAGGTCGCCTTGTCGAAGCGCGGCACGGCCACCTGCCGGGTGACGAGCCCCCCAGGCGAGGTCCTTGAGCGCCTTGTTCGGGCCGCTGCTCTCGTCGCGGTCGAACGCACCGCCACCGCAGAGCAGCACTACGGCGGGCCATGGTCCGGGGCCGACAGGCGGGCTGAGTGTGCCGGGCACGGCGAGCGGACCGGTCCCGAGCATGACGTCCCGCTCGGTGAACCGGGCCGTATCCGCATAGTGCGGCGCCTGCCACTCGGCTCCGCCGTGCGGGTCGGGCCGCAGTCCGTGCAACAGGCCGTCACCGCCGACCGACGTGACCACGGTGAAGCCGCTGTCCGCGCAGCCATCGCGCCGAGACTGGCCAACCGTCCGAGTCCTGAGCGGGCACAGTACCTGCTCAGCCCGATCCACTTTTCGGTGGAAAACACGCAGCGGGAAACCGGGCAGTCGGCGGCTGCGACTGATCACGAACTGAATCCAAAGCAACGGTTGCCCGACTCTGGCTCGATGCTGGCCATTTTGTGCCCCCGGACTTGCCGACGCCTTGACGATCCGTTTCCTGCATGTTCAACCAGCCGCCTGTGCCTGCGTTGTGTGCCGTCCCTAAGGTCCCTGAGTGTTTCGGAAGAAGGGGCTCATGGACACACCACTCGCAGTCCAGGCTCGCGGGATCACCAAGTGTTTCGGCGACGTCGTGGCACTCGACGGCGTCGATCTGGAGGTGGCGCAGGGGCAGATCCACGGCCTGGTCGGACCGAACGGCGCCGGCAAGACGACGCTGCTCGGTCTCCTGCTGGGCCTGGCCGTCGCCGACAGCGGCCGCCTCGAGATCCTGGGCACGCCGCTCAGGCGTGCGCTCGCCGCTCCCGACGGTGTCGCCGGCTTCGTGGACGGGCCCGGCCTCTACCCCTCGCTCACCGCCCGGCAGAACCTTGCCGCGCTGGCCGCTCTGCGAGGCCGCGACGCACGTACCGCGGGGGTCGACGACGTGCTCGACCAGGTCGGGCTCACCGATGTCGCCGACGATCAGGCCCGCGGCTTCTCCCTCGGCATGCGTCAACGGCTCGGCCTCGCCGCCGCCCTGCTCACCAAGCCCCGGCTGCTCGTGCTCGACGAACCGTCCAACGGCCTCGACCCGGCCGGCAAAAGACACGTACACGGTGTCCTCACCCGGCTCGCGGCGGACGGAACCAGCGTCGTGCTCTCCAGCCACCGCATGGACGACCTCCAGGCACTGTGCTCCGAGGCCACCATCGTCGCCACCGGACGGGTCGTCTTCACCGGCCCGCTGAGCAAGCTGGCCGCCGAGAACCGTGAACTCGACTACCGGCTGCTCACCTCCGACCCGCGGGCCGCCCGCCAACTGGCCCTCGACACGGCCGGAATCCGCGTCGTCGACGACACCGGGGCACGGCACGACGCCGAGGTGCTCGTCGTACGCGCGCCGGTGCCCGCCCTCGACGAACTGGTGGTGCGGATCGTGCAGGCGGGCATCGCGTTGCGCGAGCTCGCCCCCCTGGTGTCGCCGCTCGAAGCCGCGTTCCTCGCCCTCACCGAGCAGAAGGAGAACGGCCGGTGACCGCGACCATCGCCGACGACAACGTTGCCGCAACCCGCCGTGTCTCCGTTCCGCGCGCCTACCGCTTCGAGCTGGTCAAGCTGGTCTCGCAATGGCGGATCCGCCTGCTGGTCCTCGCCTGCTGGATCGCGCCGGCGCTCTTCGTCGCCGCGGTGAGTCAGCAGAGCACGCTCCCCTCCGACACCCTCTTCGGCCGCTGGATGCACGCCACCGGGTGGGCCGGAGCGCTGGTGATGCTCGGGTTCGCGGGCACCTGGGCACTTCCGCTGCTGACCTCGGTGGTCGCCGGCGACGTGTTCGCCTCCGAGGACCGGCTCGGCACCTGGCGCCACCTGCTCGTGGCGGTCCGCTCTCCTAGGCGGATCTTCGCCGCGAAGGCACTGGCCAGTCTCACCGTCATCCTGCTGCTTGTGGCCGGGCTGGCCTGTTCCAGCACGGCCGGCGGGATCGTCGCGGTCGGCAACCAGCCGCTGGCAGGCCTCGACGGCCACCTGCTGACGCCGGCGGACGCCGCCGGCAAGGTCCTGCTCGCCTGGGTCTGCGTCCTCGCCCCGACCCTGGCCCTCGCCGCGATCGGACTGCTCGGGTCCGTCACGCTGGGGCGGTCCCCGATGGGTCTGCTGCTGCCCGCGCTCGTCGCGCTCGCGATGCAGCTCGCCCAGATGATGCCGCTGCCCGTCGCCGTGCGCCTAGCCCTGCCCAGCTACGCCTTCATCGCCTGGAACGGTCTGTTCACCAGCCCCACGCAGCTCGGCCCGCTCCTGATCGGCATCGTGGTCAGCCTGCTGTGGGCGGTGACCGCAAGTGTGCTGGCCTACGTGCTTTTCCTGCGGCGCGACTTCACCAACCCGACCTACGACGGTTCGGGGCGCCGCGCGGTCACCGCCGGAGTCCTGCCGCTCGTCGGGCTGGTCGCCGTCACGGTCGCGGTGCTCGCCTCGGCGACCGGGGCCACGGGCTCCGGGATCGAGCAGGACAAAGTGCAGCGCTCGGTCGCCACGGCGTTCGCCCACCTCTATCGCCTGCAAACCGAGCAACTCAACCGTCCCGCCGTCACAGAAGCGCAGTTGAAGGCCACGGCGACGTGCGACAAGGGCAGCGTCAAGGTCGCCGCCGAGGGGCCGGGCAACGACTGGCGCTGCGTCGTGTCCTGGCATCTCCCTGGCATCGACGTCGTGGGGACGGCGATCTACCAGCTCGACCTCACACCTGACGGTCGTTTCATGGCCGACGGCGACGGACCGAAGGAAGTGAACGGCTACTTCCTGGTCCGCACCCCGACCGGGGACGCACCCAACCCGCTTTGGCAGTTCGACGGCAATGTCGACCTGCTCGCCACCCCGAAGGGATAACTCCATGCAGGTAGCACGGCAGCGTCGGAGCAACGAGAAGGAACAGATCAACCTTTTGGGCAGACGCGTCGGCCGCCGGAGCACTCTGGTGGCGGCGGGCATCGCTGTGGCCCTCGCCGTCACCGGCACCGCTGTTGCCTCGACGAGCCAGTTCGGCACCCAGCAGGTCGCCCAGGTCACCGCCAACGGCCAGGTCATCTCGAGCGACCAGTACATCGCCCCGTACGGCAGCCGCACCGTCATCAACAACGGCAAAATCATGTCGTCCTCGGTCAGCCCGGACGGGAGCCATCTCGCGGCCTCGATCGCCGACGGTGATGCGTCGCTGGTCGTCATGGACCTCGAGACCGGGCAGGTGAAGCAGCGCGTCGGCACCGCCTCAACGGACGACCTGCGCATCACGAGCGGCGCCGTCGGACAGGAGGGCCCGACGTACTCGCCCGACGGTTCGCAGCTGTGGTTGGGCCAGAGCGACGGCTACACCAGGTTCACCGTGAACTCGGACGGCACCCTCGCCAACCCGACGACCATCTCGATCCCGGCCGACGGCTCCAAGCACGCACTGGTGGGTGCTGCGGTGTTCTCGGCCGACGGCTCCACCGTGTACTCAGCGGTCAACGGCCAGAACCGGGTGGCCGCCATCGACGCGGCGACCGGGACCATCAAGCAGAGCTGGGCCGTTGGCAACGCACCCCGCGGCATCGCCGTGGTCGGCAACAAGCTCTACGTCAGCAACGAGGGCGGGCGTTTGGCCAAGCCCGGCGACACCACGATCAACTCCTACGGCACCCAGGTTCCGGCCAACCCGGAGACCGGTGCCACCACCACCGGCACGGTCAGTGTCATCGACCTGGCGGACCCGACCGCAGCCGTCGGGAGCATCGACGTCGGTCTGCACCCGACGGCCCTGTACGCCAAGAACGGAGCGGTGTTCGTCACCAACACCGCCGACAACAATGTGTCGGTCATCGACACCCGCAAGAACAAGGTCGTGCAGACCATCGCCACCCAGCCGTGGCCGGAGGCGTCGGTGGGCTACGAGCCCAACGCGGTGACGCTCACCGACGACGGCCGTCTGCTGGTGACGCTCGGCCGCGCCAACGCCGTCGCCGTCTACCGGTACAAGTCCCCGCAGGAGCCGGCCAGTTACGTCGGCCTGCTCCCGACTGACTACTTCCCCGCGGAGATCACCACCGTGGGCAAGAAGGTGGTCGTATCCAACACCCGTGGTATCGACGCCCGCCGCCCCACCGGCAAGGCCGGGCACGGCACCCACGACACGACATCGAGCCTGACGCAGTTCACGCTGCCGGACGACAGCGTCATCAGGTCCCAGACGGGCAAGGTCTTCAAACAGAACGGCTGGACGCGCGGCTCGGTCTCGCTGGCCCATGGCAAGGGCAACCAGAAGCAGGTGCCGGTCCCGGCGCGGCTCGGCGCTCCCTCGACGATCAAGCACGTCTTCATGATCGTCAAGGAGAACCGGACCTACGACCAGGTCTTCGGTGACATGCCGCAGGGCAACGGCGACCCGTCGGCGACGCAGTTCGGCGAGAACGTGACGCCGAACCAGCACGCGCTGGCTTCGCAGTTCGGGCTGTACGACAACACGTACGACATCGGTACGAACTCCGCCGAGGGCCACAACTGGCTGATGCAGGCCGACGACCCGGAGTACACCGAGTCCTCGGCCGGTGAGTACACGCGCAGCTACGACACCGAGGACGACGCTCTCGGCCACCAGAAGTCCGGCTTCATCTGGACCGGTGCGCAGGCGGCTGGGAAGTCCGTCAAGGACTTCGGCGAGTTCCAGTCGTTCGAGAGCAAGCCGGCCGGCGCGTCCTGGCAGAACCTGTACTGCGACACCAAGAACATGGAGGCGACCGGGCAGGACACCGCCTACCCCATTCAAACGGGCTCGGCGATCCCGTCGCTCAACAAGGTGTCGGTGCCCGGCTTCCCGCTGTTCGACACCAGCATCCCGGACATCTACAAGGAGCAGATCTGGAAGCAGGACTTCGAGAAGAACGGTCCGGCGAACCTGAACATGTTCTGGCTCTCCAACGACCACACCGGTGGTCCGGCGAACGCGGCCGCTCAGGTCGCGGACAACGACCTCGCCGTCGGCCGGATGGTCGACGAGATCTCGCACAGCAAGTACTGGAAGGACTCGGCGATCTTCGTCGTCGAGGACGACTCCCAGGCCGGCCTCGACCACGTCGACGGCCACCGTGCCCCGATCCAGATCATCAGCCCTTGGGCTCAGCACGGCACCGTCGACAGCCACTACTACTCGCAGATCACGATGATCCGGACCATCGAGCAGATCCTCGGGATCCACCCGATGAACCAGAAGGACAGCGCGGCCAGCCCGATGCGCGGCGCGTTCACCCAGCACGCCGACTTCACGCCGTTCAAGGCGCTGCCCAACCGGACCTCGCTGACCGACGGCCTGAAGACCCCGCCCGCCTGCGGCGTGGACACCCCGGCACCGCAGGACCCCAGTGCAGCGGCCGTGCCCTCGGCAAAGGTGCCGGCGGGCAAGCAGGCACTCGCGGCGAAGTGGGAGGAATGGAAGACGCACCAGCGGCTGACCGGGCCGGGTGCCATTCCTGACTTCGCGAACCCCGCACAGATGAACCACTTCACGTGGTACCAGACACACGGGTGGACGAAGCCCTACCCCGGCGAGGACAAGATCTTCGCGCCCAAGGACGTCCCGGGCGCCTACATCCCCTCCTCGGAGTCCGACGGCTGACGCAGGCTCATCGCGTCAAGGGGCTCCTGGCCGGCGTCACCGCCGACCAGGAGCCCCTTCTGTCCCCACGCAGGCCGAGTTCGCGCTCCTTGTGGTCGAAGTCCGCCGGGGCCGAAGTCCCGGCACCGCAGGGAGGCAAGAGGGCATTGCCCTCCGCCGCCCGGTTCCAGGGCACTGAAACCATCGTGAAACCGCGCTGAATGCGCCCTGCCGCAACCTCCTCGGCATGACGACAACGACAACGCACTCACTCGCCATCGCGGCCAAGGGGCTGCGCAAGGCCTACGGGGACAAGGTCGTGCTCGACGGCATCGACCTGGCGGTGCCGACCGGCACCGTCTTCTCCCTGCTCGGCCCGAACGGCGCCGGCAAGACCACCGCTGTGAAGATCCTCTCCACCCTCATCACCGCCGACGCCGGTGAGCTGCGGGTCGGCGGTCACGACCTCGCCGTCGACCCGCAGGCCGTGCGGGCCGCGATCGGCGTCACCGGGCAGTTCTCCGCCGTCGACGGCCTGATCACCGGCGAGGAGAACATGCTCCTCATGGCGGACCTGCACCACCTGTCCAAGCAGGAGGGGCGCCGCACCGCCGCCGAACTCCTTGAGCGCTTCGACCTCACCGAGGCCGCGAAGAAGCCCGCCTCCACCTACTCCGGCGGCATGAAGCGCCGCCTCGACCTCGCCATGACGCTGGTCGGCGACCCGCGGATCATCTTCCTCGACGAGCCGACCACCGGCCTCGACCCGCGCAGCCGCCACAACATGTGGCAGATCATCCGCGAGCTGGTCTCCGACGGCGTCACCGTCTTCCTCACCACCCAGTACCTGGACGAGGCCGACGAACTCGCCGACCGCATCGCGGTGTTGAACGACGGCAAGATCGCCGCCGAAGGCAGCGCCGACGAGCTGAAGCGGCTCATCCCCGGCGGCCACGTCCGGCTCCGCTTCACCGACCCCGCCGCCTACCAGTCCGCCGCCGTCGCCCTGCGCGAGGTCACCCGCGACGACGAGGCACTGGCGCTGCAGATCCCCAGCGACGGCAGCCAGCGCGAACTGCGCGCCATCCTCGACTGGCTCGACTCCACCGGCATCGAGGCGGACGAGCTGACCGTGCACACCCCCGACCTCGACGACGTGTTCTTCGCCCTGACCGGTCCCACCACCATCCCCACCCAGCCCACCCAGCCGAACCAGTCCAAGGAGAACGTCCGATGAGCGCCCTCTCCCTCGCCGTCCGCGACTCGAACACCATGCTGCGCCGCAACCTCCTGCACGCGCGCCGCTACCCGTCTCTCACCCTGAACCTGCTGCTCACCCCGATCATGCTGCTGCTGCTCTTCGTCTACATCTTCGGCGACGTGATGAGCACGGGCATCGGCGGCGCCGACCGATCCGACTACATCGCCTATATCGTCCCGGGCATCCTGATGATGACCATCGGCGGCACCGTCATCGGGACCGCGGTGTCCGTCGCCACCGACATGAACGAGGGCATCATCGCCCGCTTCCGCACGATGGCGATCCACCGCGGGTCCGTGCTCGTCGGGCACGTCGTCGGCAGCGTGCTGCAGTGCATCGCCAGCGTGGTCCTCGTCGGCGCCGTCGCCGTCGCCATCGGCTTCCGGTCCACGGGCGCAACCGCCCTGGAATGGCTGGCGGCGTTCGGCCTGCTCGCGCTGTTCGCCCTGGCACTCACCTGGATCGCCGTCGGGATGGGCATGGCCAGCCCGAACGCCGAGGCGGCCAGCAACAGCGCACAGCCGCTGATCCTCCTCCCGCTCATCTCCAGCGCCTTCATCCCGGCCGACACGATGCCGGGCTGGTTCCAGCCGATCGCCGAGTACCAGCCGTTCACGCCGGCCATCGAGACCCTGCGCGGCCTGCTGCTCGGCACCGGGATCGGCAACAACTGGTGGATCGCGATCGCCTGGTGCGTCGGCCTGACCGTGCTCGGCTACCGCTGGTCGACGGCGTCCTTCAACCGCGACCCGAAGTAGCCGCCATGACAGCGCGGGCCGCCTCCCGCAACTCGTCCCGCTCCAGGGCGGCGTACTCCGACACCGCGTCGGCGTACGCCGCCGTGTCGGCGTCTTCCGCCGCCTTCCGGGCGCGGTCCGCCGACATCGTCGGCTGGAACTCGCGCATCACCCCCAGCCGTTCGGCCAGCGCGATCATCCGTACGGCACTCGTGTCGCGGGACGCGAGCCCCGCCATGCCAAGGGCGTGCAACACCGTGCCGAACAAGGGGAGTTCGGAGGGCGAGCCGACCGGATCGCACAGCAGCGTCCGCAGCCGCTGCCGCAGCCGGTCGACCACGTGCGCGACCAGCCCGAGCCGGCCGGCGTGCGCGTGCGCCGTCACCGCCACCGACTGGATCAGGAACGCCCACGGGTCGAGCCGGGAGTCGCCGCCGCGCAGCGAGCCGGCCGCGAGCATCCGCTCCACAGCACTGCGCCACAGGCCGAGCCCGACCTCCGTCAGCCCGCGGGCGAGCGCGATCTCGGCGCGCCCGCCGAGGTCGGGCCGGTAGAAGTCGTCCTCCTGCGGGGTGTTGTCGCTCTCCGCCTGCCGCAACCAGTCCTCGGCCTCGTCGGTCTCGCCGCGCTGCAGACAGGAGAGAACCAGGAGCGAGCGGATGCTGATGTAGTCGTGCCCGTCCCCGAGCCGCGGCAGCACCTTGAGCGCTGCCTGGAGATGCTCGTACGCCTCCTCGCCCCGCCCCGTGCGCAGGCACAGCTCGCTCAGCCGGGAATGCACCATCAGCTGCACGGACGGATTGTCGACCGCCGCCAGTCCGGCGACCGCCCGCCGTGCCGAGACGAGCGCGCGGTCGATGTCGTGCTCGAACTCCCAGACGTAGCAGGCGACGCACTCGGCGATGCCGGAGAGCAACGGCTGTGCGCTGCCGCCCTCGCTCTCGCCCTCGCAGAGCCTCCGCAGCACGTCGTAGCCGGGAGGCCGTATCTCGGGGACCGCGCTCAGCACGATCGCGGTGGCGCGCATCAGTGTGTCCGGCGGGGCCGGGGGCAGCCGCCGCAGAGTGACCAGCTGGCGTATGGCGCGCGGGCCGGGGCCCATGAACACGGTCGCCGTGCCCAACACCGCGGCGGTGCGCGCGACTTCGACGTATTCGGGCTCGGGGTGGTAGTGCGACAGCGGCGGGCCGGTGTCCGCGGTGAGGGCGGCGAGGCGGGGAAAGTTGGTGCCGGTGGACCACAGACTGGCGAGGACGGCGGTGAGGGCGGCGGTGGCGGGGTTGTCCGTACGGGCCAGGGCGTGCCGCAGGGCCAGCACGAGGTTGTCCTGCTCGGCCTTGATCCGCTCCCAGGCGGCCTGCGCATCCGAGCCGAAGAGCGCGTCGTGGTACGCGACCCCGAAGTCCCGCGCCCAGGCGAGGAACCGGCCGACGGCCTCCTCGTCCTCGCCCGCCTCCACACGCCGGGCCGCGCTGAACTCCCGTACGGTCTCCAACATCCGGAACCGTACGCCGGCCGGGGTGTCGGCGACGGTGAGCAGCGACTGATCGGCCAGCTGCTCAAGGAGGAACAGCGCATCCTCGCCGAGGACCTGCTCCGCCGCTTCGCCCAGGAAGCCACCGGGGAAGACGGACAGTGTGCGCAGCGCCGCCCGGGCGTCCTCCGTGAGCAGGTTCCAGCTCCACTCCACGACCGCGTGCAGCGTGCGGTGGCGCTCCGGCACGCCCCGCACCCCGCCGCGCAGCAGCGCGAACCGGTCGCCGAGGCGGCGGGCGATCTCCGGTACCGAAAGGACCCGCACTCGCGCCGCGGCCAGCTCCACGGCGAGCGGCAGCCCGTCGAGGTGGCGGCACAGCTCGGCCACCGCGTCCGGCGGCAGTCCCACGCCGGGCCGGGCGGCCCGGGCCCGCTGCGTGAACAGCTCGATGGAGATGTCGAGACCGAGTTCCGGCAGCGCGTACACCGCCTCCGATGTGACGCCCAGCGGGGCCCGGCTGGTGGCGAGCACCCGCAGGTCCTTCGAGGACGAGACCAGGGCCTGTACGAGGTCGGCGGCGCCCCGGACGACCTGCTCGCAGTTGTCCAGCACCACCAGCGCGGACCCGGAGCCGAGCACGCCCAGGATGCCGGACACCGGGTCGGCCGAGCTGGGGCCGCTCATGGCGCCGACGCCGAGCGCGGAGGCGACTTCCGCGGCCACGTCCTCGTCCGCGGTGACGCCGGCGAGCGGCACGAAATACACCACGCGCTGCTCGGCCCGGCGGCTGACGGCGTGCGCGAGCCGGGTCTTGCCGAGGCCGCCGGGGCCGACGACGGTGACGGTGCGGGAGACACGCAGCAGCCGCTCCACCGCCGCGATGTCCTCGTCCCGGCCGAGCAGCGGGTTCGGCTCGTGCGGCACACCGTGCCTGACCACAGGCGCCTCGCCGCGCAACAACTCCTGCTGTACGGCCTTGAGCCCGGCGCCCGGATCCGTGCCGAGCGTCTCGCGCAGCTCACGGCGGTACGCCTCGTACCGCATCAGCGCGGCGGACGGGCCCGCCGTCGCCGCCTCACCGCGCAGCAGCTCGGCGAGCACCTCCTCGTCGCGCGGATGCTCCGAGGCCGCCACGGCCAGCGGCCCGGCCGCCTCCGCATGCCGCCCCAGCCGGGCGAGCGCGAGCGCCCGCGCGCGTACGAGCGTGCCGCGGACGGGGGCGCGCTCGGTGCGCAAGGCGGCCACGGGGTCGTCGGCGCTGCCGGCCCCGTCAGGAGTGCCCTCCCACAGCGCGAGCCCGGCCTCGGCCGCGGCCAGCGATCCCGCGTGGTCCCCGACCCTGGCCCGGTCCGCCCCGGCGGCGGCGTGCAGGAGCAGGGCGGAGCTGTCGACCTGGTCCTCGGCGAGGCTGAGCCGGTATCCGGTCGGCGTGCTCGCGAGGACGTCGGCGCCCAGCTGCGCCCGCGCCCTGGACACGAGGACCTGCACCGCCTTTCCCGGCCGCTCCGGCAGTTCGTCCGGCCACAGCCCTGCCACCAGCCGCTCCATGCTGCAGCCCGTGCGCAAGTCGCCCGCGAGCAGCGCGAGGAGGCCGCGGAGCCGGGGCGCGGTGATCTCCTGTCCGCGATAGGCGACACGTGGCAGCAGGGTCAGGTCGGTGGTCACCCGTGCAGATTAGCCAAGGCGTCGGCTGCCGTAACTCCCGCCGCAGGCCGAACTCCCACCGCCCGGTCAGCCCCGCCCCACGCGCGCCCGGCTCTGGCCTCGGCCAAGGGAGCTCCGGCCGCGCAGGGCGGTGCGGGGCAGCGGGCGAGGGTGACGGCGATGGGCTGGTCGGGGCGGCCGCTGAGGGCCATGACAGCGGGCCTGCCGGCAGGGGGGCGGACGTCAGGACGGCCGGCTCTCGGGCCGTCGACGGGACTCCGGTTGCAGCGCCGGGTACGGGAGGAAGTGGTCGACCCCTGGCATGTCGCTACCCGGGGGAACGACCTTGTCGACGGCGTCGAGTACGTCCGTGTCGAGGCGGACGTCCGCCGCGGACAGAGCGTCCTCCAGGTGCTGCATGGTGCGGGGCCCGATGATGGTCGAGGTGATCGCGGGGTGGCTGCCGACGAACGCCAGAGCCAGCTCGGTCAGCGACAGGCCCGCCTGCCCGGCGATCTCGCGCAGGGCGTCCAGAGCGTCGAATCGGGCGGGCGAGGCAAGGTCGTCGGCGTGGCTGACGCTCCCTTGCATGAAGCGGCCGCCCGGGTCGAACCGCGAACCCGCCGACGGCTGTTCGCCGCGCCGGTACTTGCCGGTCAGCCAGCCGCCCGCGAGCGGGCTCCACGAGATCACCGCCATCCGATGCCGTTGACAGGCCGGCAGCACCGACTGCTCCACCGACCGCGCGAAGACCGAATACTGCGGCTGCTCACACACGAACCGCCCGCTCCCGCTCCGCGAGGCGGCCCACTGGGCCTCGACGATCCATTCCGCCGGGAATGACGACGACCCCAGGTAGAGCACCTTGCCCTGGCGCACGAGGTCGGTCAGCGCGCCGAGGGTCTCCTCCAGGTCGGTGTCCCAGTCGGGCTTGTGCACCTGGTACAGGTCGATGTGGTCGGTACCGAGCCGGCGGAGGCTGTCCTCGACCGCCCGCACGATCCAACGCCGGGAGCCGCCCCGCATGTTGCGGTCCTCGCCCATCGGATAGAAGCACTTGGTCGCGATCAGCACCTCGTCACGACGTGATTTCACCGCCTGACCGACAATGCGTTCGCTCTCGCCGCGGGAGTACACGTCGGCCGTGTCGATGAAGTTGATCCCTGCGTCCAGGGCCCGGTTGATGATCCGTGCACAGTCGTCGTGGTCGGGATTCCCGAACGTGCCGAACATCATCGCGCCGAGACACTGGCTGCTCACCTCGACACCGGTCGTACCGAGCTTGCGATAGTCCACGCGATTCCTTCCGTTCAGGCACACACCCAGCAAGGGCGCCCCGGCCAGATGCCGTCGCCGTGCGCTCCACCCCGTCTGCGAAATGCTGTTCTACCTATACCAGAATGTCATTCTCATCAACCAGTGTGTCTACGACCCGTCTCCGTCGTCGGGAGACGCACCCGGCGGCGGTCGGTGCGTCGGACGAGGGAATCGTGTTCGCGGCGGATGGCGAGGTGAGCGTCGGGGCGGACTTCCGGGCGCTGGAGGCTGCCTGGATGGAGGGCGTTGTGGCGATGGCCCGCGCAGGCGCCAGGGTCATCGTCGATGACGTCTTCCTCGGCGGAGCGGCATCCCAGAAGCGGTGGCAGTGGGCTCTGGGTGGACTGGATGTGCTGTGGGTCGGCGTCAGGTGTGAGACGTCAGCTGATCGCAGGATCGGCTCCAGGCTCCCGACTGCCCGACCGGCAGTCGCAGGCCGCTCAAGCTGCGGCGGCGCCGGGCCGGCCTCTTCCGAGGATGCCGTACAGGTCGCCGACCGATTCCAGCCGTGGAAGAACCCGTGCGAGGCGCCGCAGAAGAAGGTCGTGGCACACCGCGGCTGCCTGCGCCAGGCGGCTCGCCCACTCGACCTGATCAAGCCTCGCCGCCGAGAAGGCTCACACCCTGCGGGACCGTCGCCCGCAGCTCCCTCACCAAGGCGCGCACGACAGCGGATCCGGCCAGTTCGGAGGTGGTGACATAGCCGACCTGGCGTGTCGGGCGCTCGGGGCCGAGATCAGTGATCCCGACCGAGTTCGGCGCTCCGACCAGGGAGAGCGCCGGCATGATCGCCATTCCGTGACCTCCGCTCACCAAGGAGAGCACCGCTCCGTCGTCCTCCGCCTCGACGGTTGCCTTCGGGATCCAGTCCTGTGCGGCCCACCAGTCGCGGGTGTACGAGCCACAGTTCTCGGCCCAGTCGACCAGCGGCAGCGAGCGCGGGGCGGCGTGACCCGTCGCGTGCACCAGGGCATACGGCTCTTCAAGGAGTCCGCTCGCGATCAGACCCGTTGGAAGCGGCACGGAGCCGCCCAGCGTGGCGATCGCTAGGTCGGCCTTCCCGTCGGCCACTTCGCCCGCAGTGCCGCGCCCCACCTCACGTACGATCCGCACCCGCGGCTCGATCCCGGGGTGCCGGGCGCGCAGCCGCTGCAGGACGGGTGGCAGCAGGTGGAGGGCCGCGCTGCGGAAAGCCGCGATCCGCAGCGGCCCCTCCGCAGCTCCGGGCCGGGCCGCGCCGCGCGCCTCGACGGTCAGGACGTCCAGTAGACGCAGGATGCGGCGGGCGTGCGCGACGGCCTTCTCTCCGGCAGGGGTGGGGCGGGCTCCGGTGCGGCCGCGTTCGAAGAGGACGGCACCGATCTTGCGCTCGCTGCCGCGAACCGAGTGGGAGACCGCGGACTGGGTCAGACCGAGTGTGTCGGCCGCGGCCGAGAAGCCGCCGGTGTCCGCGACCGCCACCAGGACGCGCAGTTCCTGCGGGGCGAGATCGGAGTCGGTCGTGCGGGCCACGGGGCGCTCACCTCAACGTATGAGAACTGCTCATGGAACGGTGTGTCGCATGAGCCCAACCGGCTGCCCAGGCGGCGCATTCCCGCCCTACGGTCCAGGCATGAACGAGACCGCGCTCACCGTGCACCAGACCGCTCGCCCCCACGGCTTTCCCACCGCCGAGCACTTCGCCTTCGTCGAGTCCACGCTCCCCGACCCCGCAGCCGGCAGCGCGCTCGTGGAAAACCTCTACTGGTCCGTCGACCCCTACCACCGCGAGATGATGGACGACGTGCCCGGCGGCTTCACGCTCGACGCACCGCTGGAGGGCCGCACCATCGGGCGGGTGATCGCCTCGCGCACGCCTCGGCTGACCGAGGGCGAGATCGTGTTCCACCGGCAGGGCTGGCGCACGCACGCGGTGGTCACACCCGAGGAGATCCGGCGGCTGCCCCGCTTCGACGGGGTGCCCCTGACCGCGTACTTGAGCACCCTCGGCGGCACCGGCCTGACCGCCTATGTGGGCCTGACCCGGATCGCCCGACTCCAGGAGGGGGAGGACCTGTTCGTGTCGGCCGCCGCGGGCGGGGTCGGCACGGCGACCGGGCGGTTCGCCAGACTGCTCGGCGCCGGACGGCTCGTGGGCAGCGCGGGCTCGGCGGCGAAGGCCGACCACCTCACACGGGAGGTGGGCTATGACGCCGTCTTCGACTACCACGACGGGCCCGCCGCCGACCTGCTCGGCAAGGCCGCGCCGGGCGGCATCGACGTGTTCGTCGACAACGTCGGCGGCGAGCAACTGGCCGCGGCGGTGGGAGCGCTGCGCGAGTTCGGGCGCATCGTCCGCGTTGGCACGATCAGCCAGTACAACACCCCCGACGCGCCGTCGCCGCGCTTCAACTACGCGGACATCGTGGAGAAGAGCCTTCGCATGGAGGGCTTCCTGGTCAGCAACTACCGCGACATGCAGGAGGAGTTGTACGAGTTCGCGGTGCCGCATCTGCAGAGCGGCCGGCTCGCTCCGGACGAGACGGTGGTTGACGGTTTCGAGCGCATCGTGGACGCGTTCCTGGGAATGCTGCGCGGCGAGAACACCGGCAAGATCATTGTGCGAGACCGCACACAAGCCCGTCCGTAAACTGCCACCCGAACTCCGGTGTCATGAGGGGGATCCGTGCCCCTCAGGTCACCGACGAACTCGGTATCGCGGAGCGGCGCCGCTTCCAGGACCTCGGCACCGCTGTGTGAAGTGCCATCTGTCTGCCATTAGCCCTGTGCCACTTTTGCGCCACCAACGACACCTAGCGTGGCTGCTGGATCAGTGTGGCGTTGGGATGGCGCGAAGTCGCGCACGCCCGAGCAGGCCGGCGAGATGGGGCAGCTCACTGAGACCGCGACCGGGAAGACGCGGTCGGTGGGTTCGAAGTGGAAGGGCGATTCGTTCTCTTCGAGCAGCTCGCGGGCAGCCGTCCCCAGGCCAAGGACGTCGCGAGGGTAGACGTCCTCTCCCGGACCCGCTTTTTCGGCGTCAGCAGACCAGGTTCATCCCATGCCGCCGGCCACCGCTCCGTCGGCAATGGCATTACTGGGCCCTCGTCCTGGCGTCGCTTCCACGCATCTGGCACCCCCACCCTCTCTGTGATCGAGAGCCTATGTGTGCTCCGATCCGGCCCCGATTCCGAGGGCCGCACTGGCGCGGTCGCCGCCTTTGGCGCGATCGGCTTGACGCCTTAGAGGCTGCGCGG
This sequence comes from Streptomyces sp. NPDC007896, assembly GCF_042959425.1. NCBI lineage: Bacteria > Bacillati > Actinomycetota > Actinomycetes > Kitasatosporales > Streptomycetaceae > Streptomyces > Streptomyces sp. NPDC007896. The sequence goes on along the minus strand of NZ_JBIBKX010000008.1, from coordinate 181,045 downwards.
GCAGGCGGCGTCGCTGGGCGGGAAGTAACACAGGGCCGGGCTCCGAGGTCATCGAGTCGTGTGCAACTCCGTGCGGGCCAAGACCCGTTCGGCCTTCACGTACGTCTCGAGGCCGTCACCGGCAGGTCGGCTTGACCTTGACGCACGGGTCAATCCTTAGCGTCGTCGGCATGGACACATCTTCGAAGAGCACAACGTTCTCCGGTCGCTCCGGCATCTCCCGTACCGGGCTGGAAGCCCGGCTGTTCGCACGGCCTGAGGGTCTGCCCGCTCCCGGGGACTTCGAGATCACCGAGGTCGCTGTTCCCAGTCCCGCATCGGGGCAGGTGCTGGTCCGCAATCTGTTCATGTCGCTCGACCCCGGCATGGTCATGCTGATTGCGGGCGAGTCCGGCCTGCCGATGCCCCGCTATGAGGTCGGCGAGGTGATGTACGGCGATGCCATCGGTGAAGTGGTCGCCTCCGCGGATTCATCGCTTGGCGAGGGCGACCTGGTGATGCACCGGCTCGGTTGGCGCGAGTATGCCGTGGCGCAGGCCGGGCTGTTCCGCCCTGTCGACCGGGACGCCTACCCGTCACCCTCCACCTACCTGGGCTTCGGACTGGTCGCCTACGTCGGGCTCATGGACGCGGCGGAACTACGGCCCGGCGACACCGTTTTCGTCTCCAGCGCGGCGGGGGCGACCGGGAGCATGGCCGGTCAGATCGCCCGGCTCAAGGGAGCGGCCCGGGTGATCGGCAGCGCCGGTTCGCGGGACAAGGTCGCCCATCTGACCGGGAGACTCGGGTTCGATGCGGCCTTCGACTATCACGACGGACCGATCGTCGACCGGCTGCGTGAGGCCGCACCCGAAGGCATCGACGTCTACTTCGACAACGTGGGTGGCGAACAGCTGCGCGCCGCGATCGAGATCATGAACCCGCATGGCCGCATCGCCGTGTGCGGAGCCCTCAGCCGGCAGAGCGAAGCCAGTCCCGGCGGCGGCCCCGGCGACCTGCTCAGTGCCCTCGGCAAGCGGCTGACCATCCGCGGCTTCTCCGTGGGCGATCACCTTGAGCGTGCTCCGGAGTTCGGCGCGCAATTCCGTACGTGGCTGCGCGAGGGCGCGATCGTCCATGACGAGACGGTGATCGATGGGCTGGCCAATGCACCGCAGGCCCTCCTCGATCTCGTGAACGGCGCTTACACCGGGAAGACGGTGGTCCGACTGGGGAGTTGACCTTGACGTACGGGTGAAGCTTTATGGTCGGACTCGGAGGTGGCTGCAATGCTGATCGGTGAACTGGCCGCGGAGGCCGGGACCACGACCCGTGCCCTGCGTTACTACGAGGAGCAGGGCCTGCTGGAGTCCGACCGTACGACGGCGGGATATCGCCTGTATGAGCCCGGTGCGGTACGCAGGGTCCGCAACATCCGTGAGCTTCTGTCCTGCGGGCTCACCGTGGAGGATGTGAAGTCCCTCCTGGCCTACCTCGACGCCGATCTACCCAAGGTGCTCTCCTACTCGCCGCTGTGCGCCGACGGCTACGGCGTCGGCGCACAGCGGGTGGCTCAGCTGGAGGAGCGAATCGCGATCCTCACCGAGCTGCGCGACAGCCTCGTCCACCGGATGCCATGGCTGGCGGCACCCGACGGCACCGCAGACGAGCAGGCCGCTTGATGGTGGAGTGCCGCGGCCGTTTCCGCCGGACGAGCAATCCGTCCAACGTGCCGCGCAAGACGGCCCGGATCTGCTGCCTGCACGAGGATCGTCCGTGCCTGTCATCCCGGCTTGGCTTGTCGAGTCGTTGTGGGTTCAGCTTTCCGCACTGCTCCCTGAGCGGCCGACGTTTGACCCTGGCCACCCGCTGGGTGTTCACCGCCGCCGTCTCAACGACCTGATCTTGGGCCTGGTATTGGAAGGTATCTCCGTCGATGGCTGCATCGCCGAAGCCCCCGGCGGAGGAATGGTTTCCGGGCCCTTTCCAGCCGATCGTGGTAGTCGGGGGGTGAAACGCTCCCTCATGGTGGACGGGTACGGCATCCCGCTCGGCCTGGTGCCGGCTGGTGCCGACCGGCACGGCTCGCCGCTGCCGGCGCCGACACTGGACACCGACGCGCTACTCCGAGCGGGCGGCTATTACTACCAACCGACCCTGCCCGCCTCCCGGCTCGGCAGCGAGGCGGCGGGCGTGGTCGAGGCCGTCGGGCCGGAGGTGACGCGGTTCGCGTCGGGTGACGCTGTGAGCGTCCTGGTGACAGGGACCGGCATGTCAGCAGATGGCATCTACGCCGACCGCGCCATCGTCCGGGAGGACGCGGTGCTGTCCCGGCCCGCAGGGATGGACGCACCAACCGGGGCCGCTGTGTGGATGTCCTATCTCACCGCCTACGGCGCGCTGATCGAGGTCGGTCGGGCCCGGCCGGGCGACCATGTACTCATCACCGCGGCGTCCAGCAGCGTGGGCACGGCCGCCATTCGGATCGCCGGTCAGATCGGGGCCATACCGATCGCCGTGACCCGCACCGAGGCCAAGGCCGAGCAGCTGGTGCGGACAGGTGCCGCCCATGTCATCGCGACCGACCACGACGACCTGGCCGACCGCGTCGAGGACATCACCGGCGGGGAGGGCGCCCGCGTCGTGTTCGACTCGATCGGCGGCCCGGGCCCGACTCAACTCGCCCAACTCGTGGCCTGTGACGGCGTGCTGATCGTGTACGGCTGGCTCGACCCCCGCCCCGCCCCGCTGCCCATGAACTGGCCGCTGAACGTCCACGGTTACGGCGTCCATCACGTCATCCAGGATCCCGACCGCACCCGCCGGGCTCATGCCTTCATCACCGCCGGCCAGCGCACCGGAGCCCTCGCGCCCGTGATCGACCGCACCTTCGACCTGTCCGCCAGCGCTGACGCCCACCGTCACATGGAGGCCAACGGTCAGGTCGGCAAGGTCATCGTCACCGTCCGGCACTGAAGCGGACGGAGCCCCTACCGGGCAGCCATCGCGAGACCGGCGAGCGCTTGCCGGCTGAGTGTTCTGTGGCCACCGCGGCCAACCAGGAGGTCCTGCCCGCGGTTGCGTGACGGCTACGCCAGATGCCCCTCACCCACTACGACATCCGGGCTGGCGCGCCACGAAAGCGTGGTCACCACCTCATAGTTGGCCTGTCCGGACGGTGCTGTGGTGCCAGGCTCGCCGCATGGCAGATGATGCAGTGGGGAACCAAGTCGCTGGTCTTCGCGCCGAGTGTGAAGAGCAGGCACGGAAGAATCGCTTCCGTCGGCGATTCTGGCGGCTTACCCATGCCGCCCTCGGGCTGCCGGCCGCTGTGCTGGCTGGTATCTCAGGCGCAACGGGGCTGTCCTCGGAGGGGGCCCGTATCCCTGCGGCGGTGCTGGCGCTCGTCAGTGCGGGACTCGGCGCTGCCATCGCGTTCCTGAAGCCGGAGGTGCATCAGCGAGCGGCACATGCACGCCGCAGGGCTTACCTCGCGTTGGAGGTCGAGGCCCGCTTCGCGCTGACACGGGCGGCGTCCAGTGGCGAGCCCGTTCCCCTGACGATCTACAGGGATCTACTGGAGCGCCGAAGGATGATCATCGCTGGCCAGGTGGACGAACTTGTGCAGTTGGTGGCCGTGGGGGGAGCAAGCCTCGAGATCGAGAGGGGTGAGGGAGGAGTCGCGTAGGGCTGAGGCGCAGCGTTGTGACTGAGCACGCTGGGCCGTGCCTCCTCGATCAGGTGACCCGTTGCCCCGGTCACGCATTCATCCCCACCTCGTAGACCACAACTACCAGGTGACCCACGCCCGTTCAGTTGGCCGCGGAGCACCGTTGTTTGCCAGTGCTCATGAGGAATGTGCTGGTCTGGTCGTGAGACCGTGCAGCCGGGTACCGGCCCTCGCCACCTGCTGGGGGCGGACCAGGTCGTCGTTGTCGACGGCACGCGGCGTGATCCGGCGGTTCGAGCTCGCCGAAGTCGGTTCAGATGACGGTCCCTGCCTTGATGACGTGGCGCAGGTGCTGTTCGGGGCGGGTGAGGACGCGGATGTCGTCGAGGGGATTGCCGTCGACGACGAGCAGGTCGGCGCAGGCTCCGACGGCCAGGGTGCCGATCTCGCCCTCCATGCGCAGCAGGCGGGCGGCCGTGGTGGTCGCGGCGCGGAGGATGTCGGCCGGGGGCTGGACCTGGGCGCGCAGGGTGAACTCTTCGAGTTGCGCGCTCTGCAGGGGGCCGAGCAGATCACTGCCGAAGACCAGGTTGACGCCTGCTCTGTGGGCGCGTTCGAGGGCGGTCAGGCCCGCTTCGTGCACCTCGGCGATCTTTCTGTATGACTGTTCGGGCATTCCCGCGTGCTTGCCGAACCGGGCCATCTGGTCGTAGGTGACGAGGGTGGGGACCAGATAGGCGTCATGTTCGAGGAGGAGGCGGATGGTGTCGTCGTCGAGGAGGTTTCCGTGCTCGACGCACCGGACGCCCGCCCGCAGGGCCCGGTTGACGCCGCGAGGGTGGTAGGCGTGCACGGTGACGTAGCGGTTGTGGTTCTCGGCCTCGGTGACGGCGGCGCGGATCTCGTCGTCGGAGTACTGGACGGCCGACACCTCGTCGTGGGGTGAGGCGACCCCGCCGCTGATGAGCATCTTCAGGTGTGCGGCGCCCTTGCGGAACTCGTCCCGCGCGGCGGTGCGTACGGCGTCGGCGCCGTCGGCGATACGGGCGAAGGAGGGGTGGCCCTGACAACAGGGCGTCGTGTCGTCGCCGAGCGGGCGGACGTCCCCGTGTCCGCCGGTCTGTGACAGGGCCTTGCCACCATGGATCAGTCGGGGGCCGAGAGCGAGACCCTCGTCGATGGCCCGGGCCATGCCGTGGTCGGCGCCGCCGACGTCGCGGACGGTGGTGAAGCCCCGGCGGAGCATGCGTTCGGCTTCTCTCAGGGCGCGGACCGTGGCGTATCCGGGGGACCAGGATTCCGATTCGGTGCGGTCGAAGGTGGTCAGGAGGATGTGGACATGGGCGTCGACGAGGCCGGGCATGACGGTCGCACCGCCGGCGGCCAGCACCGGCACGTCCTGCGGTGCCGCGGGCGGGCGTCCGGTGCCCAGGGCGGCGATGCGGCCGTCGGCGACCTCCAGCCATGAGGCGTCGGTCATCTCGCCGTTCTCGGGGTGCAGCAGACGGGCGTCGGTGATCAGCAGGCGTACGGGGTGCGGGGTGGTCATGCTCGCTTTCCTTCCGGTTGTTCCCGGCCGCGGCCGGAGGTTCGTCCGCCGGGGCCGGCTCGGATCTTCGGCGGCCGGTGCGGACGGTCGGGCTTCAGGAGGATGTGTGCAATGTTAGATGCAGGACATGCATTCGTGCAATGATTGATGCATGAAGTTCACGACGCTGTCCCTTCGCACCTCACCCGGTCGCCGTGACGAGCTGATCGCCTACTACCGGTCCGCCGGCATCCTGGGGGCTTCCGGTGCGCCGGCCGCGCAGGTTCTAGTTCCTGCGGACGACGAACCGCACACCATCGTCGTCACCGCCCTGTGGGCCGATGTCGCCGCCCGCGCCGCATGGCAGAATTCGCCCCGGCGCCGGGAGATCGCCCTGGGCATGGCGCCCTTCTTCGACTCCGCCGACGCCATCAGCACCCGCGAGTTCCACGTCGCCGAGCATTACGCGGCGCAGTGAACCCGCCCGACGCACGAAGAGACGAGGCGGAGTGACCATCGAGGCGTGGCTGGCCGGCCGCACCACCCGCGGGGCGCTCGGCCCCCAGGCCGAACGTGTCGCCCACGTCCTGTTCCGGGCGCCGCAGTTCGCCAGCTACTCCTCGGCCCGCGAAGTCGCCGAACGCGCGGGCGTCAACGTCTCCACCGTGGTGCGCACCGCCCAGCAACTCGGTTTCGACGGCTGGCCCCAGCTGCGCGAGGAGCTCCGGGCCCGCTACCTCGCCTCCGTCTCCTCGGGTGAGCTGTCCGCGGGCCCGGCCGCCGACCCTGCGGCCCAGATGCTGCGTCAGGACGCCACCAACATCACCGCTCTGGCCACCCCGGACAACCTCGCCGCCATCCGCGCCACGGCCCGGGCCGTCAAGGCGGCCCGCCGCACCCTCGTCATCAGCTCCGGCAGCGGAGCCGGCCCCGCCCACATCCTGAGCTACCTCGGTGCCGTCGCCGGCCACGACATCCAGCTCGCCCTCGGCTCCGCCACCAGCCAAGCCGTCCACGTCGCCCGCCTGGAACCGGGCGACTGCCTGATCACCATCAACGTCTGGCGCCTGACCCGTACGCTGCGCGGCCTGACCCGGCTCGCCCGTGAGCGCGGCGCCACCGTCAGCGTCCTCACCGACCTGGGCTCCTCGCCACTCGCCGAGTACGCCGACCACCTGATCGTCACCCCCGTCGAGGGCATCCAGGCAGGCCCCTCCCTGACCGCCATGGTCGCCGCCGTCCAGGCCGTCCTCAGTGAACTCACCGACGACGACGCCATCCGCGCCTCGGGTCAGGTCCAGCAGATGTGGCAGGAACTCGACCTGATGGACGACCAGCCCTGACAGGCCGGTTTGCCGGGCCCGCCCGGAACCGCCCTGCTGTTCACGACGGCGGCGGCGCGAAGGGCACACGGCCCGTGGCCCGGCCCTGGAGGTCGAGCAGCCGGTCCATGTGCTTGACGGAGTGGAGCACCGCGGTACGGTCCCGGACCTCCAGATCCGGGAAGCGGTCGGCGAGCAGTGCCTCGAACGGGTCGACGGCGGCGAGCCCGTGGAGCCACACGATGACGGTCAGGTTGTGCGGGCCGCTCACGGAGACGCACGAGCGCACCTGCTTCATGCGGGCCAGCGCGTTGCCGGTCGCCTCGCGCGGGGAGTGGGGGACCGAGGCGCGGTAGATCATCGCCGTCGGCAGTCCCGCGAGGGGGCGGGCCAGGTCGCAGCGCAGCGTGATCTCGCCCCCGCGCAGCATGCGCTGGAGCCGTCTGTGGGCGGTGTGCCGGCCCCAGGGCGCGGTGATGAAGGGCTCGGCGCGGTCCAGCGGACGACCCCAGTCGAACACTTGGATAGGCAGACAGTCTGCAGGGTTGTCGCCGACCTCTGACGAACTGTGTTCCTTGCCGGCCGACGCCCACCATGCGGCCAGAACTGGACCAGGTACCGCTCGACGTCCTCCGGCACGCCCTCCCGCGCCAGGCGTGCCACCTCACGGCGGCCCTCGCAGTACACCCGCACTCGCCACCTGCCGTCCGTGTCGGACAGGTGCACATAGGTGTCCATCGGCCCGGCCGCCACGCCCCACAGCGCCAGTTCACCTGACGGGGAGTGAAGCTCGGCTTCCGCCTGTTCCTCCCAGTCGCCGCGGTCATCGGCGGTGGGCGGCTCCCCGTCCCATACTTCGGCAGTCATGGCGGCGGTGTGCGTGTGGCCGGCGCTCTCGATGTCCAGCCGACCCTCATGGGCGGTCAGGAACGCACCACCGGCCTCACGGCCTTCCGGATACTTCAGGGGGACTTGTGTGTCGTCGAGGTCCTGAAGAGCGAAACCGTAGAAGTCGACCTCCACGGCAAGCTTCTGCTGCCGGATCAGCTCAGCCACCGCAACTCCCGAGCCCGATCACCTGGTGCGACACCATCGGTGATCGTATCGGGCGCGACGCCGCGCGGGACGCCGTTCGGGAGTCTGGCGCCCGGGCGAGGGTGCGTGTGCGCGGCTGTCCTGGGGGGTGTCGTTTCGGATTCTGCGCCGTACCACTGTCACTCCTGCAGGTTCAGCTGCCAGGAGACGCCGAAGCGGTCGTTCACCCAGCCGAACTTGGCGCTGAAGCCGTACGAGCCCAGCGGCATCAGCTCCGTGCCCTGTTCGGCGAGGGCGCCATAGAGGTGGTCGAGTTCGGCCTCGGTGTCGCACTCGACGAACAGCGACACCGCCGGGGTGAACCCGAAGGCGTGCTTGACATGGCTGTCGATGCACATGAACCGCTGTCCGGCGAGCGAGAACGTGGCGCGCCGGACCGTGCCCGCCTCGCCGGGGCCGTCGGCGTCGTAGCGGGAGATGTCGACGACTTCGGCGTCCTCGAACAACGACATGTAGAAAGTCAGCGCCTCCTCCGCCCTGCCCTCGAACATGAGGAATGTGGTGATCTTCTGTGGCATCGAGGCCATGGTGCTGTCCTCCGGATAAAGGCGTCAGTCCTTCGAGGACGAGGCTAGGACCTGCCTCTGACACTGGCCTCACGGACACCGCCAGCCACCATGGTCTCGGTGATCCGATCCTCACGCCCATGGCTGAGCCGGAGACGCGCAGCCGATATCACTTGGAATGCCCAGCTGCCAGAACCGGGGACCCCACCTCACCCGCCGTAACCAACCGCACGGAAGCAAGGCCCCTCATTCGTGATTCTGTTCGTGCCGACGCCTGGCCGCCTCAGGGGTCGGCCGGAGAGGCCGGTTCAGCCGATCTTGCGAGCCACGCCCCCGTAGAAGCCGATCTCGCCGGATCGCGCCGGCGGCGGGGTGTCCGGGCGCCAGAACGGGACCTGGGCCAGGCCGGGCTCGACCAGTTCGAAGCCGTCGAAGAACCGCTCTACCTCGGCGCGGGTCCGCAGGTTCAGCGTGGCGGTGGCGTTGTTGTAGACGGCCTGGGCCTCGCTGCGGTCGGCGAAGTCGCCCGTGGCGTGCGAGAGCACGAGGTAGCTGCCGGCCGGCAGCGCGTCGCGAAGGGCGGCGACGGCCTGATCGGGCTTCTCCGCCTCGGTGATGAAGTGGAGTATGGCGACGAGAAGCAGGGCGACCGGCTCGTCGAAGTCGATGACTCGGCGGACGTCGGGGTGGTCGATGATGGCCCGCGGGTCGCGCAGGTCGGCGAGCACGATACTGGTCGCGCCGGAGCGGCTGAGCAGAGCGTCGCCGTGTGCCTTCACGATCGGATCGTTGTCGACGTACGCGACGCGCACGTCCGGGGCCACCTCGTGGGCGGTCTCGTGCACGTTCGGGGCGGTGGGCAGCCCGGTGCCGACATCGAGGATCTGACGGACGCCGCTGCTGACGACGTAACGGACGGCGCGTTGCAGGAAGGCGCGGTTGGCCTGCACACCGATCCGCACCTCGGGTGCCGCGGAGGCGAGACGGTCGCCGGCCTGTTGGTCGACCTCGTAGTTGTCCTTGCCGCCCAGCAGGTAGTCGTAGATCCGCGCAGGATGTGGCCTGCTGGTGTCTATCTCCTCGGTGCGGAAGCCGTCCTGACTCACGCTGCGCTCCTCTCGACGACTGCCCCGGCCACCTTGCCCGCGAGCGGCTGACGACAGCTTCGCATATCAACTGCCCTGCCCATGACCGTAGTTACTGGCGCGAGCGATGTGGTCACGGTCGGTGCGCGCAGGAGGCCGCCTCGGTCGACGGGGCATTCGGTGCCGGGCCGGTGCCCGGTCAGGCGGAGGACCGCTGTACGGCCCGTGGGTGAAGCGGGGCGGCGGTGGACCGGGGTTCGCGGTCCACCTGGGAGCGCGACCGCATGGAGCCACCCCTGGGTTCCACGTCAACGGACGCGAGACGTTCCTCGCCGCCATCCGCCAGGAGCCGCGCGGTTCGCCGTCCCGGCAACGGGTGGCGGCGGTGTGGCACTCACGGCGGCCCACCGGGCGTCCGACGCCCGCCATCTGCTGGGGGTGCGCGCCAGGGACGCGATGTGGGAGGCGAGCGCGGTCGTGGCGACGGGTTCCCCGTACCGGGGCGGACCCGACCTGATCGAACTCGGCCACCTGGACGACAACGGATTCCGACGGCCGGCCCAGTTCGACGGGCGGTACTTCTCGACCGAGGTCGCCGCAGACGCCGTTTCCTGCCGGAGGCACCGTTGGGCCCGGCACATCAACCCGGGGCCCTGAGTTCCTGATCCGGCGCACCACCCGTACCGATCAGCACGGACCAGCCACAATGCCCGTACGCATCAAATACCCGTACGCATCAAGGGAGAGTTCGTGTCAGTGAAGGGAGCGACATCCTCCATGCTGGTCCATTCGTCCTCGTTCACGGTCGACCTCGGCGAGAACGGCTACCTGATCGGCTTCACCGACGACTACGAGTATCCCCGGGAGATGCCGTTCGGCTGGCGCTGCGGTCCGGCCACCGACGCCGGCGCCGTCGTCCTCACCACCACCGACACCGGCCCCCTCCAGCTGACCGTCCAGGTCCACAACGCCCCGCCGGCACCCGAAACCGGCGCCGAGTGGGAGCCCATGGAAGAGATCAGCCTGCGGGCCGACCTCCCTACCCTCTGCCTCGCGACGCTCGAACAGGGCGACATCCTCGACGCATGGCCGGACGAGGAACCTGCCCTCCACCTCCCGCCCGTGCCCGACGGCACCCACTGGGTGCGGATGCGCCTGTACTGCCACACCGACGACCCCGAACCCGGCATCGGCGACCACGGTGAGCGGCACCTGGTCCAACTCTGGCGCGCACCCCACACGCCCCCCGTCCACCCCGGAATCAGCGAGGCAGACCGCCAAGCTCGCGTCGACTACGCCGCGGACATGGCCATCCCCGGCATGGCAGAGTCATGCCATGCCTCTTTCGATATCCGGCCGGCCCGGCAGTCCGATGATGACGGGTCTGGCCCTTGTCGCCGTCCTGTGTCTCGGCGGCTGCGGTGAGCAGCGCGCCACGGACTCGACGGCCGGGGCTCCTACGGGCACGCCTCGGAGCGCCGCTTCCGGCGCATCGGGAGCCTCCCCGTACGTGGAGCCGGGGGCAGGCGACGGTGCTCCCCACTACAACGAGAACAACGGCTACCGCCGCCCGGGAGCCATGTCGCCCCCCAGTGCGATGGACGCGGGAAGGGAAGCCGATCGCATCAGGCCGGTCCTGAAGCGGCTGTGGGAGCAGAAGAAGTGGGACCCCGTGACGGTGCGCGCGGCACTGCTCCACCTCGGCTACGAGGAAGAGCGGACCGGGTCGAACGGGAAGCCGCTCGGCGGGACGCTGATGGTCCGGGCCATGAACTCGCGCTTCACGGACGGTCGCGAGGTCACGCCCGAGGGAGCGTTGGTCGGCCTCCGCGTCCATGACGACGCCTGCGTCACGGCGTTTGTGCAGAAGTCCAACTACGAGGTGACGACCAACGGCCCGTACCCGGAGACCGGGTGCTTCGAGCCGCCCTACGGCCACTGAGCGTCCCGCCAGGCCACCGAAGGCTCGGCCCCAGCCTCGCCCCCCCGGCACCACGTCCCCCTCACCATGAGCGTGCAGCCCACTGCCCGCTGCCCGCGCCGTGCAGGCGGAAGCGCGGGAGAATCGGAGGGTGAGGTTCCGTGACAGCCGGGCAATCTCCTGGCGGGGGCGGACCGTATATATGGGTATGTCGAGATTCCGGTTCCCCGTGGGCCGTCTCCCGGACGAGGCTCTGCTGTCCGGGCTGGCCACGGGCGACCCGGAGCTGGCCGTCACCTTCGTACGGAGGTTCCAGCACACGGTCTTCGGTGTCGCCATCGCCGTCACCGGGGACACACAACTCGCCGAGGACATCGCCCAGCAGACCTTCGAACGTGCCTGGCGGCATGCCCAGATCTACGACTCGCGGCGCGGCTCGGTGAAGACCTGGCTGACGACCATCGCACACAACCTCGCCATCGACGCCGTCCGCGCGCGGCGGCCGGAGCCGCTGGCGCCCGAGGACCTCGACGTGATCCTGGGAGTCGTCAGTGACACCCCCGAACAGCATGTCCTGGCCGACGAGGCGTCCTCCCGGCTGCGGGCGGCGGTGGGGGAACTGCCCCGCGAACAGGGCCGCGCGCTGGTGATGGCGAGCATCTACGGCATGACGGCCCAGCAGGTTGCCGACTGGGAGAACATCCCCCTGGGCACCGCGAAGACGCGCATCAGGACCGCTATGGCGAAGCTGCGCACCACGCTCGCGTCCCCGAAGCGAGGCGACCATGTCCAATGACATGACCTGCGAGAAGCTGCGGGAGATCGGCGCCGAACTCGCTCTCGGCATACTGCCGGGACGCGAGCGGGCCGCAGCGGTCGCCCACCTCGACCGATGCGCGGACTGCCGCGAGTACGTCGAGCAGCTGACCCTCGTCGGCGACGGGCTGATCGGACTACTGCCGGGCTGCGAGCCGCCGGTCGGCTTCGAGACCCGGGTGGCGCAGGCGCTGACCCAGGGGATGCCGGCCCAGGACGGCCGGGCGCGCGCCCGCGTTCCGGGCGCCTGGCGCAGGGGCTTCGGCGGCCGGCTTCGACTCCGACTCGCCTCCGCGGTGGCCGCACTCGTCCTCGCCGTCGGCTTCGGCGGCTGGGCGGCCGGAACGGCGATCGAGAACGTGGTGGCCGGCGCCTCCCGGACCACCGGCGACGAGGCCGACATGCATGGCGATCTGACCTCGGCCGCGGCCCCCAGGCAGTCGGCCGGCGAGGTGTACGCCCACACCGGCTCCCCGGGCTGGATCTACATGACCGTCGACCTCACCGGCACGCACACCTCGTACAGCGGCATGGTCTCCTGCCTGCTGGAGCGGCGCGACGGCGGCACGGTCCGGACGGGCACCTTCACCCTGCGCCAGGGCCGCGGGTTCTGGGGCGGCCCGACCCCCGTCGACCCCGCGTCCGTGTCCGGCGCCCGCTTGACGTCGCCCGACGGCACCGTGCTCGCCACCACCCGTTTCACGTCGGGCGGGGAAACGTAGCGACGTCCCCGGCTCCCGGGTTTCCGGAGGAGGGCATACGAGGGCCGTACGCCGGGACGATCGCGCCGAGCGACGCGGCCAGTTCGGTGACCGTCGGCCGGGCCGACGCGTCCATGCCCAGGCAGCCGTCGATGGCCGCCGCGAGGGCGCGGGGCAGCCGGCGCCGCGAGCCGATCGGCGGTGCGCTCACCTCCAGCGGACACCCGTGGTGATCGCCGTCGTCCGTGCCCTCCGCGGTCCCGCGGAGGGCGAAAGGCACGTCGCCGATCGCCACCTCGTACAACGTGATGCCGATCCCCCACACGTCGGCGGCGGCTGTCAGCGGGCCACCGCGCGCCTGCTCCGGCGCGCGGTAGTGGAACGTGCCCAACCCGGCCGGGGCGCGCCCGGGCGGCCGCGCCACGCTGAGGTCGAGCACCTTCGCATGGCCGCAGTCCACCACCACGTTGGACGGTTTGAGGTCCAGGTGCAGCAGGCCCCGGCCATGCAGGTAGTGGACCGCGGAGCACAATTGCACGCCGAGGAGGGCCACGTCGGCGGCCGCCGGTCGCCGCCGCAGGCGGTGGACGAGAGGGGACAGCGTCTCCCCGGTCAGCGTCTCCAGGACGACCAGCGTCTCCGGCCACTCCAGGGTCTCGTACGCGCGGACCAGGTGCGGGTGGCTGAAGGCGCACAGCCACCGGCCCTCCCGCAGCAGCCGGGCCCGCGGCCGGGCCTCGTCGCGGCGGTCCGGACGTACGACCTTGACGACACACCGGCAGGCCCGCTCCTCGCTCCACGCGTCGTACAGGTCCAGCCAGCCCGTGCGCATGAGGTGCCGGAGGATCTCGTAGCCCGGTGCGGGACGGGTGCCCGGGGCCAGGGGCGGGGGAGCGGGTTCCCCCGCCGCGGGCGCCCGCACCTGAGTGCGCGTCCCGGTCACGACGCCACCGCCCCCGGCGGCGGGCCGCCCGCCCGTTCGGGGCCGGGCACGGCGTGCAATCGGTGGAGACCGGCGTAGGCACCGCCGCGCGCGAGCAGGTCGGCGTGGGTCCCGGTCTCCAGGACCCGCCCGTGGGCGAGCACCACGATCCGCGTGGCGTCGCGGACGGTGAGCAGGTTGTGCGAGATGACAACGGTGGTCCGCCCGGCCATCAGTCGGCGCAGCGGGTCCATGACACGCAGGCCCGACCGGGCGTCGAGGCCGGTGGTCGGTTCGTCCAGCAGCAGCACGGGTGCGTCCCTGATCATCGCGCGGGCGATCGCGAGGCGCTGGCGCTGACCGCCGGACAGCGTCCGGCCGCGCTGGCCGACCATCGTGTCGTAGCCGTCGGGCAGCAGCCGGATGAAGTCGTGGGCGTCGGCGGCGCGGGCCGCCGCGACGATCTCCGCATCCGTCGCGTCGGGTCGGCCGTAGGCGATGTTCTCCCGCACCGTGCCGTGGAAGACCAGCGTCTCCTGCAGGACCACCGCGAGGCTCTCCCGCACGTCGGACAGGGCCAGGTCGCGCAGGTCGGTCCCGTCGAGCCGGACCGTGCCCCGGTCGGGGTCGTAGAACCGCAACAGCAGCTTGGCTGCGGTGGACTTGCCCGCGCCGCTCGCGCCGACCAGCGCCAGGCTCTCGCCGGGGGAGACGTGGAACGACACCTCGGACAGCGCCGAGGCCGGCGTACCGGGGTAGCGGAAGGACACGCCGTCGAACTCGACCTCGCCCCGGGCCCGGCCGATCCGGTGAGCGTCGGCTGCCTCGACGACCTGGGGGCGCTGGTCCAGCAACTCGATGATCCGTTCCGCGGAGGCCGACGCTGCGTAGAAGGTGCTGCCGAGGCGGGACAGGTCGCGGATCGGGCTGTAGAGCTTGCCGATCAGGGCCAGGAAGACCAGCAGTCCGCCCAGTGTGAGCTGGCCCTGCGCCAGCTTCCAGGTGCCGAGGCCCATGACGGCGAGGCCACCGGACACCTCGATGAGCTCGACCACCGGCCGGTAGACGGCACGGATGCGCGCGGTGGTCATCGAGGCCTGGAACTTGCCGACGTTCTCGCGCTCGAAGCGGCGCTCCTCCCAGCCTTGCCGGTTGTACGCCTGGACCAGGGCCACGTTCCCCAGCGACTCCTCGGCGACGGCGCTCAGCGAGCCACTGCGCCGCCTGCGCTCCCGGGACGCCTCCCTCGCCAGCCGGGAGAAGTGCCGGGCGGCGCGCCAGAACAGCGGCACGATGACAAGTGAAAGGAGGGTCAGGTCCCAGCGCAGGTAGAACAGCAGCCCGAGGAAGACGCCCAGCCGGATCACGTTGTAGAGAACGTCCGCCACACCGGAGAGCAGGAACGTCTCGACGGCGTCGACGTCACCCGTGACGCGCGACAGTACGTCCCCGAGCCGCCGCCGCTCGAAGAACCCGAGCGAGAGCTGCTGGACGTGCCGGAACACGTCGGCGCGCAGGGTCAGCAGAAAGCGTTCGCCGACCCACGTGGCCGTCATGTCGTCGGCGAACCCCAGAACGCCGGAGGCGACGACCAGCCCCAGGTAGACCGGTGCGATCCAGAGGAACGGTCGCAGGTCCCGCGGGACGAGCACGTCGTCCACCACGATTTTGAAGAGCCACAGTTCGGCCGCGTCGACCAGGGGACCGGTGAGACTGAACAGCACGAGCGGCACGAGCCAGCGCCGCCGGCCGCGGGTGTAGGGCCAAAAGCGCCGGAAGACCTCGCGCGGCGGCACCGGCGGTGCGGCCGTCACCAGGGGCGCGGACTCCTCGCCCACCGACAGCAGCCGCTCCAGAACATGGCTCGGGACACGCTTCATCGCATGCGTCCGTCATCCGTCTGTCGTCCGTCTGTCGTCCGTCATCCCTTCGTCGACCATCGCTCGGACGACGAAGCGGACCGGCTCCGGTCGGTCCTCCGGAGGCCGGTCCGCTCCGGGTTTCACTCGTCGTGACCGGACCGGTGGTCCTCGAAGTCGGAGTGACGGCCGTGCCTGTTCATCGAGCGGTCGTCGTGACCCGAGTGGTCGTTCCTCCCATGGTCGTGGCCGTGGCCGTGGCCGTGGTCACCGTGTCTGGCAGGAAAGAGATCACTGAAGATAGCCATGGCATTCCTCCCATTGGGATGTGCCTTGTATCAGATACGGTCCCGGACATTGTTCGGATGGCTTTTTTATGTAAATAGTTGGTTTTGTCCTATTGGGCTTTCTGTGTCAGGACGCCGGTTGCGGCGTTGGCGTAGCGGCGGGCCAAGTGCGCGAAGGCGTCCCTGAGTTCGGTCGGCCCGACGACCTCGATGTCGGCGTCGAACCTGCCGAGGGTGGCTGCCAGGCCGGGCCACGACCAAGAGCCCAGGACGAGGCGGCAGCGGTCCGGGCCGAGTTCCTCGACGATCCCCTCACGGGTGTGGCGCAGGACGACGGCGGCGGGGAGGCCGAGGATCACCTCGCCTCGGCAGGGCCAGCCGCCGGAGCCGTCCGAGCCGCCGGAGCCGTCCGAGCCCCGGAACCTGCTGGTCACGAAGGCGGCCACGTTCCCACCGGGCAGTTCACGCGGGGTGAAACGGGGGCCCGTGGGGGTGCGCGGGCTGATCCTGTCGGCACGGAAGGTGCGCCAGTCGTCGCGGTCGAGGTCCCAGGCGACGAGGTACCAGCGCCCGCCCCAGGTGACGAGGTGGTGGGGCTGCACCCGGCGCGGCGGAGTGCCGGCGGGGTCGCCGTCGCCGGTTCCCGCCGGGGACGCGGGGGTGTAGTCGAAGCGCAGCACTTCGCGGGCGTGGACGGCGTCGCCGAGCGTCATGAGCACGCTGCTGTCGACCTGCGGGTTCGGCCGGGCCAGCGGCCGCTCGACGGCGGTGACCTGGAGGGTTTCGATGCGGCGGCGCAGCCGTGCGGGCATGACCTGTCGGACGGTGTTCAGCGCGCGCGCCGCGGCCTCCTCGATCCCGGCACCGGTGGTGGTGGCGATCTGGAGCGCGACGGCGAGGGCGACGGCCTGGTCGTCGTCGAACAGCAACGGGGGCAGTTGTGTGCCTGCGTCGAGCCGGTACCCCCCGTCAGGTCCTTTGGTGGCCACGATGGGGTAGCCGAGCTCGCGCAGGCGGTCGACGTCGCGGCGCACGGTGCGCGGGCTGACGTCCAACCGGCCGGCCAGCAGCGCCCCGGGCCAGTCCCGGCGTGCCTGGAGCAGCGAGAGCAGCGACAGCAGCCGCGCTGAGGTCTTCTGCATGACTCCCATGGTGCCCCGAGAAGCGGACACGAGCTGACCGCTTCTCCTGCGACTGTTCTTCCGTGCCGGACAGCAGCAACGAACAGCCGGACAGCAGCAACCAACAGAAGGACCCGATCACCGTGACCGCCACGAACACGCCCTCCACGCCCTCAACGTCCTCTACGCCCTCCACACCCTCTACGTCCTCCACACTCGACGACGAGCGGGCCGACCTGCTCGCCCAGCTCGCGACCGCGCGAGCCGCCCTGACCAACACGACGCGCGGGCTCAGCGACGAGCAGGCCGGCGAGCACCCGACGGTCAGCGCGCTGTGCCTGGGCGGGTTGATCAAGCACGTCGCGTCCATCGAGGAGGGATGGATGCGCTTCGCGGCCGACGGCCCGTCGGCCATGCGCTACGACCTGCCCGACGGTGTCACCTGGGCCGACCTGACGGCCGGTACCGCACGCGAGTTCCCGCAGTGGGCGATCGACCACCAGAACGACTTCCGGATGCTGCCCGGCGAGACGCTGGCCGCGATCGTCGAGCGCTACGAGCAGGTCGCCGCCCGGAGCGAGAAGGTCATCGCCTCCCTGTCCGACCTGTCCACGACGCACCCGCTGCCGGAGGCGCCCTGGAACGAGCCTGGAGCGGTGCGCAGCGTGCGCCGGGTGCTGATGCACGTCATCGCCGAGACCGCCCAGCACGCCGGACACGCGGACATTCTGCGCGAGACGCTCGACGGGCAGACGTCGACCTGACCGGTGACGGACCTCGACCGTGCGGCGGCTGCCCGCCGGCCGCCGTCCGGTCCCGACCGCGGGACCCGCACGGAATCGATCAAGACCTGCACGGAACCGAAGGGAACGTCGTCACCGTGAAGATGTGCGAACCGGGGCGGACCGGCATCGGTGTGACCCGATGACCGTTCTCGACACCCGGGCCCTCAACCGCGCGACGCTCGCCCGACAACTGCTGCTCGATCACGCCGACCTACCGGTCCTCGACGCCGTCGCGCACCTGTGCGGTCTCCAGGCACAGGAACCGCAGGAGCCGTTCGTCGGGCTCTGGTCCCGGCTGCGGGCGTTCGACCCGGCGGGGCTGTCGGACCTGCTGACCGGGCGGAGTGTGGTGCGGACCCATCTCATGCGCCGCACCGTCCATCTCCTCACCGCCGACGACGCCCTGGCCTGGCGGTCCCGCCACGACGCCATGCTGCGCCAACGGGTGCTCGGCACCTACCGCCGCGAACTCGACGGCGTGGACCTCGACGAACTCGCGGCGGCGGGCCGGGCGGTGATGGCCGACGGCGAGCCCCGCTCGATGACCGAGCTCGCGCGGGCGCTCGCCGAGCGCTGGCCGGCACCGGGACCACGGGCCCTGGGGGAGATGCTGATCGCCGCCCTCGTCCCGATGGCACAGCTGCCACCGCGCGGGCTGTGGCGCACGAAGGCGGGGGTGCGCAACGTGCCGCTCTCGTCCTGGCTGGGCCGCGAGATCGACCCGCCGACCCAGGATGGCTCCGATCCCGTGGGCCAGGCGCTGGTACGGCGCTATCTGGCCGCGTTCGGCCCCGCCGCCTCCGCCGACCTGCGCGCCTGGTGCGGCCTCGCCGGACTGCCGGCCGCCGTGGCCGCGGTACGCGAGGAGCTGGTCACCTTTCGCGACGAGCGAGGCCGGGAACTGCTGGACCTGCCCGACATGCCGCGCCCCGACCCCGACACACCCGCCCCGGTCCGGTTCCTGCCGGCATTCGACAACGCGCTCCTCGGCTACCACGACCGCGGCCGGATCGTCGACGACGACCACCGCGGGCTGTCGGTCGCAGGCGCCCGTGTCGTCCTGGTCGACGGCCGGGTCGCCGCGACCTGGAACGTCGAGGCAGGCACCGTGAACGTCACGCCACCGCGCCGGTTCTCCTCGGCCGAGCGCACCGCCGTCGCCGAACAGGGGCGGGAACTGGCGTCGTTCCTCTCCGACAGCGAGAGCCGTCGCGTACGGGTTGCCGCGGCTCCTGGCTGAGCGGTACACCTGGCTACCGCACGGCATCCAGTGCGGCGGCCAGTCGGGACACGACCTCCAGGCCCGGCATGGTGCGCAAGGAAGCGACGACCTGCCGACTTGCGAACTCGCGCTGGGCGGCGGTCACGGTCTGGTCGATGGCGCACTCGGCCTGTACGTAGACGAAGTTCAGGGCCGTCGCGAAAAGCATCGAGAACGACTGCGGACCCTTGATGGTGGCGCCGCCTCCGGCACTTCGATAGGCCCGCGCCAGCTGCCGGGCGGAATCGGTGTCCACATGGTTGCCGCCCGACCATACGTACACGGCGCGTGCGAACTCGCGTTCCGCCGAGGTGACCCCGGCGTTGTCCCAATCGAGGAGGACCGGCCCGTCCCGGCCGACCAGAACGTTCTGGGGCTGCAGGTCCAGATGCGACGTCACCAGATCGCCGGGGTCGGCCGGTGTCACCCAGTGCGCCAACTCTGCCGCGGAAGTGTCGATGAACCGGCCCAGCGCCTCCGCCCACGGCAGGCCGGCCTGACGAACCTGCTTGTGCAGGGCCTTCCACTCGACGTCCTGGGGGCACCGCTCGTACCAGGAATCCGGCGTCACGCTCGCGCCCTGTCCCGCCGTGTGGAGGAGTGCCATGGTCCGGCCGAACCAGTCCAGAATGCCCGGATCGGACGCGTCCGCCTTGGCGCCGTCGATCCAGTCGTACAGCTTCACGCAGGACCCGCCTGAAGGAGCGGTGACGTGGGAGACGTATGCACCGTGCCGATTGGGAAAGAGCCGCGGCGACGCGATGCCCAGGTCCTCCGCGGCCTGCCGTAACGCGGCCTCCTGGCTGACCTGTTCCTCGTCGCAGCCGAAGAGGAGCTCCTTCACCGCCCATGAGGAGCCGTTCCCGGAGAACCTCCAGATCTGACCCAAGGCGCCACGAGTGACAGGCGTCATCGCCCATGGCCCGGAGCCGAGTTGGTAGGTCTCCGCTATGAAATCGGCTGTGAAGTGCATTCAGGAACCTCTCCGGACGCTGATGACGAGGCTTCGCGGTCGGGCCGGTTGAGTCGACCTCACCCCAGCCCGAACGAGCTCAATCCAACAACAACTCTTGAGTGAGCCACGAGCACGCGACTGTACAAAGAGCGGGCCGCCTCTCCGCAGGCCGTCGCTCACCCCCGACCCGCCGCGTCACACCCTTCGCCGGACAGCACCCCTCTCGCATCCCTCGCAGGCATCTCGCGTCCCGCACAGGACCGGGCCGCTGCAGGACGACACTCGAGAAAGGAAATTCCGTGGCCACTGAGCAAGTACTGACCGGCTCCGCGCCGGCCGACGAGAGCGGCGAAGCCGCCGAGCCGAAGCGCCCCCGAGTCTCCCGGCTACCCTCCCTCACCGGCCTGCGGTTCCCCGCCGCGCTGGCCGTGTTCGCCCACCACGCCTTCCTCCCGATACCCCCGCTGCGGCTGCTGTCCGACGACCGTACCGAGTACCGCCTCGCCGACTGGACCTCGCAGGCCGGCGGCCTCGGCGTGTCGTTCTTCTTCGTACTCAGCGGCTTTGTACTGACCTGGTCGGCACGGCGCGGCGACACCACGACGGAGTTCTGGCGGCGCAGGTTCGTCAAGATCTACCCGAACTACGTGGTCGCCTGGGCGCTTGCCATGCTGCTGTTCGCCAGTTCCTACACCTCCACGCATGTCTCCATCGCCAACCTCTTCATGGTCCAGGTGTGGGTGCCCAGCTACTTCACCAACTTCAGTGTGGATTCACCGAGTTGGTCGCTGGCCGTGGAAGCCGTCTTCTACCTGAGCTTCCCCCTGCTGCTGAGCGTCTTCAGGCGTATCGACGCCCGTCACCTCAAGTACTGGATCACCGGAGCGATCGCCGCGGTGTGGGCCACCCCAGCGCTGGCGTACGCCCTGTTCCCGAAGACCCCACGGGTGCCCAGCGGCCAGGACCTCTCGGTCTCGCAGTACTGGTTCAGCTACGTGCTGCCCCCGGTCCGTATGGTCGACTTCGCCCTCGGCATTCTGGTGGCGCTCGCGGTGAAGCACGGGCGCTGGCGGAACATCGGCATGTTCTGGTCGAGCCTGCTGCTGGTCGGCGGGTACGTGCTGACCTTCCATGTGCCCTATCTCTACGGACAGCGCGCCGCGATGATCCTGCCGATCGCGCTACTGATCGCGGCCGCGGCCACCGCGGACATCGAGGGCCGCTTCACCTTGTTCCGCAGCCGCACGATGGTCTGGCTCGGCGAGATCTCCTTCGCCTTCTACCTCCTGCACTACACAGCACTGTCCACGCTCCGAAAGGCCCTCGGCACCCACCAGATGTACTCCACCGCGACAGGCGTGGCGATGCTGGTCGGCACGGCCGCCGTCACGGTCCTGCTGTCCTGGGCGCTCTACGCCCTGGTCGAGGCGCCACTCGTGCGCCGATTCAGCCGGCCACGCCGCGCCTGAGCTCTCGTCGCCCGGATGGCTGTACATGCTTCTGGCCCCTTCGACATATGGGTGTCGAAGGGGCCAGATTTGGTAGCGGGGGCAGGATTTGAACCATGCGACCTCTGGGTTATGAGCCCAGCGAGCTACCGAGCTGCTCCACCCCGCGTCGGTAGGACCACTCTACGCCAACGGACGGCCGTGTGAGCGCAATTGTTCCGGCGAGGAATCGGCACCGGTCCCACGCATCGATCTCCACGAGAACCAGGCTCGGGCTTGACCTTGACGTACGCGTCAGGGATTAGCGTCAGCTCACTCCGGCGGCGGACGTGCGCGGTGCCGCCGCCCCGACCCCGCCCAGGAGGCCGCACATGAGCGCAGCCCTGCCCCGCACCGCCCGCGAGGTCCGGCTCACCGCCGTCCCCGGGGGACTGCCCGCGCGGGAACACTTCGCCGTCGTCGAGACGCCGCTGCCCGAGCCGAAAGCAGGTCAAGTCCTCGTCAGGAACCGGCACTTCCTGGTCTTCCCCGGTCTGCGCACCTTGATCGGAGCGGAGGTCGACGGCCTGCCCCTGCCGCGACTGCGCACCGGGGACGTGCTGTTCGGTCCCGCCGTCGGCGAGGTCGTGGCCGCGCCGGCCGACAGCCCGTTGCGCCCGGGAGTTGCCGTCGCCCACATGCTCGGCTGGCGGGAGTACGCCCTGGTTTCCGCCGCCGAGTGCACCCCTTTGGACGGCGTGCTGCCCGATCCCGTGGCGTACCTCTCCCCGGGATCCGCGGCCTACGGAGCGCTGACCCGCCTCGCCGAAGTCCGGTCCGGTGACGTCGTCTTCGTCACCGGAGCGGCGGGAGCGGTGGGCTCCCTGGCCGGGCAGATCGCCCGACTGCTGGGCGCGGGAAGGGTGATCGGCAGCACCGGCTCGCCGGAGAAGGCCGAGCGGCTGGTCTGCGAGCTCGGCTACGACGCGGTCGTGCTGCGAGGCGCCGGGTCCGTCGCGGCCCAGCTCGGGCAGGCCGCACCCGAGGGCATTGACGTCCTGGTGGACACCGTCGCCGGCGAGCAACTGACCGCCGCACTCGCCGCGGCCCGGCAGGGCGCGCGTTTCGCCCTGGTCGGCACCCTGTCGGGACAGATGTCCGCGCACCGGGACGGCGGTAGCGCGCCGATGGAGATCGACGCCTTCCGCCTTGTCGTCAAGGGCGTGTCGCTGCGCGGATACAGCGGCGCGGACCACCCCGAGGTCGAGAAGGAATGGACCAGCCGCTTCGGTGACTGGCTGCGCTCTGGAGCGATCAGCTTCCCCCATACACGGATCGAGGGCATCGATCGCGCCCCTCAGGCGTTGCGGGAATTGATCGAAGGCAGACACTTCGGGGCCGTTGTCGTAGAACTGTAGTTGTAACGGTGTGGCACCCGTTCGCCGGCCGAGAGTGGGCGAAGCACGGGGGGCGGGGGAGTGAGGCAGGATGCGGATCGGGGACGCGGCAGCGGCGGCCGGTACCACGCCCAGGGCGCTTCGGTTCTATGAGCAGCGCGGACTCTTGCCCCCGCCCGTCCGTACGGCCTCCGGTCAGCGGGAATACGGGCCTGGAGAGATCGCACGAGTCCGCGTCATCCGGGAGTTGCTCGCCCTCGGGCTCACCATCGAGGACCTGCGCAGCTGCGCCGACCGCCTCGATCTGCTGGCCCAGGATCCGCCCCCGCGGTGTGGCTCCGTCGAACCCGGCGCCCCCGCCTCCGGCGTTGTCGGCCGCCGACTGGCCGCCCTCGACGCCGAGATCAACCGGCTGGCCACCCTGCGCGAGACCCTCGCACGCTGCGCCTCCGGCGAACCGCCGACTCCGAGCCCGGGACCGGGCCCGGCGGATCACCCGCGCGGCGAGAGCCGGATCACTACGCCGTCACCGCCGGTGCCGTCCGCATCGAATCCCACCTGACCAGGGAGCCCTTCCTCGTCGGACATGTCAGATCGGGTAGTGGGCGTGGCCGGTGGTCTGGGCGGTGATCCAGCGGATGTCGGTGAAGGCCTCGGCGCCCGCCTGCCCGCCGAAGCGGCCGTAGCCGGAGCTCTTCACACCGCCGAACGGGGCCTGCGGCTCGTCCGCGATCGACTGGTCGTTGATGTGGACGATGCCGGTACGCAGGCGGCGGGCGACCTCCAGACCGGTCGCCAGGTTCTCGGTGATCACGCCGGCGGTCAGACCGTACGGTGTGTCGTTGGCCAGCGTCACGGCCTCGTCGGCGCTGTCGACCACGTGGATCACCGTCGCCGGGCCGAAGATCTCGTCGTAGTAGATCCTCATCTCCTTGGTGACGCCGGTGAGTACGACCGGACGGATGAGCGTGCCGGGCTCCTCGACCTGCCCGGTGCCCGCGGCCAGCCGTGCTCCCTGGGCCACGGCGTCCGCGACGAGCGCGGCAACCCGGCGGGCCGCACCGGTGTTGACCACGGGACCGACCGCCGTGCCCGGGTCGGCCGGATCCCCGTACGGCAGGGCCTGGACTCGGGCGGCGAACCTGGCCGTGAACTCCTCGGCGACCGCGCGGTGCACGATGACACGGTCCACGCACATGCAGATCTGCCCGGCGTTCATGAAGGAGCCGAAGACGGCGGCGTCCACCGCGTAGTCGACGTCCGCGTCCTCCAGGACGAGCAGGGCGTTCTTGCCGCCGAGTTCGAGGACGGCGGGCTTGAGGTGTTGCGCGGCCTGGACGCCGATGACGCGCCCGACCTCCGTGGAACCGGTGAAGTTGACCATCCGTACCCGGTCGTCGGCGATCAGCGCGGACACCACCTCGGCGGCATCGGCGCGGTCGTTGGTGACGACGTTGAGTACTCCCGCGGGCAGCCCCGCCGCGTGCAGGACGTCCGAGATCAGCAGACCGCAGGCGATCGGTGCGTCCTCACTGGGCTTCATCACCACGGTGTTGCCCATCGCGATCGGCATCGCGACCGCGCGCATGCCGAGGATGACGGGCGCGTTCCACGGCGAGATCGCGGCGATCACGCCCTTGGGGACCCGTACCTGCGCCGAGTGGACGCCCTCGGAGTTCGTGGCGAGCGTCTGCCCGGTGGGCCCGCTCACGGCGGCCGCCGCCTCCAGGAGGATGTCGGAGGCCAGCTTGGCGTTGAAGCCGGCCCAGGGCGCCACGCCCCCGACCTCCGCCGCCATCAGTCTGACGACCTCCTCGACGCGCTCCTCCATCAGTTGCGCGGCGCGCAGGAAGATCCGTCGCCGCTCGGCGGGCTTGGTCGCGGCCCACGCCTCGAACGCGGCGTCGGCGGCTTCCACGGCTCGGCGTATGTCCTCGGGGGTTCCGGCGGCGACCTCGGCGCAGACGGCGCCGGTCCAGGGGTTGATGTCGGATGCCGTGCGGCCGGAGGAGGCGGGGACCTCCTGGCCGTTGATGATCAGGCCTCGGACGGTGGACATGGGGTCCTCCAGGGTGAGTGGAACGGGGCGAGTGAGTGGGAGGGGGGAGCGGGGGCCGGGACGGCCGGTGGCCGTCGGGTCACGCCTCTGCCGACGCGGTCGGGGCGGAGCGGTCCCGGCGCGTGCGCAGGGCGCGGTAGGTGAGGCCGACGAGGGCCGGGGCGACCAGCGGCGCGATCATGTAGTTCCAGAAGTGGTCGTACTGGCCGGACAGCAGCGCCGGGCCGAAGGCGCGCGCCGGGTTGATGCTCGCGCCGGTCACGGTGCCCAGAGTGGCGATGACCACGCCCACTCCGAGCCCGATGACCGCGGGGATCAGCCCCCGCAGCGAGGGTCGGGACATCACCAGCGTGACCGCGACGAACACCGCGGCGAGCGCGGCGCCCTCGACGACGAACAGCTCGACGGCGCCGGTACCGGGCGCGGGATGCACGGCGCCGTACCCGACCTGGCCGACCACCTTGCCCCACACCACCCAGGCGAGCGCGGTCCCGGCCAGGGACCCGGCGAGCTGCGCGGCGACGTACGGCAGGACGGCGCGGCCCGGGAAGAGCCCGCACGTCCACAGGAAGACGGTGACGCCGGGGTGGAGATGGCCGCCGGACGCGCGGCCGGGCGGTGAGTACATCAGCGCCGCGATCACGGCGGCCACGACGGTTCCCGCGACGACGAACAG
The DNA here is from genome assembly GCF_042959425.1 of Streptomyces sp. NPDC007896. NCBI lineage: Bacteria > Bacillati > Actinomycetota > Actinomycetes > Kitasatosporales > Streptomycetaceae > Streptomyces > Streptomyces sp. NPDC007896. Next base: position 155,673 of record NZ_JBIBKX010000008.1, on the reverse strand, counting down.
CGTGTCCGGGTCACCGATCGCCAGGGACGAGCCGGGGAAGGCCAGCCAGCGGACCAGGCTGACCACGGCGAAGAGAAGCACCGTGGTCAGCGCGAACTCGTATGCGCTGTGCCGGATCAGGTCCGCGCGGCTCTGGGCGGAAGTGCTCATGGGAGTCCTCAGGGCAAGGGAGGGGGTCTTGGGGCGCGGCTCGGCTCAGGCCGTGCCGCGGGGAGGCCGGGGCCGAGTGCGGAACGTTCCGCGGTGCGCCCGACAGGCGACCTGTGCTCTTATCGCTAGTGCATTTTCGCTGAGTGAACTTCTGTTCATTTATTGAGTGCGGCGAGTCTGCGGGATCGGGTGACGGCTGTCAATGGCCCGCGACCCGGTAGCGTTCTCCGCACAGGTCCGGCCGCATGCGCCGACGAGCGGGGAAGCGCGGGAGGAGAGGCCATGGCACGGGGCGTCGCGGGGGCGGAAGCCGGGGCGTCGAAGCAGCCCACGGACACCGCGTCGCAGGCCGCCGGACCTGAAGCCGGCCGCGGGGAAGCCGTCGGCCCACTGGAACGCGGTCTGGACGTCCTGCGAGTCATGGCCGATTCCGCGGAGGCGGTTCGGCCGGGCGACCTCGTCCGCGCCACCGGCCTGGCCCGTTCGGCCGTGGACCGGATCGCGGCCACCTTGGTTCACCTCGGGTACCTGCGTGCCGAGGGCCGCGATCTCGTGCTTGCCCCGCGCCTCATGGAGTTCGGCAACGCCTACCTTGACGCGAGCGGCCTGTCCCGCGCGCTGCGCCCGAGCCTGGAGCGGCTCACCCGGACCCTGGACGAGTCGGTCTCGGCGATCGTCCTCGACGGCTGCGACGCGCGCATCGTCGGCACGGCCGTCCCGCCCGGCCGGGTGATCCCCCTCGGCTTCCGCGTCGGCGACCTGCTGCCCTCCGAGCGCTGCGCCGCCGGAGCCGTACTCGCCACCGGCTGGGACCCGCCGACGCACGAGGCCTGGCGGGCCCGGCGCGCGGCCGACCCCCTGGACGCCGGTTTCCCTGCCGTCCCCACGCGCCCCACGGCTCCCCGCCCCGAGCGGACGGAAGCCGACTTCGCGTCCTGGACCACGGCGGCGGCCGCGAACGGCTGGGCATTGGACGACCAACTGGTCGCCCCGGGGCTGGTCGCGCTGGCGGTTCCCGTGCGCGACCCCGACGGCCGGCCCGTGTGTGCGATCAGCGTGCTCGCGCACACCAGCCGCCACAGCGCCGACGACCTCCGTGCCCACGCCCTGACCGAGATGAACCGGGCCGCCCAGGACATCGCCGACGCGCTGTACGGCACCTCGTACCCCCTGCCCCCCGCGGCCCCGCCCGCTGCCGCCCCCGCCTACGCCGACGCCAAGCCCGAACTCGGGCCGTCCTTCCTCCAGGCGTTGGCCAGGGGCCTGGCCGTACTGACCGCGCTGGGCGGACAGCGCGGCGGACTCACCCTCGCCGAGGCCGCAGAGGCCGCCGGACTCTCGTATCAGAGCGCCCGGCGCAATCTGCTGTCGCTGAGTGAACTCTCCTACGTGGAACAGCACGGGCGCCGTTTCCTCCCGGGCCCGCGTGTCCTGGAGCTCGGATACGCACGACTGTCCACGCTGACCCTCGCCGACATCGCCCGGCCTCATCTGACCGATCTGGTGTCACAGGTACGGGAGTCCGCCTCGCTCGCGGTGCTCGACGGCGCCGAGGTGCGCTACGTCGCACGCGTGGCCACCGGGCAGATCACCAGCGCCCGCATCACCCCCGGAACCCGACTGCCCGCCTACGCCACTTCGATGGGACGCGTCCTGCTCGCGGACCTGCCGCGGGACCAGTGGCCGGAGCGCATCCGATCTCTCCGCCCGCAAGCCCTGACCCCGCACACGCTCACCTCGCCCGAGGCGCTCACCGCGGCCTTCGACCAAGTTGCCGACGACGGATTCGCCCTGGTCGAGCAGGAGTTGGAGGCGGGGCTGCGCTCCCTGGCCGTACCCGTCAAGGACCGGAGCGGGCGCGCCGTCGCCGCGCTGAACGTCGCGATGCACGCCGGCCCGGAGTCACCTGAGCACACCCGGGACGTCATGCTGCCCGCTCTGCGCGCGTGCGCCGCCCGTGTCGCAACCGACCTGGCCCTCGCGAGTGCCCACATTCCCGTGGAGACGGGCTGACACCCCGAAGACAGGAGCAGGTCACACGTCACCGCGTCCGTACGCGCTCACGTCCTCGCCGGCACCGGCCGCCGCAGCAGGTACACCGCCGCGGTCGAGACCAGGACGGCCATGCACACGATGAACACCAGTCCCGCGCCCTCCAGGCCGATCGGACCCGTCAGGAGCCCCACACCGATCACCGGCACCGAGATACCCGCGTAGGCCACCACGAACAGCGTCGAGATCACCGCCGCGCGCCGGTCCGCGGGAGACGCCCCGGCCAGCGCGGACAGCCCCCCGCGAAACGCCAGCCCCTGTCCGCCCCCGCCGACGAGCGCGCTCAGCACCAGCAGCGCCAGCAGGTCCCACCGCAGCGCGCCCGCGAGCAGCGCCAGCCCGGCGAGGAGTCCCGCGCAGCCCAGGGGCAGCGATCGCCCCACCCCGACCCGGCCGACGGCGAGCTGCCCGGCGGTCGAGGCGAAGAAGGCCAGCGCGACGACCAGTCCGCTCACCGCGTGGTTGCGCACGTTCAGCGACTGCGCGAGGAACGCCGGGCTGACCGACGTGAACACCCCGAACAGCGCGAACCCCGCGAACGAGGCGATCGCCGCCGGCCCGAACACCGCCCGCACCTGCGCGGGCAGGCCGGGCCGTTGCGGCCGTACGGTGCTCAGAGGCCGCCGCTCCCGCACGGTCTCCGGCAGCCACAGCAGGACGACGGCCGAGCAGGCCACCAGGGCGAGGTGCACGGCGAACGTGAGGTACAGCGGCCAGGCGGCGTACTGCGCGAGCACTCCGGAGAGCAGCGGGCCGCAACCGAGGCCGCCCATATTGGCGGCCGTCGCCACGAACGTGGCCCGGGAGGTGCCGCCGTACGGTGCCAACTCCATCACGTACGCCGTGGCAGCCCCGGTGAACAGACCGGCGGACAGTCCTGACAGCAGCCGCCCCGCATACAACCAGCCCAGTCCCGTGGCGCACAGGAAGCAGACGGCGCTGGCCGCGGAGAATCCCAGGCCCCACAGCAGCACCGGACGCCTGCCCACGGTGTCCGAGGCGTTCCCCGTCAGCAGCAGCACGCCGATGACCCCGAAGGCGTACACGGCGTACACGACGGTGACCGTCAGTTCGGAGAACCCGAACTTCTCCTGGTAGAGGCCGTAGAGGGGAGTCGGCAGCGTGGTGCCGGCCATGCACACGGCGAACACCGCCCCGCTGAGAAAACACTGGCGCCACCCTCGACGATCACCGTCCATGCCGCCGACGGTAACCCCGCACACGGCCCCGGCCCGGTCGGGCCGCGGCCGCGGCGCGTCTGTCACACCCACCTGCGGCGATTCGGAGGTGAGGGGCGGTGAGAGGCTCAGGGCTTCAGCGGAGTGCACAACAGGGCGGCGGGGCCCGCGGTGCTGCCCACGCGGGTGGTGAAGGCGATACCGGCGGCGTACTCGTCGGCGGAGCACTGGCCCTTGTACGCGCCGTAGGCGAAGTCGCCGCCCGCCATGTCGGCGGGCCGGTTGTCGGAGCGGTCGAACCAGACCGTCCGTCCGGTGGCCCCCAGCGGGGTGCGGCCGGGCGCGCACAGGGCCGCCGACACGCGGTCACCGCGGCGGCTGTAGCCGATGAGGAACTGCCCGGCGGGGCACTGGAGCTTGGTGTATCCACTGGCCCAGTCGCCGCCCGCGGGGACATGACGTTCGTCAGTGACGACCGTCTGGGTGTTGCCTGCGGCCCGCAGGTCGCTGACGGTGGTGTCGGTGCACAGGCCACGCCCGGAGGTGTGGCTGAGGCCGATCAGCCGCAGGCCGTCGGGGCAGGCGGCCTTGTAGGCCCCCGAATCCCAGTCGCCGCCGGCCCGTACCCGCAGAGACTGCACGTAGTCGCCGTGGTCGGTGGTGAGCATGCGCCAGACAGGGACCGGCGTGATGGACCCGGTGCGTGTGGGAGAGGTCATGAGGTGGCTCCAGGCGGTGCCGCGCCAGTCGCCCTGGTCGAGGATGCCGTACCGTCGCCCGGCGGTGTCATAGCGCAGCAGGGCCCAGTCGTCGTGGCCCTCCCAGCCGACCAGGGGCCAGTAGGCGAAGTCGGCGTCATGGTCGGCGAAGTAGTCGGTGATGTTGCCGAACCAGGTCCGGGCCGCGGTGCCCGTCTCATTGGCGCCTATGCCGAATTCGCTGATCCACACCGGCGCGGTGTAGTGCTGCCCTTCCGTGGTGACGAAGAAGGCCTGGTCGGCGAGGACCTGGTACAGCTGGTCGCGGGTCAGGTCCTGGTAGCGGGCGTCGTGGGTCTCGCCGATTCCGGTGGCGCCGCTGTGGTGGGGGCCGGTGTAGCCGTAGAAGTGGGCGGAGTAGACCAGCTTGTGGGCGTCCACGAGGGTGTGCGAGAGCGTGCGCACGGGGGCGAGGGTGGGTCGGTCGTGGGGCAGCCCGTCGACGGGTACGCCGGTCCAGTTGATGCCCTCGATGACGATGAGGAGGTTGGGGTTGACCTCGGTGAGGATGCGGTCGGCGGTTTGCTGAGCGGCGGCGTACCAGTCGTGGCCGTCGCCCATGCCCCAGTTGGGGTCGTCCAGTACGTCGCGGCGTACCTCGTTGTACAGGTCGGCGCCCACGACACGGGAGTCGGTGGCGTAGCGGCGGGCGATGAAGACCCAGTCGTCCGCCCACTGTTGGGTGGACTGGCTGCTGTTCCACCGTTCGTTGCCGTCGATGCCGCAGCACCAACGGGAGGTGTTCGTATGGTTGTTGAGGATGACCGCGAACCCGTCCTGGGTGAGGGCGGCCACGACGGCGTCGTAGATCTGCAGGGGTGTCCTGCCGCGCAGTTGCGGATTGGCGGCGACGGCCACGTCCGGGACGGGGGCTGTCGTGTGGATCATCTCGTTGGAGAACGGCAGCCGAATGCTGTTGATGCCGAGTTCGTGGAAGTCGGCGAGCAGTGCGGGCAACGGGGCACGGTCGAGGCCGAGTGGGATGCCGTAGGAGTCCTGGCCGGCGTGGTGGTTGGCGGGGTCGGTGATGCTGCCGCTTCCGGTCCAAGAACCCTGTGTGCCGTCCCAGTTGGCCGACTTCAGCCGGAACCGATTGCCCCGGGCGTCGACGATGTACCGGCCCTGGGTCGACAGCGGCGGCTGCCAGGTGTCGGCCGCCGAGGCGGTGGCCTGGGGGAGGGTCTTGGCGGCGACGGGCTCCGGGACGGCGGCGACCGCCGTCGCAGCCGTGGTCAGCAGCGCGAGAACCGCCGTTGCTGATGTCAGGTACTTGACAATTCTACTTGTGGTCGGCATCCGGTCCTCTGTGGGAGCGCTGGGGTGAAGCTGACGAGTCGGTGTCGCGAGGGACGGGCGCCTGTGTGAGTGGCGCCCTTCCAGAGTGACATCAAGGCCGGACCTGGTCACCGGTCTTGGCGGCGGCCGTCAGCCTACAATTGGCGGCGGCCGGCGGTGTGTGAATGGACTGCAGCCGGGTCTGTCCGATCCGTTCGGTGCGGCCGTGGAGGAAAAGGATCCGTTCGGTGCGGCCCCGGAGGAAAAGCAGGTGCGCGCTGCCTCTGCCCGTGCCAGGCTCCGCCGGTGAACCGTGAACAGATCTCCAGACTTGCCCATGCGGATCATCCGATTGCGGCCCCGCTCGACGACGACTCGGTGCGCCGACTGCTGGAACGCGGCATCCCGCGAGGCGGCGACCGTGTACTCGACCTCGGCTGCGGTGGCGGGGAGTGGCTCCTGCGCGCCCTGACCACGCATCCGCGACTGCGGGCCGAGGGCGTCGACATCTCCGAGAGTGCGCTGGCACATGCGCGGAGGACCGCGAGCATCCGCGGCCTGCAAGAGCGCCTCGTCCTCCATCGCGAGGATGCCGCGGACTTCGCTGCCCTCCACACGTTCGACCTGGTGATCAGCGTCGGCGCCACGCATGCCTTCGGCGGCCTGCTCGCCACCCTCGATGCGGCACGCAAGCACCTGGCTCCCGGCGGACGCGTCCTGGTCGGTGACGGATTCTGGTCACACGAGCCTTCCCCCGACGCCGTGGAGATGCTCGGCGACCTCGCCGACCTGCCGACCACCGTGGACCGCGTCATCTCTGACGGATGGACACCCGTCGACGGGCACATCAGCACGCGCCGGGAGCTCGACGACTACGAATGGGCATGGACGGGTTCACTGGCCTCATGGGCCTTGGACCACCCCGACGATCCGGACAGTTCCCAGGCGCTGACGGCAGCCACGACCCACCGCACCGAATGGCTTCGTGTCTACCGGGACGCCTTTGGCTTCGTCTGCCTGATCCTGCGCCCGACGTCCGACTGAAGCCGCCCTCGCCGGGCCGGTGAACCCCCGTGCCCCTGCATCACCGTCCATGCCGGTCATCGCTCGGCCAACCCTTAGCCGCACATTGTCCCCATGATCACCGTGCGCCTCCGCCCCAACGTCGGTGCCTCCGAGCAGAGTGATCCAGCAGGTCGGTCCGCGTGTGGACCGATCTGCATGCCGGAGAGCTGACGGAACCTCAAGAAGGGGTGTTTCATGACAGGGTTGACTCGCCGCAGACTCCTGGGTTCGGCAGCCGGTGTACTGGGCGGCGCCGCGGCACTCTCCCTCCTTCCACCGAGCGTCCAGAAGGCCGTCGCGGCCGGGCCGCGGGAACATGGCTCGCTCCGCGACATCGAGCACGTCGTCATGCTGATGCAGGAGAACCGGTCCTTCGACCACTACTTCGGCACGCTGTCCGGGGTCCGTGGCTTCGCCGACCCCGACGCGCCGGCTCTCGACACCGGCCGGTCGGTCTTCTACCAGCCCGACGCCGTGAACCCGAAGGGGTATCTGCTCCCCTTCCACCTCGACACCCACACGTCCAGCGCCCAGACGATCCCGTCCACCAGCCATGCCTGGTCGGTGCAGCACGAGGCGTGGAACGGCGGGAAGATGGACCGCTGGCTGCCGGCCCACCGCAAGGCGGACGGCGTCAACGGCCCGTACGTGATGGGCTACTACACCCGGGAGGACATTCCCTTCCAGTTCGCCCTCGCCGAGACGTTCACCGTCTGCGACAACTACTTCTGCTCGGTGCTCGGGCCGACCTGGCCCAACCGGCTGTACTGGATGACGGGCACGATCGACCCGGGCGGTACACAGGGCGGGCCGATCATCGCGAACACGGTCCCGGCGCCGTACCGGTGGACGACGTACGCGGAACGGCTCCAGGCGGCCGGGATCAGCTGGAAGGTGTACCAGCAGGACGACGACTACGACTGCAACATGCTGGAGCAGTTCGCGAACTTCCGCGCGGCCCTGCCGGGGTCCGACCTGTACGAGCGCGGCCTGCGTCCGCAGCCGGAGGGCACGTTCGAGGACGACGCGCGCAACGACCGGCTGCCGACCGTCTCCTGGATCATGCCGACGAGCTTCCAGTCCGAGCACCCGGACTACCTGCCCGCTGCGGGAGCCGATTTCGTCGCGTCGAAGATCGAGGCGATCGCCTCCAACCCGAAGGTCTGGGGCAAGACCGCGTTCATCCTGAACTACGACGAGAACGACGGCCTGTTCGACCATGTGCCGCCGCCGACGCCTCCGGCCGGAACCGCTGACGAGTTCGTCCAGGGACTGCCCATCGGAGGCGGCTTCCGAGTGCCCGCGATCATCGTCTCGCCCTGGACGGTCGGTGGCTGGGTGGCCTCGGAGGCCTTCGACCACACCTCGGCCCTGCGGTTCCTGGAACAGTTCACCGGCGTCGAGGAGCCGAACATCAGCGCCTGGCGCCGCGCGGCCTTCGGCGACTTCACCTCGCCCTTCCGCTTCACACAGCCACAGCCGCTGCCGCCGCTCCTGCCCGACGACACGGCGCAGCGACTGGAGAAGGCGAAGGAGCAAGTGGCGACACTGCCCGCACCCACCCTTCCGGGTGCCGACCAGTGGTTCCCGCACCAGGAGACGGGAGACCGGCCGCACGTCTGACGGCGGGCGCGTCCCCGGCCCGGAGCAGGGTGGTGACGGCGGCCGTGCAATGCGCGGGCTCCGGGGTCAGCCCTGCCCGGAGGCGCGGCCGCCGGCACCTCAGCGGCCGCGCACATACGTCGTCAGAGTTCGAGATGTGGTCGAGCGCCGCGTTCACCGTCGGCGCGGTGCCGCCGAGTTCCAGAATCGTGAGCGTCTCGGTTCCCACGTCGTCATCGGCCCACTGCGCGATCATCCGGGCCACCGTCGCCGAGCAGTTCACGGTCGGGACCACGACGATGTGGTTCCGGGTGGCCGCACGCCCGTCCACCCGGCGGTGTCCGAGAAAGTGGTCCCGTGCAGGGGCGGGGGCTGCACCGGTCGGTTGCGTGCGCGTCGGCGACGCATGCGCAACCGGCTCTTCCCACCGGCCTGCTCCCAGGTTGTGTGCATGGACGTGCGCGCCCGCGGGGAGGTCGGCCAGAGCCACGCCGATGACTTCGCCGTATGTGTGGACCGGAGCGTCCTTCGGAATGTCGTGCGGCGCCACCTTGTACCCGGCGGCGATGTCCTCGACCGCAGGTGTCGTGCCGTCGGCGATCTCGACGGGAGTTCCCCTCGGTACATCTCCGAGGAGAAAAAGACGGTTATCGATGGTGAATCATCCGGAATATGAATGACCGTGAGTTTTGAGGCCGTAGCGCGGTACTGCATCCGACGTGCTTGATGACACAGGTCTGCGCCAAGGACTTCGAGAAGGCCAACCCGGGCGTCACGGTGAAGATCTCCCAGTACGGCGTCACGGACTACTTCACCAAGCTCACCGCCGGCTTCGTGGCCGGCAAGGCTCCCGACGCGTTCCAGAACAGCGTCCAGTTCTTCCCGCAGTACGCCGACCAGCATCAACTGCTCCCGCTGGACGACTACATCAAGAGGGACAACTTCGACCTGTCGCGCTTCTCCGTCGGAGTCGACTCGTGGAAGTACACCGACGGCAAGCAGTACGGCCTGCCTCTGGACTGGGCGGCCACCGGCCTCTACTACAACACCGACATGCTCTCCAAGGCCGGTTACACCGCCAAGGACGTCCAGAACCTGGACTGGAATCTCGACAACGGAGGCACGATCGGCAAGATGATCGCCCATCTGACCCTCGACACCAAAGGCCGACGCGGTGATCAGCCCGGATTCGACAAGGCGAACATCAAGACATACGGCTTTGGTCAGATGGCTGCCAAGGACTTCCTCGGCCAGACCACCTGGAGCTCCTTCGTCTCCACGATGGGCTGGCGGCTCGGCAACAAGCCCGACTGGCCGACCGAGTTGAACTACAACGATCCGCGACTGGTGAAGACCATGGACTGGATCCGCACCCTGGTGGCGAAGGGATACGCACCCAGGATCGGTCAGTTCACCAGCAGCGTGTCCGACGTCGATCTGCTCTCCTCAGGCAAGGTCGCGATGGAGACGGGCGGATCATGGGGGGCGTCCACCTTCACCAAGATCCCCAACATCAAGGTCGGGATCGGTCCCACGGTCCTCGGCTCCGACGGCAAGACCCGCGCCGTCTTCAGCAATTCCAACGGGAACACGATCTGGGCGGGCACGAAGAACCCCGACCTGGCCTGGAAGTGGGTCTCCTACATGGGATCCGAGGCCTGCCAGACCAAGGCGTCGGCGACCGGCACCCTCTTCCCGTCGATCCCCGCCTCGATGGATTCCTCCGCCAAGGCACTGAAGGCGCAGGGCGTCGATCTCTCGGTCTTCACCGACATGCTCAAGAAGAAGGAGCTCTACCCCTCGCCGGACTTCCGCAACGGCGCGGCCCTGCAGGACGCGATCGAGCCTCTGATCGAGGCCTACTTCGCCGGGCAGAAGGACGACAGTGTCTTCGCCGACATGCAGGCCAAGACCAAGAGCATCCTGAACGAGAAGTAACCGCCACCTCTTCGGCGCACCGCGGCTGGACGGCCATCTGTCGTTCTGTTCCTTGCACCCGTACGACCATCACCTCGTCCTCGGAGGCTCGGCGGGCCTGTAGGCGTGCGAGGTCTCCTCCTGATGCACATCAGGACCAGGTCCACACATGGTTGGTGCTGCCCGCGCATCCGAAGCCCTGGACCGGCTGACCGTCCTTCCCGGAATAGGCGGCCTCCGCGTCCAGGCAGAAGCCGTCAGGGATGCTGACCAGTGTCCGGCCGCCGGACGGACCGGAGGCTCCGAGGCGCCATCGCTGGGCGCTCAGCCCGTTGCAGTTCCTGGCGCGGATCTTCTGGCCGTTCTGGCCGATGGTGCCGAGGTCGGCGTCCAGGCAGCGGTGTTTGTCCTGATTGACGACGATGTACTGGGAGCTCTGAGCGGGCACGCGATGCAGAGCCCACTTCTGGACAGCCGTGCCATTGCACGCCCACACCTGGACGTCCAGACCGTCCCCGCCCGGGGCCCCGGTGTGGGCGTCGAGACATCGCGCGACCGAGGCGGCGTCGACGCTCTCTGCCACGGTCAGCGAACCGACCCGCAGCGGCCCGCGTGCCATGCCGTACAGCAGCTTCTTGGTCTCCGCGCAGGCCTTCCCGTTCACGGCGATCCCGGCCTCGGCCTGGAAGGTCTTGAGCGCGGTGACCGTCGCCGTCTCGAACTGCCCGTCGACCGTGACGTGCAATCCGTAGCCGGTGAGCAGCAGTTGCAGGGCCTTGACGCAGTCGCCGTGGGCTCCCGAGGCGATCTCGGCGGCGCACGCGGCGGACCGGAGGTCCAGCGTCGTGGACTTCCGCGTGTCCGCCGGAGTCGACGGCTTGTCCGTCGCCCGGTCCGTCGTCGGCGGTGTGGAGGCGGGCGCGTTCTTCGGGCCGCTGGGCGTCGGGGTCGGGATTCCGGTCACGGCCGGGGTCGTCCTCGACCGCGGGGCGGCCGTCGTCCGGCCGTCGCCTTGTTGCAGCAGCGTCACGGTGACGCCCGCGGCGCCAGGACAGCCGCCGCTGCGGCCCCCGCTGTCATCCGTCCGCGCTTCCTGAATGCGGCAGGGGCGGCTGTCGCGCCGGGTGCGGGGGACTCGACGGGCGGGGCGGAGGACGCGGCGGTGGGAAGGACCTCGGACCGCTCGCCGTGGACGGGCGCACGCTTGGACGGGCGTTTGCGTGCGGCTTGTGAGGGACTGCCGGTCGGCGCCGCCGACTGGTGCCCGATCGCGGTCCTGAACACCGTCTCGGGTAACGGACGTTGCTCGGGATCCTTGCCCAGACAGGTTCGGATGAACGCGGCCAGTTCCGTATCGACGTCCGCCACCTTGTCGAGGACTTCTTCCCGAGGCGATTCGAAGGTCACCCGGTGCAGGACGTCGACGCCCGTGCCCTCGCCGAACGGCGCCTGCTGATCATCGGGGAGCAGTGCGGGTGCCGACTTGCGGCCTGCGGGGTACCAGACGTGCTTCGAGGAGGCGGTCGCCGACCTCCCGGCGGGTGTGCGTGGCTACCAGATCCTCTCGGCCGTAGTGCACCACGGTCCGTCGAACCAGCAGGCGCTGGGTACTCATCTGGCAATCGACAGAACGGTTCTCACGTATCTGCTCGACACGCTCGTCGAAGCCGGCCTGGTTGAGCGCGTACCTGATCCGGCCGATCGGAGGGTGCGCAAGGTGGTGGCCACCGATGCCGGTACGCGGTTGCTGGCCTCCTTCGAAGAGCGCGTGGCAGAGATCGAGGCCGACCTGTTGTCCGGACTGTCGGAAGTGGAGGCCCAGTTCCTGGTGACACTGGTCAGACGCCTGTCCATGGAGATTCATCGGGCCCAGCCCGGGATCAACCCTTGCGATGCCATGGACCGTTGGCCTGTGAGGACATCCGATCACGGCGAGACTCTGACCCACGAGCCGCCCACCCTGCACCTCTCTCCGGAGCGGGTCCCCCACTCCGGCGCGCCCCGACGAGCCGCGCTCGGGCCGATCGACGCGGAGGTCATGCGTGGATGGGTCGGCGGCGACCGCCCAGCGTTGGTCGATTCCACCAGCGCCAGGGGGGCGGGCCGCTTCGAGCCGCACGCGTCTCGGCGGACAGGGAGTGAGATGTACTTCGGTCAGATGGTGTCGGTCGGGAGTTCGCCCGTGAAGGCGGCGGCCATACGGAGCCAGGGGGCGGCTTCGTCGTGGCGTGCCTGACGTTCCAGGGTGCGTCCGAGCATCAGGTGGGCGTAGTGCTCGACCGGGTCGCGGTCGATGATCTCGCGCAACTGTTCCTCGGCTCGCCGCAGTTGCGCGGAGTGGTAGTACGCGCGGGCCAGCAGCAATCGGGGGCCGGTCTGTTCGGGGACTTCCTCGACCACGGCGGCGAGCAGCTTGGCGGCCCCGGCGTACTCCTTGGCCTCGAAGCGCGCTTGGGCCCGCTCCCAGCGCTCGACAGTGGTCTCCTCGTGGGGGACACCGACACCCTTGTCGAAGAGGTGCCGGGCGGTTGCCCAGCGGTCGGCCGCGACGTCGCCGTTCGGCTGGTAGTCGTTGAGGTTGTCGGTCATGACGCTTCCCTTCCTGGAGTCGTGTGCGGCAGCCGTCCGGCGTTCTGGAAGCCGGACGGCCGCTGCTGAAGTCCTCTACGGCGCGCAGGACTTCGGCCTGGTGTTCATGACGAGCGGGCTCTCGCCCAGTCCGAGGACTCAGCCGGTCGACCCCGCGGACATGCGCTCGGCGTCGCGGGCGGCGACCAGTGAGGTATGTGTCGGAGCGTCGGGTACGTCGGCGGGTCGGTTCTTGGCGAATTCCTTGCGCAGGACGGGGATGACTTCTTCGCCGAGGAGGTCGAGCTGTTCCAGCACGGTTTTGAGGGGTATGCCGATGCCGTCGACGTTGAAGAGTTGGCGTTGGTAGTGGCCGAAGTGCTCGCGGAAGGTGAGCGTCTTGTCGATGACCTGCTGGGGGCTGCCGACGGTCAGTGGCGTCTCGTCCATGTACCGCTCCAGCGACGGACCGCCGCCCATCTGGGGTGAGTGGTCGAAGTAGGGGCGGAACTCGCGTATGGCGTCCTGGGAGTTGTGGTGCATGTAGATGTGGCCGCCGACGCCGACGATGGCTTGTTCGGGGGTGCCGTGGCCGTAGTGGGCGTAGCGCTCGCGGTAGAGGTTGATGAGTTTCTGGAAGTGTTCTTTGGGCCAGAAGATGTTGTTGGCGAAGAAGCCGTCGCCGTAGTAGGCGGCTTGTTCGGCGATTTCGGGGGAGCGGATGGAGCCGTGCCAGACGAAGGGGGGTGTGTCGTCCAGGGGGCGGGGGGTGGAAGTGAAGGATTGCAGGGGTGTGCGGAACTTGCCTTCCCAGTCGACGGTTTCCTGGCGCCAGAGGCGGTGGAGGAGGGCGTAGTTCTCGATGGCGAGGTTGATGCCCTGGCGGATGTCCCTGCCGAACCAGGGGTAGACAGGGCCGGTGTTGCCGCGGCCCATCATGAGGTCCACGCGCCCGTCGGCGAGGTGCTGGAGCATGGCGTAGTCCTCGGCGATCTTCACCGGGTCGTTGGTGGTGATCAGTGTGGTGGCCGTGGAGAGGATGATGCGGTCGGTGCGTGCGGCGATCCAGCCCAGCATGGTGGTGGGGGAGGAGGGCACGAACGGCCGGTTGTGGTGCTCGCCGGTCGCGAAGACGTCCAGGCCGACCTCCTCGGCCTTCTGCGCGATGGTCACCATCGCCTTGATCCGCTCGTGCTCGGTCGGTGTCCGGCCGGTGGTCGGATCGGTGGTCACGTCACCGACGGTGAAGATCCCGAACTGCATCGCACCCATCTCCGTATGGTTGATGTATCAACTCACCCTGTGAACGTGACGCCGGGCGCCGGTATTCCGGCTGTCCGCGCTGCAGTCCCCGCCCTCGGAGGTGTACTGATCTCGCACCGCGAGGCAGTGGCGGTTGATGGGCCGATCCCGGCCATGCGAAGGCGGCCTTGCGAATGTGTGGCCTTGCGAAAATGTGTGGCCTTGCGAATGTGTGGCCTACGCGCCGACCGCCCGGCGAACCGTTCCGGGGCCCGTGGATCACTGACCATCCCGGCGACTTCGTGGTGGACCCGGATGCGGCCGACGCCCCTGTGCTGACGTCGATCGGTCAGTCCGACTGCTTCTCCATGTGCTCCAGCACGCGGTTCGAGATCTGGGTGAGCGTGCTGAGCTCTTCTGGGGTCAAGGCTTCGATGAAGAGTCGACGGACGTGCTCGACATGGAGGGGAGCGGCGGCTTCGATCGCCGCGTAGCCGGCCGGGGTGGCGACGATGAACGCTCCGCGTCCGTCGTCGGGGCATTCCTCCCTGACCACGAGTCCACGCTTCGCCATCCGCGTGATCTGATGGGACATGCGGCTCTTCTCCCACTCCACCAGCTTGGCCAGATCCAGGAAGCGCAGCCGTCCGCCGCCCTCTTCGGTGAGATTGGCGAGCACGATGTAGTCCGCGGCCGACATCTTGGAGTCGGTCTGCACCCGGCGAGACAGTCGGCCGATCAGCTTCTCCTGCATACGGATGAAACTGTCCCAAGCGGCCTTCTGCTCGGGGTCGAGCCAGCGCGGTGTCTCGTTCATGAGTGCAGTGTAACGAGATTGTTGACATCTCATCTACCTATGTTGAGGCAGTACGCGGGCCGGAGTGCGGGAAGTTGCAGCGGCAGGCTCTGTTCCTTTTCCGGCGGCGGAAGAGTGCAGGCATCTGGTTGACACATCAAACGCCTAGGTTAATGTAGGTGATGCATCATCTAACTGGTCTGAGTGGGTCGTAGCCGGGCGTGACCGGCCCAACACCACACGTATGCCAGACAAGGCATCGCTGACCGCATTCCCGGCATCGAGATATTCGGCGTTCTGCCTATGTCCGCAGACACGGACACTCGGAGAGGGACCCCATGAGCACGGTAGTCAAGGTCGGACTTCAGGCGTTGCTGACCTTTGAGGAGAGCGTTCTCGTGCTGATCGACCATCAGCCGTTCCATTTCGCCAACGTGAACAGCCATGAGGCGACGATGATTGTCAACAATGTCATCGGCCTTGCCGAGACCGCCAAGGAATTCGGTGTCCCGACGATTCTGACGACCATGGCGGAGGAGCGCGGCGGCTGTCTCATCCAGGGATTGCAGGATGTGTTCCTGGAGCAGAAGCCGATCGACAGGACGTTCATCAACACCTGGCAGGACGAGCGTGTTGTGGAGGCCGTCAAGGCGACCGGGCGCAAGAAGCTGATCTTCGCCGGTCTCTGGACCGAGATCGGTGTGGCGATGCCGGCGATACAGGCCGTGGGTGAGGGTTTCGAGGTGTATATCGTCACCGACGCTTCGGGCGGTGTGTCGAAGGAGGCCCATGACATTGCCGTCCGGCGCATGGTCCAGGCGGGCGTTGTTCCGATCGCATGGTCGGCCCTGACGGGTGAGCTCGAGCACGACTGGGCTCGGGAGGGAACCGTGCCGGCGGTGGCCTAGGTCAGGCGGAGTACGGCGGTGTCGCCTTCGGGTGGGAGGTGCAGCCTCTCGCCTCGCCGAAGGGTTCTTCGCGCTGCCCGTGGAGCGTGATTCGCGACCGACGACTGATCTGCCTCATGCCTGGCACGACGTGCCGACGCCCCCGGAGGTTCTCCCGTCGGAACAGCTTCACCCGCGGCGGCGGCCGCGACATGCCGGTCCATCGGGGCGGCTGCGGGTGGGATCGTGACACAGCCCGAGGTAACAGCACGCTGCTTTCGACGCGATCTGCTCCGCCTGATGCGGATGCTCGGCTCACTGAGCGCACCCGAACGTACGGCCAAGCTGCCCCGGCAAGGGAGCACGTCCTATGTGGCTTCGGAACGCGGTAACGCAGCAGGGGCGCTTTGTCGGTTGCGTTCGAGCGCCGCGCTCACCTGCGGGTGACGGCGGTGCGGCGGAGAGGATTCGTCGACGACAGCACGATAGGCGTCGAGTACTTCCCGGCCCGCGTCCTCAGCGGGCGTCTTGGTCAGCACATCGACCGCCTCGGCCGCGAGCAGTGGGCTCGTACCGGGCCGCCCTACCATGATCGCGGCGCGCGCGACCAACTCGGGATCACCGAGCCGCCCCACGGCCCGCAGCGCTTGCGTGGCGACACCGTCGTCGGAGTCGGTCACCAACAGAGCCAAGCGTTTTGTGGGCCTGCGCGCTGTCGATCTCGCCGACGCTGGCGGCTGCGTTCGTACGGATCTTCGGCCGCGGTCCGACGTACGTGCCCAGGGCTGCCTCACAAGCTGCGTTCACGGCCTCCGGTCCCAGTTATTCGAACGCCTGCGCCAAGCCGGGTGGCCAGTCGGTCGCGGGAAGCATCTGCAGCACGGTGTCCTCGATGGGTGTGGGCACAGTTCCCGCTAGGAGTACATGAGGAACTGTTCGTCACCTGTCTGGCACGGCCGGTTGAAGAAGGTTCCCGGCTCGGGCCGCTCAGGAGGGGAGCAGACATGGGTCAGGCACAGAGCGTGCCCCAACTCGTGCGCCACGATCTGCTGGAAGTCGACCGGGGTGATAGTGCCCGGCTCTTCCCCGATGGCTACGGGGCCGTCCTTGACGAACAGGTCTTCGACCGGCTGGGCGAGCTCGAACGAGATCTTCGCCTGTGCCCAGGGGCCACTGATGCTGTGCGGGGTGCCCTCGGTGAACAGCTCCGTGATGTCGGCTGCCGTCCGGACGGTCTGGGTGGTGTTGATGCTGCCGACGAGCCCTGAACGCCGCGACTTTGACCACGATGGTGTCGCTGATCCGGGCCACCCGCTCGCCCGTCGGCTCATGCCGTTGTCGCCCGACGGGAAGGCCGTCGAGTTCGACGATGCCCCGTCGGGCTTGAAGGCCGTGGGTGCTGAGGTCGGCTCCGGTGTCGGCGTCCGTGACAGTGACCGTGACCTCGTAGTGGTCACCGATGTTCAGCCGGAGGGATGTCGTCGCCGTTTCGGACTCACCGTCGAGGGTGACGGCGTGCCGGGTGACCTGGCCGGGCCGCACAGACAGTTCGGCTGTCCCGGTGCCGTCCTGGCCGGCCTGGGCGGTCAGCCGGTATACGCCAGGACTCAGGCCGCCGAGGCGGAAGCGTCGGGTGCCAGGGTCGATGGTGATGGCGATGGGCCCATCCTGACTGTCCAGCATCACGACGCCCCGTTTGACCGGGCGTCCGACGCCGTCTTCCAGCCGCAGATCCACCGCCCCGCGCTCGTTGTCGGTGTCCACGCGTGGCAAGTCGCGCAGCTGCAACCACAGCTGTAGCAGCGCGGTGGCGACCTCACTCTCCGCGACGAGGGCGGCCTCGCGGGGGCCCAGGGTTCGGTGAGGCTCACCTCGACCTGGGCGGCCTGCTGCGCCGTGGGCGAGGTCGTGAGCACGCGGACTCGGGCCCCTGGGTGCGGTGCGGCCGGTTCGGGTGGTGGTGATGACTGCGGTGGTTCGGTTGGCATCTGGGGGCTCACTCCCGCTCCTCGGCATTGCCGAGTGGTTGCACTGCGGTGAGCATGGCTGCGAGCGGGGGCATGGACGGCGAGGATAAGTTGATGCATCAACTGGATGGGGTTAGTGTGGTGGCCTGGCCGGCCGGGCTTCCGTGCAGTTGAGCGGGATCAGGTCCAAGAGGAGGACGTATGGCGGTCCGCGGCGCAAATGAGATCAAGGCCTACGAGGGGCAGTCGATCACCGTCACCTTCGAGGCGGGGCGCTGCCTGCACGCCGCCGAATGCGTCCATTGCCTGCCGGAAGTCTTCGACACGGCCAAGCGCCCGTGGATCCAGCCGGACGGTGCCGCCGCCGACCGCCTGGCCGAAGTGGTGCGGCGCTGCCCCTCGGGCGCGCTGCGGTACGAACTCACCGACGGCGGGACAGAGATTCCGGACCGGCCCACGCGCCTCACCCGTAACGCTGCCGGGCAGCTGACCGTGCGCGGCGAGTTGAGCGTGGACACCGCAGAAGGCCCGCGCGCCGAGACCAGAGCGATCCTGTGCGCCTGCGGACGGAGCGGCCGCCAGCCGTACTGCGATCACTCGGGGCCGTGCGGTGAGTGATGCCGTCGTGCCCGCCCCGCACAAGTAGTTGCCCTTGACAGCTTGGAGCCGAAGCAGATGTCTCTCTCAGTGCAGTTCTCCGAGTACGGCAGCACCGATGTGCTGAGTGTTGTGGATGTGCCGTCGCCCACCCCGGGCCCCGGCCAGGTACGGCTCGCGGTGCGGGCCGCGGGTGTCAATCCGATCGACTGGAAGATCCTCCATGGCTATATGAGCCAGGTGATGCCTCTCGATCTTCCGGCGGGTCTCGGGTCCGACGTGGCCGGCGTGGTCGACCAGGTCGGAGACGGGGTGACCGCTTTCGAGGTGGGTGACGAGGTGCTGGGGGCGTCCATCACCCCTTCCTACGCTCAGTCCGCGCTCGCCGACCCTGCCGTGCTGGTCGCCAAGCCGGCTTCCGTCCCCTGGGAGGTGGCGGGGAGCCTGGCCGGTCCGGGCATCACCGCCTGGGAGGTGCTCAACAAGCTCGAGATCGCCAAGGGGGAGACGCTGCTGGTTCATGCTGCCGCCGGCGGGGTGGGCACGTTCGCCGTGCAGCTGGCGGTGGCCCGTGGCGCGCGGGTGATCGGCACCGCGAGCGAGTCCAACCACGAACAGTTGCGCTCACTCGGCGCGGAACCTGTCACGTACGGAGAGGGGCTCGTCGACCGCGTACGGGCCATCGCTCCCCAGGGCGTCGACGCGGTCCTCGACGCCTCCGGCCGCGGTGAGATCCCGGACTCGATCGAACTCGCGGGGGGCCCGGCGCGCGTCCTCACCCTCGTGGCGTTCGACGCCGCGGACACCGGCATCCAGGTCCACATGAGCGTGCCGGGAGAGAGCGGTGCCCAAGCCCTTCGGGACATTCTGAACCTCATGAAGGAGGGACGGCTGCGGGTTCCGATCTGGCGTACCTTCCCCTTGGAGGAGGCGGCGGACGCGCTGCAGGTCAGCCAGGCGGGGCACCTGGGCGGCAAGATCGTCCTGCTGCCCGCATAGGGACACGCTCCCCGGCACAGCCACCCAGAACCCAACGGCCGCCCCGTCCACGTACCCGAGCCCCCGCACCGCCAGGTGGCTCCGGCGTGCCGACGGTGATTGCGATGTCCTTGTTTCCGGCCTGCGTTTCACAGCGGAACACCGCCACCCGCGTCAACGCCACGGACCCCGCCTTCGACGCTGCCGGGACTCGACGATCGCCCGGGTGCGCGGGGAGTCAGGAGGGACGCGGTTCGAAGCCCCTTGCGCAGGCGTCGGTCGGGTCGGATACCCGACCTCCGCCGGAGCCCGAGGCGCGCCCGACGGCAAGTCAGGCACGCAGGCCCTTGAGCCCGTCGTAGGCCGCCATCACGACCTCGAGGCCCCGGTAGTCGTCCCCGGGCTCGCGCATCTGGTTCGGCACGTACGACACCGCCATGCGCGCGTCGGGTTCGATCATGACCGTCGCGCCGCCCCAGCCGCTCCAGCCGTAGGTGTTGCAGAACAGGCCGTACCCCATGCCGTAGCGCATCGGCATACCCAGGAGGCGGTCCTCGCCGCGGAACTGTTCCTCCCACGCGAGGTCGCAGCCCGCCTGCGACAGCAGCCGCACCCCACGCACCGCTCCGCCGCACGCCATCACCGACTGCACGAGCGCGACCGAGCGGGCATTGCCGAATCCGCTCGCTGCCGGGATCTCCGCGCGCCGCCAAGCGACGCTGTTCCCGTCACGGACCCGTATCCCACCTCCGGCGGTAGGGGTCGCGGTCTTGCCGGGCGCGCTCGAGACGTAGTCCTCGTCGCGCGACAGTGGCGGGATCGAGAGCGCGACCCGGTGGTCGTGCTCGGCGGACAGTCCGATGTGGAAGTCCGCGCCCAGCGGCCCGGCCACCTCGTCGGCGAAGAACTCTCCCAGGGTGCGGCCGGTGATCCGGCGCACGACCTCGCCGACGAGGAACCCCTGGGTGAGCGAGTGGTATCCGGCAGCGGTGCCCGGCTCCCACCACGGAGCCTGCGCGGCGAGCCGCGCCGTGGCGGACGGCCAGTCGTAGAGATCCTCGGCCGTCGTCGGCCCGTCCCATTCGGGCAGGCCCGCGGTGTGCGCCAGCAGGTGCCGCACCAGTACCCCGTCCTTGCCCGCCGCGGCGAACTCCGGCCAGTACCGGGCGACGGGCGCGGTCAGGTCGAGTTCGCCGCGGTCGGCAAGGACGAGGGCACACAGCGCCGTCATCGTCTTGGTGACCGACCAGACGCCCGCGATCGTGTCGCGCTGCCAGGGGACCGTGCGGTCCGTGTCGGTGAATCCACCCCAGACGTCCACCACCGGCTCACCGTCCACGAAGACCGCCACCGAGGCGCCCACGTCCCCGGCGTCCAGCAACTCGGCGAGTGCGCCGGGTACTGCGGAGAACAGATCGTCGTACGAACCCTGAAGCTCGGCCATGCGCGGAACTTAGCCCGCCCCCCACCACCGCGGTCAACCGAATATCCGCTACGACGCCGCAGCGGTGGGTTTGTCTTTACGGGCGTCGAGTTCACCCGTCGCCATCCGCTGCTCCCGGTCGCGTCGGCCATGAGCGTGGTGAGGTGGCGGCGGGGCCGCCCGCCGGGTCAGTCGTGGATGCGGAGGCCGGCGAGTCGGCTGACCATGGCCGGGTCACGGTGGTCGAAGAACAGCGACTTGCCGGTGTCCAGGTCGGCGATGGACGCCATCTGGTCGTCGGTGAGCTCGAAGTCGAAGACGTCGATGTTCTCCGCCATACGGTCGGCGCGGACCGACTTGGGGATCGCGACAATGCCGCGCTGGGACAGCCAGCGGAGCACGACCTGTGCCACGGACTTGGCGTGCTTGGCGGCGATCTCGCTCAGGAGTGGGTGCGTGAAGAGGTTGTTGCGGCCTTCGGCGAACCCGCCCCACGACTGGATCTGGACCCCGTGCTCGCGCATGACCTCTTGGTCGGTGGCGCGCTGGAAGAACGGGTGGGTCTCGATCTGGTTGACCGCGGGCGTGACGTCGTTGTTGACGATGAGGTCGACTAGTCGGTCGGGCTGGAAGTTGGCGACGCCGATCGCCTTGATGCGGCCTTTGCCGGCCAGCTTCTCCATGGCCCGCCAGGAGCCGTGGACGTCGCCGAAGGGCTGGTGGATCAGGTACAGGTCGAGGTGGTCAAGGCCGAGCTTGCGCAGCGAAGTCTCGAAGGCGCGCTCGGTGTTCTCCTCACCGGCGTCCTGGATCCACACCTTGGTGGTGACGAACAGGTCCTCGCGCGGGATGCCGCTGTTCTTGATGGCTCGGCCGACGGCCTCCTCGTTGAGGTAGGCGGCGGCGGTGTCGAGCAGTCGATAGCCGACGGCGAGGGCGTCGGTAACCGCCTGCTCGGTGTGCTCCGGCGGGATCTGGAAGACGCCGAAACCGAGGATCGGCATTTCGACGCCGTTGTTGAGGATGACGGACTGCATGGGATTTCCTTTCGGGAACAGCTGAGGTCGGGAACAGCTGAGGCCATCGGTGGACCGTGCCGCTCCGGCGCTCTGGCCGTCGCGGGCCGTCTGCCGGAGCGGCGGAGCGCCGGAGCGGGCACGGTCTGGTTCAGGGGCGGATGAGAACCTTCAGAGCCTCTCGATCGGCCATGGCGCGGTAGCCGTCGGGGACTTCGTCGAGACCGATGCTGCGGTCGAAGAGGCGCCCGGCGGCGAGCGTGCCGTCGAGGACGTCCGGCAGGAGTTCCTCGATGTAGGCGCGGGCCGGGGAGACACCACCGGTCAGGGTGATGTTCCGCATGATCATGGCGGGACCGATGGGGCCCAGTTCGTACTGGGGCACACCGAGGCGGCTGATGGCGCCGCCGTCGGTGACGGAACCGAAGGCCGCCTGCAGGGCCTGCTCGGTGCCGACGGCTTCGATGACGCGGTCGACTCCGCGGCTGCCGGTCAGGTCGCGGACACGCGCGATGCCTTCCGCGCCGCGTTCGGACACGACGTCCGTGGCACCGAAGTCCCGTCCCAGGTCGGTGCGGGCGGTGTGCCGGCCCATCAGGACGATCTGCTCGGCGCCCAGTCGCTTCGCGGCCAGCACCGCCGACAGCCCGACGGCTCCGTCGCCTATCACCAGGACGGAGTCCCCGCGAGTGACACCGGCGGTGACGGCGCCGTGATGGCCGGTGCCCAGCACGTCGGAGAGGGACAGCAGGGAGGGCAGCAGCTCGGAGTCCTCGCCGACGGGCAGCTTGACCAGCGTGCCGGTGGCCTGGGGTACGCGGACGGCCTCGCCCTGCCCGCCGTCGACGCCGTTCCAGCCGTAGCGGCCGCCGTTGCGGCACGAGGAGTGCAGGCCCTTGCTGCAGTAGTCGCAGGTGTTGTCGCAGTACGTGAACGGGGCGACCACCATGTCACCGCGTTTCACACCGGTCACCTCGGAGCCGGTCTCCTCGACGACGCCGAGGAACTCATGGCCCATGGGCCGCCCCTGTTCGCCGGCGGGCATGGACTTGTAAGGCCACAGGTCACTGCCGCAGACGCAGGACAGGACGACTCGTACGACGGCGTCGGTGGAGTGCTGGATGACCGGGTCGGGCGCGTTCTCCACGCGCACGTCACCAGCGCCGTACATGAAGGTTGCTCGCATGAGGGATCTGTCCTTACTGGGTGTGTCGTAGACGGGGTGTGTTGTAGCCGGAGTGCGTAGTGGACGGAGTGCGTAGTGGACGGGGTGCGTAGTGGCCACGTGTGTCGTCGGTCGGTCAGGCCCGCACTGCTCGGAGGCCGGTCACGTACGGGGAGCGGGCCTCAGGCTCAGGGTGGCCAGGACAGTCACCCCCACCATCGCCGCGGCGATCAGCAGACTGGTGTGCAGCCCGTCGACGAACCCGGCCCGGTCGGCGACCAGCGCCCCGAAGGCGGCGACCGCCAGGGCGCCGCCGAGCTGGCGGGCGGCGTTCAGCACACCGCCGGCGACACCGGCCCGCTCGGCGGGCACGCTCTCCAGCAGCAGCGCCACCAGCGCGGTCACGGCCATCGCGCCGCCGGCTCCGACGGGCATCATCAGCACCACCGACTGCCACACCGGCGCTCCTGCGGGCACGGCGACCATGGCCAGCAGGCCCGCGACCATCAGCAACTGACCGGTGACCACCGGCATCCGCGCACCGAACCGCATCGACATGCGGGCGGCCACCGGGCTGATGAAGGAGGTGAGCACGGTCATCGGCAGGAAGGCCACGCCGGTGGCGAGCGCGCTCAGCCCGTGCACCTGCTGGAGGTACAGCCCCAGCAGGAAGATCATCCCGTAGAAGCCGATGTTCAGGGCGAACCCGATGCCGACCGAGAGTGACATCGTGCGCGAGCGCAGCAGCGGCAGCGGTGTCATCGGATGCCGGCCGCGGGCCTGCGCGATGACGTAGCCGACACCCGCCACGCCCGCCACGGCGAAGGCGACCAGGACCCGCGCGGCGCCGAACCCGTCGGCACCGGCCTCGATGGCCGCGTACGTCAGCCCGCCCACGGCGGCGACGGCCGCGACCTGGCCGGTCCAGTCGAAGGGCACCGACTGGCGCGGGGAGGGCTGGGCGCGCTTGAGGAGCGCGAGGGCCACCGCGCCGACGGGCAGGTTGACGAAGAAGATCATCCGCCAGTCGATCACGGTGAGCAGACCGCCGGCCACGGGCCCGGCCGCCGAGCCGACCGAGCCGCTCACACCCCACAGGGCGATGGCCCGCGCCCGCGCCCCCGGGTCGGGGAAGACTTCCCGCAGCAGGGCGAGGGAGGACGGTACGACCATCGCGGCCCCG
The DNA here is from genome assembly GCF_042959425.1 of Streptomyces sp. NPDC007896. NCBI lineage: Bacteria > Bacillati > Actinomycetota > Actinomycetes > Kitasatosporales > Streptomycetaceae > Streptomyces > Streptomyces sp. NPDC007896. The sequence continues at coordinate 131,854 of NZ_JBIBKX010000008.1, read as the reverse complement.
ACTCCCTGCACCAGCCGCGCCGCCACCAGAACGCCCAGATTCGGCGCCATCCCGCACACCGCGGACGCCACCACGAACAGGCCCAGGCCCCCGGCGAACGCCTGGCGGGCCCCGATGCGGTCACTGATCGCACCGGCGGACAGCAGGAACGCGGCGAAGGTGAGGGTGTAGCCGTCGACCACCCACTGCAGCCCGGTCATCCCGCTGTCGAAGCCGCGCCCGATCGAGGGCAGCGCGACGTTCACGATCATCGCGTCGACCATGATCGTGAAGAAGCCGAGCAGCACGGCGGCCAGCGCCATGCGCCCACCGGACCTGCTGTGCGGTGGCAGGCCGACAGCGGTGGTCTGGAGAGGTGTGGGCGAGGCGGGCGTGGACACCGGACGATCTCCTGCACTGGGACGGGCGAGGTGCTGACGGAAATCGAGCCTCGCGCCTCCGCGGCGCCAGTGGCAGGCCGGGCTGTGCCGGGGACCGGCGTTCGGGGGTAGTGACAGGGCCCCCCACACGCCTGCCACACAGGTCAGCGCGGTGTGACACTGACCGTATGGCATCCGCGCAGAGCAGCAGCAGCGGCGGCGGTATGGAGCTGGGCCAGTTCCTGCGCGCGCGCCGCACCCAGACCCGCCCCGACCAGGTCGGCCTCACCGTGGGTCCCGGACTGCGCCGCACCCCCGGCCTGCGCCGCGAGGAGCTGGCCACGCTCGCAGGCATGAGCATCGACTACTACGTCCGCATGGAGCGCGGCAAGGAGACCCGCCCCAGCCCCGCCGTGCTCGACGCCCTCGCCCGTGCCCTGCGCCTCGACGACGCCGAGCACCAGCACCTGCGCGAGCTCGCCGCCCGGGCCGCCCGCTATTCCCCCGAACCCCCACCGCCGCCCAGCAGGACCGTGCGCCCGCATCTGAAGCTGGTCCTGGAGACGCTCCGGCCGAGCCCCGCCTACATCATCAGCCGCAGCATGGATCTGCTCGCCTGGAACCCCGGCGGCCTCGCCCTGTACGCGGGCCTCGCCGACTGGCCCGCCCAACAGCGCAACCTGGCCCGCTACTTCTTCCTCCACCCCACCGCGCGCACCCTCTTCCCCGACTGGGACGAGCTGGTCCGCGGCTGCGTCGCACGGCTGCGCAGCCTGGCCGGCACCGCCCCCGACGCCCCCGACCTCACCCACCTCGTGGGTGAACTCCTTCTCAAGAGCCCCGACTTCGCCAAACTGTGGGAGCGTTACGACGTCGTCGGACGCAAGAAGATCCAGAAGACCTTCCACCACCCCCAGGTCGGCATCTTCACCCTCAGTGGCCAGAGCATGAGCCTCGAAGGCACCCCGGGCCAACGCCTCGGCCTCTACACCGCCGAACCCGGCACCCCCGACCACGACGCCATGCTCCTGCTCGACGCGATCGTCCCCGAGCCCGCCAGGCACCCGGACACGAAGGCGAAGCCGCAACCTCACTCACAGCCCTGACCCAGACCTCCGCGGCGGTCCGGTCAGTCAGGAAGGGTCACCGGGCGTTGGCCAGCAACCGCTCCGACAGTGTCCACAGCCGTCGTGCGTTCTCCGGGTCGACGGCGTAGCGGGCGACACCTTGCAGCGTGCCGGAGCGACGGTCGACGGCCTCGGTCTCGTTGCAGTCGACGAAGTAGCGGCCGCCGACGCCTTCGAGGAGCGGGGAGGTGGCGAGGAGCACCGAGGTGGCGGCGCCCTGCTCGACGGTCTTGATGAGGTGGGCGGGAACCCTTCCGCTCCCGCGGCCACCGGTGTGGCGCTGGAGGTTGGTGTAGATCGCGCCCGGCATCAGAGCGTTGGTGGTGATGTTGTCGCCCGCCCAACGACGGGTCGCCTCCACCGCGAAGAGGACACCCGCGGTCTTGGACTGACCGTAGGCGAGCCACGGATCGTAGGGGCGGAAAGCGAAGTTGACGTCGTCGAACACCACCGGGGACTGCTGATGACCGGTGGAGCTGACCACGACGACGCGAGCGGCGCCGTCGGCGGCCAACGCGCCGTGCAGGCCGGTGGTGAGAGCGAAGTGGCCGAGATGGTTGGTGGCGAACTGCCACTCCCAGCCCTGTTCGGTGTACTCCTCGGGACAGGCCATGACGCCCGCGTTGTTCACCAGCACATGCAGCGGGCCCTCCCAGGCGGTGGTGAAGGCGGTGACGGACGCGGGATCGGCCAGGTTCAGGTGCGCGACACGCACTTCCTGGTTGCCGGTCGACCCGGTGATGTCCTTGGCGACGCGTTCACCCGCCGCCATGTCCCGGACGGCGAGGGTCACTTCCGCACCGGTACCGGCCAGGGCGTGGGCCGTTGCCGCCCCCAGGCCGGAGGAGGCGCCGGTGACCACGGCACGGCGGCCGGCGAGGTCGATTCTCTGCGCGACCTCGGTGGCCGTGCTGGAGAAACCGAACGGGGTCGTGATGGCACTCACGGGTGGACTCCTTGCTGTGCGCTGAGGTTGCTGGGTGCTCAACTCGCCGCGTGCTGAACGGGTGCTGAACTCGCCACGTGCTGTATGTGTGTCGAACTCGCCACGTGCTGTACGTGTGTCGAAGTCGCCTTGCGCTGATCCGCGCGCGGTCTTCCGCGGTCAGGGCTTGAGCAGTCGGTCCTGCTCCACCGGCGGAGTTCCGTCCGGCCAGGGCAGGGCCTTGCCGAAGCGGATCAGCTCGCCGTAGAGGGCGGGATCGAGGTGCTCGGTGAAGACCAGGTCGAGCACCGCACGAGCGGCCTCGGAAGGTGACTGGGCCTGGCTGAAGTCGCTGAACCAGGGCCGGGAGGTGGCGGTGTCGACCATGCCGGGGCACACGGAGGCGATGAGAGTGCCGTCGGCGAGGTCGTGCTCGCGGCGTTCGGCCGCGACCGCCCGGACGGCGGCGACCTGGGCCACCTTCGAGGGCACGTTCAGCCAACGTGGCCAGCCCGCCTCCTCGGCGGTCTTGTTGTGGACGGCGCTGCGCCAGGACTCGACCGCGTACTCGATCTGGTCGAGGCTCGCGCCGTCGAACAGGTGGTGCAGTCGCGGATCGAGGTGGCCAAGGGTGCCCAGGCTGCTGGCCACGACGATCAGTCGGCCGCCCGGACGCAGGACGGGGCCGAACGAGCGCAGGATCGCGTGGGTGGCGGTGTTGGAGACATCGATGAACTCGTCGGCGCGCTCGGCCTGGGACTCCTCGGGCAGCAGCCGGGCGACGGCGTTGGAGAGCACGACATCGACACCGCCGTGCCGTGCCCGGAGTTCGTCGGCGAGCCGGGCGATGGCCTCGGTGTCGGTGACGTCCAGGACCCGGCCCTCGACATGACTGCGTGTGCCGGGCAGTTCCGACACTTCACGGGCGGCGTCCGAGACGCGCCGGTGGCTGCGGCCGGTGAGCAGCACGAGGTCGTCGGGGCCCATACGGGCCGCCAGGCCTTCGGCGAGCGCACGTCCGAGTCCCTGGTTGGCGCCCGTGACGAGGGCGATTCGCGAAGCGTTCATGCATGCCACGCTAGAAACGCGGCGGCCATGAGTCCAACGAGATTCACGCACAGCTAGTATGCGAAATCATCATGGGTCAATGATCACGGATTTGGAAGCGTCATGGACTTCACGGATGTGTCACTGACCGCGCTGCGCGTCTTCCGCGCCGTGGCCGAACAGGGGACTTTCACCGCGGCCGCGGCGTCGCTGGGCTACACCCAGTCGGCGGTGTCCCGGCAGATCGCCGCGATCGAACGCGTGGCAGGAGCGGAGTTGCTGGAGCGACGGCGCGACGGAGTACGGCTGACCGCGGCCGGCCTCGTCGTCATGCGCCGTGCGACGACCGTGCTCGACGAGATCGACGCGACCGCGCGCGAACTGTCCGGCCTGCCGGGGCAGACCGGGACGGTCCGGCTGGGATGGTTCCCCAGTGCCGGGGCCGTCCTGCTGCCACAGGCCCTGGTCGCGCTGCGCCGCACGGACCCCGGCCTGCACATCGTCAGCCGCGAAGGAAGCACTCCGGCGCTCGTCCGTGCCCTGCGGGCCGGCAGCCTGGATCTCGCCCTCCTGGCGTCGGCGCCGCCGTTCCGCCCGCCGGACGCCGAGTCGCCTGCGCTGGTGCTGCGCACGCTCACCGAACGCGCGCTGTGTCTGGCTCTGCCCGCCACCCACCCGCTCGCCCGCGGCGACTTCGTCGACGTGGCCGATCTGCGCGGGCAGCGCTGGATCGCCGGCTCCTCCTCCGGTGAGGACCGGCTGATGGGAGTGTGGCCCGGTCTGGACGAACGGCCCGAGATCGCCCACACCGCCCGCGACTGGCTGGCCAAGCTTCACCTCGTCGCCGCCGGGTGCGGGCTGACCACCGTGCCGCCCGCACTCACTCAAGCCGCACCGCCGGGGGTACGCATCCTTCCCGTGCGTGGTGGGCCGCAGGAGCAGCGGCGTCTGTTCCTGGCTCGTCTTCCCCACCCGCCGAGCGAACCGGTCACGCGTGTGGCAGCCGCCCTCCGTGTCGCGGCCCTCGGCGGCGACCCACCGGGCTCAGACCTGTGATGATCCCGGTTCCCCCATGTCACAGCCGGCTCGGGGCGACACGGACGTTGACGTTCTTCATCAGTGGCTGATCGCTTTGCGTGCTGTAATCGGCCGCGCCGATCAGGGCGTTCATCTCGGGCATGTACCCCGCCGCGCAACCGCGGGGCATGTCGTAGCTCAACGCCCGGTACCCGGTGAGGGAGCGCTTGCTGCCGTCCTTGGAGGTGGCAGTGATGTCGACCAGGCTGCCGGGAGTGATGCCGCGGGAGCGCATGTCGGCGCGGTTCATGAGGACGAGCGTGCGCAGGTTCTTGATGCCCCGGTAGCGGTCGTCGTCGGAGTAGATGGTCGTGTTCCACTGGTCGTGGGAACGCATCGTCTGCAGCACCAACATGTCGTCCTTGGGCACGACATCCGGCAGTACGGCGGCGGAGAACTCGGCCCGGCCGGACGGGGTGAGGAAGACGAGTTCGCGGGCCGGTTGCTTGATCCGGAACCCCAGCGGCAGCCGGACGCGGCGGTTGAAGTCCTCGAAGCCGTCCAGGACTTGGGCCATGGTGTCCCGGATACGGTCGTAGTCCTCGATGTACTGCTCCCACGGGACGGCGCTGTCGGGAAGAGTCGCCCGCGCCATGCCGGCGATGATGGCGGGTTCGGACAGCAGATGGGGCGACGCCGGGCGCTTCATGCCCAGCGACAGGTGCACCATGCTCATGGAGTCCTCGACGGACGTGGCCTGCGGCCCACGGCGCTGGTGGTCCTTCTCCGTCCGTCCGAGACACGGCAGGATGAGTGCCTTCCTGCCGTGGATCACGTGGCTGCGGTTGAGCTTCGTGCTGACCTGGACCGTCAGTTCGCAGCGCCGAAGTCCTTCGGCGGTGTACGTGGTATCGGGCGCGGCCATCGCGAAGTTGCCGCCCATTCCGACGAACACCTTGACCGTGCCCCGGTGCATCCCCTCGACCACGCCGACCGTGTCCAGCCCGTGCGCACGCGGAGGATCGATGCCGCAGACGTCGGCGAGCCGGTCGAGGAACTCGGGCGTGGGCCGGTGGTCGATGCCGCAGGTACGGTTCCCCTGCACGTTGCTGTGCCCGCGCACAGGTGACGGTCCGGCGCCCTCGCGCCCCAGGTTCCCGCGCAGCAGCAGGAGATTGACGATCTCCCGAACGGTGTCCACACCGTGCTCGTGCTGGGACACCCCCAGACACCAGCTGATCAGGGTCCGGTCGGACCGCGAATACACCTCGGCGGCCTTGAGGATGTCAGCGCGCGTCAGCCCGGACTGGCGCTCCAGCTCCTGCCACGGTGTCGCCTCGCACAGGGCCCGGTACTCCTCGAATCCCTGGGTGTGGCGGTCGATGAACTCGCGGTCGAGTGCCTTCGGGTCCGAGACCGACTCCTCGATCACCGCCTTGGCCATGCCACGCAGGAGCGCCATGTCGCCGCCCGCGCGGACCTGGAGGTTGAGCGTGCTCGTGCGCGTCGACTTGAACAGGGCCATGTCGACGAACTCGTGCGGGACGATGGTCCGGGTGGCGGCCGCCTCGATCAGTGGATTGACGTGCACGATCTGGGCACCCCGCCGGTATGCCTCGGCGAGCGCGGTCAGCATGCGCGGAGCGTTGGAGGCCGCGTTGACGCCCATGATGAACAGGGCGTCGGCGCTCTCCCAGTCCGCGAGGTCGGCCGTGCCCTTTCCGGTGCCGAGCGACGCCTGCAGGGCGCGTCCGGACGCCTCGTGGCACATGTTGGAGCAGTCGGGCAGATTGTTGGTGCCGTACTCACGGGCCATCAACTGGTACAGGAACGTCGCCTCGTTGCCCAGGCGTCCCGAGGTGTAGAAGGCGGCTTCGTTCGGGTCGTCGAGGGCCCGCAGCTCGCTTCCGACGAGCTCGAACGCGTCCTTCCAGGTGATGGGCTCGTAATGGTCCGTCTCCTCGTTGTAGACCACGGGCTCCGTCAGCCTGCCCGTGTCCTCCAGCTCGAAGTCGGTCCATGTCGCCAGCTCCGAGACGCAGTGCGCGGCGAACAGCTCACGGCCCGCACGCTTGGGCGTCATCTCCCAGGTGACGTGCTTGATGCCGTTCTCACAGATGTCGAGCCTGAGACCCTTGGTGTCGTCGGGCCACGCGCAGCCCGGGCAGTCGAACCCCCCGCTCTCGTGGTTCATCTTGAAAATGGCGCGTGGCCCGTCGATCAGCGCGCGCTCCCGCACGAGGACGTGCGTGACACTCTTGGCGGCACCCCAGCCGGCGGCCGGATGATGGTAGGCCCGCTGCGACGGCTGCTTCTCGGTAGTGGGGCCCTCGCCTCCAGCCGGCGTCCCCGCGCCGTGCGGGGATTCGTTTTCCGCTACCGCCTTGTCGGCATCCGAGGTAGTCATGCTGCTCAACCCTTCGTATCTGCTGCCGAAGGAGTATGTGGAAACGCTACAACCATCCTGTGGCTCCCTCAAACGGGCCACGGACTCGAACGGACCCCACGGTCGTCATGCTGAGCCCGCCGGTCAGCGGGAGGGCCGGAGCCGGTCCAGGAACTCCTGGGGAGTGAGGGCGGGACCTCCCTCGGGCTTCACGACAGGAATGACCTCGTCGTCGTACCGGACCACGGGTGTTCCCACCACACCGAAGGAAGCGAAGTTCCCGATCACCTCTCCGGCCCAGGTGAGATACGTGCCGTCCGTGACCTTCATGTCGAATTCGGCGTTCCTCAGTCCGTTCACCTTGTCGGCGAGGGACAGCAAGACCGAGACGTCGGAGAATTGATCGTCGACAGGGGGAAATGGCTGGGAGGCGAAAAGCGCCGCCAAGTAGTCGACGAACTTTCGCTGTCCCGCGTCGCTCGCCGCGGCCAGCGCGCTCAGACCGCGCTGAGAACCGCTGCCGCCGACCGTGTCGTCGATCGTCCCCGCGAAATGAAACTTCGCCACGAACTTGCCGTCGTCGGCCGCTCGGCGAATCGTGCCGAGAAGACTGTCCGCCATGCGGTGACTGGCCCGGTCGCGCAACTCGACGAACACTTCGAGTACGTGGGGCGCATCCAGATCGCCGTAATACAACGTGGTGCCGTCCGCGCCGGTCGAATGTGCGGGATTCATGGCACGAGTTCGGAACGGACGGGGGAGCGGAGCGTGGCGACCGACGGTCCGATGAAGGTGCTCGAGCAGCACATAGGCGCGCTGCTCCGCGGCTGCCAGCCGGGCGGGGTCGACATCCGCCGCGTACAGTTCCCCGGCGGCGGCGTCGTCCGCCTCGCGCAGCTCCACCACTGCCACGGCCAGCTGTGTCTGAACGGCGGAGTGCGGTACGGCGGCGGAGTCGGCCAATGCCTGTTCGGCACGTTCGGATGCTTCGCCGCACGCGGCCAGCGCTCGTTCCACACGTGCTGCCGGACGCCCGTGGACCACCAGCAACGCACAAGCCAGACCGATGAGGATGCCGAGGACACTGCCCAGGGTCCGGTCGTGGACGAGCGTTCCCACAGGGGCCGGGGATGCCAGGTCACTCATCAGCAGTGCGAGCGGCGTGAGGAAGACGACGCCGAGACCGTAGTTCCGGGCCACGGTGTACTCCAGCAGGAATTCGAAGACCACGATCAGGGCGACGAGAGCCGTCGGCGCCGGGTGGGTGGCCAGTACACCGAACGCGATCAAGAGCCCGGCTGCCGTGCCCAAGGCGCGTTGGAGGGCACGCTGCAAGGTGGAGCGGACGTTGACGGAATGCAGGACGGCGGCTGCGGAGAGTGCGGCCCAGTAGCCGTGTCCGAAGCTCAGGAACGCGGCCAGGCCACCTGCCAGGCCGGTGCCGAGAGCCATCCGGAACGCGGGGACGACAAGTACCGCGACATGGCCCGGGCTGCCGGCACCGGTCCCCACGGTCAGTTCGGCGGCGCGCCGGGCCGCGGGACCGGCTTCGTCCGGATGGCCGGTTGCCGTATCGGAGGACAGGACGGACGGGGACATCGGGTGTGGCGGAGGGGATGGGAGACGGCGGTACCTGACGGTCAGGTGCCGAGCCTGTACACGCAGGTACCGCGCTGTCGGGGCGTCGGGCGTCTGTCGGCATGCGGAGGCGATCAGGACCGACCAGGCGAGGTCGGTCAGGAAGACACATGTCCCGCTCCGCTCGCCGCGCCGCTGACCGGTTGTCAGGGGGCTCAGGCCGAGCGACTGATACGCCCAAAGGACGGCGGCGGTTGCCCGGTGCCGTGTGTGCCCGGTTCCATCGGCTCCTTCGTCCGGTTCCAGCAGGCCGGCGAGTTCGCGGAGGGCCACGGCCACCGCGAGCCGCTGCGGGCGGTCCGGGTGCACGACCCAGCCCAACAGCGCCAGTACCCAGGCCGTGGCCGCGCCCGTTGCGGCGAGTCCCGTCTGGGCGAGCACGTCGGTGAGCCCGTCGGCAGGGCCGTTGGCCGCCACGGCGAACGAGAAGAGCATCAGCACGGCACCAAGGCCACTGAGCCGTGTCGCGTCGCACAGGAACTTGGCCAGGCCGGCCGTGACCGCCATCGCGGCAATCACCACGGCAGTGCCGAAACCTCCCGCTCGCGGATCGGTGAGTGCGGCGAGCGCCGCACCAAGGCCGACGCACATCGTCATGGCCACCGCGGCTACGGCGAGGACGCGGGCGCGACGGCGGTAGGGCAGGTTGCGCCCGAACGTGGTGGTGAACGCGCCCAGCATGGGAAAGACCGCGAGCGCGGTTCGTCCGGAGAGCACCAGCTGCAGTGCGGGCAGTGCCATCGCCAGCGCCGCGCGCAGAGCGAAGAGGAGCGCTCCATCCACTGCGTGCAGGGTGAGCGCGCCGCGCGGCGACAGTACGCGCGTCAACTTGGTGCGGTGATGGTGGGACATGCCCACTTCTTCGAGATCAGTGAACGAGTATTCCTGCGAAGAGGTTGATGGCGGTAGCCAGAATGCTGGTGCCGAAGACGTACGACAGCAATGTGTGCCGGAGCACCATCGAGCGGATCAGCGAACTGGAGACGTCGGTGTCGGAGACCTGGTAGGTCATACCGAGGTTGTAACTGAAGTAGAAGAAGTCCCTGTACGCCGGCGGCTGGTCGGCGTTGAAATCGATCCCGCCCCCGGAATCCACGTAGTAGAGGTACGCGTAGCGGGTGGCGTACATCAGATGCAGTGCCGCCCAGGCCATGAATACGCCGAGCAGCGCCGTCGCGGCATGGCCGGTGTCGGAGTTGCCGAGCAGGAATACCACGATGCCGACCAGACCGCACAGAGCGACCGTGACGACGACGATTTCCTCGGCGACGGGGCGCAGGTCCTCGCGTCGAGCGTTGCGGCGGGTCGCGGCGGCGTCCATCGGCCACAGCACGATCCAGCCGATCACGACGAAGAATGTCTGGGTCGCGGCGATACCCGCGAGAATGGCCAGCGGTGTGTCGCTGGACAATCCGACGGCCACGCCGACCGCCGCTCCGACGGCCACCGCTGCGGCAAGCCGTGGGACTGCGGAAAGCGACAAACGGATGTTCACGCTCACAAACCACAACGGTAGTGCCTCGTCGCTGCTCGGCACGGCAGGAGCGGGACCAGGGGGCGACGGGTATCTCTCCCGCGGCCGGGCGTACGGGTATCCACGCGCGTCATGATCGTGTCACGAGCTCCTGAGGGACCGGAACTCCTTTCTTGAGAAACCACAGACCCTCGATGTGTCCTTTTCCGTCGAAGACGACGCGGAAATCTCCGGGCTGCCTGGCCATGTGCAGTGGTATGTCGACCACCGTCCGATCGCCGGATACGACCTGCCGGGGCTCTCCGTGCGAATGGTAGCGCCCGAAACCGAGCTGGTTCTGGTATTCCTTCCAGGCGTTCGCGAGAACCGCGGGATTTCCTTCTTGTCGAATCGACTCGTCGAAGCGCGCTGAGACGGCGACGAAGTTTCCCTTCACGACCTGGTCGAGGGTTGTGAGAGCGAGCCGTTCGAAAGGGGTCCGGCTGGGGGCCGATGCCGGGGTCACGACCGCCGTGTCGACGGGATCGGGCACCGCGTTGGATACGGACCCGCTGACCAGCACCAGCGCGCTGGAAGCCACGGTGACGGCGAAACTGAACTTGCTGAGTCTGCTGACCATGGATCCTCCCAAGGGGTGTCCGTGCCGCGATCACGGAGTGATCATGCGGCCTCTGACCTGACGGTTGTGACGGCGGCGCATTACCTCGAAGGGGAGTACCGTGGCCCCGCAGCAAGCGGCCACGCCTACCCAGATCGGCAGCACGAAAACGAGCGTGAACGAGCTGACGATCCAGCCCGTAGTGAACGTCACGTCGGCCCATAGTGGAAAAAGCGCGAGCCGGGTGGAAAAAAGAGTGATAGGTCGTCTTGGGCTGCGCGACGCGGCGTACTGCACATAGGTGATGCTGGACAATGCTCCGACGATGACGGCGGCCGTGATGGTGATGATCTGCATGAGAATCTCCTAGCCTGAGAAATTCTGCATCCAGAAAAGTTCACCGAGGGGCTTCGCGTCATGTCACGGAACGGCGTGACTTGAAATCAGGACCCGATCTTGATAAATGCGGCCGACGGAACGGACGGCTGATCGACACGGGTGAGCTCGTACACCAGGCGCGCCGCGCCGGCCTTCGCCGACTCGGCGGGCTGCGGAGCGCCCGACGGGAGCCCCCAACTGTCCTGCGCGGCCACTATCAGCAGAGAGCAGACTGTCGCCCTCTCCGAAACGCGGTGCGGCGAGCTCGCGACTATGCTCACAAACAGCGGAATCGCCCATCGTCACCCAGCTGTTCCACCTGCACAACGGGAGCAGGAATGACCAGTGAAGCCGGGCCGATCAGCGCCGAAGCCCGTCGGGCGCTCGAACAGGAGCTTGCGGATCTGCACGCCGAACGCAACGCGGTCGCGTCAACCCTGGGCGACACGGACTCGGCGGGAGACACGGCCGACCAGGCCGACGAGTTGCAGCGTGCCACTCAGTTGGACCGCGTCGACGCCCGTATCACCGAGATCACCGTGCGGCTGGACGGGGCGGCAGAGGCTGGTCCGCCCCGCACCGATGTGGTCGGTCTGGGAAGCACCGTCACCGTACGGTTCGCGGACGGCGCCGAGGAGACGGTCCAGATCGGTGACGTGGCCGAGCCGTTGGACCAGACGTTGGTCACCACCGACAGTCCTTTCGGCCGCGCGCTGCTCGGTCACCGTGTCGGTGACTCCGTCAGCTACGAGGCGCCCGACGGACGGACGACCGTGACGGTGCTGTGTCTGGGCGCCCCGTAGGACCCGTATCGCCGTCTCCTGGGGCAACTCCCCGTCCGCTCCGGGTGCCGTGCGGTCACGAGCCGAGTGCCACCACGGCCTCGTCGGCGTACACGAGGAACGTCATGCTCTGGCGGAAGTACAACTCGATCTCGTTCGCGTCATGCGCGGTGTAGCCGATCGCGAGGTCCTCACCGAGCCGCAGTTCGAAGTCCCCACCCCGGGTGGACAGCAGAAAGGCGCCGTCGACCGCGGGCGCCCAGATCGGTGGGGCGTCCAGCATCCGGCTGAGATGCTCCGTGATCGGATAGCCGTGGTCGGACGTCTCGCTCACCAGGGTGTACGCGTCGGCGCCCAGCAGCAGCGAATACGGGCCGGCGACTCCGGCCAGGCGCAGGGTCGTCAGCGCTCGGCTGACGGCATCCGGGTAATCACGTGTCTCCGCCGGCAGGCCGTGCACCGGATGGGAGGTGCGCCTGCGCAGTCCGTCGATGCCCGCTGCCTCGTACCCCTCGAAGACGGCCCGGTCCTCGGTGAACGCCATGGCGCGCGCCGCGTCCTTGACCGGTTGCCAGTCGGAGTCGTTCGAGCCGCGCTCGACGTCGTCCACCGCGTCGCGGCCGACCTTGAAGGGGACGCGCAGTTCGACCAAGGGCTGTGCTTGGCGCAGGAGAGCGGTGACGCCCGCTCCGGGCGCTTCGATGGGGGTGAGATGGCCGGTGCCGACCGAGGCAAGCGCGGGACCGTCGGGTCCGGTGACGTCCACGACACGACGGCCCCCCACGTTGCGCTGGAACGTACGGCGGGCTTCCTCCTCGATCTGTGCCCAAGCCTCGGGCGTGATCGGCGCGAGTTCGCGGTGCAGGTTGTTCATACCGTTGGGCGTGGACACGTGATCAGGCTCCTTTGAGACTGCCGATACCCAGGGAGCCCTCGGCCGCCGAAGCGCCGGTCGCCGAAGCGCCGGTCGCCGAAGCGCCGGTGGGCGCGGCGGGTGGGTCGTCGAGGAAATCGGCGCTCGGTACGTAGAACAGACAGCCGGTGACCGCCGTGGAAAAGTCGAGGATTCGGTCGTGGGTATGGGGGTGGTCACCGAGGAACATGTTCCTCAGCATCTGTTCGGTCACCTCGGGAGTGCGCGCATAGCCGATGAAGTAGGTGCCGAACTCCCTTTGCCCGATGCTGCCGAACGGCATGTTGTCACGGACGATCTTCCGTTCGTTTCCGTCCGCGTCGGTGATGGTGTTCAGTGCGACATGAGAGTCCGCGGGCTTGATGTCGTCCGGCATTTCGACGTTCGCCAGCTTCGTGCGGCCGATGACTTTTTCCTGTTCCTGCGTGGGCAACGCGTTCCAGGCGGCAAGGTCGTGCACGTACTTCTGGACGATCACGTAGCTGCCGCCCGCGAAATCGGGGTCCTCGTCGGCGATGAACACCGCGTCGGACGCGACTTCGCCCTCGGGGTTCTCGCTGCCGTCGACGAAGCCGAGGAGGTCGCGCTCGTCGAAGTACTTGAAACCGTGCACCTCGTCCACCACGGCGACCGCTCCATAGAGGCGTTCGCCGATCAACTGGGCCAGTTCGAAACAGAGGTCCATGTGGTGGGCTCGCAGATGGAAGAGCAGGTCACCAGGGGTGGACGGGGCTCGGTGCCGGGAGCCCGTCAACGCGACGAACGGATGCAGATCGCGTGGGCGGGGTCCTTCGAAGAGACGGTCCCAGGCGGCGGAGCCGATGCCGACGACGCAACTCAGTCCCGCATCCGGAGCGCGGAAACTGACCGATCGTCGCAACCCGGCCACATCCTGGAACAGGTCGCGAACAGCGGGCTCGCCGCCAGGTGCCATGGTGCACACGAGGAACAGGGCGGCTTTGGCGGGCGGGGCGATCACGAACTGCGACTCAACCACGGAGCCTGCCTCCTACTTGTCGTGGCTATGGCGCTACGCACGGCAGGATAACGTGAGGAAACAGAATAAATACTAGGATTGGGTCACGGTGATGTCGACCGGTGCCGGTACACAGGCACCGCCTGCGCGAATCGCACCCGACCCCTGGTGGTCGAGGATTGGCACCCCGTCCATTGCGCCTTCTTCACCAGGGAAACCTGGCGATACGAGGGAAATCTGGCGATCCGTAAAAAGGGTTGTGGCGGACAGGACTTCGAGAACCGGTCTGCGCCATGGGGCCGAGGTTGCCTTCAAGGGTCGTCCGGGTGATCAGAGGGCGGTCCCAGAGGGCGAGGAGTTCGTTGGCGAGGGCCACGATCGGGAGCGGGTGGCGGGTGCCGTGGATCTCGATGGAGGCGGCCGACAGGCTACGCGGGACGGCTCCGGCGTCGAGCAGGACACGCCAGTCCTCCGGCCCGAGCTCCAAGAACTCGAGGCCGGTCAGCTTGGCGATCTCCAGGGGGTCGGCGAGCGTACCGGGGTAGGCGGTGAGAGTCCGTAGGCGGGGCAGTCCGATGACGAGGGCGAGACTGAGCGGCTCTCCCTCCCACACGCCGATGGACAGGAGCTCCAGCCCGGGATGGACGGCGGCCTCGACACTGCTCAGGCTTCCGATGGTGACCCTGGCGACGGCCGGTGGCTGGTCACCGCGAGGGCCCCGCTGCCCTTCGCCGCGTCCGTGCATCACCAGGTCGGTCAGGGAGTCGGCGAGCAGGTCGCCGCCGACGTCCTGTTCATGGTCGAGCATGATGATCTGTCCTGCGTGTCCGCGCGGGCCCGGCGTCAGGTCCACCGGGATGCGGTCGCCACCGCCGTTGTCACCGAAGACGATCCAGCCGGGGGAGCCGACCAGCCCTTGCACCGCGGCGTCGGGCGGGGTGACGACGGGCTTCATCGCCGCGAACTTCCAGGGGCACGGACGGGACGGTGTGTCGGCGACGTACAAGTCACCCAGGGAAAAGAGCTCGCAGCCGACCGCATCGGAGACGCGCTCCGCCGCCTCGTAGTCGTCGTTCCAGTCCCCCACCGTGCCCGGGTCACGCGGTAGAGCACCTTCAGCTCGTCGGGCAACACGAAGCCGAGGCGCGCTTCCGCGGCGGCGATCTCCGTCTCGGTGGCGCCGATGGCATCGGGGATCCGCTCGCGGAGCGTCCGCTCCAGCGACGCCAGATCCACCGACGGGGCGGCCACCGCTCCGGGGACCGGTTCGGGAAGGCGGCGCCAGGGCTCCGGGACGGCATCCTCGACCAGGATGAGCGAACCCGGATGCGGATTACCGATACCGGGCTCCGCGGCGCGGCTGGGATTGAGCAGGTGGAGTACGGCACTCCCGTCGGGCGAGATCTCCGCCGCGAACGAGATGTCGTCGACACCCGCGTCCGCGAGTGCGCCGCGCACCCGTTCCACCGCGTCGAACTCGTCCTGCATGTCCTCCATCTGGAGGGCTCGTCCGGGCTGCGGGCGCCGCCGCGACATGGGCAGGCTCCACCCGTGCCGGCCGATCTGTCCCGGCACGGGAGTTGCGCCGCGCCACTCGCAGGATCGCCGAGGGACACCTGGACACCCGGCTCGCCATCAACGGCTCCGACGAACTCGCCGACCTTTCCCACACCTTCAACGAGACCGCGGCCGCGTTGGAGGGGTCCGTGGCCGAACTGCGCCGCATGGAGCGACGAGGACGCGGCCGGGCTGACCCCGGACACCGCCATGGCCGTACGGCTCATCAGCGAGGAAACCGTGAAGCCGGCCCGCCTGGTGGACGACCTGATGGAGATCTCCCGCTTCGACGCGGGCGCGGCGGCCCTGCAACTGGACGACATCGACCTCGCCGAGTCCCTCCGCCGCACCCTAGCCGCCCGCGCCTGGCTGGACACGGCGGACACCCTGACCGGGACAGCGCGCGCCCAACTGATCTGCTCAAGCGAGACCTGCCCGTCCATTACGGGGGCCGACTGATGCTGTGAGGCTCATCGGTGGCTCAGCACGTTGACCACCCGCCCGTTGGGATCACGAACGAAGAACCGGCGCACCCCCCACTCTTCGTCCTGCAAGGGGTGCACGATCTCCGCGCCGTTCACGCGCATGACCTCATAGGCCGCGTCCACGTCATCCACCTCCACGCTCATGTCGGGCGTGACCGGTGCTGTCCTGTCACTGGTCATCAAGCTGACCTGTGCCGCCGGGTGGGACGGCGAGGCGAGCGTGACGATCCAGCCGTGGTTCATGACCTCTTCGAAGCCCAGCAGGCCGTAGAACTCCCGGCTCTCCCGCACGACTTCCGACTGGACGTTGGGCACGACGCGGCGAACGGCCATCGACGACTCCAAGTGAGAGCGAATCTGTCCCTACGTCTCACCGTACGATGGCGTCGTGGTCGGCCGTCACCGCCCCAGTGCCGCCATGTGGAGCGCGGCGTCGTCAGCCGCCTCGTCGGGAGTCCGGCCGTTCTGACGGGCGACGATGTACGCGGCGTACCACTCCGACCAGTGGTGCTCCGGAGCGCTCGCCTCGTAGGGTCCGTGGTGTTCCTCGGTCTCACGCAGGAGTTCTGCCAGTGTGGGGATGTCCATGGCGAAGCCTCCTCGGCGGGACTCGTCACCGTCCCGGTAGTCGCACCTGGACCTCTTGCAGCACCCACCCATTGCCGTCCGGATCGCTGAACGAGGCGAATGAGGCGTAGCTGCGGCCCTCTGGATCGGGGCCATCCGCCTGATCCTGCACGCCCGCGTCATAGACGTTGTGGTAGATCTCGCTCACCTCGACGTCTCTGCTGATCAGGTCGGCACAGGCCTGCTCCAAGTCGGTGACCACAAGGTAGTTGTGGGCGGAGCCCGGCGCCGCGGGGGTGATCCCGCGGCCGAAGTGGATCGAGCAATCCGACCCTGGTGGCGTGAGCTGCACGAGTCGGAATCTCGGACTGGCCTCGAAGTCCGCATCGAGCCGCCACCCCAGGCTTCGATAGAAGTGCAGGGCGCGACTGACGTCGGTGACCGGGATGACGGCGACCTCGAGCCTCATGCTCATGGTCGGCTCCTTGACGACGTCCGTTGCGCCGTCCTGCTCTCTCTGCTGGGTGCTCATGGCGATCTCCCATGACGGCCGGCCGGTTCGGCTGTGACCTCTGATAGGCCGCCACCGGCGGGAACCCGAGCACCGGCTCCGGGTCACCCATGGACCGACTACGCGGTAGTTGTCGTACGACCGATGATATTGGCGATGACGTCCGACGGCGCGCCGAGCACCTGGTCACGTCACACGGTCAGTCGTGCAGGGAGGCCGACGAAGGTCCGCCGTTGACATTATGCAGGCAAGTGCCTGCATAATGGAGTGTGAGCCTCGAAGGTAGAGCGATGGACCTGGTCTTCAAAGCGCTGGCCGACCCCACCCGGCGACTCCTGCTCGACCGTCTGCGCGAGCACAACGGCCAGACGCTGAGCGAGCTGTGCGAGCGGTTGGACATGACGCGCCAGTCGGCGACACAGCATCTCGACATCCTGGGGCAGGCCAACCTCGTGACCGTCGTGCGACGGGGACGGGAGCGGCTTCACTACCTCAACCCGACACCGATCCACGAGATGGAGGAGCGCTGGATCTCGGGGTTCGACAAGCCCCGTCTGCAGGCGATCAGTGCCATCAAGAACCAGGCAGAGGAGTACGCCATGAACGACGGACCCACGTCCGTGCCGACCTACGTCTATGTCACCTACATCCGCGCAAGCGCGGAGCAGGTGTGGCAAGCCCTGACGGACGCGGACCTGACAGCGCGCTACTGGGGACACGCCAACGTCTCGGACTGGCAACCGGGTTCGGCCTGGGAGCATCGACGCGTCGACGGCTCAGGCGCCGTCGATGTCGTCGGTCAAGTGATCAAGGCCGAGCCTCCGACGCACTTGGTCATCACCTTCGAGGACGCCCCCGACGCCGAAACGCCGAGGGAACCTTCGGTCGTCACCTTTTTCGTCGAACCACACGAGGACATCGTCCGCCTCACCGTGACCCACGAGAACCTCCCCAACCAGGAGATGCTCAACGGCATCTCGCGCGGATGGCCGGCCGTGTTGGCGAACCTCAAGTCGTTGCTCGAGACCGGCGATGTCCTCCCGCAGGCGCCATGGGAGATGTCTCCCGGGCACGCCTGAGACGGCACTCGCCACAGCCCTTCCCGTACTCGCCCTCGCGCACGTCCGCAGAATCCCACGCACGACCGCAGAGAGAAGTCGACATGATGGACACCACCCCGCTGCGGGACGCCTACAGCGCGCTGCTGGACGCTGCTGTCACCGTGGCTGACTCCAGCGACACGAGCCCCGTCCCGCCGACCGGCGAATGGAACGCCGAGCAGATCCTGGCGCACGTCGCCCTCGTCAATGCCGCCACCATCGCCGCAGTCTCCTGCGTCGCCGCGGGATCGAACACGACGTACGACAACCGCGTGGCGCTCGACCCCTGGACCATCGAACGCCTCATCGCGCTCGCCGGCGGCAACACAGGGCTTCGAGACCGCATCCGTCTCCAAGGGGACGCCCTCTGCGCACTCGGCGGACCGATGCTGAGCGACGCCGAACTCGACACACCGGTGCCGACCCGTCTCCTGTCCAAGGCCACCGTCCTGGCCGATCAGCCGATGCCGCTGAGAGACCTCATCACCGGCCTCGCGGAAGTGGAGCTGCCCGGCCACACCAAACAGCTCCTGGCCCTCCTGAGCTGCTGAAACTCGTCACCGGCGGGGCGGACCACCTCCGTAACCTAGGAAAGCCATCGCGTAAGTAGGACTGAAGCTTTCTGAAACAAAAGCTAACTGGAACTTCTCATTCTGGTCGGCGATGGTGGAGCCATGTCCGCACGCGTCGCCTCTCCCCGCTTCCTCGCCCTGGTCGGCACCGTCGTGCTGTGGGCGTCGGCCTTTCCCGCCATCCGGGTCGGCATCGACGGCCTGGGAGTGGCGGCGCTGTCGTTCCTGCGGCTCCTGGTCGCCGCCGTCGCGCTGCTGGCCGTGGCACCCTTCGCGAAGGTACGGCTGCCGCGACGCGGCGACCTTACGCTGATCACCCTGTGCGGGGTCACGGGCATGACCGCGTACCAGGTCCTGCTCAACTGGGGCGAAGTGCACGTGGAGGCCGGGACCGCGAGCCTGCTCATCGCGATCGCCCCCGTCTTCAGTGTGCTGCTGGGAAGTCTGTTCCTCGGTGAGCGGCTCACCCACAACATCGGCGTCGGCAGCGTCGTCGCGCTCGTGGGCGCGGCCGTCGTCAGCCTGGCCGAGGGCACCGGCGGGTTCTCCGTCTCGGCCCTCGTCATCCTGGCGGCCGCCGTGGTCCAAGGGGTCTACCACTTCGCGAGCAAGCCCCTGCTGCGCCACTACACCGGTCTGGAGGTCGCCACCTACGCGATGGTCGCGGGTACGGTCTTCGCGCTGCCCCTGATCCCCGCCACCTGGCACGCGACCCTCCACGCCCCGCCCGCCGCACTCGCCTCCGCCGCCTACCTGGGCCTCCTGCCCTCCGCCCTCGGCTTCGTCATCTGGGCCTACGCGGTTGCCCGGCTGCCGCTCGCCGTCTCCACCGCGGCCCTGTACCTGGTGCCGCCGGTGGCGCTGATCGTCTCCTTCGTCTGGCTGGGGGAGGTGCCCCGTCCCATCGCACTGGCCGGTGGAGCGATCAGTGTCGCGGGAGTGATCCTGATCAGCCGGCACAAGCAGAACCACAACCCCGCCAACGCCCCGGCCCAGGACGGGTCCGAGCCGCAAGGAGCCGCTTGTGCTTGACGTACGCCGCCTGCGCATCCTCCAGCACCTGGCCGTCTACGGAACCGTCGCGGCCACGGCGGATGCGCTGCACCTGACCGCACCGGCCGTCTCCCAGCACCTCGCCGCTCTGCAGAAGGAGGCCGGCACGCCCGTCGTCGAGAAACACGGCCGCACGCTGCGCCTGACGGCGGCCGGGGAACTGCTGGTGGCCCACACCGAGGTCATCCTGGCCGAGCTCGCGGCAGCCGAGTCGGGCCTGGCCGCGATGAAGGGTGGCCGCCGCGGCACGGTACGGATCAGCGCGTTCGCCTCCGCCGCCCGCACCCTCGTGCCGCCCTTGTTCGAACGTCTCGCCGGCCCCGATCTCGCCCCCGACCACGGCATCGGCGCCGCCCGGGATCTCTCGCTGCGGCTCTTTGTTCAGGAGCCCGACGAGGCCCTCGACGAACTCCACAAGCGCTCGACCGACCTCGCCCTGGTGCACAGCTACACCGTGCTGCCGCGCAGTGTCCCCGCGGCGTGGGAGCAGACGGTCCTGATGGAAGAACCAGTCCTCCTCGCCCTGCACCCCGACCGGGCCGGTCTGGAAGGCCTCGCCGCCGGGCAGCCCGCGGACCTGTCCCGTCTGGCGCATCTGCCGTGGCTGACCCCCGGCCCGGAGACCTCCTGCTACGAGATGATCCAGCGGGCCTGCGGCGCGGCCGGCTTCGTCCCGGACATCCGGGCCTCCAGCAGCGATTTCTCCGTGCTGACGGCTCTGGCCGCCGCCGACGCCGGTGCCGTCCTGGTGCCCCGCATGGCCCTGCCGGACCACACCGCGCCCCTCAGCCTCCACCCCCTGGTCCGTCCCGTGTCCCGGACCGTCTTCACGGTCAGCCGCGCGGGCACTGGCAAGCACCCCGACCTGCGGGCCGTACTGGACCTGCTGCACGAGACGGCCACGGCGCTCGACGGCAGGGGCGGCAACCGGCCCGACCGGCCCAGGTAATCGCGACGACCGCCCCACGCAACCTCGAAGGGCGCTGCCCCCTCATACCAGGGGAACCCCCCGGGTACTCGGAGAGGAGCGCCTGTTGGCCCGTCAGCTGTCCCGCCGGAAGTTCATGGTCTACTCGCTCGCGGCGTCCACACTGACCGTCGCGGCGCCCATCGGCTGTGACACGTCGTCGGTGGAGGACGTCGAGCCCACCGCGGCGGAGGTGCGCGGCCCGTCCCGCGTCCTGGTGACCGGCGCGGACGAGGAGATGCTGGTCCTGGAGGTCACCGCCGCCAACAAGGTGGTCGTACGACTGCCGCGCGTCGAGGTCGGACAGGGCATCACGACCGCGGTCGCCATGATGATCGCCGAGGAACTGGACGCCCGGCTCGCCGACGTCGACATCCCGCTCGCCGAGGCCCGCACCAAGGGGAACCAGTACACCGGCGGCTCAAGTTCCGTCAGTTCCCTGTACGGCCCCGCCCGCGCGCTCGCCGCCACCGCCCGGGCCCGGCTGGTGACCGCGGCCGCCCGGCGCTGGCACCTGCCCGCCCGGAGCCTGCGTACGCGGGACACGATGGTGGTCGCCCCAGACGGCCGTACGGCCACCTTCGGATCGCTGACGGCGGCCGCCGCCCGGATCCACCGCCCCGACGTGTCGAGCAAGCCCAAGCCCGCGTCCCAGCACAAGGTGATCGGACGGCCGACGGGCCGGATCGACGCGCGGGACATCGTCACGGGCAGGGCGAAGTACGCCGGGGACCTGGAGGTCGCAGGGGCCAAGCCGACCGTGGTGGCCCGGCCGCCGACCCTCGGTGGGCGCCTCGTCTCGGTCGACGACCGTGCGGCCCGCGCGATGCCCGGCGTCCACGCGGTGGTCAAGGTCGCCGGCGGTGTAGCCGTGGTCGCGGAGTCCTTCCACCACGCATTCAAAGCCCGCGACGCCCTGCGGATCACCTGGAGGCCGGGGCCGCTGGCGCCGTTGTCCGACACCGCCATCCGGTCCCGGCTACGGGCCGCCGTTCCCTCGGTCGGCGCGCCGCCGCGCGGATCGGCGCAGGTCGAAGGCGAGTTCGAGTTCGCCTTCGTCAGCCATGCCCCGATGGAAGTGCTGACCGCGGTGGCGGACGTACGTGCCGACCGTGCGGAGATCTGGTTCTCCTCCCAGACACCGATGGACGCGCGGGAAAGCATCGCCTCGGCGATCGGACTGCCGAAGTCGAAGGTCCGGGTCCATGTCGTGCGCGGCGGCGGATCGTTCGGACGGCGGCTGAACTACGACGCCGCGATCGAGGCCGCCCTGATCTCGAAGGCGGCACGGCGACCGGTGAAGCTGATGTGGAGCCGCGGGGACGACATTCGGCACGGCCGGATGCGCGGGGCCTCCCATCACCGGATCCGGGCCAGCCATGCGCACGGCAGGGTGGTGGCCTTCAGCCATGCGATGGCCTCGGTGAGCGAGTCGTACGAGCGGCAGGGACTGGCCGCTCAGGGCGGCGTCGCCGTTCAAGGCGGTGTGGCCGTTCAGGGCGGTGTGACCACGGTGGCCGCGGGCCCGCTGCCCAGCGACAGCGGTCTCTACAACTTCGGTCATATTTCGGGGAGTTCGGGCTCGGTCGAGCTGGCGATGCCGCTCGGAGCCTGGCGGTCGGTGGACTCCGGGACCATGCGCACCGCGGAGGAGATCGTCGTCGACGAGGTCGCCGCCACGCTGGGCAAGGACCCGGTGGCCTTCCGGCGCGGCACGCTCAGGAACAAGGCCGTCAAAGCCGTACTCGACAAGGTCGCGGCCGCCGGAAACTGGGGCCGGCCCCTGCCGTCCGGCCAGGCGCAGGGTGTGGCCGTCCACGAGGAATACGGCTCCTGCGTGGCCTGCCTGGTCGAGATCGACGCCACCGACCCGAAGAACCCCAGGGTGACCAAGGTGGTGATGGCGGCCGACGTCGGGACGGCCGTCAACCCGCGCGGACTGGAGGCCCAGCTCATGGGGACCGCCGTCGACGGCATCTCCACCGTGCTGCGGGCCGGACTGCACATCGACCGGGGTGCGGTGCGCGAGGGCAGCTTCGCGGACTTCCGCTACGCCCGCCAGCAGCACTCCCCGTTGCGCTTCGAGGCGCACATCATGCCGTCACGGCGTGAGCCCGGCGGGGCCGGCGAACTCGGCGTGCCGGCGGCGGCCGGTGCCGTGGCGAACGCCTACGCCCGTGCGACCCGTACCAAGCCCCGCCGCTTCCCGATCAACTTCTGATCGCTGTCCGAGAAGGTGCTGATGCCCTCCTATTCCTTCGTCCTCAACGGTAAGCCGGTCACCGTCGAGGCTCCCGCCGACATGCCGCTCCTGTGGGTACTGCGCGACCTGCTGCACGTCACCGGGCCCAAGTACGGCTGTGGCGTGGGCGTTTGCCGTGCCTGCACCAGCCACCTTGACGGGGCGGAGATCCAGCCCTGCGTCGTCCCGGTCGCCGACTGCGCGGACCGCGGGGTGACCACCATTGAGGGCCTGGCCGACGGCGACACCCTGCACCCCGTACAACAGGCGTGGCTCGACTGCGACGTCGCACAGTGCGGCTTCTGTCAGCCGGGCCAGATCATGGCCGCCGCGGCCCTGCTCAAGAGGACGCCCCGGCCCACCGACGACGACATCGACCGTATCGAGAACGTCTGCCGCTGCGGCACGTACTCCCGGATCCGCGAGGCGATCAAGAAGGCCTCCGCCGTCGACGACCATGTCAACCGTCCTGGTCAGAGCCATCCTTGAGGCACGCGGTGGCGTTCGGTCCGGGTGGGGTCAGGCGTCCGCGACCGTCGCCGTGACGGGTGTGCCGATCTCGACCGTGCGGCTGACCGTGCAGAGCCGGTCGTGGGAGGTCTTCACCGCGCGGGGGAGGATCGCGCGGGCGCGGTCGCCGAGGTCGCCGTCCGGGAAGGTGACGGAGAAGGTGACCACGAGGTCGGCCATCCGGTTTCCGAACTCGTCACTGATCTTGTCGCCGGTGACGGAGACGGCGAAGCCGGTGGGCTCCGCGTGGCGGGCGGTGGCGACATCGACGTCGGCCGCGGTGCAGCCCCCGATCGCGGCGAGCAACAGCTCGACCGGGGTGAAGTCGGTGCCGCCGTGGGGATCGGAGCTGGTGCCGAAGCTGATCGTGCCGCCGCGAGGGTTCGTCGCGGTGAAGTGGCCGGTGCCGGTCCGCTCGATGGCGACGGAGCGCAGGTTCTTTTCGGTCATGCCGACGACACTAACGCGCAGGTCGCGAGACCTGGCTCTGCCGACGGTGCAACGCGAAGAAACGGCGCCCGCGCGTCCCCGTCCCGGCCTACGAGGTGCTTCTCAGGGGCTGCAGTACGGCGGCGCCGACCCGCAGGAGCGCGGACAGGGGTGGCTCGACCCATCGGGTCAGTTCACGCTGCAGGGCGGGGTCGAGCTCGATGGTCACCCGGACGTATCGGGTGTGCAGGTGAGTGACCTTGACGGCGCGGGGTGCGGCGGTGTCCGGTCCGCGTTGCAATGCCGCTCGGTAGGTGTCCTTGCGCTGGTTCACGCCTTGTCCTGACGTTTGATGAGTTCGTCTGCGAGGTCCATGTACGCCGAGCCCTTGACCTCGATCGGGCTGCCGAACGACTGGGCGTACAAGTCGAGTCGGGGAATGTGGGTGGACAACACTTCGAAGCCACGCTCGGTGAGGGCTTCGCGAGCGTCGGCATCGGGTCCGGTGCGCGTGGCATCGGGACGATTGGTGCGGTTCAGCAGGACAGCGGCACGGGCCGGCTGGGCCCGCAACGACTGTACGTCGCTCATCTCGCTGCCGATGGGTGCCATGCGATCCAGCTCGATGGGGGCCGGGGTCAGCGGCACGATCCACTCGCTCGCGTACCTCATGATGCTCCGGGCGATGTGGGCATGGTCCTCCAGCTGCGGGGCGTCGAACACCACGGCCTGTCGGTTGCCGAGAAAGTCGTTCACACGCCGGTGCACGTCGCCCACCGGAAAGGCGATCACCGGAAACGGGAAACCTCCCGCCAGTTCGCTCCAGCGCAAGGCGGAGGAGGCGGGGTCACTGTCCACCAGCAGGGGTGAGAGGCCCGACTCGTGCAGGGCGTGGGCCAACCAAACCGCGCTGGTCGTCTTTCCCACTCCGGGTTTCAGATTCACAAAGGCATAGCTCAGCGACACGAGACGCAACGCTAACGGTCGCGAGCGGCCGACTGCCGTCGGCGCGGCACACGCTCTCCCTTTTCACCCTGCGGCGCCGTGAATCATTCGTAGGGGCTAACGCGGAAGGCCGACGGTGGGTCAGTCCGCCAGTGCGGAGGCCAGTTCCTGCGCGGCTTGTACGAGTTCCTGGTCCGGTTCGTCGAGCAAGTGCTGGATCGTCTCGCGGTGGGCGCGCACGGCTCGGCGTGCTTCGCGTTCCCATCCCACGTAGTTCTCACGGCGATTGAGCAGCTTGGGGTAGGCGACGGCCGTGCTCTCCCACTGTCGGGCGGCGGCGATGCTCTTCAGCAGCTGAAGGACCTGCACGCGGCAGGGGACTTGAGGGAGCTGGGCGAGTTCCCACAGGAAGGGGACCGTGGCGGCGGTGGCCTGGTCCACGACGAAGCCGTACTGGCAGATGCGTTGCCGTAGACGTGCGAGCGCGGCAACGGCGGTGGCTTCGTCACCCGTGGTGATGGCCGCGAGCAGGAAGGGGATGCCCGTGGCGGACCCGGTGGAATCCTGGAGTTCGCGCCATGGGACGTCTCTCAGGTTCTTCAGGGCTGTCTCCATGTCCGCTCCCACGAGAGGCGTTGTGTGATGCCGTGCGCCGGGAGGCTCCGCCGATGCGGCGCCTGTCATGTCGGACCCTGCCAGGGCGGTGATGTCGGCCGAGACGGGGGAGTGGGCAGCATCGCCCAGACGGTCTTGCCCGCACGAGAGCGGGTCCAGCCCCAGTGCTCGGACAGTTCTTCCACGATGCGCAGGCCGCGGCCGTGGACTTCCAGCGGGGCGTCCGTGCGTGGGCAGACGGGCGGGCTGTCGAACTGATCGGTGACGGCACACACGAGATGGGCGCGTCGAAGGGTCAGATCCAGCCGCACGCCGTTCTCCCCGGCGGGGGAGTGCGGTGCCGCGTGAAGCACCGCGTTCGTGGCCAGTTCGTTGACGATGAGGACGGCGTCGTCACTGCGGTGGTCCAACGCCCAGCGGCCAAGGGTGCTGCGGGTGAAGGCGCGCGCCTGGGCGAGCCCCTGACGGGAGTCGGTGATGCGCAGGCTGGCGAATCTGGGTGAGTTGCACGCGGGTTCGCTCTCCCCGGGGTGTCCTTGCCCCGCGATGGAGGAGCGCGCTTCTTCCATGAGTGAGCCGGTCGGAGCGGCTCGACCCGACGATGGCGCAGCCTTGCCGCTCGCAAGGCTCGGTGCTTGGCGTGCAGGTAACGACACGACATCTCCCTGATGCGACGTCAGGTGCGGGGCGGCAACAGTGCGGTTGACGCCCGAGCTATTATCCATCCTGACAGCGCCCGTCGTGCAATTTCACGGGAAATTGCACGAGTGGTGGCTGGGGCAGGCCGCACGGGTTCGGTCCGCCCCAGTGGGCGGCCGACCTGTACACCGTGGTGGAACGTGAGCAAGGAGAGTGCGGTGCCGTCAGTGCGAAACGGAATGCGGGCCAGTTCACTGGGCGTTCGCTGGGTGAAGAGTCGGCACAGCAACGCCGAGGGCAACTGCGTCGAGGTGGCATCCCTGGCCGAGGGGGGCGTAGCGCTCCGCAACTCGCGCGACCCCGACGGGCCGGCCCTCATCTACACAGCGGCTGAAGTGGCCGCTTTCCTGGCCGGGGCGAAGGACGGGGAGTTCGACCATTTGGTGTGAAGCGGAGTCGAACGATTCCACTTCTGCCGACGCGTGCGACAGAAGGACGAGGGATGCGAGGATGGACCCCGTCGTCTGCCGTTCTACAGGGAGTCAGGATGTCCGCCGAGTCACCTCGTGTCTCCCGCCTCGAACCGTATCTGACGCGGACCGAGCCCGCTCCGACCTTGCTGAAGATGCTGGTCGGTGTCCAGCTTGCGGGCATCCGCGAAGACGCCGGCCTCGCGCAGGAACAGGCCGCTCGCGCCATCGGGTTCAGTCCGGCGAAGCTGTCGCGCATCGAAGCCGGCAAGGGCCGTCGGCCGCCCACGGAAGGGGACGTCCGCGCGCTGTTGGAGCTCTACAAGACCGACGACCACGAGGCGTCGGTTCTGCTCCAGTTGCTGCGGCGTGCCGGTGAGCCGGGATGGTGGCAGCGCTACGACAAGCGGCTGATGCCGGAGTGGTTCGATCGGCTGGTAGGGCTGCAGGAGGCCGCTGCCGCCATCCGCACCTTCGAGATCCAGTACGTCCCCGGTCTGCTGCAGACTCCGGACTACACCAGGGCGGTCGTGGAGCGCGGCCTGCCCACGGCACCGGCCGGTGAGGTACAGCGCCGTGTCGAACTGCGTATGCGCCGACGTGAACTGCTGCGTCGCGAGGACGGCCCTCAACTGTGGGCGATCATCGACGAGTCGGTCCTGTTGCGCGTACTGGGCAGCCGCGAGGTGATGCGCGAGCAGCTCGAGTACCTCGTGGAAATGGCTCAGCGTCCCCAGGTGACGTTGCAGATCGTGCCCCTGGACGTGACGAACGCGTCCGCGCCCGCCATCCCCATCACCTACCTGCGCTTCGGCGGCCTCGATCTACCCGACATCGTCTACCTGGAGCACATCAGGAGCGCGAACTTCCTGGAGGACCGGGACGAGACCGAAGAGTACCGGCTGGCTCTGGACCGTCTGGGAGACGAAGCCCTCACCCCGCGGGATTCGCTGACGCTGTTGCGGGACACGACCGCGGGGCGCTATTCGACCTCGTGACTGCCTCCGGCTCCACCGGCCGGATCCCGGTGGAGCCGACGGGAGCGGTCCCGTGGTCCTGCGGTCCTACCGGATCCGGCCGACGCCGCCGAACTCGACCCATTCCTGGGTGAGCTGACGGGGTGCGACCTCGTTGTCGGGACGCCAGGTGGACACCTCCACCAGACCAGGCTCCAGGACGTCGAGGTCCGCGAACCACTCCGCCACGTCCTTCTCCTGGCGGACCCTGCCCCAATGCCCCTGGGTCGCCTGATCCATGAAGTCGGTGACGAACTCCCGGACCTTCGCGTCCTCGCTGACCAGCTGGCACATCACCATGAAGCTGCCGGGCGCGAGCCGTTCGGCCACCCGGTGGGCCACGGCGAGCGGACCGTCGGTCTCCCCGTCCGGAATGCAGTGGAAGACCGAGTTGAACAGCACGGCCACCGGCTGCGAGAAGTCGAGCAGGCGCTGAGTGTCCGGGTGGGAGAAGATCTTCTCCGTGTCACGCATATCGGCGTGTATGACCGTGGTGCGGTCATTCTGGTCCAGCAGCGCCCGTCCGTGCACCAGCACCATCGGATCGTTGTCGACGTACACCACGCGCGACGAGGGATCGACGCGTTGCGAGACCTGGTGGACGTTCTCCTGGGTGGGCAGGCCGGACCCGTGGTCGAGGAACTGCCTGATTCCGTACTCGGCCGCGAGCGTCCCGACGACCCGCTGCAGGAAGCGCCGGTTGTTCAGCGCCAAGGCGCGTGTGCTGGGCACGACCTTGTCCAGCTCGGCGCAGGCTGCCCGATCGGCTGCGTAGTTGTCCTTGCCGCCCAGGTAGTGGTCGTACATACGAGCAGCCGTGGGTACGGTGGCGTCGATCTTCGTGGACAACTGCTTTCCAGCCTGCATCGTTCCCCCAGCTCCAAGCTGCTTCTGGTGGCTTGGCTTGACAGACAATACATCCTAGGCAATGGGCAATTGGGGATACCAGCCTGTTGACCGAGGATCTCCGGGACAGCACCCGCGGGACCCTCTGGCCCGGCGCGTCACCAGTCACCGCCGTGGCACCGTGCGGCCGCGCCGCCCGGTGAGGAAACATGGGACCGCAAGCGATGAAAAACCGAGGTGGAGGTGCGGGTACATGCAGCACGAACGAGCGGGCACTCCGGCCGGTCCCGAGGACCTCGTCGACGTAGCCCGGCTGGTCACGGCGTATTACGCGCTGCACCCCGACCCGGCGGAACCCGGCCAGCGCGTGGCCTTCGGTACGTCCGGACATCGTGGGTCGTCATTGGCGACCGCGTTCAACGAGGACCACATCGCCGCGACGAGTCAGGCCATCTGCGAGTACCGCGAGGGCCAGGGCATCGACGGTCCCCTCTTCCTGGGCGCCGACACCCATGCCCTGTCGGAGCCCGCGAAGGTCACCGCACTGGAGGTCTTCGCGGCCAACGGAGTGTCGGTGCTCCTTGACAGCGCGGACGGCTATACGCCGACTCCGGCGGTCTCGCACGCCATTCTCACCCACAACCGCGGACGGTCCTCGGGTCTCGCGGACGGGGTCGTGGTCACCCCCTCCCACAATCCGCCCGCCGACGGTGGCTTCAAGTACAACCCGCCGAACGGCGGCCCGGCGGGCTCCGAGGCGACGTCCTGGATCCAGGACCGGGCCAACGAACTCATCGAGGGCGGCCTCAAGGGCGTACGGCGCATTCCCTACACAAGGGCGCTTGCTGCCCCCGGCACCGGCCGCTACGACTTCCTCGGCTCCTACGTGGCCGACCTGCCGAACGTGCTGGACCTGGACGCGATCCGCGCGGCCGGCGTGCAGATCGGCGCGGATCCCCTGGGCGGGGCATCGGTCGCCTATTGGGGACGCATCGCGGAACAGCACACGCTCGACCTGACGGTGGTCAACCCGCTCACCGACCCGACCTGGCGATTCATGACGCTGGACTGGGACGGCAAGATCCGTATGGACTGTTCGTCGCCCTACGCCATGGCCTCGCTCATCGAGCAGCGCGACCGCTTCCGGATCGCCACGGGCAACGACGCCGACGCCGACCGCCACGGGATCGTCACACCGGACGCCGGGCTCATGAACCCCAATCACTACCTCAGCGCCGCCATCTCCTACCTGTACTCCCACCGGGACCAGTGGCCCGCGGGCACGGGGATCGGCAAGACGCTGGTGTCGTCCGGCATGATCGACAGGGTCGCCGCCGACCTGGGCCGTCAACTGGTCGAAGTGCCCGTGGGATTCAAGTGGTTCGTGGACGGGCTGGTCAGCGGCTCACTCGGGTTCGGCGGGGAGGAGTCGGCCGGCGCGTCCTTCCTGCGCCGCGACGGTTCGGTGTGGACCACCGACAAGGACGGCATCATCCTGGCCCTGCTCGCCTCCGAGATCACGGCGGTGACAGGGAAGACCCCCTCGGAGCACTACACCGCGCTGACCGCACGCTTCGGCGCCCCCGCGTACGAGCGCATCGACGCCCCGGCTTCCCGCGAGGAGAAGGCCCTCCTCGCGAAGCTCTCACCCGCGCAGGTCAGCACGGACACCCTTGCCGGAGAAGCGGTCACCGCGGTGCTCACCCATGCTCCGGGCAACGATGCGCCCATCGGCGGCATCAAGGTGACCACCGCAAACGCCTGGTTCGCGGCCCGTCCGTCGGGCACCGAGGACGTCTACAAGATCTACGCCGAGTCGTTCCTCGGAGCCGATCACCTGCGCCAGGTGCAGGAGGAGGCCAAGGCCGTGGTCTCGGCGGCCTTGACCGGCTGACACCACGCGTGTGACCCGGAGATGGTGAGCGGGTCCGGACAAGGGCTGTTCTCGCGACGGCCCTTGTCCGCAACGGTCCTTCAGCCCGTCAACCGGCGTCCCGACCACCGGCACCTGCTGCTGCCGCCGAACTGCCTTCGGCCACGGTCGAGATGTCGATGTCCCACTCCAGGTGTCGGAGGAGGTCGCCGTCTCCGGGGCGGGGAGCGGGAGCTGTCCGAGCGGTGCGTGACGGTGTGTGGAAACCGCGGGAGATCTTGCCGCTGATCGTGATGTTGTGCTCCACGCGAGGGCGGCGGAGAGCCTCGTAAAGGGAGAGCGCGGACTCGGTGTCGGGCGCGTCCCGCAGTGACTTCGCGAGTACGACAGCGTCCTCGAGCGCCATCGACGCTCCTTGGCCGGTCGCGGGGGAGGCCGTGTGGGCAGCGTCGCCAATGATCAGCGTCCGTCCGTGGCGCCATGGTGTGCCGGCCGGAATCTCGGTCGCGTTGGTGACCATGATGCGGTCGGTGGTGGCCGCGACCACGTCCGCGGCGGGAGTGGCGTCCCCGCGCAGCAACGGCACGAGCAGCCCACGCCAGTGGCCGGGCGTGCCGTGCGCGATGTCGTCGGCGGACAGTGGCGCACCGGCCACGCGCGCGAACCAGTACGTCTCTCCGCCGGGTGACACCGCACAGCCGAAGGCGGCCGCGCCGCCCCTCACCATGGTGAAACGCCCGGTCTCCGCGACCAGGGGCGCCTCACTGGCGTAGCCGTAGAAGACGCTCTCACCCGCGAAGCAGGGCTGTGCCTCAGGGGCGATCGACTCCCGGACGGTGGAGTTCAGCCCGTCGGCGCCGATCAGTAGGTCACCGGTCGCGGCGGAGCCGTCGGTGAAACGTGCGGTGACGCCGTCCGGACCGTCCTCGACGGAGGCGAGCCGGGTGCCGCGCCGCAGGCCGATGCCCCGGCGTGTGGCCTCCGCCTGCAAGGCGGCGTTGAACTCGCCACGGCGCAGGCATCGGTACGCGAGAAGCGGGTCGTGGGCCTCTCCGAGCGGCATCTGTGCCACCTCGGTGCCCGCTGCGTCGAGCACGCTCATGGAACGAAGCGGGAAGCCGACCTCGGTGACCGCGGTGGAGGCGTCGATCTGGGCGAGGGCGCGCATGCCGTTGCTCGCGAGTGTGAGGAAGGCGCCGATGTCCAAGGCCGATTCGGGGTGCGCCTCGTACACGGTGACGCCGAACCCTGCCTTGTGCAGGGCCAAGGCCGTCGCCGTACCGGCGATACCGCCTCCGATGACAAGAATCTCCGTCATGTCGCATCCCCTGGCACCAGGTGGGCTCTCGCGCGATGTACCTGCGCAGTGCCCAACGCGCGGGCGACTACGAGGGGTTCCCGACCCGTCCCTGGAACTTCCCGATCGGACGGTCCGCGGTCGCATGGCCGCGGCGATGTCCTAGTTCCCCTTGCGGTCGGCTGTCATGGCGCGGTGGACGCTCTCGCGGAGCAGGGAGCGACGCTGTTCGTGAACTTCGGGGGGCTCCTGGGCGGTTGCCGCGTAGACGTTGCTGACCGGTGACCAGGCCATGGACATGGCGATGACCATGGCCATCACGTCGAACGGGTCTCCCTGGCGCACCAGGCCGGCGGCCTGGGCTTCGGCGATGGCCCGCAACTTGCGGTCGTCGAGGCGGTCGGGATCGTCCACCAGGTGCCCGGTCGGGCGGCGCTCCAGGCGTGCCCAGGTGGCCAGCCGGATGAGGTCGGGGCGGCGGAGGTACTCGTCGTAGAGCCGTACGGCCCAGTCCGCGAGGTCGGTGGCGTCGATCGGGACGACATTCACGATCCGCTCCAGCGAGCCGAAGAAGATGGCGTCGAAGAGCCTTTCCTTGTTTCCGAAGTAGGCGTAGAGCTGCGCTTTGTTCGTGCGCGCGGCGGCCACGATCCGCTCAATGCGCGCGCCGGCGATCCCGTGCTCGGCGAACTCGCGGGTTGCCACATCGAGGATGCGCTCGTACGTCGCCGCTCCGCGCGAGGTCAGGGGCCGGTCTGTCATGCCTGTCAGGCTACCAAACAGAACAGTTGGTTTGCCTGGCGCGCCAGGTGCGTCCAGGCTCAGATAAACCGAACAGTCTGTTTAAAGAGATGCGTGGTGCGGACGACAACTGGCTGGCAGGCGGACGGCCCGGCGGCGACGCTGCGACGGACGTCGCTGAAGCGGCGCGATCTGCGCCCGGACGACCTCGCGATCCGAGTGGACTACTGCGGTGTCTGCCACACCGATCTGCACGCCGTCCGCAGTCACGACGGCGAAGGGGGCCAACCTCTGGTGCCGGGGCACGAGTTCACGGGCGTGGTGGCCGAGGCCGGGCCCGCCGTCACCGGCTTCTCCGTCGGCGACCCTGTCGCGGTCGGCAACATCGTCGATTCCTGCGGGGAGTGCTCGATGTGCCGGGCCGGGCAGGAGAACTTCTGCCACGCCTTCCCGACCTTGACCTACGGCGGCGTCGACCGGCACGACGGATCGACCACTCTGGGGGGCTACTCCCGCGAGTACGTCGTCCGCGACCGGTTCGTCCACCCTCTGCCCGCCGGTCTGGATCCGGCCGCTGCCGCTCCTCTGCTCTGCGCCGGGATCACGGTCTGGGAACCGCTGCACAGCTTGGGCGTGGGGGCTCACAGTCGCGTCGCCGTGGCGGGACTGGGCGGCCTGGGCCATCTCGCGGTCAAGATGGCCGTGGCCGTCGGGGCTGACACCTCGGTCATCAGCCGCTCACCCGACAAGGCGGACGACGCTCGTCGTCTCGGCGCCCATGGCCTCCTCGTCTCGACGGACCCGGAACAGATGGCCGACGCCCGTGACCGGTTCGACGTCGTCATCGACACCATCTCGGCCCCGCACGACCTGGGCCCCTCCCTGCGCCTGGTCGCCATGGACGGGACGCTCAGCCACCTCGGGCACCTCGGACCCGTCACCGTGGAGACCATGGACCTCCTCGTGGGACGCAAGAAGCTCAGCTCCGCAGGCAGCGGCGGCAGGCCTGCGACCACCGCCATGCTCGATTTCTGCGCCGAGCACGGCATCACCGCCGACATCGAGCTCCTCCCCTCGGCGCGCGTGAACGAGGCCCTCGAACGCCTCGGCCGCAACGACGTCCGCTACCGCTTCGTCCTCGACATGTCCGACCTGGCAGCCTGAAGGAGGTGCCGAACGGCTGAATTCCGGCCCGGTGTCCGTCGGCCTGAACGGTCGGGGTGTGTAGTCCGGCAGTCGTGGGGGACCATGGAAGGCGACGCGCCTGTGGAGACGGGCAGGCCGCGCTCCAGACCGGCGAATGCCTCGCGTGCCGCCGGCCGCGGAAGGAGTGCCTGTGATGAGCGAAGCCGAATGGCGTCCGTCGGGCATCGACTGGGCTCGCACCCGCCGGGACAGCGAGCCGACGCAGCCGAGCGGGCTGATGGACCTTCTCGGCGTCGCGGCGACACTGCTGGACGCGGACGGACGGATCGTTCTGTGGAGTCCCCAGGCAGAGGAACTGTACGGGTACACCGCGGAGGAGGCGCTCGGGCAGTACGCCGCCCTGCTGCTCGTCCGTGAGGAGGACTGGGACTGGGTGATCAAGAAGTTCGCCGAGGTCATGGAGACCGGCCAGGGCTGGGGCGGCACGTTTCCCATCCGGTGCAAGGACGGGAGCACCCGGCTGGTGGAGCTGCGGAATACTCGGCTGCTGGACGACCGCGGCGACTTCTACGCCCTCGGGCTCGGCACCGACTCACCCACGCTTCGCGAGGTGGAGCGGGATGTCGCTCTGTCCACCCGGCTGATCTCCCAGTCCCCCTTCGGGCTGGCGATCCTCGACACCGACCTCAGGTACTTGGCCGTCAACCCCGCGCTGGAGCGGATGCACGGTCTCCCCGCGAAGGAGCACCTCGGCCGCCACTACCGCGAGATCATGAGCCCCGACAAGTTCGAGGTGATCGAGGTCGCGATGAGGAGGGTCCTTGAGACCGGGATCCCCCTGGTCGACGAGTCCAC
This sequence comes from Streptomyces sp. NPDC007896, assembly GCF_042959425.1. Lineage (NCBI taxonomy): Bacteria > Bacillati > Actinomycetota > Actinomycetes > Kitasatosporales > Streptomycetaceae > Streptomyces > Streptomyces sp. NPDC007896. The sequence goes on along the minus strand of NZ_JBIBKX010000008.1, from coordinate 97,798 downwards.
CGTCGTCGGCTTCACCCCGGCCGACCCGGAACAACGGCACGCGTGGTCGATCTCGGTGTACCGGCTGGAGGACACCCAGGGCCGTGTTCTCGGGGTGGCCGAACTCGTGGTGGACGTCAGCGAGCGGTACCGGTCGGCCATGGAGGCCACCGAGACCCGGCGGCGCCTGGCCCTGATCGCCGACGGCTCCGCTCGTATCGGCACCACCCTGGAGGTCGAAGAGACGGCCCGGGAGCTGGCCGAAGTGACCGTTCCCGAGTTCGCCGACATGGTCGCCGTCGACGTGCTCGACTCCGTCCTCGACGAGCACCGCTCCGCCTCCGACAACGGCCCCGCGCTCTTCCGCGCCCTCGCCGTGAAGGCCGCCTACCCCACCGAAGCCGTCCGGGCCGCCGATCCGCCGGGCAACATCACCTCCTATGACGCCGATCGCGTGGCCACCCAATGCGTGCGCACCGGCCGGCCCATCCTGATCACCCATGCCGATGGGAAGGACCTGAGTCGCATCGCGCGCGACGACCGCGCCGCCACGCTGCTGGCCCGGGCCGGGGTGCACTCCTACATGGCCGTCCCGCTGACCGCACGCGGCGCCGTCCTGGGCTTCCTGGGGCTTTCCCGCGCCCGGGATCCGCGGCCCTTCGACGAGGACGACCTCGCCATCGCCACCGAGCTCGCATTCCGCGCCGCGGTGTGCATCGACAACGCCCGCACGCACCAGAGCGTGCGCACCGCCGCCGAGACCCTCCAGCGCAGTCTGCTCCCCGACCACCCGTCCCGCCTTCCCGGCCTGCAGGTCTCTTCCCGCTACGTCCCGGCACAGGCCGCCTACGAGATCGGCGGCGACTGGTACGACGTCCTCCCGCTCGCCGGCGACAAGACGGCCCTCGTCGTCGGCGACGTCATGGGCAGCGGCATCGACGCCGCCGCGGCCATGGGGCGCCTGCGCACCGCCACGGCCGCCTTCGCCAGCCTCGACCTGGAGCCCGCCCGGGTTCTCGAGCAGCTCGACTCGATCACGTCGGGGCTGGAGCAGTACATCGCCACCTGCCTCTACGCCGCCTACGATCCCCACCGCGGCGAGTGCCGCATCGCCAACGCCGGCCACCTGCCTCCTGTTCTCGTGCGCAGTGGCGAGCGTCCCCGCCTGCTCGATCTGCCCGCCGGTATCCCGCTCGGGGTCGGCGGTGTCCCGTTCGAAGCGACCGCCGTCGAATTCGGCCTGGGCGACAAGTTGGTCCTGTACACGGACGGTCTGGTCGAGACCCGCCATGACTCCATCGACGAACGCCTCGCCGTCCTGGTCAGCGCTCTGGAGGGGGACGACTGCCCGTTGGAGGAAACGTGCGACCGCCTTCTTGAGGGTCTGCGACATCCGCGCGACCGCGACGACGTCGCTCTGCTGATCGCCCGCGCGGTACGTTCCCTGTGAGGAGGACGCGGGGTTACTTGCCCCAGATCTTCCGGTACGCCTCCCGATAGCCCGACGGGTCCCAGGTCGTGGCCCCGTGGCTGTTGTCGGCCGTGGTGATGTGGATGGGAGCCACATATCCGCTGGCGGGCCGAGCCGAGAAGGCGCGGTTGAACTCGTCGACGATCTGCCAGCCCTGCAGGGACAGCGGCTCGGGGACGGTGGCTGCCTGATACTGCTCGCTGTCGATGCGCTGGAAGGCGGAGGGGTCGCCGTCACCGGCTCCGATGTTGAAGGGCGGCCCGGCGCCGTTCTTCCCGGCGGCACGGAAGGCGGGGGCCGCGTCGGCGAAGTAGAGATCGTTGATGGCGACGGAGTGGGTCCACGTGCTCCCGAAGCGGGAGAGGAGAGAGGAGATCTCCCGGGGGATGCGGCTGCTCGCGTCCGAGATCGGGATGTTCTCGTACGACAGGAGCTGCACGCCCGAGCAGGTGGAGAGGTCCCTTCTGATCAGCTCGGACTTGTTCCTGGCGAAGGGGATCGAGGCATCGGTGATGAGCACGACCCCGGCGTGGCCGTCGGAGTGCTCAATGATCCACTGGGCGCTGATAGCGGCCACGTCCTCGACCCGGGTGGTGACGTTGGTGAAGAGCCGGGGTCTTCGGCTGGGTCCGGGGGCAGCGACCGCGTGCCAGCCGATGAGCGGGATGCCTGCCTCGCCGGCCTGCGAGACCTGCTCGGACGTCGAGTTGGGGTCGAAGCCGCCGATGACGATGCCCGAGGGTTTGAGTGCCAAGGCCGTACTCATCGCCGCCTGGACGCCTGCGGGCGTGCCCCCGCCGTCCATCACCCTGACGCTCCAGCCGATGACCCGTGCGGCTTCCCGCACGCCGTTCGCGGCACCTGCGACGCCGGGATTGGTCATGGCCTGGGCGACGTAGACGATGGTCTTGGCGGAGACCGCCGTGGGTCCGCTGGTCGGCCCGCTCCAGGGGACGTCGGTCCTTTCCGCCTGTCTGACGGCGGTCTCGGCGCGGGCCTGGATCGCGGGGCAGCCACCAGGGCCTGTGGGGGAGTTCTCCGGGCCGCTCGACGAGCCGCGTTCGCAGCCCGCAAGGACCGTTGCCGCGATGAGCAGGGTGGTGGCGACGGACCGCGCCTTCTTGACGCCGGAAGTGGCCTTGCGGTTGCCGTGCACGGGAGCTCCTCGCGGAGGAAGGGGCGGGGCGACGCGGCCGAGGGCACACAGGCGGTACCCGTGGCGCGGATCATGGAGTAGTGCCCGCCGCGCCACCGTCCCGAGTCGGGGAGGAGGGCGGCGGAGGCGGCGCGTCGGGCGAGTCGCGGGCCGCCACGGCGCCGGTGCGAAGGCGGCGGGCGGAGTAGCCGGACAGACCGACGGCCACGAGCAGGGTGCCGCCGTAGAACAGCGGAATCGTCCAGAAGCCCGCGCCCATCTGACCGATCCCCGTGAGGCCCACGGCCAGGACGGCGACGGCGACGACGGTGCCCATGGCGTTGAGGCGGCCGGGTCTGATCGCCGTGGAGCCGAGGAGAGCGGCGGCAAAGGCGGGCAGCAGGTAGTCGAGGCCGACGCTGGGGTTGCCGATCTGCTGCTGGGCCGCGAGCAGGACGCCGGCGAAGCCGACGATCAGTCCCGACGCGGTGAACGCATAGACGGAGTACCTGCGCGTCGGGATGCCGATGAGGTCGGCGGCGCGCCGGTTCGCACCGATGACGTACAGGTACCGGCCGAGCGGCAGCCGTTCCAGCACCACCCAGAGCGCGACGGCGAGACCGAGTACGTAGAAGGCGGGGACGGGCAGGCCGAGAAACGTGGAGTCGTAGAGGTCGGCGAAGGCGGCGGGCAGGCCCTGCGGGCCGGGGACGATCCGACCGCCGTTCGTGATCCAGCCGGTCACGGCGTACAGCATGCTGCCGGTTCCGAGAGTGGCGATGAAGGAGTTGATCCGGCCGAACTCGACGATGACACCGTTCAGGACGCCCACGACCGCCCCGCCGAAGAGCACCGCGAGGCAGGCGAGTGGCCAGGGCCAGCCGTTGTTGACGACGAGTTGCAGCACCATGACGTGCGCCAGGCCGAGGCCGTAGCCGAGGGAGAGGTCGAAGCTGCCCGTCACGATGGGGACCATGGCGGCCAGTGCGAGGACGGCCGGGATCGACTGGGTGGACAGGATCGCGTCGACGGTGTCCAGCGTGGGGAAGGTACGCGGCAGAGCGAGGGAGAAGATCAGGAAGAGCAGGGCGGTGAGCACCAGGAGGCCGTACCTGCCGATGAGGTGCCCGCCCGGTCCACGCGGTCGCCGGGGCCCGCCCGGTCGGCCGAGGTGCCGCAGCGGCCCCGTCCGCTGCGGCCGGGGGCGGGGAGGGGAGGGGGAGTCCGTCATGGGTGGGTCGCGGTTCCGGAGAGGGGCATGGCCGACGCCGCCCGGGTGAGCCCGGCGACGGTGAGGTCCGGACCGCTCAGCTCGGTCGTCACCGACCCGCGGACGAAGACCAGGGCGCGTCGGCACACGCCCGCGACCTCCTCGAAGTCGGTGGAGATCAGCAGGACCGCGAGGCCGGCGGCCAGCCCGTCGTCGAGCAGGCGGTAGACCGCGGCCTTGGCGCCGATGTCCACGCTCGCGGTCGGCTCCTCGAGGATCAGCAGGCGCAGGCCGACCCGGAGCCACCGGCCGATCACGACCTTCTGCTGGTTTCCGCCGGACAGGGTGGCGAGAGGAGCCTCGCTGTCGGGGGGCCGCACCGAGAGCCGTTCGATCAAGCCGGCCGCCTCGGCGCGTTCGCGGCGGGGACTGATCCAGCTCAGCGCCGACAGGCCGCCCGCGCCGGGGTTGGCCAGGAGGTTCTCACGTACCGTCAACTCGGCGGCGCAGCCCTCCCGCTGCCTGTCGCCGCTCACGAAGCCCACCCCGAGGCCGACGGCGTCGGCTACCGTACGCGGGCTGTACGGCCGACCGCCGAGCAGGACGCGCCCGTCGAGGACGGCCCGGGAGCCGGCGAGGGCTCGGCCCAGGTCCATGTGTCCTGCGCCCGAGAGTCCGACCAGGCCCAGGACTTCCCCGGCTCTGAGGTCCAGGCTGACGGGTCCCGCGCCTGCGGTTCGTACGCCGTCGAGGGTCAGGACGGCCGGGCCGTCGGCCGGGATCGTGCCGGGCCGGTAGTCGGCCGGTTCCTCGCCGACGATGTCGTGCACCAGACGGGCGGGGCTGCGGCCCGCCAGCCGGCCGTGGCTGACGAGGTGACCGTCGCGCAGGACGGCGAAGGCGTCGGCGACCTTGTACACCTCGTCCAGCCGGTGGCTGACGTAGAGGATGCCGTGCCCCTGGTCGCGCAGGGCGTGGAGCGCGCGGAAGAGCCGGGCGCAGTCCGCGGCGGGCAGTCGGGCGGTCGCCTCGTCCAGGACGATGAGCTTCGCGTGTGCCGCCAGGGCGCGGGCGATGGCGACCAGCGAGCGCTCGGCGGGCGACAGGCGGGCGATCGGTGCGTCGGGGTCGAGATGTCCGGCGATGGTCCTCAGGGCGTCGGCGCAGCGCTCCCGGGTCCGCCTCCAGGAAATCAGGCCGGCGCGCCGGGGATACCCGATGCTCAGAGCGATGCTCTCGGCGACCGTCATCCACTCCACGAGACCGAGGTCCTGGTGGATGAAGGACATGCTGCGGGAGGCGGCATGGCTTCCGAGCGGGTGCCCGTCCACCGTGATCTGTCCCGCATCGGCGTGGTGGACGCCCGCGAGCACCTTGATGAGCGTGGACTTTCCGGCACCGTTGGGCCCCAGGAGGGCCAGGACGCTGCCGGCGTGGACGTCGAGGTCGACCCCGGCCAGGGCGAGTGTCCCGCCGAACCGCTTGCCGAGCCCGCGGATGCGGACCAGAGGCGTCGCCCCCAAGGGCGGGACGTCCTTCCGGGAAGTGTCGGGAGCGTCATGCACGGACATCTCCGAGGGGTCGGCCGGCGAGTTCCATCCGACCTTCATCGCTGCAATCAGTGGGGTGAATTCGAGTATTTCAGACATCTTGCCCGCTGCCGCGACTCCAGCGGGTCAGCGGGCCGCCCGGGCGATCCGCGTGTCCCACGCTCGGCTCTCCCCTGTTCGACGGGCGTGTCCGCTGGACTGCGCAGGCACTCCTTCAGCCGCCGTCGAGCCCGCATTCGGCCCAGATGACCTTGCCCTCGGGCAGATAGCGCGTACCCCAGCTCTGTGCCAGCTGGGCCACGAGGAACAGGCCACGGCCGCCCTCGTCGGTGCTGGCCGCCCGGCGCAGGTGCGGGGCGGTGTTGCTCGCGTCGGAAACCTCGCAGATCAGGGTGCGGCCGTGGACCAGCCGTACCCGGATGGGCCCGGCACCGTGGCGGATGGCGTTGGTCACCAGCTCGCTGAGCATCAGCTCGGCGGCGAACGCGGCCTCGTCGAGTCCCCAGTCGGCCAATTGCCGCAGGGCGGCGGCGCGGACTTCACTGACCCGGGCCGGATCGGCGGGCAGGTCCCAGGCGGCGATCCGGCGCGGGTCCAGGGCGTGGGTGCGGGCGACGAGCAGCGCGATGTCGTCGCAGGGGTGGGCGGGCGCGACGGTTTCCAGGACCGCCTGACAGGTCTGCTCCGGGGTGTGCTCGGGGTGGGCCAGGGCGCCGCGGAGCTGATCGAGGACCACGTCGACGTCGCGGTGCCGGTCCTCGATGAGTCCGTCCGTGTAGAGGAGCAGCCGGCTGCCTTCGGGGAGGTGGATCTCGGCGGCTTCGAAGGGCAGGCCTCCGAGGCCGAGAGGGGGCCCGGCGGGCAGGTCGGGGAACGACACCGTGCCGTCGGGGCGCACCAGCGCGGGCGGAGGGTGGCCGGCCCGGGCCATGGTGCACTGCTGCGAGGTCGGGTCGTAGATGGCGTACAGGCAGGTCGCACCGATGACACCGACACCGGCGGCGGCGGGTTCCTCCCGGTCCAGGCGTCCCACGAGGTTGTCGAGGTGGGTGAGGACTTCGTCCGGGGGGAAGTCGAGTTCGGCGAAGCTGCGCGCGGCGGTGCGCAGTTGGCCCATGGTGGCGGCGGAGAGCATGCCGTGGCCGACGACGTCCCCGACGAGGAGGCCGATACGGGTGCCGGAGAGGGGGATGACGTCGTACCAGTCTCCGCCCACGTCGGATTCGGCGGGCAGATAGCGATGAGCGATCTCGACGGCGTCCTGGTCGGGCAGATCGTGCGGCAGCAGGCTGCGCTGGAGGGTCAGGACCATGGTGCGCTCGCGCGTGTAGCGCCGGGCGTTGTCGATGGACAGGGCGGCGCGGTTGGCGAGCTCCAGGCCCAGCGAGCGGTCGTCGTCACCGAAGGGGGCGGGGTCCTGCGCACGGTAGAAGCTGGCGATGCCCAGGATCACGCCGCGGGCGACCAGGGGGACCGCGATGAGGGAGTGGACCTGGGTGAGCAGCCGTTCGGTGTGTTCGGGGTCCTGGGCGAGCCAGCCCGCGGCGACCTGCAGATCCGGTTCCAGCACTGCCTGCCCGCTGGTCAGACAGCGCATCTGGGGCGTGGTCGGACCGAAGTCGACCTGCTTGCCGACCGGGCTGAAGGGAAGGTCGTCGCGGATGCCGTGCACCACCGTGCGGTGCAGGTCAGTGCGGGGGTCGGCGGACTCCTCGCCACGCAGTACGGCCTCGGGCAGGTCGATGGTGACGAAGTCGGCCAGTCGTGGCACCGCCGTCTCGGCGAGTTCCTGGGCGGTACGGCGCACGTCCAGGGTTGTGCCGATGCGGGCGCTGGCCTCGGACAGCAGCTCGAGCCGGCGGCGCGCGGCCAGGGCGTACGTCCCCACGCGCGGTTCCCCCACCATCACGAGCCCTCTTGTCCGGGGCGGGGCGCCGAGGCGATCGTCCGCCGCGTCACCCCTGCCTACGGTGCCGAACGGGCCGTAGGCGGTGTCGGGAAGGTGCCTGGACAACGCGGCGACGGACAGACGCCCGGGGGCCGCCGTGGCCGGAACGAACCGGGGTGGCCGGACGGCAGTGGCCACGGCGAGCCGGCTGGAGAAGCCCGGCGGTACGTCGACCCGGGTCGGAACGGCGAGGGGCTCTCGCGGTGCGGGGCCGGGAAGGACGGCCTCGATGGCAACGCCTTCCACCCCTGAGCCACTCCTCATCGGACGGCTCACGAGAGTGACCCGCCGACCGCCGGGCAGGGACACGACGACGGCGGCCCGCTGCCCGCGCGAGATCAGCTCGGCGGCCTTCTCCGTGAGGACCGCCCGGTCGCGGGGGTACAGGTCGAGGGCCAGTTCGTCCACGCCGATCGTGTGGTGAAGGCCGACGGAGGCTACGGCTCCGGTGTCCAGGTAGGCCCGCAACAGAGCGCGCTCACGCGCGGAACTCTGCCCCAGCAGCCGCTGCTCGATGGCCTGGGCCGCCTTGCGTATCGTGGTCGCCAGCGCGGAGTCTTCGGTGTTGCTCGGATAGCCGAAGCACAGGATGCCCTCGATACGACCGCTGAGCGGATCGCGGACGGGAAGCGCGCGGCAGGCGCTTCGCTGGGAGCGCTCGGCGAAGTGTTCGGCACCGTGAACGCGGATGAGTTGCCGCTCCGCCAGTGCGAGACCGATGCCGTTGGTACCCGCGACCCGTTCGGCGAACTCGAATCCCGGAACGCGCTGAAACGCCGGAAGACTCCTGGCCAGCGACGCCTCTCCGAAACGGCGCAGAAGGACCGTCCCGCTCGCATCGGCGACGGAGATGTTCATCTTGCTGCCGGCGAACATGGCCTGCAGCCGGTCGAGCACGGGGACGGCCGCGCGGACGATTCGAGCGTCCCGGTCGAAATCCTCCCTGTATGGGAGGTCGGCCTGGTCCGGCGAGAGGCCGAGGGAGCGGCTGCGCTGCCACGAACTCAGGATCGATGTGCGCACGCCTGACGCGACCGGCTCACCCTGAAGAAACCGCTCACGGGAACGGGCAGGCCCTGTGCCGCCTGTCGCGCGCCCCGTCGGCATCGTTTCTTCGCCGGCCAGAACCACGCTTCGCCTCACTCGCGTCTTCGACAGTCTATTCGTCGAAAATGATCCTGTATGCACGAGAATACGGTTATTAATGATATGAGTCACGATTTATGGGACCTCGCACACGCCATGACCGTACGGGGCTGTCGCCCGCGGCACGGACGGGATGCTGTCCGTCGTGGACCAGGACACCGAGGATCTGGACGCCGTGTCCCACACCCCGACGATCAGCCCCTGCCCCGTACGGTGCCGAGTCGCCGACGGCACCCGAGTGGGCCAGGCAATTCACTCGTCTGCTTTTCCATGAGCGCGCGTTCGGCGCAGCCGGGGCAGGCTGGCGTCCATCCCGCCGTTTTCCGAAGGAGAGCAGGTATGACGTCGTCCCTCCCTGTGTCGCGGCCTCGACGACGTCGAATACGCGGAACCGCCGCCGTGCTGCTGAGCGCGGCGACGTTCGCCGCCTCACCGGCCGCTGTCGCGGCCGGCCGGCCCGCAGGCCCCAGCAGCGACGTGCGCTCTGCCGACGGCAAACCGACCGTGGTGCTGGTGCATGGCGCGTTCGCCGACGCCTCCAGTTGGAACGCGGTCGTCGAGCGTCTGCAGAAGGACGGCTACCGTGTGGTCGCAGCCGCCAATCCGCTGCGCGGTCTGGCCGCCGATTCCGCCTCCGTCGCCGGCGTCCTGCGGAGCATCCAAGGCCCCATCGTCCTCGTCGGCCATTCCTACGGCGGCGCGGTGATCAGCCAGGCAGCGACGGGCAACCCCAACATCAAAGCGCTCGTCTACGTCTCCGCCTTGATGCCCGACAAGGGAGAAGTCCTCGCCCGACTGGCCGCCAGGTTCCCCGGCAGCGCGCTCAACCCCGCCCTCAAGAAGGTGCCCTTCCAGAACGCGGACGGCACCACCGGCACGGATCTCTATGTCGCTCCTGACAAGTTCCACGCGGTCTTCGCCGCGGATCTGCCCCGGAAGACGACCTCGGTGATGGCGGCGACCCAACGTCCGATCGCCGCCTCGGCCTTCAACGACAAGGCGACTTCCGCCGCGTGGAGGACCATCCCGTCCTGGGCAACCGTCGCCACCCGCGACAAGGCCATAGCGCCCGACGTGGAGCGCTTCGAAGCCAGGCGAGCCGCTTCCCACGTCATCGAGATCGACTCCTCGCACGTCGGGATGATCTCTCACCCCGACGCCATCACCGACCTCATCCTCGACGCCGCCCGCGCCCAGTCCCCTGCCACGCCGTCCATGGCCAGAACGGGCTTCCCCACGCTCGGCCTCGCCGGCGCCGTCGGCGCGATGCTCATCGCGGGCACGGGACTCGTCACCCTCGGCCGCAAACGGCCGAACCACATGCACTGATGCACCGGCCGGCCCGGAAGCGGCAGGACTCGCCGCCGAGACAGAAGAAGGTGCTTCTCGCATCGTGAACAACGTGCAGAAGGTCGCCCTTGTCACCGGCGCTTCGCAGGGTATCGGCGCCGCCCTCGTCACCGCCTACCGCGAACTCGGCTACGGGGTCGTGGCGGTCTCCCGCTCCATCGGCGACTCCAGCGACCCCGAGGCACTGGCCGTGCGGGCCGATGTGGCCGAGCCGGGCGTCGGCGCTCGCATCGTCGACGCGGCGCTGGAGCGGTTCGGCCGGATCGACACGCTGATCAACAACGCCGGAATCTTCATCGCCAAGCCGTTCACCGAATACACCGACGAGGACTACGACGCCGTGGCCGGGGTGAACCTGCGCGGCTTCTTCGAGGTCTCCCGCAGCGCCGTCGCCGCCATGCTCTCCCGGGCCGGTGGGGGCCACCTGGTGAACATCTCGACCACCCTGGTCGACCACGCCGACTCGCGGGTGCCCGCAGCGCTCGCGTCGCTGACCAAAGGCGGGCTGAACGCGGTCACCAAGGCGCTGGCGATCGAGTACGCGTCCCGCGGCATCCGGGTCAACACCGTCGCGCTCGGCACCGTCCGCACCCCGCTGCACCCGGCCGCGGAGTACGAGACTCTCGCCGCGTTGCAGCCGCTCGGCCGGGTGGGCGAGATCGACGACGTGGTCGACGCGATCCTGTACCTCGAGAGTGCCTCGTTCGTCACCGGAGAGATCCTGCACGTCGACGGGGGCCAGAGCGCGGGGCGCTGAGCGGCGGTGCGCCGGGCCCCCGCCGGCACATGTCTGACGGAGCCGTGTCGCTGACCTCGGCCTTCGGCTGCCGCCACGTCAACACCCGGTGACGGTCGGTTCGCGAAATACTTTCGGAAACGTGCCGGTGACACAGCGGCGTCGTGTCCCAATACTGTCTCCATCCGGCTCACGTCTCGTTGAGCGGAATGTGCATCCGTGAGAAATCGGGGCCGTCGGCCTCACACTCCGTCATTCGGCAGTTCCCGATGCGGACTTCGTGGCGATCCTTCCAGGGGAATTTCATTGATACAGAATTTGGTACGGAAGGCTCTCGCGTCAGCGACAGCCGTCGGCGTCGGCCTGGCGTTCGCCATCGCCTCCGCCGTGAGTGCGTCGGCGTATCAGCCGAGCCCGTCGAACTTGTATGTGGCGGACAACCCCGCCGCATGCAACAAGAACCCCTGCGTTCTGTACCCGAAGTCGGCCCAGCTTCCGAGCGGCCGGATCGTGGCGGCGTTCGAGAACGATCAGACCGCCCCGGTGGGACAGACGATGCCGGTCTACAAGAGTGACGACGAAGGGACGACGTGGCAGAAGCTGGCCGATGTCAAAGCACCGGCCTACCTGTCGAGTGACGCCAAGTACACGAAGTACACGAGCAATTGGACGAACCCGTATCTTTATGTGCTCCCGCAGAATGTCGGAAACCTGAGCGCCGGCACACTCCTTCTCGCGAGCGTGGTCTCGGGCGACGACTATTACTACGAGGAGCAGAAGGCCGCCAATTCCGGTTGGTCGCCGTCCAGTGACGGCGACCGGAAGGACGTGGCGCTCGCGCTGTACTCCAGCACCGACGACGGCGCGACCTGGAACATCGTCAACATCATCGCCACCGGCGGCTGGCAGGGCGGCAGCGCGGGAAGCCTCGGGCGCGTCTCGACCGCCAACACCCACGCGCAGGTCGACCCGGTCTGGGAGCCGCACCTCGTCGCGCGGAACGGCCAACTCGTCGCCTACTACTCGGACGAGAACGACTACCTCGGCTACGACGCCGGCACGGGCGTGCCGGTCCTCGACCCGGACAACGACACCGCGCCGGATTCGGGCGGCCAAGTCCTCGTGCACAGAACCTGGGACGGCAGCGGCACATCCTGGAGCGGACCGGTCGTCGACGTCCCGGGTTCCACCGTGGACCGGGGCAACGGCAAGACGGAGATCGGCGGCGGCCGCCCGGGCATGACGACGATCGCCCCGACCACCGACGGCAAATGGCTCCTCACCTACGAGTACTGGGGCGGCGGAACGAACGTCCGGTACAGGCTCGCGGACGATCCCCTGAAGTTCTACGCAGCCGCCGACGCCCCGATCACCAACCTGCCCGTGCCCACCGGCGGACACGCGCTGTCCACGGGCGGCAGCCCGGTGCTCCTCCCGATGCCGGACGGACGGATCGTCTACAACGCGTCGGGCAGCGGCAACGTCTGGGTGAACGAGTCCGGTCTCAGCAACGGGACCTGGAAGGAGTACCAGACACCGATCGCCGCCGGGTACAGCCGCAATCTCCAGTACGTCCAAGGCACGGGACGGGTCCTGATCCTCCAGGCATCCTGGAGCGGCGGAAGCGTCGGGCCCGTGCGCTATGCCGAGGTCGACCTCGGCCGGTCCGACGGTACCTACGACACGCTCGTCAACCGCCTGACCGGTCAAGTCCTCAGCCCCGACACCGGGAAGACGCAGGACGCGAACCTCACCGGAAACGTCCCCGACCTGGTCCTCAAGGCCCGGAGTGCCACGGACGACTCGCAGCGCTGGCACCTCACGGCCAAGGGCGCCGACGTGACCTTGCTCAACAAGACCGGCGGCCGCTCGGTCGCCATCTGGACCGGCAGCGCGACGGCCGGGCAGAAGCTGGCCCAGTGGGTCGACGACGGAACCACCGACAAGCAGTGGACCCTGGTCTCCTCGTCGACCAGCGGGTACTACAAGCTCCGTTCGGTCAAGAACACCAGCCTGTACATGAGCGGAGCGACCGCGGGCGGCTCCGTCACCGTGGCGGCGTCGACCGACGACGGCTCACAGGACTGGCAGTTGGTGCAGGACCCACTGCCGACCGACGCGTCCTTCACACTGAAGGGGAGCAACTCCGGCCGCTGCCTCGACGTCCCGAACGGCCAGGCCGGCGTCCAGGTCCAGATCTACGACTGCTCGGGCAACGCCAACCAGACCATCACCCAGACCACGGCCGGCGAGCTTCGCGTCTCCGGCAAGTGCCTCGCCGCGAACGGTGACGGCACCACCGCGGGCACGAAGCTCATCCTGTGGGCCTGCAACGGGAAGTCCAGCCAGAAGTGGTGGTTGCGTCTGGACGGTTCCGTCGTCAACCGCTCCAACGGTCTCGCCATCGACGTCACCAACTGGGCGACGGCCAACGGGTCGCCCGTGGAACTCTGGACGGCCCTCGGCAACGCCACCCAGAGGTGGAGCCGGGGATAGCCTGTCCGGGCGGGGTGCGTGCCGCACCCCGCCCGAACGGCCGTCAGCGGGACCTGTCCGCGTGCCGGGGAACGGACGTCGACGTCCGCAGCACCAGCTCCGTCGCCAGCTCGATCCGCGGGGACACGGGCGGCCGGCCCTCGGCGAGCTGCATGAGGACCCGAGTCGCCTCGTGCCCCAGTTCCTCGAACGGCTGGCGCACCGCGCTCAGGGGCGGACAGGCCATGGCCGCGACCAAGGTGTCGTCGAAGGACATGACGGCCAGATCGTCCGGTACGCCGAACCCCTCCTGGCGGGCGGCCTCCAGCACGCCGAGGGCCTGCGCGTCGCTGGCCGCGAAGACGGCCGTGGGCGGCTCTTCGGAGCGGAGGATCTGAAGGCTGGCCGTCAGCGCCTCGTCGTAGTCGAAGTCGGTGGAGCGGACGATCGAGGGGTCGTAGACGATCCCGGCTTCCTCCAGGGCCGCCCGGTAGCCGTGCAGGCGAGCCGCCCCGGCCAGGGAGTGCGAGCGGCCCGCGACCATGCCGATCCGGGTGTGCCCGAGCCCAAGGAGGTGCTGCATCGCGTCCCTGGCCCCGTTCCAGTTGGTCACCCCGATGCTCGGGATGTCCAGGGACGGCGCGCTGAGCGGGTCGATCAGCACCACCGGGAGGCGCTGCTCGACGATACGGCGCTGGTCGTCCTCGGCCAGCATCGAGATCACGATGATCAGCCCGGTGGCACCGAGCGCCACGCACTCCTCCAGCCACCGTGAGATGGGCCTGCGACTCGTCGTCCCGGTCACCACGTTGATGCCGAGTTCGCCGGCCGCGTCCACGATTCCGCGCGCGACTTCCAGTGTGTAGGGCCCGGACATGTCCCGGAACACCGCGATGATCTGCCGGGGTCGTGCGGGCTCTCGCTCCCACGGGCGGACATACCCGTTGCGGGCCAGCAGCTCCTCCACGCGGGCCCGGGTCGCCGCACCGACGTCACGGCGCCGGTGTACGACCTTGGACACGGTGCTGAGAGACACCCCCGCCTCGACGGCGATGCCCGTCAGCAGCCCGTACTGCGCCTCCAGATGAGCCTTGCCCTGAGCTGCCACCCGATGCCCGCCCCATTGCCGACACCGATGCGCCGAAAACGCATCGAATCCCTGGTCAGAACCTCCGCCGCAAGCTAACGGGACCGCATGCCCAGGGGCAAGAGCGGTGCCGCCGCTGCCGTGCCTGTCCGGCTACGTCCGCTCGACGGTCACCTGCACGGTGTGGTGGCGTACGACCGTCGCGTCCCGTTCCTCGCCGACGAGGAGGACCGTTCCCCGCACCGGTGTGTCCAGGCTCGATGATCCCGCGTACAGCAGGATCTCGCCGGGCTCGACGACACGGTGTCCTTCCAGGCCGGTGAAGGCAAGCCGGTCGGTGTGGACGCAGAAGCGGACGGTGGTCTGCTCGCCGGGGTCGAGGCGGATCTTGGCGAAGGCCAGCAGCGCACGTACCGGCCGGGTGACCTGGGCGACCGGGTCGACGGCGTACAGCTGGACCGTCTCGGCGCCGGGCAGGGCACCTGTGTTCCGTACTCGCGCGGAGACGGTGAACTCCCCGTCCGTAGGCACCTGTTCGCGGTCGACGGCCATCCTGTCGATCTCGAAGGTGGTGTACGACAGCCCGTGCCCGAAGGGGAACGCGGGGGTCGGATCGAGGTTGGACAGCCAGCTCTGCCGGTCACCCAGCGGCGGGTGGAGGTAGGTGTAGGGCTGGCCGCCGGGGGACATGGGGAGCTGTACCGGCAGCTTTCCGCTGAAGTTCGCCGTGCCGGCGAGGAGTTCGGCCACCGCCCGGCCGCCCTCCTCGCCGGGCAGGAAGACCTGCACCATCGCCGCGGCGTCGGCGACGAACCGGCCGACGGCGTAAGGGCGTCCACTGCTGACCACCAGGACGACCGGCCTGTTGGTCGCGAGGACCGCCTCCACCAACTCCTCCTGTACGCCGGGCAGTCGCAGATCCTCGACGTCGCAGCCTTCGCCGGAGGTGCCGACGCCGAACATGCCGGCCTTGTCCCCGACGACCAGGACGGTCACGTCGGCGTTGGAGCAGGCCTCCACGGCGGCCGGGATGCCGGTCCGGTCCTCGTCACGGATCGGGCAGCCCTGGACAAACTGCCAATCCACGCCCGGTAGTTCGGCGGTCAGTGCGGTCCGCAGGGGTACGGCCTCCACTCCGTTGCCGAGGTCGTCGCGGTCGGCGAGGACGTGGTTGGGGAAGCTGTAGCAGCCGAACATGGTGCGGACGTCGTCGGCGCACGGGCCGATCAGGGCGATCCGGCCGGCCGAGGGGAGAGGCAGGGTTCCGTCGTTCGTCAGCAGGACGGCGCTCGACTGGGCGACCGCGTGGGCGAGTTGACGGTGTCCCGGCTTGTCCAGGTCGAGTGCGCCGGCGCGCAGGGCGGGCGGGCGCGGGTCCCATCCGGGGTCGAGCAGCCCCAGCTCGATCTTCTGCCGCAGCACCCGGCATACCGCACGGTCGACCGCGCTCTCGGCCACCTGCCCCTCCTCCACGGCGCTCACCAGTGCCTCGCCGAAGCCGCGCTGGTCGGGCAGTTCGACGTCCATTCCGGCCCGCAGGGCGAGCGCCCCGGCCTCGGGCAGGTCGGCCGCCACCCGGTGCGCGTTCACCAGGAACGGCAGCGACCAGTAGTCGGAGACGACGGTGCCCTCGAAACCCCACTGGTCACGGAGCACGGACGTCAGCAGCCACTCGCTCGCGGCGGGGGCCTCGCCGTCGATCTCGGCGTACGAGTTCATGACCGACCCCACACCCGCGGCGACGAGCCGTTCGAAGGGCGGCAGGATGACGTCGAACAGCTCCCGGCGGCCGAGCTGCGCGGGCGCGTGGTTGCGGCCGCCCATGGAGGCCGAGTACCCGGCGAAGTGCTTGAGGGTGGCGACCACCCCCGCGCTCTGCACGCCCAGGACATATGCCTCGGCCATCTCGCCGACGAGAGAGGGGTCCTCGCCGAAGGTCTCCTCGCAGCGGCCCCAGCGGTAGTCGCGGATCACGTCGACGACGGGGGCCAACCCCTGGTGGACACCGGCCTCGGCCATGTCGGAGCCGATGGCCTCGCCGACCCGGCGGATCAGGGCGGGGTCGAAAGTGGCAGCCATGCCCAGAGAGGTGGGGTAGATCGTGGCGCCGTAGGCGGTGAAGCCGGTCAGGCACTCGTCGTGGGCCATGGCCGGGATACCGAACCGGCTCTGCGCCATGACCTGCCGCTGGTGCCCGGCCAGCAGTCGGGCGTGTTCCAGGGCGGGCCGGGGGAGTGTGCCGTAGGGGCGGGTGAGCTGGCCCAGGCCGTGCCGGGCGGTCTCGTCGAGGTCGCCGACCCGGCCGAAGTGGTTGCTGCCCGGGGCGACTTCGGGGCCGTCCGCCTCGATGTCCTCCCAGGTGCTGCTCAGCTGCGCGACCTTCTCGGGCAGGGTGAGCCGGGCGAGCAGGGTCTCGACGCGCTCGTCGACCGGCAGCGCGGGGTCGGTCCAGGGGCGGTCGGGTCCGCTGCTGTCTCCCGGGTGCGGGAGGCCGCCGTGGTCCGGCATGGTGGTCGTCATTCACGACTCCTCGGGGTGGTACGGGGGAACGCGTCGCGGCGGCCGGGCATGCCAACCCGGCCGCCGTCGCGGGACGCGTTGCTGAGACGAAGGTGGGGAGGCGGGCGAGGGCCCGCTACTTGGAGAATCCGGCGGTGAGGCCGGCGACGAGCTGGCGCCGGGCGAGCACGAACACCACCAGCATCGGCAGCGTGGAGAGCACCACCGCGGCCATGGTCGCCGGAACGTCGATGCCGAACTGGCCCCGGTAGAGCGTCAGGGCGAGCGGCAGCACCGCCTTGTCGCCGCTCTGGGTGAGGATCAGCGGGAAGAGGAAACCGTTCCAGACCTGGAGGCCGTCGTACACGGCGACCGTCACCAGCGCCGGGCGGGCCAGCGGTGCCGCGAGCGACACCAGCATCCGCCAGTCGCCCGCGCCGTCGACGACCATCGCCTCGAACAGGGAACGGGGCACGTCCCGCAGGAAGCTCACCAGGATCATCACGGTGATGGGCAGCGCGAACGCCACCGACGGCAGCACGATCGCCGCCAGGCTGTCGTACAGCTGCATCCGGATGATCAGTAGGTACACCGGGATGATGACCGCCTGCAACGGGATCGCCAGGCCCAGCAGAAACAGCCGGAACGTCACCCGCGACCAGCGGCTGCCGGAGTTGCGGACGATCGCGAACGCGGCCATCAGGGCGGCGACCACGGTGAACACGACCGTCGCCACGGTGACGACGGCGCTGTTGAGCAGATAGGTCGCGAAGTCGCCGTCCAGGACGGTCCGGTAGTTCGCCAGGGTGGGGTGGCCGGGTGGGGCCAGCGGACTCGCGGTGGTGAAGTCCGTACCGCTGCGCAGACTGGTCACGACGAGCCAGTAGATCGGCACGACGACCAGCGCCGTCCACAGCAGCGCGGCGCCGCCGGTCAGCGCACGGCGCAGGGTCGTGGCCACCAGGTGCGGCCAAGGAGCCCGTCGCGCCGGGGCCGAACGCCCGGCGGTGTCCGCCCTGTTGTCCTTGCCGACACCTGCCTCGGTCGGTGTCAGGGTGGTGCTCACAGGCCCTCCTGTTGGCTGTCCATCCGGGTGAACCCGGACAGGCGGGTGGTCAGCAGCGACAGACCGAGGCCGAACGCCACCAGGAGGGTGGCGACCGCGCTGGCCCGGCCCATGTCGTGCGCCTGGAAACCCGTGATGTACATCGCCAGCGGCAGCACGCGGGCGGCGGTGCCGGGACCGCCGGTGCCGCCCGACAGCACGAAGATCAGGTCGAAGTACGTCAGCGAGCCCACCAGCATGAGCGTGCCGGAGGTGACCATCGTGTACTTCAGCTGCGGCAGCGTGATGCGCAGGAACCGGGTCGCGGGACCGGCGCCGTCGATCGCGGCGGCCTCGTACAGCGCGGTCGGGATCTGCCGTATCCCGGCCTGGTAGAGCAGTGCGTGGAACGGCACGAACTGCCAGGCGATCACGAAGATCACCGTATACAGCGCGAGGTCCGGCGAGCCGAGCAGCGGCCTCGCCAGCCAGTGCAGCCCGGGCGTGGCACCGATGCCGAACGACGGGTCGAGCAGGGCCTGCCAGGTCAGTCCGATCGCCACTGCCGACAGCAGCAGGGGCAGGAACCAGAGCACCGCGAACAGCGAGCGCAGGCGTCCGTTCGGCGCCTGGAAGACACCGAGCGCGAGCGCGAGGGGCGTCTGGACCAGCCAGCTGATCACCATCACCTTGACGGTGAGCCACAGAGCCTGCCAGGTGGCGCCGTCGGTCAGGACGGAACTCCAGTTGGCGGCGCCGGCCCAGCCGATGGAGCCCAGGCCGTCCCAGCGGGCGAAGCCGAGCGCCACCACGCCCACGAGGGGGACCAGACCGAACAGACCGAAGAGGAGCAGGGCGGGGGCCGCCATGAGAGCGCCACTGAAGCGGCGCCCGCCACGGCCGGTCGTACGGGTCGTACGGGGGGTGCGGAGCGTGGTGGCCACTACGAGCCCGCCTTGCTCATGTTCGCGCCGAACTGCTCGGGCTTGATCTGCCGCAGGAACGATTTGTCAACGTTGGTCAGGAGCGGGTCGGCCTGGTCCGAGGGCAGGGCCTGGTCCCAGGAGAGCTGGAAGCTCGGGGCGTTCTGCACCAGGTCGTAGACGAACGTCAGCCACGCCTTGTCGGGCGACTTCGTCGCCGCCAGCTTCGACTCCAGACCGTTGACCGGCGGCACGCTGCCCGTCGCGAGGTAGGCGTCGACCTGGGAGTCGTCGAGGACGTACTTCTTCAGGTAGGTGATGGCCGCGGACTTGTGCCCGCTCGACGCGTTCAGCGACAGGAAGTTCGAGGGGTTGCCGACGATGCTCTTCGCGTTGCCCGCGCCGCCGGTCAGCGCCGGGAAGGCGACATAGCCCAGGTCCTTCTTGACGAAGTCCGGTGCGGCCTTGACGAGGTTGGCGTACTCCCAGGTGCCCATCACCTCCATGCCCGCCTTGCCGGTGTAGAGCAGGGCGGTGGAGGCGCCCTGGTCGTAGTTCACGGAGGAGGCGTTGTTCCCGAACGCGCCGGCCTTGGCCAGGTCCTGGAGGTACTGATTGGCCTTGGTGACCGTCGGATCCGTCCACGCCGTGGCGTCACCGGAAGCGATCTTCGCGAACGCCCGGGACCCGCCCGTGCGGTCGAGCAGGTACTCCAGGTACATCAGCGTGGGCCACTTGGAGTTCGCCGCGAGGGACAGCGGAATCACTCCGTCGCCCTTCAGCTTCCCCACGGCCGTCATCAGCTCGTCGTACGTCTTCGGCGGCTCCACGCCCGCGTTCTTGAGAACCTTCTTGTTGTAGTAGAGGACGACCGGGGCGAGGCCGTTGGCGGGCACGCCGTAGACCTTGCCGTCGAAGGTGGCGCTCTGCATCACGCTCGGCGTGAACCGGTCCGTCTTCACCTGCGCCGCCGTCAGCGCGTCGACCTTGCCCGCCTTGACGTAGTCGTCCAGTGCGCCGCCGCCCCAGTTGAAGAAGATGTCCGGCGCCTGGTTCGCGCCGAAGGCCACCCGCAGCTTCTGCTTGTAGTCGTCGTTCGCGTACAGCCGCAGCGTGATCTTCTCGTCGGGATGGTCCTTGTTGTAGGCGTCGACGGACTCCTTCAGGATCGTCTGGTCGTTGAGTGCCCACATCGTCAGGCCCTTCGCCGACGTCGTCGTGGACGGTCCCGAAGTCCCGCACGCGGCGAGGCCTATGGCCGCCGCGACGGTGACGGCGGTCGCGACGACGCGCCGGGCTCTGATGTTCCGGAATCCGCGCATGTTCTGCCTCATCTCTCTGCACGCCGGGGGTGCGTCAGGCAGATCGGAAAGCATTACGAAAGGCTTTCGCGTTTCCCGCCGAGGCGGCCTGCCTGCTGGATCGGGACACTGACATGTCCTTCACACCCGGGACAAGGAGGGGAAATGCCTCGGTTACGAAAGACTTTCGTGACCCGGACCCCGCCCGTGGGGACACGAGCGGCCTTCGGCATCGCATGGCGAGCGAGCGGGGGAGAGATGCTGCGGCGGCGGGCTGCCGTCCACCCCGAGCCACCGCCAGGGATCGAGCGCGGCGGGGTCGACATCGACGACAGGCCGTTGGCGCCGGCCGATCCGGACCGAGCCCGACGGGGCCGCTGCGGCTACGCTTCCACGGCACAGCCGATGTCGAGCAGGACGGGGGGATCGTGAACCGACCACTGCTGTTCCTCGACGTGGACGGGCCACTCAACCCCTATGCGGCCAAGCCGCAGAAGCGCCCCGACGGCTACACCACACTCAGAGTGCCCCTGGACAGCGGAACTCCTGACGAACACAGAGGACTCCCCGCCCGGCGGCGATCCCTGCGGGTCTGGCTCAACCCGGACCACGGGCGATCCCTGCTCCAGCTCGGCTACGAGCTGTGCTGGGCCACCACATGGATGGACGACGCCAACCGGTGGATCGCTCCGGTGCTCGGCCTTCCCGAACTCCCCTTCGTCGACTTCGGCGACGCACTGTTCCAGTACCGGCCCGACGGGGTCCACTGGAAGACCGGTCCCCTGGTGGACTACGCCGACGGCCGTCCCTTCGCCTGGGTGGACGACGAACAGAGCGATCTGGACCAGGCATACGTGACCGCCCACCACCGCGGGCCTGGGCTTCTGCACCACGTCAACCCGCGAATCGGTCTGCGCGAGGACGACTTCCGCACGCTCGCCGACTTCGCCCGATCCCTGGACACGTCACGAGCCATCGGCTGAGCACGTCGCCAGCCCTTCGCACGATCCCGGTCAGCGCCCTGGTCAGCTCTTGTACGCCTTGAGCATGAACAACCAGATTTCGCTGACGGTGGGGAAGCAGGCGACGGCGTGCCGCAGTCGCTTGAGGGGGATCTCGCCCGCGACGGCCACGGTCGCGGAGTGCAGCAGTTCGCTGACGCCGGGACCGGCGAAGGTCACCCCGAGGAGGATCTCGCGGTCGAGGTCGACGACCATGCGAGCTTGGCCCTGGTAGCCGTCGGCGTACAGGTTCGCCCCCTGGACCTGGGCGAAGTCCACGTCGACCACGGAGACGCGGTGGCCGGCCCTGGTGGCCTGTTCGGCGGACAGGCCTACGGCAGCGGCCTCGGGGTCGGAGAAGAAGACCTGCGGCACGGCGTGCTGGTCGGCGGTGGTGGCGTGGTCGCCCCAGGGTCCGTTGTCGAGCGGCAGTCCCTGGGCGCGGGCGCCGATCGCGTCGCCCGCCGTCCGCGCCTGGTACTTGCCCTGGTGGGTGAGCAGGGCGCGGTGGTTGACGTCACCGAGGGCGTAGAGCCAGGTGCCCTCCATTCCTCGGACCAGACAGGTCTCATCGACATCGAGCCAGGATCCGGGGGTCAGGCCCACGGTCTCCAGGCCGATGTCGTCGGTGCGCGGCGCCCGACCGGTGGCGAACATGACCTCATCGGCCTCCATCCGGCTCCCGTCGTCGAGGCTCAAAGTGACCGGGCCCGCCGGGTCGGGGCGGCTCAGCCCGGTCACCGAGACGCCGATGCGCACGTCCGCGCCTGCCTCGGTGAGCCCCTGGGTGACCACGTCGCCGACGAAGGGCTCCATCCGGGGCAGCAGCGCGCGGCGGGCCAGCAGGGTGACCCGGGCGCCGAGGCCCTGCCACAGGGTGGCCATTTCCACGCCCACTCCGCCGCCGCCGACGATGGCGAGCCGGTCGGGCACATGGCTGGAGTCGGTACCCTCGCGGTTGGTCCAGGGGCGGGCTTCCTCGATACCTGGTACGTCGGGCAGTACGGGGCGGCTGCCGGTGGCGATGGCGACCGCGTGCCGGGCGTCGAGGGTGCGGCGCCCGCCGTCGGAGGAGGTGACGGTCACCCGGCGCGGTCCGTCGATCCGGCCCTGCCCGCGGAACAGGTCGGCGCCGATGGACTTGACCCAGTCGGCCTGCCCGGAATCGTCCCAGTCGGTGACGTAGTGATCACGCCGGGCGAAGACCCTGGCCGTGTCGAGCCGTCCGGAGACCGCCTGGCGGGCACCGTCGACCCGGCGCGCGTCCGAGACGGCGATGACCGGCCGCAGTAGTGCCTTGCTGGGCACGCAGGCCCAGTACGAGCACTCCCCGCCGACCAGTTCACGCTCGACCACGGCGACGGTCAGCCCGGCCGCGCGGGCATGGTCGGCGGCGTTCTGGCCGACCGGGCCGGCCCCGAGCACGATCACGTCGTAGGTGTCTTCCGTGGTGTCTGTCGCGGTGGCTTCTGGGCTGATTTCGGGTGAAGTATTCATGATTCCATCGTTCCTCGGGACGTGACGATCCGCTCGGCTCACGGCCGACGGGGCGTGGCGGATCGCAAGCTCCGCTGTGGGCGGTGACGGCTGCGGCAGATCGGAGCCTGGCCGATGGACCAGCCCTCGGCGAACGAGGCCTCGCCGAGACGGTCGGGCGGCAGGTCGGCGACAGCGTGCCCCAGCCGCTTGGACGAATCGTGCAGTGCACCGATCCAGCGGTCGGCGGCGGTCACGCCCCGTCCCCGCTTGCGTACGCGAGGTCGGCCGCGGTGAGGCCTTCGAGCGCCATGCCCAATTGGGTGCCTTCGGCCATGCGGCGGCTGATCCGCTGCCGCAGGGTGACGGCCAGATAGCGGGTGAGCAGTTGCGGCTTGGCGGCGAGCTGTTCCGCGAGTCCCTGGGCCCGGGGCAGCACCCGCTCCAGCGGCAGCACCTCGGCGACGGCGCCCCATCGTTCGGCCTGGTCGGCGGTGAACGAGCCCTGGGTCAGGGTGAGGTAGCGGGTGCGGTTGACGCCGATGGCCTCTTCCCAGGCGATCTGGATGCCGTCGCCGGGCACGATGCCGAAGGTCAGGTGGGGAAAGTCGGAGAAGACGGTGGTGTCCGCGGCCACGACGATGTCGGCCAGCAGCACGTATTCGCTGTGTACGGACGCCGGGCCGTTGACGGCGGCGACGATCGGCATCTCGAGGTCGACCAGGCGCTGCATCACCCGGCGGCCCTCGGCGACGGTGCGGTCCCACTGGGCGGGCTTGGTGATGTCCCCGAGGCTTGCGCCGTCGATCTCGGTCATGAAGCGGTCCCCGGTGCCGGTCAGCACCAGGACCCGGTTGTCCCGGTCCTCGCCGATCTCGAACAGGGCACGGGGAAAGTCGGTGTGCAGCTGTCCGCTGAAGGTGGCCGGGCCACCGTCCGTGTGGAAGCGCAGGGTCAGCACTCCGGAGTCGGTGCGGCTCAAGGCGATGTTCTTGAAGGCGGTGAAGTATTCGGGGGTTGCGCCGGTCATGGTCACTCCTACGGTGGCGCGGCGCCGTCGTGCGCCGCTCTTTCACACAACCACCTGGGCAGGCCGGTTCGTAGCCTTCGCCCAGTCGCTCCGGAACCACCCCCCATCAGGGATGTTTATGGCATCGGGTCGTGCCGCGATCCGTCGATGTGGTGCGATGGGGACCATGGATCTTCGGGACATGCGCGCCTTCGTGGCGGTGGTGGAGGAGGGCGCCCTGTCCGCCGCGGCTCGTCGGCTCCATATGAGCCAGCCCCGGCTCTCCCAGATGGTGCTCGCGCTGGAGCGGGAGTTCGCAGTCGCTCTGTTGGTGCGCAGTTCGACCGGGGTCCAGCCGACCGAGGCCGGCACAACCCTGCTCGCCGAGTCCCGTGCGGTGCTCGCCCGGTACGACGAGGCCGTCACCGCCGTCGCCCGGCACGCCGCACCGGGTGGCTCCGTCCTCCGGCTCGGAATCCCGCTCGAACTACCCCCGGGGTTCCTGACCCGCCCGCTGGCCGCACTCGCAGACGCGGATCCCGGGACTCGGGTGGAACCCCGGCACATGTCCACCGCGGACCAGGTGGCGGCCCTGCGCACCGGGGAACTCGACATCGGCCTGCTGCGCGAGCGCCCGTCCGGGGGTGACCTGGACGCGATCAGGGTCATGGAGGAGCGGCTGGGCGTGCTGCTCGCGGCCGAGCGGGCCGCCGAACTGTCCGGCCCGCAAGGTGTACGGCTCGACTCCCTCGCCGGGCTCCACTGGGTCGGCTTCCCCCGCTCCGGAAGCCCCGTCTGGTACGACGAGGTCACTGCCGTACTGCGCGGACACGGCATAGACATCGAGGCCTCCGCCGTGGGAGGGCAGACGCTGCTCGCCGAAGTGAAGCTGGCGGCGGTGAGCGACGGGACAGCCTTCGCCCTGGCCCCGCCGCATTGGTTCCACCCCTTGCCCGAGAACGTCGTGTGGCAGCCCCTGGCAGGCAGCCCTCTGGTGCGTCGGACCTGGGCGGTGTGGCAGGCCAGGTCGCACCGTCAGGACCTCGGGCAATTCGTGGTGGCGCTGGGGAACGACACGGGCGACTGACGCGCTCCGCGCGAAGAGCCGAGTCCCTGCGGCTTGTCACTCAGCCAGTCACACCTTGACGTTCGGAGCAGCAGCGGCTCGTCGGGCCCGTGGTGTCGAGTCGGCAGAAGCACGACGCCTCGATGGGAACGTCCGCGAGTGCGGTGGTCATGGTGAGTTGCTGGGCGATGATGCGGGCTTCCCCGCTCTTGCCGAGCCGCACGAGGCATTCGTGGAAGCCGTGGAGTGCCCAGACGTTTCCGGGATGTTGTGAGGATCTGGGCAGGGTGTCGTCGAGGCCGAGGTCGGCCCGGTAGACGGCCTCGGCCTCCTCGACTCGGCCCTGTTCGAGCAGGAGCGCCCCGTAGGCGTGACGGGTCGGCTGCATCCAGCCCCACGGTTCGTCATAGGGCAGATGGTCGTCGAGTTCGATGGAGCGCTGAAGGGAGGCGAATGCGAGGTCGTACTCGCCCCTGCGGTATTCGAGTTCGCCGTCGAGCATGGCGGCGGCGATGGCCAGGATGTCCCGGCAGGTGTTGTTGAACAGCGTCCGTGTCTCGGGAACCCGTGCGACCGCGCGGCGGAACAAGTCTCGTTCGGTCTCGGCCTCGGTGGTCGCCCCGGTCGCGGAGTACGCCACGCCGCGGGCGTAGTGCAGCATCGCCGTGGTGACGCAGTACAACTGCGGGTCGGAGGGCATCGGCAGCGCGAGGATCTCCTCCCAGCGGCCGAACCGGATCAGTACGTGCACCCGCATGGCGAGGAACCCCTCCAGCCAGTCGGCCATGCGCGGGCTCTCCACACGGAGCAGATCCTCGGGGATGGAGGCCTCGAGCTGCGCGGCCGTCTCCAGCGCCGTCCTGGACTGGCCGAGGAACATCGCGCCGTAGATCTTGAAGTGATAGTTGTGCGAGCGGTACAGCGTGTAGAAGTTCATCGCGCCGGCCCGTCGCAGGTACTTCTCGTCGGCCTTGATCGCGGCACCGTTGGCCGACACGACCCGTCGGTAGTCCCCGCACAGCACGTCGAGGTGGGAGGGCATGTGCTGCAGGTGCCCAGCGTCCGGTACCAGCCCCGGCAGCCGGTCGGCGACGGTGAGGGCTTTCTCCGGCGTCGACGACATCTCCATCAGATGGATGTACATGTGCAGGATGCCCGGGTGACCGGCGCCGGTCTCGGTCAACAACGCGCGGTCGAGGACGGCCTTCGCCTCCAGCGTGCGCGCACCGGGGGCGGGCTCGCCCGTGCGCAGGTCCCACAGCTGCCACGGAGTGAGGTTCATCAGCGCGTCCGCGTAGAGGGTGGCGACATCCGGGTCGTCGGGCGCGAGTTCGTACACGGCACGCATGGCCTCGGCGTACGGCTCGTTCCAGATGGAGCAGTCCTCGACGGCGCGCGAGGCGGGATAGCGCTCGCGCAGTGCCTCGATGAGCGCGCGCTCGATCGGCGTGGCCCTGCCGCACAGCGCGTGAGCCCGTTCGACGGCGGCGTGCGTCCGTTCCACCGTGTGCCGCAGATCGACGTCGTCGAAGAACTCCCAAGGTTTGTTGTAGTTGGGGCCCAGGGCGTATGCGACACCCCAGTACGCCATGGCACAGTCGGGATCCGCGGCCGCCGCCGATTCGAAGCAGGCGACCGCCTCTTCGTGGTTGAACGCGTAACTCCACACCAGCCCGCGGTCGAACCAGCACTGTGCTTCGGGCGAGCGGGTCGACACGGGCCGGGTCAAGGTCCCGAGGTCGAAGTAGTCCATGAGGATCTCCTGCAGAGGGATACGGCTCGACGACACCGGCTTCGTCCTGCGTACAGCGGGCGCAGACAGTCACCTCGAGTCTATTTCTGCGCTCCTTGCCGCCTCGGTACCCCATGTGGCCTCGTTGTGTCCTGCCTGGTCGGCACCGAGGAGCCTGACGAATCCGATGGAGACCCTGGAGGCGGAAGGGCCCGGGATATTCGCGGACTGTTCGGGGTGAACCCCAGGTGAAGGGACGGCGTACAACCGTTGGCGCCCTGCGTGGGTCTTGGTGGTTGCCGTGCGCGTGAGCAGCGCGGCCAACTGCCCTCCATCCTAGGGGTTTGCCATGTCCTCCCGGAGATTCCACGTGTCCGCCGTCGCTGTCGCCGCCGTCATGGCCGTGACGGGGGCGGCCCCTGCGGTGTCGTATGCCGAAGACGCTTCTGCGGGCGCCCTCGCCGCCGATGCCGCGGCGTCCGTGCGTGCCGACTTCGACGGTGACGGCTACACCGATGTCGCGGTCGCCGCCCCCGGCGGCACTGTCAACGGCAGGGCGGGCGCCGGATACTTCGCCGTCGTCTACGGCATGGCCGAGGGCCCCAACGGTGTCAAGCGCCAGGTGATCAGCCAGGACCGCTACGGCATACCCGGCACGGCTGAGGCGGGTGACCACTTCGGCGGCCAGCTCACGGCGGCCGACCTGGACGGTGACGGATTCACCGACCTGGTGGTCGGAGCCCCGGGCGAGGACATCGGCAGTGCGCGTGACGTCGGGCTGCAGACCGTCGTGTGGGGAGGGGTGGGCGGGCTCGCCACCGCCACCACGGTCGGACAGGGCCGGGCGGAGACCCGGGCCGGTGACTTCGACGGGGACGGGCACCTGGACCTGGCGACGGCCTATCAGATGCGGTACGGGCCCATCAGTCGGAGCGGTGCGGCGGCCCGTACCGGCCCCCTCGTCGACCTGGACGTCCGTGTCTACGCCATGGAAGCGGGTGATGTGGACGGCGACGGCACCACCGACCTGGTGGTCAGCAGTGGTTCGTGGGACTCGGACGACGGGGGGACGATCCCGCCGCCCCGTCTGCAACTGCTGAAGGGGACTGAGAACGGTCTCGTGGCAGGGCCGTTCATCGCCTACCCCGACACCGTGTCCGCGGACAGCATCGCCATCGGTGACATCGACGCCGACGGCCGGTCGGACGTCGTCTTCGGCCGCAGCACGGCGGCAGGGGGCGGTCTCGTGGGCGTGGTGCGCGGCACGGCGAACGGTTTCGCGGCGCGGGCCACACTGATCGGCCAGAACACCCCCGGCGTCCCCGGGACGGGGGAGAGCGGCGACCGCTTCGGCACCGACGTCTCCGTCGGCGACATCACCGGCGACGGTTACGCCGACGTTGTCACCGGTGTCCCCGGCGAGGACCTGGCCGGCCGGACCGACGCGGGCACCTTCGCCGTACTCAGGGGCAGCGCGACGGGTCTTTCCGGCACCAGGGTCCAGGTCTTCAGCCAGAACACGGCCGGGGTGCCCGGTACGGCCGAGAACGGTGACCGGTTCGGCAGCCGCACCGCCGTCGTCGCAGGGCACGTCGCCGTCTCGGCACCGGAGGAGAACAGCGGCTCGGGAGCGGTATGGGTCTTCCCCGGCACCGCATCCGGTGTCACCGCGACCAGGTCGGTCAGCTTCGGACCGCGCACCCTGGCCGCGCCCGTCTCCGGCGCACGCTTCGGCGCCGCATTCCACCGCTGAGGGCCGCTTCGCCTCGGCGGACGCCAGAGGGTTCACCCCGGCAGGGAACCTGCCCGTCCTCGGGCAGGCTCCCTGCCGGCCGATACAGAGGGACGGTCCGGGCGCCGTCCACGTGTAGCGGCCCACGGGCCGCAGTCGCTGCGCGTCCGCCAACAGGCTTGGCGCGTCGGCGAGATCGTCCGGCCGGAGGACCGGGCCTGGTTGACCAGTCTCTTCGCCGCGGTGGAGGCGAACCAGGCAAGCTAGAAGGACTCGGAGTCGGGGATCACGTGCATCGCGGCTTCCTCAGCCGATGCGCCCGCCCCGTCGACGCCGACGTCGTAAGCAATCAGGTCCTTCTCGGTGTCCTCGTGAGCGCCCTCGTCCGGCGCGATGAGGCGGCCGGCCCGCAGGTCTCCGACCTCGTCGTCGATGAGTTCCCCGTCGCCGTCCCAAAGGTCCCCGATGCCGTCGCCGACCTGGCCGGCGATATCCGGTACCTCCTCGGCAAGCCGCTCGTCCAGACTCTCCCCTCGTTGCCGCTCCGCCGCCGTGACGCCGGTGTGCTCCACGCCCCAAGGCTTCTCCGGGGGTGAGTAGCCCTCGTCGAGAGCCTCGTCGATGCCGCGGTCGTCGAGGGTGTCCGAGACGTCCAGCAGTCCGGCGTCGTCCTGTACCTCCGAACCGTCCGGCTGGTAGACGTCATCACCCATTGCCTCGTAGGCCATGCGGGCTCCGTTGTTCGGTGCTCTCTGCCAGGGATCTGACGGGAACACGGTTGTCCGGACCGGTTGTCCGGGCCGGAGGGAACTCTCCTGGGCGGTGTGGGAAAGCCACCTTAGGACCAGAGGCCGAGGCAAGTCTGACTCTCCGCGCACCGGGTCTGTTCCCCCAACGCACCATGCCCAGAACTCCCATCCGTCACGCTCCCATCCGTCACGCTCCCGGCCGCTCGCCGGGAGGGTGCCCGGTCGGCACGTGCTCAGGCCCGCGAGGCAGTCACCGCACGGCAATTGTCGTGGCGCTGCGGCAGGCGGGCTTGGCAGGATGTGGGAGATGCCTGCTGAGTTCCCCTTCCTCGATCCTTCCGCCAACCCTTCCTTCGATCACCGCTCGGCCGC
The DNA here is from genome assembly GCF_042959425.1 of Streptomyces sp. NPDC007896. Classification (NCBI taxonomy): domain Bacteria; kingdom Bacillati; phylum Actinomycetota; class Actinomycetes; order Kitasatosporales; family Streptomycetaceae; genus Streptomyces; species Streptomyces sp. NPDC007896. The sequence goes on along the minus strand of NZ_JBIBKX010000008.1, from coordinate 68,806 downwards.
CCGCGACGCCCTGCGCGGCTTGGCGGTGGGTGACGCCTTCGGCGCCCAGTTCTTCGTACCGGACAATCTCCCCGGCCTGCGGGAGCGGCGATCGCCTGCCGCGGAGTGGCCATGGACGGACGACACGGAAATGGCCTGCTCGGTCTTCGACGTGCTGCGCCGGCGCGGCAGCGTGGACCAGCCTGAACTGGCGCACGGTTTCGCCCGCAGGCACGACTTCGACCGCGGCTACGGTCCGGCGATGAACCGGCTGCTGCGCCTGGTACGCGAGGGCGGCAGGTGGCAGGAGCTGGCCGCGGAACTCTTCGACGGCCAGGGGTCGTGGGGCAATGGGGCCGCGATGCGGGTGGCGCCTCTGGGCGCATGGTTCGCCGTGGATCTGGCCGAGGCAGCCGCGCAGGCCGGGCGGTCGGCGCGGGTGACGCACACCCATGCGGAGGCGGTGGCCGGGGCGGTCGCCGTGGCGGTGGGAGCCGCGTGCGCCGCCCGCGGGCGCGTGCGGCCGGTGACCGGAGCCCAATTGCTGGCGGCGGTGGAGGAGCTGACACCGGAGGGGCGGGTCCGTTCGGGGGTGGCCGAGGCGCGGGAGCTGCTGGGGCAGCCGCACGCCGAGTACGCGGCGCACCGGTTGGGCAACGGGCGGCGGGTGAGCGCGGCGGACACGGTGCCCTTCGCCCTGTGGTGCGCGGCCCGGCACCTGGAGGACTTCGAGGAGGCGTTGTGGGCGTGCGCGTCGGTGGGCGGGGACGTCGACACCACCTGCGCGATCGTCGGCGGAATCGTCGCTGCGCGGGTGGGCACGGCGGGGATACCTGCCGCGTGGCGGGCTGCGTCGGAGGCGCTGCCGGAGTGGGTGTGCGAGGGCGAACCGGGTGAGGACCTCAGCCGCGTCGGGCTGGGCCGCGACGTGACGCCGCTGCGCCGCCCCGAGCCGGTTCCGGTGCCGGAGCTGGTGTGGACCCCGGGGCAGTGGCAGCGTGTCCGGCACGGTGTGCGGGCGCTGAGCATGGACGAGAAGTGGGACGCGTACGTGGAGGGCGACCAGCTGACGCTGCATCGCAGTTGGACCGGTCGTGGCATCTTCCAGGTGACCGTGGCCGAGACCCCGGACGGCTGGCGGCCGGTGGCCGCGTTGGTCGAGTCGGACCCGGAACTGTACCGCCGCGGCGGCGACGAGTCGGAGAGCGCCTTCCTCGAACTCTTCCTGCGTGCCTGGTACATGGACGATTCCCGGCCCGAACTGTGGGATCGATACCAGGAGTTGCGCCGCGCCGAGGAGGCAGCGGCCAAGGAGGCCCGCGCAGCGGACAAGGTGACCCGCGCAGCGGCCGAGGAGAACGACCAGCACGGCGGCAAATGATCCAGAAGGGATTGTTGGCGAACCCTTGCCGCCCTCTTACTGATCATGTCTCTTCCGCCGCGTACGGTTCCCGTAGCGGGGTGTCCCGTCAAGGATCTTCGAACAAGGGGAACGGATGACACCCAGTCGCCGGGCAGTGCTGACTGCCATGGCGGGAGGCGCGCTCGCCGGCTGCGCGGGCCCCGGGAGCACGGTCGACCGCAGCGCTTCCGTCACCGGTTCGCCCTCCACATCCGCGGCGATCGCAACCAGCACGAGCACCCCTGGCCCCAGCCCCTCGGCCGGCGCGTCCAGCGCGTCCAGCGCGTCACGCGCCGTCACCCGCGCCGACATCGTGGCCCGCTACGGGCACGCGGTGCCGCATACCTGGGGCTTCGACGCACCCGCCGTGGTCCACGCGCTGCCCACCGCCGAACGCGTGATCGCGCTGACCTTCGACGCCTGCGGCGGCCCGGGCGGCAGCGGCTACGACCGTGCGTTGATCGATTTCCTGCGTAGACGGGAGATACCGGCGACCTTGTTCATCAACTCCCGCTGGATCGACGCCAACCCCGCCGTCTTCCGCCGGCTCGCCGCCGAGCCGCTGTTCGAGATCGCCAACCACGGTACCCGCCACCGCCCGCTTTCGGTCACGGGCCGCTCCGCCTACGGCATCCCCGGCACCCGCAGCGCCGCCGAGGTGTACGACGAGATCTCCGGCAACCAGACCAAGCTCACCCGGCTGCTGGGCACGCCGCCACGTTTCTTCCGCTCCGGGACCGCCTACTGCGACGACGTCGCGGCACGGATCGTCACCGCCCTGGGAGAACGCTTCGTCAGCTTCTCGGTCAACGGCGACGGCGGCGCCACCTTCACCCCCGAACAGGTCCGTACCACCGTCGCCGCCGCCCCCGGCGGATCCATCGTCATCTGCCACATGAACCACCCCCGGGGCGGCACTGCCCGAGGCATCACCGCCGCCGTCCCCCAACTCCTGGCCAAAGGCCACAGCTTCACCCGCCTTTCGGACGCTCTCCGCTGACTATCCGTCCGGACTGGGACGGCGACTGTCGAGAGGCCCGGTTCATACGGCGGCCGACTCGGTCGACGTGACGCGGTCGCCCTGGAACGGAGTCCGGGGACGTTGCGGAATCCCGGTGTTGGCGCACATCGGATTCACCCCGCAGGCGGAGCACCAATCTCGGTGGCTCCGGGTGCAGGGGCGCGGTGAGGACGCGCAGCGGTTGGTCTGAGCCGCGAAGGCGCCTGAGGCGGCCGGCGCGTCCGCCGTGCTGATCGAGATGGTGCCCGGTGAGATCGCCGCCGCGAGTCAGCGCGGCGTCGTCGTCGGCCACGCACGCGGGTACGGCACGCGCAGGGTCTCCGCCTCGACAGGGGTGTGCTCGGCGGCGGCGTGCAGGCGCCCGTCGCGAAGGACGACGGCGCCGCCGCGGAGCATCATGGCGATGAGCTCGGCGGCGAGTGCCTCGGGCGTGAGGCGCAGAAGGCGCGCGGCGTCGGTCAGCCAGGCCCGCGCGTGCAGGTACGGCTCGACCTCGTCGGTGCGGATCCCGCCGCGGATCATGAGGGCGAAGGCGAAGATCCGCCGGGCGCCGTACCAGACGGAGCCGTCGGGGTCGTCGACGAGACGCCGTGCGCGACGCAGCGCGGTGACGAAGGCCGCACCGGGGTCGGCGGGGATCGGCCCGTGTGAGGGGAGCAGCACGCGCGGGGCGAGGTCGGCCATCCGCTTCAGAGAGGCGAGAGCGGTGGCGGCCGCGTCGGGCCCGTCGAGGGCGAGGTTCACCCAGCCGACGTCGTAGTCCGACAGCGCGTCCCCGACCACGAGGAGCCGCTCCTCCGGCTGCCACAGCGCGAGGTGTCCGGGCGTGTGCCCGGGGGTGTGGACCACTTCCCAGTCGGCATCACCGAGGCGGAGGACCTGACCGTCGTCGAGCCCCATGTCGATGGTGTACGGGCCTACGGGCTGGTCGAGGTGTTCCGCAGCGCAGCAGCCCGGGTCCCCGCGGGCGACGGCGTCCGCCTCCGGGGCACCAGCGGCGATGCCGACGCCACCCGCCTGCAGGAGGGCGTTGCCACCGACGTGATCGGAGTGCCAATGGGTGTTCACGACCAGGCCGACATCACCGGCGTGGGCGCGGGCCCAGGCGGCCGTGTCCTCGGCGTGGCCCACGAATCCGCTGTCGACCAGGGCCGGTTGGCGTCCGTGGAGCAGGAGCAAGTTGGCGTCGGGAAACGGCCTCTGCCGCCAGGTCACCCAGGACGGCAGCGGCTGCGGGCTCACCGCTCGGGCCTGTTCACGCGGATCAGCGTCTGCTGGCCGTTGGCAACGAGCGACCGCCGGCCGTCCTGGACCCCGAACACCTCCAACTGGCACACGGTCAGAGTGCGCCCGGACTTCAAGACCGTTCCGACTGCCTCGATGTGGTCGCCGACGGCGGGCGCCAGGAGATTGATCTTGTACTCGACCGTGAGCACGTCGGTGTTCTCCGGGAACAGCGTGAACGCCGCGTAGCCGCCGGAGGTGTCGGCGATCGCGCTGGTGGCCCCGGCATGGAAGTAGCCGTGCTGCTGCGTCACTTCGGGTCGGCTCGGGAGGACGATGTGCACACGGCCCGGCGCGATCTGCGTGATCCGTGCACCGAGGAGGCCCATCAGCCCCTGACGGTCGAAACTCGTCCGGATGCGCGCCTGCACCTCGGGGCTCGCCTGTTCCTGCTGCGCCTGCTCATCCATGTGCTCTCCTTCGGCGGACATCACGGTGTTGATGGGGGTCGGGCGGGTCCGTCAGCCGGCCAGGCGTTCCACCAGCAGGAACCCACCGATGACGATCATCATGGCGCCGGAGGCGCGGGTCACTGCCCGGGCCGCCGAAGGCCGGGTCCTCAGCACGGTGCGGGCCAGCACGCCGACGGAAACGTAGACCACTGCGCAGGCGGTCATGTGGAGCGTGCCGAGCAGCCCGGTCTGCGCGGCGACCGGCCAGCCCGCGCCGGGGTCGATGAACTGGGGGAACAGCGAGAAGTACAGAAGCAGCGCCTTCGGGTTCAGGCCGCTGATCCCGGCTCCCTTGAGCATGATCTGCCGGCGCGAGGAGGGCATGGCCTCCGTGGACGCGCCCAGGACCGCCGGCCGCGACAGGACACCCCAGCCGAGCCACATCAGGTAGGCGGCCCCCGCGACGGTAAGCGCGGTGAGAACGGTGGCCGAGTTCGCCACGATCACCACCAGGCCGGCCACGGCGAGCACCGTGTATCCCGCGTATCCGGCTATCAGGCCGGCGACCGCCGGGACGACCGACCGGTCTCGCAGCCCCGCCGTGATCGCGTAGGCCCAGTCCGCGCCCGGAGTGAACACCAGCAGCAGATCCACTGCCAGGAAAGCCGCCACCGTCATCGTGTTCATCGATCGTTCCCTCTCACGTTCCTTGTCCTGAGAGGGAAGATTAGGCGCGATGTGCCCGAAAAAGTTTCCGTCTTTTCTCCATGTTCGCGCTCGGTGGGGGAAAATCTGTCTCATGGATGCCCTGGACCGGAAGATTCTTACCGAGCTGCAGCTCGATGGCCGTCTGACGGTGACCGAGCTGGCCGCCCGGGTGAAGCTGAGTGTCTCGCCCTGCCACCGCCGCCTGCGTGACCTCGAACGAGAGGGCGCGATTCGCGGCTACCGTGCGGTCGTCGACCCGGCCGCCGTCGGTCTCCACTTCGAAGCCCTGGTCTTCGCAACCCTGCGCTGGGAGGACCGTGACACCGTCTCCGCGTTCGAGGAGGCCGTGGCCGCCGTTCCGCACGTCATCCAGGCGCAGCGCCTGTTCGGTGAGCCCGACTACCTCCTGCGCGTCGCCACCGCCGACCTGGCCGCCTTCCAGCAGCTGTACGATCAGCGGCTGGCCACCCTGCCGGGCGTCCAGCGACTGACCTCCACCCTGGTCATGAAGCACGTCGTTGATGACCGCCCACTGCCCGAGTAGGCCATGTCTTGTGTCCGGGAGTGCGGCCGTCAGAGCGCGGCTGGGGCGGTCGCCGGCCGGTCGAGCATGAAGCGGCCGGCCCGGTCCAGTGCCGCGTCCGCTTCGTCGAGCGAACCGGTGAACGACTGGAAGACGTGTGGCACGTCGGCGGTGACGTCGAGGATCACATCGACACCGGCGGCAGCCGCCCGCGTCGCCAGTCGGGTCGAGTCGTCGAGCAGCACCTCGTTCGACCCGGCCTGCAGCGGCAGTGGCGGCAGCCCGCCACGGCTGGCCGGACTCGTTCTGGCGCTACGCGAAGGTCATCCCCCTCCTCCCCGGCCCCGACGCACACGGCGCCGACCCCGCCGCCCCGACATGCCGGGCTACGGGTACTCCGACAGCCCCACCGGCCTGCCCCTCGACGTGACCTGCTCCCTCGGGCTCGGCCACCCCGACCGGGTCGCGGCCGTCCACCACGCCGATGCGGGCGTGCTCGTCTTCACCAGCGACCAGCCGACCCGGCGGACCTCGCGCCCGAGGAGCGCGCGTGGATCGAGGGCGCAGGGGCCTGGGGAGCGACCGAGGGCGCCCACGCCGCCATGCACCGTACGAGCCCCAGACCGCCGCCTTCCGTCTCACCGACAAGACAGTCGGGTGCGCCTCGTCGCCATCACGGAGGCCGGGCGCGAGCTGGTGGCCGAGCGTCGGCGAGCGCAGTGTGCCCGGGTGGACGACCTGCTGGCCGCGTTGCCCGAGCTGGGCGTGCAAGCGCTGCTCGAAGCCATGCGTACGGTCCTGCCCATCGTCCAGCGGATGGTCCAAGCCGCCCCGCAACGTTGCGTTCCCGGCGGCGGGTCAGCCCCCTGAACCTCCGGGCGGCGCTCTAGGTACTGGCACGCCGTCGGCAGAGACACCGGACTACCCCATGACCCGGCGGCCGGCTGCCCGTTCGACCCGCTGCCGGCCGATCCGCGGATCAGCGCGGCGCCACCCTCGGCCGCCTGGGCGACATGAGGGCGACGTCGGGCTAGGGCCTGTCCGGCGGATCAGGTCGGAGGGAAGTAGCGGCGCCTCATAAGCGCAGATGGGCGTGCCAGACCCCGCGTCTCCGGCATGATCCGCCGGACAGGCCCTAGCGGTGTGCGAGGCCGTCGATCATGAGGGCGAGGGTGAAGTCGAACCGGTCGTGGCCCTCGCCGGCGGTGAGTTCGGCCGCGTAGCGGGTGGTGTGGGGGAAGGTCTCGGCAGGCAGTGCGGTCAGTCGGCGCTGGAGCTCGTCGGTGTCGACGACCCAGTCCGCCTCGTTGTGGACCTTGCGCTGCTTCACGATGGAGATCTCCAGGCAGTAGCCGGCCACGTACAGCAAGAGGGCGTCGATGGCCCATGCGGCGGCCTGTGGGGCCACGCCGCCGGCGAGCAGGATCGCCAGCATTCCTTCGCTGACGCGCACGGTCTCGAGGTCGGTGGGGGCCATGGCGAGCGCGGCGCGGGAGATTCCGGGGTATTTCAGGTACTGGTCGCGTATCTGGGTGCACACGCTGCGGATCTGCTCCCGCCAGACTGCGGGGTCGGGCTCGGGTAGTACGAGCTCGGCGCACAGCCGCGCGATGAGCAGTTCGTCGAGGTCGGCCTTGTTGACCACGTGGGCGTAGAGCGAGGCGGGTCCGGTGTCGAGTGCGCCGGCCAGTCGGCGCATGGTCAATGCCTCGTAGCCCTCTGTGGCGATGACGCCCAGCGCGGTGTCGATGACCTGCGGCACGGTGATCGGGGCCGTGCGCCGCCGCGGCCTGGGGGCGGCTTCGGCCTCGGGGTTCGGCAGCTGGTGGCGCGCCGCGCGTCGCTCTCTCGGATTCACCCCACCACTATAACTTGACACGAACGCTGTTCGTGCATAGAACACTGTTCGTGAACATCGATGTGAACCAGAATGTGGACGTGACCGTGGTCGGAGCCGGGCCGGTGGGCCTCGTACTCGCCGCCGAGCTGGCGCTCGCCGGGGCGACGGTGCAGGTACTCGAACGGCGGGCCGAGCCGGACGAAGCGATGAAGGCGCAGTCGATCAACATGCCGACGGCCGAGGCACTGGACCGCCGCGGCCTGCTGCCCGCCGCCGAAAAGGTGCAGCGAGAGATACTCGAGCGGATGGGATCGTTCGCCCGCATGGTCGGCGACCGGACGCCCGGTGAGGGCCGGCGGGCGCCCGACTCGCGGTTCACCGGGCACTTCGCGGGAATGATCCTCGACGCCGACCTCGTGGACTGGTCCGATCCCGACTTCGCCGCGCACACAGCGGCCGCCGGAGCGCGGATGGTGCCGCAGCGTGAGCTGGAGGCGCTGCTCGCCGAACACGTCGCGCGACTCGGCGTACCGGTGCGTCGCGGGGTGGAGGTCACCGCGCTCGAAGACACCGGCGACGGCGTGCTCGTCGGCACTACCGCCGGCCCGGTGCGCACCGGGTGGCTGCTCGGGTGCGACGGCGGGCACAGCGCCGTACGCCGCCTCGCGGGCATCGACTTCCCCGGCACCGACCCCGAACTCACCGGGTACCAGGCGGTCGTCGACATCGCCGACCCGGAGAAGCTCGCGAACGGATGGGTGTGGTCGCCCGAGGGGGTGTACCGCTGCGGGCCACAGCCTGGGCGGGTGGCCACCATGGAGTTCGACGGTCCTCCCGCCGACCTCCCCCACGCTCGGCTTCGCTCGCGCGGGGGGACCTCCATGGCACCGGTCACCCTCCAGGAGCTGCAGACCAGCCTGCGCCGGGTCTCGGGGACCGACGTCACGCTGACCGCGCTGCGCGCCACCCCGACCCGCTGGACCGACAACACCCGCCAGGCCGCGGCCTACCGGTCGGGGCGGGTGCTTCTGGCCGGCGACGCCGCACACGTGCACCCGCCGTTCGGCGGTCAGGGGCTCAATCTCGGGGTCGGCGACGCGATGAACCTCGGGTGGAAGCTCGGTGCCGTGATCGCCGGGTGGGCATCCGAAGGGCTGCTCGACACCTACGACGCCGAGCGCCGTCCCCTCGGCGTCTGGGTGCTGGACTGGACGCGGGCCCAGATCGGGGTGCTGCGCGGGGACGCCAAGTCGGCCGCGCTCCGGGAGGTCGTCGCCGATCTGCTGAGCACTCGGGCGGGTACGACCTACGCGGTCAAGAAGATCTCCGGCGTCACGCAGCGCGTCGACCTGCCGGGTGACCATCCGCTGGTCGGCCGGTTCGTCCCCGACCTGTGGCTGAGGGGCGGCTCCCGTCTGGTCGACCACGGTCATGGTGGCGGGTTCCTGCTGCTCGACCGCACTCCGGACGGCGCGTTCGCCCGGCTCGCCGCGGGCTGGGCCGGGCGAGTGAGCAGCGTGACCGACGACCACGCGACGCCGACCGGGGTGTTGGTACGCCCGGACGGGGTGGTCGTCTGGGCCTGCGACACCGCTGACGCCACCGGCATCGCCACCGTCACCGGCCTTGAAGCCGCCCTGCTCCGATGGGCCGGCGCGCCGTCGGCCTCACCCGAGCACGAGCCGGTGGGCTGAACCCCTGTCCGTGTCGACCTCAGCCGATGGGAACAACCACTCCGTCAGCCGGAGCACATCCTTTCCACGCCCCCGAACTGTCAGCCACGGGGAACCAGCCCGGGTTTCGAGGCTGCGCGGGGCCGGTTACGGCGGCGTCGGTTCGGTCGACTGCTGGTGGGTGGTGATTCCGGTGAGGATGAGGTCGATGCCGGCGAGGAACTCTGTTCGGTCGTCGTGGTCGCGTAGTTGGTCTGCGACGTTGCGGGTGAACGGGTACTCGTCAGGGTCGAGGTGTGCCCATGCGGCCGAGACGGTGTTGAGGAACTCGGTCCGGTTGGTGTCCGGTTGGTGTCCGCGGGCGTTGGCGGCGTTCTGCCCGCCCACTCCGAGGATGTAGTTCAGCAGCGCGGACGCGGCGGTGAACTGGGCGGTGTGGGGTACTCCGAGGGCCTGGACCTGGCGTCCGAGGTGTTCGAAGACCCGCAGCATGGGTGACTGCCCCGGGGCGCGGGCGAGCTGGGTGCCGATCCAAGGGTGGGCGTCGATGGCGTCGAACACGCCGAGTGCGAGGGTGCGGATCGCTTGCTGCGGCGTTGTGTCGGCGGTGTCGGCGGTCAGGGTGGTGGTGACGACGGCGTCGGTGGCGGCATGGAGGAGTTCGTCCTTGCCCGTGATATGCCAGTAGATCGCTCCGGGCCCGGTGGCGAGGCGCTCGGCCAGTGCGCGGAAGGTAAGTGCGCCCTCGCCCGCCGTGTCGAGAAGCCCGATTGCGGCCTCGACGATGCGCTGCCGTGCTCGACAAGGACGGAACCGTGCTCCTGGATGAACCCGACGACGGCACAGGCGGGCGTCCGGAGGTCCACCGCGGCGCACTTCGGCAGATTCTGCTCGACTCGCTGCCGGCCGACACGATCAAGTGGGGGCACAGGGCCGCCGCGGTCCGGCTTCTCGGGGGGCGGCCGGCACGAAGTGACGTTCGCGGACGGGGTGACCGTGGAGACCGGTCTTCTGGTCGGCGCGGACGGGGCATGGTCGCGGATCCGTCCGCTGCTGGCCGACGTAGAACCCGAGTACGTCGGCACGTCCTTCATCGAGACCTACCTGTTCGACGCCGACACCCGCCACCCGGCCGGCGCGAAGGCGGTCGGCGGCGGTGCGCTCTTCGCACTCGCACCCGGGAAGGGGATCCTCGCCCACCGGGAGCCCGGCGGCGTCCTGCACACCTATGTGGCGCTCAACAAGCCGCAGGAGTGGATCGCCGCCATCGACTTCACCGACGCGGGCGCGGCTACGGCCAGGGTCGCCGAGGAGTTCGACGGCTGGGCCCCGGAACTCACCGCGCTGATCACGGACGGCGAGACCGCTCCGGTTCCGCGGACCATCAACGCCCTGCCGATCGGACACCGGTGGGACCGAGTGCCCGGCGTGACGCTGCTCGGCGACGCCGCCCACCTGATGTCACCATTCGCCGGCGAGGGCGCCAACCTCGCCATGTACGACGGCGCCGAGCTCGGCAAGGCCATCGCCGCGCACCCGGACAACGTCGAGGCCGCGCTCACCGCGTACGAGGAAGCCCTCTTCCCGCGGAGCGCCGCTGCCGCCACCGAGGCTGCCCGAAACCACAGGCTGTGCTTCGACGACAACGCCCCACACAGCCTCATCGACCTCTTCTCCAACCACGAGCAGGCCGGGTGAACTCCGGCCGCTGCAGCGATCACGCGACAGCCCCTACGGGCACACGGGAGGAAGGAGGCGCGTGACAGGCGGGACCTGCGAGCTCTCTGGCGCTGGAGCATCTTGATCCGGTGGACATGGCCCTCCACGACGCCGGAGTTCCACGGCGGCGAGGCCAGAGCCCACAGGTGCATGGGAAGTAAGAGCGCACGCCCGGGAAGGGGTCCTCAGCGGGTACCTCGCGCCGTCTTGGGCGCGGGCCACCAGGCCGCGTCGGAGATCGGGGTCGCCGGTGAGCCGGTGAGTCGGGGGACGACGTCGGTGACCGCGGAGACCTCGCCCCTCTCGATCGCCTGGTACCACGAGATCCAGGTCTCGATCTGTTCCCCGCTCATACCCAGTCGCCACCGCCGTGCGAAGGCTTCCTCAAGGGTCTCGGGTTCGAAGCGGTAGGGCTGGCCGGTGGCCCCGGCGATCCGGGTGACCGCTTCGTCGAGGGTCAGGGCCTCGGGCCCGGTGATCTCGAGGGTCGCGCCGTCGTGCTCGGAGATGGGACCCTCGTCGAGGGCGACGGCCGTGATCACGTCGGCGATGTCCTCGTGGGTGACGAAGGCGGCCCGGCCGGTGCTCGCGGGGCCGCTCACGACGAATTCCTCGTTGGCGAGGGCGGCCGGCGTCGACGTGTAGAAGCCCGCCCGGAGTACCGTGTGGCGGATCCCGGCGCCTGCCAGGAACTGTTCGGTCAGCCACTGGTCGCGGGCGTTGGCATAGGTGGCGGTGGGCGCCGCGCCGACGAGGGACACATACAGGACCCGGTCCACACCGACCGCGAGCGCGGCCCCGACCGCGGTGGCGTGTTCCTCCAGCCGGCGCCCCGTGCGGTGTCCGGAGACCAGGATGAGGGTCGACGCGCCTTCGAGCGCCTTGCGCATGTCCGAGGCGTCGGCGTAGGCGGCCGGACCGCGTCGCTGGGCGCCTGGCAGTTCGGGCATGCGGTCGCGGTCGCGTCCGACAAGGAGTTGGGGGACGCCATGGTCGGCGAGTCGGGCCGCGATCCGGCTGCCCAGCGCCCCGGTCACCCCGGTGACCGCCACCGTGGCGTGGTTCCCCTCAGACATGGGTTTCCCTCCATCCGGAGCCGCCGCCGGTGGCGGTACCTCTGCTTCCGGTTGCGTACCTGGAAGTCGATCACGGGCGAAAGTACGACGCAAGCCGTGCAGGGGAGTTGGGGAGCGTGGCGAGTTAAGTCCACGGACCGACGGTCGACGAGATGGGGCAGCCGCAAGGGCGGGACCTTGCGACGCGCCGATGTGGACAGCCGCCTTCCCGGACCACTCGACCTCATGGCTTCTGAACGCTCGTTGCCCTCTCCATGGCCCACCTGGCCGCGGCATAGGCGATCGGCGTCCCTCCAGTCACACCCGTAGGTATTTGGCCTGCCCGTACGCCTCGTCAGCGGTGACCCACGCGAGCGGTACCCCGGCCTCGATCGCGCGCTGCAGCATCCACTTGAAGCTGCTCGACCGCAAGACGGTACGGCGCACGATCTCGATGCGGCTCGGTGAGCCGGCCGCGCTCGGCTGCACCGGCGGCTACCACGTGGTGCACCGCTACGTGGCGGCCACTCGGAACGGGACCGCGATCCCCGCCTGGACGATGCTTCCAGCCGTCGCATCGTCACCTCATACAGAGACGCAGGCGACCCCGCTGCGATTCGGCTCTGCCCGCGCCGAAGGTTCCGTTCAGCCAGTCGATCATCCGATGACGAGCGGGAGTTCCGCGGCCAACTCGCCCAGTTCGGCCTTCTCCGCGTCGGTCGGGACACGTCGTCCGGTGCCGACCAGCAGCGCGTCCTTGTCGGGCGACGACACGGGGAACGCGGCCCGGGCGATCTTCTCCAGCATCTCGCGTGACCGAGCAAGTCCCTGCGCGGGCGGTCCCGCCATGCCTGGGAGGTGCGCGAGCAGGTCGAGGTGGTGCAGCGTCCACTCCAGGACGTACGCGGAGAGGTAGTCGCCCGCGGTGAGGACCTCGTCGCGGGTGCTGACCCGCAGGCCCGGGTCGGCGAGTTCGGCGGCGCGACCGGCGGCGGAGCCGACGTCGTCCAAGTGGAACTTGAGCAGCCGCGGCTCCTCGTACGCGGAGGCCAGGCGGACGGTCAGCGCGTCGAGCGGTTCGTCACCGGTCGGCGGCGTTTCGGCGACGTCCCAGTACGTCACGGCGTCGCGCGTAGGTTCCGTTTCGGCGGGGTCACGAGGGTGATCAGGACGTCCTGTGCGTCGATGATCAGGTGGCACACCAGGTCCCGTACGAGCCAGCCGGTACAGCCGGACGGCCGGGTGAAATCCTCGTCGGGCAGCTCGGCGACCGCCGTGCGCAACGCGGTCCACGAGAGTGAGAAGAGATCCACACCGGCAAGGTGGTGCGGTGCCGGAATGGCGAGCAAGCACATGCGGACTACCCGTAAGCGGCTCCGCCGTCGGCGCCCGCCGCATCTGGTGTGCCCACACGTCACAGCGTGATCCTTGTGTCACGGGTGTACGGGCGACCGGCCGCGGAATCGGTCGACTTGGCGGCGTCTGGTCTCCCTCGAACTCGCCCTGACCACCATCGGCCCGTCCACCGACCTCTTCACGAAGCTGCTGGACGTCCATCCCGACGGGGAGGCCGAACTCGTCGCCCACTGACGTGTCCACCTGGACGCCCCGGAGCGGTGGTTGACGCTGTCCCTCGGCCACGTCGGACACCGGCTACGGCTGCACGTTCACAGCGGCGACTTCCCCGAGTTCGTCCTCCCAGGGCGTCCAGCCGTGCTTCGACGAAGGCCGGCTTCCGCCCCCGGACTCGCACCGGCGCCTGCGCGGTGCCGGCTTCGCCGGGAAGCGGCGGCTCGTCGAACCGGTGCTCGTGACGTTTCCCGCCCGGGGCACCGCGGGGAGGTGCGGGGTCAGCCCAGTTCCGTGTCCAGCCACGCCAGGACCTCGGGGGTCACGGGGTCGGTGATGTCGGCGAACTCGTCGTGCTTCTTCAGGAACTTCGCGACGTAGGGGCACACGGGAACTATCCGCATACCGAGGTCGCGCACGTCGGTGAGCGCGTGCTCGACCAACCGCGCGGCCAGGCCCTGACCGGCGAAGGCGTCGTCGACTTCCGTGTGGAAGAAGACGCGCTGCTCACCGCGATCGCGGTAGGCGGTGAGGCCGGCGCGCTTGCCGTCGACCAGGATTTCGTAGCGATGCCTGGCGTCGTTCCGCTCGACGGTCGGAGCGGCGGGAGACTCGGTCATGAGGTGCCTTTCGGGTGTGGGTCGGCGACGCGGAGGGTTGCCGCGCGGCGCGATGGTGGCATGCGGAAGAACGGGAGCGGGAAGACGGTCTCCCGGGTACCCCTCGACGGCGCCGAAGCGATCGGAGGCGTTCGCCCAGTCTTCCCGGGCGCGGACGATGTCCTCATGGCTACGGCCGATGAAGTTCCACCACATGACGATCTCCTCCTCGAACGGGGTTCCGCCGAGCAGTACGGTGCGAGCCGGGTCGTCGGACTCGTTCACCAACGTCAGAGCGGCGGTTCCGGCCGGGGCGTAACCCAGCTCCGCCGGACGCAGCAAGGTGTCCGCCAAGCGGACGTCTCCGTGGTCGACGAGCAGCCCGTGCTCGAAGCTGGGGTCCACGGCGAACGTGACCGTCGCGCGCGGCTCGAGGACGATCTCAGCGCCGAGGAGGGGTGTGAAGGTGCGCACCGGGGACTCTCGACCGGCGAGGGAGCCCAGGAAGACCCTGATCTCGGCCCCGTCGATCCGTAGGGACTCGGGTACGTAGTGCTGGAAGTCCCGCTCGGCGTGCAGGTGTTCCTCGGGCAGCGCCACCCACAGCTGGACGCCGTGCAGGACCGTGGTGCCCGGGGTGGACACCTCCGAGTGGCTGATGCCGTGCCCGCCCGTCATGAGGTTCAGCTCGCCGGGCCGTACGTACGCGTGGCTGCCGAGGCTGTCGCGGTGCTCGATCTCCCCGCTGAACAGCCAGCTCACCGTCTGCAGTCCGGTGTGCGGATGCGGGGCGACGTCCATGCCGCCCGTCTCGGCGATGTCGTCGGGACCGTAGTGGTCGGCGAAGCACCATGCTCCGATCAGGGTCCGCGCGCGCTGCGGCAGCGTGCGCCGCACGGTCATCGCCCGCGGGCCGCCCAGGGGTACGTCACGTGGGGAGAGGACGTCGACATCGCTCACCGGGGACCGCCTTCCGTCACCATGATAGTTTCAGATTCAACAATGATACTCGCAGCATAGTAGGACGGAGTCCGGGGTTGAGCAGCCACGCGACAGGAACAGCGACGCAGCGGATCTTCATCGACAAGCAGAGCCCGAAGGCCTACCACGCACTGGTCCAGACGTCGGAAGCGGTGCGCGCGACTGCCGCCGACGCGGGACTCGACCGGACCGTGGTGGAGCTGATCAACCTCCGCGTGTCGCAGATCAACGGCTGTGCGTACTGCCTCAACGTGCACACCCGGGCCGCCCTGCGTGCGGGCGAGACGGCGCAGCGCCTCGGAGTACTGGCCGCCTGGCGGGACACCGAGCTGTTCACTCCCGCGGAACGCGCGGCCCTCGCGCTGGCGGAGGCGACGACCGAACCGACCGACGCGGCGGCGCAGGAAACCGCCTGGGAGGCCGCCCGTGACGCCCTCACCGACGACCAGATCTCCGCGGTGATCTGGGTGGCGATCACCATCAACGCGTTCAACCGGGTCTCGATCATGAGCAAGCACCCGGTGCGTTCGGAGCGCTGATCCCGCCGGGGGAGCGGGGGCGGTTGTCCGGGTGTGGAAAGGTACGGATCGGACGGGGTCGTCGAGGTCCCGGCCGTCGAGTGGTCGAGTGGTCGAGTCGTCAAGTGGTCGAGCGCGAGCAGGGGGCGGCCGCCCGGCGGGGCCGCGCGGGGCCGCCCCGGGGCCCGCACGGACTGCGACAGCGTCACAGTCCGGTCGCCATCGGGGCGTCACTTCGTCAGGATGCCGTGCAGCAACAGGTCGATGAGGGCCCGGTCCAGGTCCTGGGCGGGAAGCCTGGTCGCCACACGTGCCCCGGCCAGCATGTTCCTGTCGTCTGCGTTCATGTCTCCAATATGGCGTGAGCGGTGGCCACAGGGACGGAGGCGGCAGGCACGTGGCGGCCCCATCGAAAGAGCGGTGCCCCTGGAGCAGCAGAACCCGTGAACAGCCCTGAAAGTCGCAGGTACGCAACAGGTGGCAGCGAGTGGGTGCACGTGGTGACGATGCTGGGCGAGGAAGCGTGACGCGACGCCGTCATCGTCGGCCTCACCCTGCCATGGAGCTCCGGAGTCGTCGGAGGCCACGTTAACCGGATCAAGAAGCTGAAGCGCCAGATGTTCGGCCGAACAGGCTTCACCCTTCTGCGCAAGCGGGTCCTGCGCGCCTGACATTCCCAGCGAATGAGTCATCCAGATCAAGGCTGGCGTACCACTGAGTTGTGTTCATCTTGAACGTGCAGGTCACGGGGGTGGCTTGGGTGGGTGAGGTCATGCTCGTGCTGGTCGGCGGCGGCTGTCTGCGGTGAAGATCGTCGGTCAGCGGGCGATCTCGTGCCAGTTGTGGACCATCAGCGCGCGGACGAGCCGGGTGGCCCACTTCACGTCGAGGCGGAGCCGGGTCAGTACGCGCCAGTTGTTCAGGTGTGCGAAGGCGTGTTCGCAGACGGCTCGTTCTGCGGCGATCAGCTGGTTGACCTGCTTCTTCGAGGGCGGGAGCTTCTTGCCCTTGGGCTTGTTGCAGCCGGTGATGACCGCCGGGTCGCTGCTGTCGTCGCTGTCGTCACCACCACCGTCGAGGCCGACGAAGCCGAGGTCGGCGATCGCGGTGAGGCCGGCCGAGCGGAGTCGGCCGACCAGGTCGTCGTGGCGGCAGGCGGTGATCTCCGAGCCGCGCGCGGGTCGGGCGGTGGAAGTCCACAACAGCCGTGCTCAGCCAGGTGGCGGGTGAAGTCGGTGATCGTTTCTGCGGCAGTGGAGCGGTGGGCGTGGTCATCTGGTGGTCTTCCGGAAAGGGCTGCCGCGGTGAAGCGCGTCATTTCTCGGCTGGGGTGGGGGCTCGGGGAAGGCGCAGCTGGAAGCATGCTCCGAGGGTCCGAGGGGTGAGGGTGAGGGTGCCTCGGTGGCGGTGGGCCAGGTCGCGGGCGATGGCGAGGCCCAGGCCGGTGCCGCCGTGGTCGCGGGAGCGGGCGTCGTCGAGCCGGACGAAGCGTTCGAAGATGCGCTCGGCGTCCTCGGTGGGCACGCCCGGTCCGTCGTCGTGCACCGTGAGGACGACCCAGGCGTCCTGGTTTCGGATGGTGATCTGGATGCGGTGTGCGGCGTGGCGGGCCGCGTTGTCGATGAGGTTGCGCAGCAGCCGTTCGTATTCGTCGAGGTTTCCGTGTGCGTGCGCGGGGGCGCTGCTGTCGCAGGTGAGGGTCAACGGTCGTTCGGTGAGGGGATATTGCTCGGTCAGCCGAGAGGCGAGGGCTGTCAGGTCGACGGTTTCGGGGCCGGCTGTGGGGGTGCGGGTGTCGAGGCGGGCGAGGAGCAGCAGGTCTTCGGCGAGGGCGTGGAGGCGGCGGGTCTGTCGTGCGGCGGTGGTGGCCGCGGCGGGCCAGTCGGTGCGTTCCGGGTAGGCGAGCGCGACTTCCAGGCTGGCCAGCAGTGTGGTGAGGGGGCTGCGTAGTTCGTGGGCGGCGTCCGCGACGAAGCGGCGTTGCTGGGCGGCGGCGTTGTCGAGGCGTTGGAGGGTGGTGTTGATGGTGGTGGCCAGGGCGGTGATCTCGTGTCCCGTGGCGGGGACGGTGACGCGTTCGCGGGGGTCGCTCGCGGTGACCGAGGCGGTGAGGACGCGGATGGCTTCGACCGGCCGCAGTGCGATTCGGACGGCGAAGTAGGCGACGGCGGCGATCAGTACGAGGCTGACGAGCCCGGCCCGCAGCAGCAGGCGGTCGGTGGTCTTGGTGATTGCCTCGGCTGTGTGCGGGAGCACCACCGCATAGATCCGCAGCTTGGCGTCGGCGGCGACGCCCAGAGCGGCGACTTTGTCGCTGCTGAGTTCATCGGCGCTGATATCGGTGGACATGACCATGTAGGTCCCGCCGGCCATATCGACATTGAATCTGTACCTGGGGTTGTCGTCGCGGCGCACCGGCATGCGGATGGGACGGATCGTCAAGCCCCCGGGCTCCGTGGCCTCCGATGGGGCGGGCAGCACATGGCGGGTGCCGGGATCGAAGTCTTCCATGCTTCCGCCGTAGGCGACAGCGGTGCGTCGGCCGGTCGCGACGACCTCGTACGGCACGGCGCTTCTGCGAACGGGAACCACACCCTCGTTCAGCTGATCAGCGAGAGCCCAGAGCTGCATCTCGGCTTGTTTTTCGGCGATCTGCGTGCTCTCGCGGTAGACGTCGCGGTGTACCCACCAGCCGATGCCGACCAGGATGACGGCGGCGGTCGAGGCGGCGGCCAGGGCCGCGCGGGCTCGTACCGAACGCGGCCACCAGCGGCGTTGCGGCTCAGTCGCGTTCACGGTCGTCCACCAGCCGGTAGCCGGTACCTCGTACGGTCTGCAGGGACTGCCGGTGGAACGCGGCGTCCACCTTCTTGCGGAGGGCGCTGACGCGCGCCTCCACCAGATTGGGATCCCGGGCTTCGTCGGGCCACGCGTGATAGAGCAGATCCGTTTTGGAGACCGCCTGGCCCGCCCGGCGGGCCAGCAGCTCCAGCACCGCGAACTCCCTGGGCGTGAGTTCCACCCGGACCCCGGCCCGGCGGCAGACCCGGCCGGCGACATCCAACGAGAGGTCGCCCACGGCAAGGACGGGCGGGGCGACCGTGGCGGCTCGTCTGACCAGGGCCCGCAGCCGTGCGACGAGCACCATGTAGGAGAAGGGTTTGGCCAGGTAGTCATCGGCCCCCGTGTCCAGGGCCTCTGCCTGATCCCACTCCCCGTCCTTGGCGGTGAGTACCAGGATGGGGGTCGCGTTGCCCTCCCGGCGCAGCTGGGCGCAGACCTTGTAGCCGTTGAGTCCGGGCAGCATCAAGTCCAGTACGACAAGGGCGTATTCGCCGGTCCGGGCCATCCACAGTCCCTGCCGGCCGTCATGGGCGAGGTCGACGCTGTAGCCCTCAGCGGTCAGACCGGTGTGCAGGGTGTGGGCAAGGTCCACCTCGTCTTCGACCACCAGGATGCGCATGTGGTGCAGCCTCGCACAGCGCCGGCCCGCCTTCCTGATCGGCCGGTCAGGTTGGGTCAGCATCCGGTCAATGAGGTCCGGGCACGCTGGCGGAACGTCTTCGCCACTGCTGAAAGGCCCTGTCGCCGATGTCCGTTGCTGAACGTGGCCCCGCCGTGGCCAGGACGGCTTCCCTTCCCGTACCCGCCCGTCGACAATCACCGAGCCCGGCCGAAGCCGTTGTCGTCATCGCGCCCTTGCCGCTGACCATCGCTCTAGGCCTCTGGGGTATCAGCAGGAAGAACACTATGTGGGGGGACGAGTCCGTCACCTATCAGCTCGCACACCGCGATCTTTCGCAGATATGGCTCACCGCCCAGCATGTTGATCTGGTCCATGCCCTCTACTACGCCGTGATGCATGAGATCTTCGGTCTCTTCGGCGGAGGGCTGCTGACTTTGCGGCTGCCGTCTGTGCTGGCGATGTCCGTGGCGGCGAGCGGAGTCGGGCTTCTGGCGCTACGCCTGGCGGGACCCCGTGCCGGGCTGCTGGCCGGGCTGGTGTTCCCGCTCCTTCCCCAGGTACAGAAGTACGCGCAGGAAGGCCGCTCGTATGCCATGGTCTGTGCCCTGGTCACCTGGGCCTCCTATGCGCTCGTGGTCAGCGTCCCGCATCGCGCCCGGTGGCGGTGGGCGGTCTATGGCTCCACCATGCTGCTGGCCTGTCTGCTCCATGAGTTCGCGGTCCTCGCCTTGGTTGCACACGGCGTCACGCTGGTCGTCTCCCGTGTCCCACGACCGGTGCTGAGGGCGTGGAGTGTGACTGCCGCGGGCGTTGTGGCCGGGCTGTTGCCGCTGGCGATCTGTAGTGCGGGGCAGTCGGGGCAGGTGTCCTGGATCGGCGGACCGGTGCGGCTTCGTTATTTCCTGGTTGTGGCGGTCGTGGGCGTGGTGTGTGCCCGAGCGCCCCTGGGGGTGAGGGGACCCGTGCGGCTTTCCGTGCTGGCTGTGCCGATTCTTGTGCTTCCGGGCCTTCTGCTGCTCATCGCCTCACTGGTCAAGCCCCTTTTCGTCGACCGGTATGTGCTCTACAGCAATATCGGAATCGCCTTGCTGCTGGGCGCCTGGATGGATTACTTCCACCGGCGGCAGCAGTCATCCCGCAACGCTTGCATCGCGGCGGTTGCCGTACTGGCCGCGCTCGTCCCGCCGAGCCTTTCGCTGAGGACGCCCCAGAGCCGGAGCAATGACGTCACCGCCATCGGCGCCACCGTGCGCAAGGATGGCCGTCCCGGCGACGGGCTGCTCTATCTCTCCGGCCAGCACCGGATCTTGACCGCGGCCAACCCCGAGGACACCCGTTTCCTGACGGATCTGGCCCTGGCACAGGACCCCGTTTCGTCGAACACACTTGCAGGTGTCGAGCTTCCCGCCCAGGACATTGCGGCACGCATGCTGGAATTCGACCGGATCGTCGCGGTCCGCGCGGCGGGTGCGCACTCGCCGACCAACCCGCAGGAGGAAGCGAAAACAAACACCCTGCGGCGCCACTTCCGCGAGTACGGAACAACCCGTGTCAACGGGGCGCGAGTCACCGTCTACGTCCGAGACCACGACCCGTCTCCGAAGGCCGATCCTGGATCCAGTAGCCCGGGAGAGAGCGGTGGGGTGATGAGGTGACCGCGGGTGGTGCCGGCCCGGCCGGCACCACCCGCCGTCACGCTGTCTCGACCCGGAGCCGCAGACCTTGACTTGCCGGTCGCTGCTGCCGTGGGAGGCTGTGGCTGTTCTGTGCCGCTGCCCAACTCATCGCGATCGCACGCCAACGGCGCCTGCGACTCGCCCGCCACTGGCCATGGACGGAAAAGATCACCGACACGATCAGTCGGCTCGGCACCTTCCCGGACCCAGGCTGACCGACAACAGCCCGGGGAGATCCGCGACGTCGGGGATGTCGGCGATGTCGATCTCCTCGAACCCAGACGAGCAGCAGAGCCACCGACCGGACCGTGGCAACCGGCGCCCACCCGATGCGACGAGCGGGCCGCCTGCGTGCCCGCACACGCACCGCGACGACGAATGGGGCGGCAACCGAAGCTGACGACCGAACACGAAAGGCCGAGGGCAGAGCGAAAGTCAGGTAGCGATGTGGGGAGTGCCAGCCATGCTGGTGCTCTCGGGGATCGCGGCGATCACGTCGATCTCCACTGCTGCGTCCAGGGCCAGGTCGGTGACGCCGACCGTGGTGCGGCTTGGCAATGGGCCACCAAACCACGTCCGAGATGCCTCATTGAGACCTGCGCAGCCTGAATCCGTCCTGGTCGGCGGTGCTGGCGTGGGTGGTCGGTGGCGTACTTGTGCTCGTCGAGGGCGGGAGGCTGGAGTCTAGATCGTCTGACACGTTCCGGATGGGGGTTCTTGGCTTCGGCCGTGAGGTGTCCGGCGGGGCTCCTACGGTTCCCTGAGGGCGTCTGGCCGTTGGGCAGGGGAAGGCGTGTCGTCGCTGGAGAAGACCGCAGGTCGCCGGGCTGAGCTGGACGAGCTTGCCGAGTCGCTGGCCAAGCAGTTGGCCGAGGTGGACGCCGAGCGTGAGGAACTCGCGGTCGCGGAGCCGGTGCTGCGCCGGCTGTACGAACAGGAGGCCGAGGCCGCGGGACAGGACGTCGGTTTGCCGCAGCAGGTGCAGGTCGCTGGCCGGTCAGTTCTGAAGGTGCCGCACCGCCGGGAGGTGGTGGATGCGTCCGCGCTGCCGGGCGACTACCGGCGGATGCTGCAGATTGTGCAGGCCGCGGGCGGCCCGGTGATGGTCGAGGATGTCGGCGCCGAGCTGGGCATCGACGTGGTGGTGCCGGGCCGGCTGGAGCCGCTGCGCGGCAAGCTGTCGAAGCTGGCGGTCCGGGGCTGGCTGCACAAGCTGCCGAACGGCACCTTCGCCATCCGGGCGTAAATCTCCCGCCACGGCCCCGTAACTCAGCGGCCCCCGGCCCCGGTTGATGAAGTATGCCTCCAAAATTCACCCCGGCCGGGGACCACAGTGAGCTTGTCTACCAGTGTCGGCTGGAGCGGTCCACGCAGACCCTCACCTTCCTGACCGGGCTGCTGTCCGCCCAGCTGAAGAAGATCCGCTCGCGATGGCGCAAGCGTCCGGCCGGGCGGATCGCGGTGATCGTGCTGGCCGCGCTGCGGCATGACCAGCGGCTTGCCGATCTCGCCGGCGGCAACGGCCTCTCGCGCACCACCGTGGACCGGTGGCTGAAGGAGATGATCGACCTGCTGGCCGCGCGGGCCCCCAGGCTGCGGCGGGTGCTGGCGAAAATCGCCCGGGCGGGTGGCAGCGTCGTCCTGATCGACGGGTCGCTGATACCCACCCAGCGCCGCACCGGCCACCCGATGAGACGCCGCTGGTCGGCCAAGCACAAACGGCACGGGCTGCTGATCATCGCCCTGACCGATGTCAAGGGGCGGCTGCTGTGGACTTCCACCGCCCGACCCGCGCGCGGCTCGGAGATCACCGCCTGCCGCCACGACGACCTGGTCGGCCGACTCCGCTCGGCCGGCCTCACCGCGATCGCCGACCTCGGCTTCGTCGGCCTCGACGGTGGTGGTGACGACAGCGACGACAGCAGCGACCCGGCGGTCATCACCGGCTGCAACAAGCCCAAGGGCAAGAAGCTCCCGCCCTCGAAGAAGCAGGTCAACCAGCTGATCGCCGCAGAACGAGCCGTCTGCGAACACGCCTTCGCACACCTGAAGAACTGGCGCGTACTGACCCGGCTCCACCTCGACGTGAAGTGGGCCACCCGGCTCGTCCGCGCGCTGATGGTCCACAACTGGCACGAGATCGCCCGCTGACCGACGATCTTCACCGCAGACAGCCGCCGCCGACCAGCACGAGCATGACCTCACCCACCCAAGCCACCCCCGTGACCTGCACGTTCAAGATGAACACAACTCGCTGAGGTCAGACCGCGGGGCGGCGCAACACGTCCGTGGGCTCCCAATCGCTCTTCCAGAAGGCTTCGAGCCCGTGCTCGTTGATGAACTGCCGCTCAATCTCGTGGATGGGGTACATCCCTTG
The DNA here is from genome assembly GCF_042959425.1 of Streptomyces sp. NPDC007896. Taxonomy (NCBI): domain Bacteria; kingdom Bacillati; phylum Actinomycetota; class Actinomycetes; order Kitasatosporales; family Streptomycetaceae; genus Streptomyces; species Streptomyces sp. NPDC007896. The sequence continues at coordinate 46,024 of NZ_JBIBKX010000008.1, read as the reverse complement.
GATGTTGATCACGTCGTGACCCTCGTGTCCCGGAACGCCAACGTCAATGCCCAGGTAGTCATCTCTGTCGAGGACTATCGGCGCGAAGACGCAGAACGCCGTCATCTCCGACTCCGGCACGATCCGCTCGCCGAAGTTGATGGTGCTGCCGTAGTCGAAGGGACAGGTGCCACGGAGCTGCTCGGCAAGGAAGCCCACCGCGTGCCCCCAGATCACGTTGGTTGAGTTCACGCTGAGACAGAGTTCCGGCGAGCCGTGCTGCCAGTCCGGATGCTCCGCCAGCGACAAGCCGTAGGTGAGCGTCGTGAGAAGTCCATCCGGCAGGTCGTCGTACACGATCTCCGTCACGCCACGCATGCCCTGTTTGGTCGACTCGACAGGGAAGAACTGAGGCTCCCTTGCCCCGGAAAGCAGATCAAGATGGGCGAGGTACTTCTCTACGCGACTGACCATGCAACCAGCCTGGACCATCACTCACCGGTGGATGCCACCGGGGGCGTCGCCAGTAACGCTCCGCAACAGGTCCACACAACCTGAGCCAGAACCACTTCACGTGATCGAAGTCAGTCGTCGCCTGGCCACCCCGTCGACAGCGCTTCCGCAGTTGCCACCTGGACCGTCCAGCCGGTGTCCAACCGTCTGATCGGCGGTACCGCGATTCCTGCGCAGCGGGCGGATGTCGTAGCTCTCGTCACGGTGCTGACCCGCATGACGAGCGGTGATGGAGATCAATCCGGGCGCGAAGCGCTCCTGGGACGTCAGAGGCACCGCAATACGCGTGTTACCCACACTTGTTGTCCGCGGACAACAAAGATCCGGCCGGACGACACGCCCGACAAGTAGGGGATGCGCCTGACGGCAGGCGCATCGCTCGTGGACGCCATCAAGAGCGAGGAACTCCCCGCCGATGAGATCAGGCGCCTCGTCACATGAAGAACGTCCCCGGTCCTGATCCCACGTCAGGCCAACTGTGGCTTCGCTACCTTGGCCGTGGTGACACCCTTCCCGCGGACAGGCGGCCCGCATGACGGCAACCGCTCCCATGTTTGCCTGCCGTGCCGGCGGCATGACCCTGGAGCGTGTGCGCGAGCTGCGAGCGACGAATCCCTTCCCGGCGTACCTGTCGTTCCGGCACTGCAGGCCCTGACCAGGCAGTCGCCCACCCTTGCTGGGCGTCGGCCGCCATACGCTTCCCAGTGGACAGCGTCCTTCAGCCGCGCCCGAGCCGAGAGCTCCGGAGTCTCCAGTCATGAGAACGCAACCTGCCTCGCCGTTCTGCACACACGGCGCGGGCCCCGCCGGCAACCCGGACGGATGCCCCGGCGTCCGCGTACCGGGCCGCACTCAATGCCTGGCCCACCTCAACGACGGGTACCGTGACGCCTACCTTGCCTCCCTGGCCCCCGCGCCGACATCGACCTCCGGGGCACCGCCTTCACCGAACCCCTCCTCCAAGCCCTCCTCCAAGCCGTCCACGACCCCACGGCCCAAGGACCGCACTTCGGCTTTTCCACGCGACAGCCGGGGAGAAGGTGCAGTCGAGCAGAAGCCTGTAGTCGGGTCAGCGCAGGTGGACCACGGTGACGACCGCGTGTCGGGTGGTGCCGGCCTTCTCCAGGGGTTAGCCGACTGTGGTGTGACGCTGGGCTGGGTCTCGGCGGTCGGTTCCTTCTTCCGGAGCCCTGCCAGGGAGGTGGGGGGCCTGCGTCACGCGCTGAGCCAGGCGAGGGCTGCGACGGTCATGGCGCTGACGCCGGTGTCCAGGGTCGGCTGGGTGACGGGGGCGAAGGTGGGGCTGTGGTTGACCGGGATGTCCTGGGCGATGGTGCCGTTCTTGGCGGCCGCGGCGTACAAATCGGGGTCGATGCCACCGATGCCCCAGTAGGTGAACTGCGTGCCGAACGCCTTGGGGATCTCGCTCATGTCTTCGCTGGCGGTCTGCAGGGCGATGGTGTGTGCGTCATCGCCGAAGTGGGCGGCGAACGCCTCGGCGACGCGCCGGGTCGGCGCCTCGTCGTTGACGGTGGGCGGGAAGGAGGCGGTCCGCTCGATCTCGGGCGCCTTGGGCGAGCGGGACGCCTCGCTCTCGGCTTTGACGATCCGTTCGATAGCGTCCAGAACCTGGGTGCGCGAGGCGTCGTCGTAGGTGCGCACGTTGAGCTGGATGACGGCGCTGTCAGGGATGACGTTGGGGCCGGTCCCGGCGTGGATGCTGCCCACGGTGACCACTGCGGGGGTGGTGGCGGCGAGTTCCCGGGAGACGATGGTCTGCAGGCGTACGACGATCACCGCGGCCAACACCACGGGGTCCACCGCGGCTTGAGGCATGGAACCGTGCGCTCCTTGTCCGTGGACGGTGACGCGCAGGCTGTCCGCGGCCGACAGGAATGACCCGGGACGGGTGCCGACGTAGCCGGCCGGATAGGGCAGGACGTGCTGGGCGAGCACTACGTCGGGTCGGGGCGCCTTCGATGTCAGACCGTCGTCGATCATGGCGTCGGCGCCGTCGCCGTTCTCCTCCGAGGGCTGGAAGAGTGCCACGAAGGTGCCTCGCCAGGCGTCCTTGGCCTGGGCCATCAGCCGTGCGCAGCCGATCAGACAGGTCACGTGCACGTCGTGCCCGCAGGCGTGCATCACAGGCTGCTCGGTGCCGTCGTCGCCGGTCACGGTGATGGTGGAGGCGTAGGGCAGACCGGTCTGCTCGCGTACCGGGAGGGCGTCCATGTCGGCGCGGGCCATGACGGTCGGGCCCTCGCCGTTGGCCAGAATGGCGATCACCCCGGTTCCGCCGATGCCGTCGGTGACCTCGTAGCCGAAGTTCCGCAACGCGTCGGACGCCTTCTTGGCCGTGCGGTGTTCTTGCAGGCCGAGTTCAGGGTGTCGGTGTAGGTCCTTGTAGAAGTCCTCGAGGTCGGAGCGGATGCCCTCGAGGCCGGCCAGCACAGCATGGGCACGGTCGCGGTCGCTCATGGTTCCTCCTTGCGCGAGTGGGACTTTCCCCCGCGGCGGGTGGCGGGACGGGAGCGGCGCCGCATCAGCGAGGCCAGTTTGGAGTGGGGCTGCCAGTCCAGGCCGCTGGGCAGGTTCCAGCCGTAGTGCACGGCGGTGAGCCGGAAGACCAGGGCCAGGGCGATGCCCAGGCCGATGCCGACCTCGGGGATCCCGAGGTAGGAGCACAGCACCGTGACCGCGGCGACCATCAGGGCGACGGTGGCGTACAGGCCGTTGCCGCCGAACACGGCTGGGACCCGGCCAAGGATGACGTCACGCAGGGCGCCGCCGCCGACGGCGGTGAGGGCGCCCAGCAGGATGGCCGGGAGCCAGCCCAGGCCGACCGCCAAGGTCTTGTTGGCGCCCGCGACTGCCCAGAACCCGATCACCGCGGCGTCGAGAGCGGTGAACAGTCGGGTCCAGGACTGTTCACTGACCTGGATGAGGAAAGCGACCGCGGCACCGGCGAAGGAGACCGCCAGGTAGGCGTAGTCGGTGAGCGCGACCGGTGTGCCGTGCTGCAGCAGCACATCCCTGATCATGCCTCCGCCCAGGCCGGAGATGACGCCGACCACCAGGAACCCGAACAGGTCCAGGCCCGCCGTGCGAGCCACAGCACCGCCCAGCAGCGCGCACGAGCAGACGCCGGCAAGGTCGAGGTATCGCGTCACCGCATCGATCCCGGCAGGAATCAAAGAAGCCGACATAACGGACGCAGTGGACATGAGGCGAGCATAGTCGAGGCGTTACTCTCGGCCTTCGCGGCGAACGCAGAGTGTGACGGATGCCGGCAGCGTGCCGAATTCCTTCGCGTCCGTTGGATGAACGACGCTCCCACAGACGGTTCACGATCCATCCCGTCTTGATCGCCCCGAGGCGGACCGGCGGGCGCTTCGGACGGGACTTCCCGGCGGGCTTCACGGTCTTCCTCGCGACGCTCGAAGTCTTCACCACCAGCTGGTACCCAACTCGGGAACCAGCCCTGACCACCCACATAGAAGTTCACCGGGGACCTCCACGTCTCTCTACGCGGGACCCTCACTCGGCGGCGGCCGTGCGGCCGGTGCCGAGGGATCGTCGTGGGCTCGGCGGAGCTGCGGGGTGGGCTCCGAGGACTCCGCGGGTTCGCAACTCGCCGAGGTCTGGCAGGTGGATGCCGGGCAGCGTGTCGAGATGGTCGGCCTGGGCGGCGCGGATGTTCTGCGCGGGAGCCTCGGGGCCGATGCCAAGGGTGCGGCGGGTGGTCACGGTGATCATCGTAAGGGCCGCCCTTGGCCGGAGGGTAGCGGGAAGCCTGGCGCCGTACGGTGGGCACGTCGCCAGGCTCACTTCGGCAATGCGCCGTCCGGCAGGCGGTTACCGCCCCTTCCACCCCGCCGAGGATCGGGGGGCCGACGAAATGCGGCTCGTGAGGTGACGGAATGCCCGCGTGGGCTCAGCGGGGCCGGGCGGCTGTCACCGGGCCGGTGGCGCTCGTGCTGCAGCAGGTTCCGAGGTGGGGAAGGCGGCGTCTGTCGGGGGTTCCCGGGCTGCTCGTAGGTGAACTCGTGTGGATTGAAGCAATAGTTGGCGCTTTGCAGCCATACCGTCGCCGCTGTGGCCCAGCGATGGCCTGGTATCTCCATGTAGCGGTCAGGCCTGAACTGCCTCACCCAGCTCCTTGCCTGGGTGCCGAATGCGTCCATGTGTGGACCACGCACTGTCGAACAGTGAGATGTGGGTCACCTCCGGGGGTGTCGATGTCACACTCCGGGGGCTCGCCTCCCTCTCAGGGGGAAACCGTAGCGACCGCGGCAGGAGGCACTCATGAGCTCCGACACCCCGCCTGGCGCACTGTGGAAGTCCCGGCCAGACGGCATAAATGGTGACGCGCTCCCCGGCGTCGTGGTCAACGGCAGCCTCGCTCCGACGCGACGCTACGGGATTGTCCGAAGTGGCAGCAGGGGGCTGCCAGACAAAGCCGCGGCCGGAAAGCTCGATGCCCGGCAGGGCCTCGACCGGCCCCGCCCAGCCCGACGGCACACGCCACGGGGGACGCTTAGGCCCGACGGGCCGACGAGAAGGGAAAGACCATGGCCAGGTATTGGAAGACGGGGCGCGCACTGACCGCCGGCGCGGCTCTGCTGGGCGCACTGGCGCTTTCGGGACCGGCGCACGCCGCCGACCGCACCTCCATCGTCGCCTACGGCGCTTACACCCGCGCGCAGGCCGTGTCCTACGGTGCGAACGGCGCCGTCAGGGTCTGTGACGTCCATGCGGACGGCTACGGGGTCGCCGTCCGCTACTACCGCAGGGTCGGAGACCGTCAGACGCTGTCGGACTCCAAGGGCAACGGCACCTGCGGCGAAACCACCGACATCCAGAGCAATCCGATCATCCTCTTCACGGCGTGCGTGGTCATTGACAGCGTCGACTACTGCGCTTCCCCGTACCAGGACACCGGCCGGTAGCCCGCGCGCTCCCACGGGGTGCGGCGCGTCACGATTGAGCCTTTGCCCGGGCGAGCTCCTTCAGGGCCATCCGGGCCGCCGGCGTTCCGGCCGCAGTCTGCCAGTACGGGTGTCCGGCGATGCGCCGGGACAGCTCCTGCAGGCGTCGCCGGTGAGCGGCGGTGCCATGAGCGGGCGAGGTGTCGGCGAGCTCCTGGTACGTGGCGTACCAGGCGGTCTGAGCCTCCACGAGTTCACGGGGGAAGGCGTTGGCATCCATACCGCAAATTAGATCGCATGTTCGATTTTCAAGGCAAAGGTAGCGCGCCTGAACCCGTGAGGCCTGTGAGGCGCGCACCCTGTTTCCCCAGGTAGCGCGGTGATCTCCCTGCACTCCATCGTGGTCGTCGCCTATGCCGAGGCGTAGCCCGACTGGCTCTGCTCACGAGAGGAGGCCGGGGCTGGCGGAGGAACTGCGTACCCCGCGAGGCCGACTGGAAGAACGACGAGTTCTACGGCGGGGGCTGGCGGACGCCGCGCTCCTCGCTGACCCGGCTGGCGAGGACTGCGGTAGCGGTCAGGGCGGCGAGGGTGGCGAAGCCTGCGGTGAGGGTGGTTGCCGCGGCCACGGCGGCGACGAGGAGGGGGCCGCCGGCGTCGCCGAGTTCGCGGCCGAGTTCGGCGGCACCCATGGTCTGGCCGAGCCGTGCGACCGGGCTGGCTGTGGCCAGGGCGGCGAAGCCGAGCGGGGTGATCATGCCGGTGCCGGCCCCGATCAGGATGGCGGCGAGAAGGACGCCTGCCAGGCCGGGCAGCATCACCGCGGCGAGTCCGGCGGCGGTGACCGCAAGCCCGGTGCTGATTCCCGTCGCGGTGGTGATCCGCCCGTGGTCGAGGGCGGCTCCGGCCCGGGGCTGGACCAGGGCCGCGCAGGCCGCGAGCAGGGAGACGGCTGCCCCGGTGGCAACCGGTCCGAGGTGGGCGGCGGCGCCGGTGACCGGCAGGAAGCCCACGCCGACCGACAGGGCCGCGGTGGCCAGTGCCAGCGCGGCCGTCGGACGCAGGAAACTGCCCTGCCCGAGCCGTTTGGCGAGGTCGAGCACCGTCTGTCGGGCCTTGGGCAGCGGCGGCACGGCGGGGACGGCAACGACCGCCCAGGCGGCGACGGCTGCGGCCAGCGCGGTCATGGCGGTGAACAGCAGCGGCAGTCCGCCACCGGCCACCAGCGCCCCGCCGACCAGCGGGCCGGCGGTGTAGCCGATGCTCTTGTAAAAGCCGTAGGAGCCGAACGCCCGGCCGTGCTTGGCGGCGGGGTTGAGGCGGGCGACCAGGGCGGAGGCGGCCGGGGAGAAGGCGGAGGCTGCCGCGCCCTGGCCCAGACGGGCCGCCCACAGCAATGAGGTGTTGTCGGCGAAGGCGAACAGGGCCGAGGCCGCGGCGAATGCGAGCAGTCCGCCGAGCAGTACCGGGCGGGGGCCGACCTTGTCGGCCAGGGTGCCGAAGAGGGGCTTGAGGAGGACCTCGGCGCCGTCGTACAGGGCGAGAAGACCACCCAGGACCAGGAGCGACTGGTGGTGGCCTGTGGTGAAGCGGCCCAGGTTCGCCGCGACGCTGTGGGCGCCGAACGCGGTGGTGAAGCCCGCCGCGTACAGGGGCCACAACTGGGCCCGCTCCGACCGTTGTTCGGGGCGTGGGGCGGTGGTAGGCACCGGCGGGTCCTTCCTGGTCGTCTCGGGCATCGGGCGGCTTGGGGTTCCGGTCAGCCGGCGTCGGCCATTAGAGCTCACCTTGGCCAAACCCGGTGCTGTCCGTTCTCGGGTTCTGGCTCAACTCCTGTGAAGCGGTCACGCTGGGCGACGGCCGGAAGTGCTGCGATCTCGCCTGACCGGTCATCAGGCGGAGCCTGATGACCGACATGTCAGTAGGGTTCGGGAGGATGCCGGGGTGAACGATTTCGAACCGCTGTTGGAACGCGTCCGGACTGCCGCTGCGGACAGTGAGAACCTGCAGGACCCGATCACCCCGCAGAGCCTCGACGCGGCCGAACAGCATCTGGGCTTCCGCCTCCACCCGCTCCTCGCCGCGCTCTACACCACCGTGGGTAACGGTGGCTTCGGCCCCAAGGACGCGCTGCTGGAGCTCTGCGACGCCTTGCCGTCTGACGGCACGGACACCGCGCTGGGCAACTACCTCACCCTCGCTTCCCCAGGCGGCTCCGACCCGTGGTGGTCGTGGCCTGCAGGCGTCCTGCCGATCCTGGACTGGGGCTGCGGCATGATGGCCTGCGTGGACTGCCGCGTCGCCGACGGCACCGTCCTGCTCTTCGAACCGAACGCGACCGACGGCGAGGACGCCTCCACTGCCTGGTTCGTTGACTCGCCCAGCCTTGCCGAGTGGCTGCAGACCTGGCTCGACCGACGCGGTTGGTATGAGGAGGACCAGTTGGACGGCGACTCGGACATGCAGCCCTGGCCCGAGGCAGCGGACAGGCTCCGCTGACTTACGAACCTCGGCGGAGCCGTTGGCCGTCACCGCGAAGTTGGCCGGGAATCTCGCCTGGCCCACTCACTCCAGCAGGACTCGCTTGCGGAGGAGCTGGAAGCCTGCGCGGCCGAACATCTGGCGCTTGAGCATCTTGATCCGGTTGACATGACCTTCGACAGGCCCCGAGTTCCAGGGCAGCGTGAGGCCAGCGGTGACGGCCTCGCGGTCGATGCCAGCGGCGAGCGTGTGGAGGCACACGGTCACGCGCATTTTCCACCGCCTGGTTGAAGAGCACGGAGCCGACGTGTCCTACCAGATGGTCCGGCGCTACATCGCGGACCTGAAGCCGCAGGTCCTGGTGGAGTCGGGCAAGGCTCCCATCGAGGTGTTCGTCCCGCAGACCCACCGGCCGGGCATGGAGGCCGAGGCCGACTTCGGCGACATGAGCGTCCGGCTCGCCGGCGAGCTGGCTACCTGCTACCTGTACTCCTTCCGCCTGTCCTACTCGGGCAACGCCGTGCACCGCGTCTTCGCCCCCTGCGGCCAGGAAGCCTTCTTCGAAGGGCATGTGCACGCGCTGCGGACGCTGGGCGGTGTCCCGCAGAGCAAGGTCCGCTACGACAACTTGAAGGCGCCCGTCGCCCGGGTGCTCGGTCTGAGCCGGGCGAGGGTGGAGACCGACCGGTGCTGGTCCAGCGTCAACTCGTACGGCACCTTCCGCCTCGACATGGACAAGCGCCTCGACGTGGGGATCCTGGCCGGCGTACCGCGACAGCGACGGTCGGCCGAAACCACCGGGACTCGGTCCACATCAGCCCTTTGACACCGGCTGCTGGATCGCTGATGCGGCGTCGGCTGCGCCCGCGCCGATGGGTATGCCGGTGGCGGTCAGCATGAACCAGCCCAGCAGATGGGGTGTCGCACCGGCCAGCATCACGAAGATGAAGAGCCCGCAGGCTATGTCGCGCACGGCCTTGACGGCCAGCCAGGCATGGAAGCTGGGGTCCTCGGTTGGCGTGTCGGGTATGCCGAAACCGACCGCGGCCTGCGGCGCCCAGAAGGCGCGCGCACCGACGAAGATGATGCCCACGCCGAAACGTTCGAGGAAGGCGTGGGTGCTCTTCTCGCCACGCCGACGGACCAGGCGTACGCCGAGCTGGTCGACGCCACGATGGGGCGTGGGGCAGAAATGGGCCGCCGACTGCTCGATGACCCCGACCGAGCCAGGTCCGAGGCCGCCGATGCGGTGTGCCGCCTCTGGAAGGCAGCCGTGGAACCGGAGTGGCCGTCCACGCGGCAGGCGCTACGGGCCGAGATGCTGGACCGGGCCATCCAGGTCGACCGGGAGGGGCTGCGCGCAGTCCTTCCGCGCCTGCACCACTCCGCGGCGTGCGAAGGCGATTCCATCACCGTCGAGTCGACCGTCGACGTCGACTGCCCTGAGGGACTTATTCTCGTTCCGTCACTGTTCATCACCGACCGGCTGCAGTGCGCCACCTCAGACAACTGGACCCCGACGATCTATTGCGTCACCACCCGACGGCCAGCGAACACCTGGCAATCCTGCGAGACGCCGGGTTGATCGACAGCAGCCGGGCGGGTCGCACGGCCACGCACGAGCTCACCAAAGCTGGACGTGCTCTCCTGGACGCGGCCTCGCCGCGACCATGACGCTGCGGCAGCCCTGGTTTCGGTCATTCGGAGGGACCCTTGCCGAGATTCTCGGCAAGGGTTCAGTTCAACGCGCGCTGGCGTCCCCTCGCGCCCTCTGCAACGAGGCCCGCAACCGCCCGACATGCTGTAGCGCGGCAGCCGAGTCTCTGGCGCAGCCGACGTTATGGACCTGCCACCGTTGCGAAGTCTGATCGACGGAGTTTTCGTCGACCTGTACGAGCGGCACCGTCGCCAGGACTTGCCTGCGCTGTGTGAGCGGCTTCGTCTCCCGGCTCCGCCCTCCCAGGACAGCCATACAAAGCACCAGCGTCTGTCGGCCGACCTGTAAGAGTGCTCGGACGACCGTCTTGAGCAGGTGGCTGAAGCCATCCTCGACAGCGAGCCGCTTCCCGCTCGGGAACGCAATCAACGCCAGGGCGTGCTGTGGAGCGGACGCCACGGACCGTGGTTCGGCGCCACGGGCCGTACCGGCGGTGCAGCGCTCGGGGGGTCAGCGGGCCCGGTCACCGTGCCCGGGGACTGCGCGAGTCCGGTGGCCCACAGCTGGTCGACACGCGAGCGCTCGGTGGCGTTCGGGTAGCGGTTGGTGCAGGACGGGCCGGCGCTGCCGCCCGACATCAGCTCACTGCACGTCCCGTTGTAGTCGTCCGGCAGGCCCAGCACGTGCCCGGTCTCGTGGGTGACGACGCGGACCGAGTCGTACTGCTGGCTCTGGGTGTAGTCGAGGAAGACGTAGCCGCTTCCGTGGCCGTTGGTGGAGGCGTAGGACCCGCGCGGGTCGTTGCCCTCCCGGTAGGAGAAGTCGGCACCGCTCGACGCTTCCTGGAGCTTGACGTTGGACTCGGAGCTGTTCCAGATCGAGGCCGCGCTCGATATCTGCGAACGGAAGCTCGGTGCCTGGGAGGCGTTGTAGTAGACAGTCACCGCCTGCGCGTTCGGCTGAGCGGCGCGCTTCTCGGCGACGGACTTGAGCACGGCCTCGAAGAACGCCTTGTTGTTTGCGGCCTCCTCAACCGACCCGGCGTACCGTGCCACGGAGGTACCGGCGGCAGCGGACGGGGTGGCGGCCGTCTGCGCGCTCGCCGGCACCGCCGCGCCCAGCGCGCTGGAGGCCAGACCCAGGCCGAGAGCGAGAGCGAGGAGTCTCGCGGACGTTCGGGACGACTTCATGTGGGGGGCTCCTACTCACTCGGTGACGCCGAGCGCACGGTGCGCGGTCGGCTCTGTGTGAACACCGGTTCCGAACTGCGGCGACGTCCTGTGGGGCGTCATTGTTAGAACGGCTCGACAGGGAGCGCAAAGGGTCCCGCCACTACCTCGCCTCGTAGGTCCCGGGGCCTCTCGCCAGGGCAGTGCACGGGTCTCCGGTCCGCACATGGCGGCAGGAGGGGAAGCTGTCGCGGCGTCAGAAGCCTTACGTCACGGGGCAACGGGCGTGCGGGCCGGCCGGGCGGAATCCCGGGACACGCGGCAGGATCCGCATCCGGGCCAAGACGGACAAATCCTCAAATGTCTGCCAGGTCGCGTCTACTAAGCGTGCCGGTTTGTTGGTGAGGCGCTGTGACCGACGTCATAGAACATGAGCTTCCGTTTCTTTCGCGCCCCACCGGCCCCGGGGCGCCCCCAGGGAGTCACCCCCGGCGCTGGGCGGCATCCCTCACCGCTGAGCCGCCGCCGCTCAGTCCTGATCAGGACGGAGGCCGGGCCCGCCGTGCAGCCCGGCGAGCGGCGTGGGGGAGAGGTCGGTTGGTTCCTCGCCCGCCTCCAGCAGCGTGTCCGCCGCACCCGGTGGCCTCGGGACTATGCGGGCCGGGCTGTCGTCAGCCACGCGAACGAGGTGCGTGCCCGGTCGTAGAGTGCCAGCTGCACTCCGGCCCCTTCCGCCGGCACCAGCACCACCCAGTCGTCTTCCATGTCCTTGCGCGGGACGTATCCCAGGGCCTCCATCCGGAACGCGGCCGCATGCGGCACATCCGAGACACCCAGCACAACGGAACCGACTCTCGGCATGCGCCGATTCTGGCGGACAGCAGCGAGCCGAGGCCACGGACTACGCCCCCCAAGCGAGGCGAACGTTGCCTGATGCGGCACTAGTTCGCGAGGGTGTCGTCAGTGGAGAGGGTGGCGGTCAAGTGGCGGGTGGAGTTGGCTGAGCCTGTTGCGCTGCGTTCGTTGACGTTCGCGCCGCGCCTGCCAGGAACTTCATGTCGTCAGGATCGCTCCTACGCAACACGAAGATCTTCATCAGGGCGAGCAGACTGGGACCGCACAGCAGAGTTGCCAGCCACCAGGCATCCGCGGCTACGTACACGCCCGCGCCGAGCATCGCGAGGGCCACGACGGCACCGACTGTGAGGTCGGCCATGTGCCGCACATGTGCGCGTCGCTCTTGGCGCTCGCGCACTTCCAGTTCCGACCCTCGTGCTCCAGCACCTCGTGCACGGTCACCACATGCGGATGGCCGCGCAGCCCCGCCGCGTACCGAGCCTCGGCCTGGGCGCGCGCGACGCGGGTCTCCCGCTCGGTGTCGGCATCGGCCGGATTGCTGAACACGATCTCCTTGAGTGCGACCTCGCAGGCCAGCCGTTGGTCGTGGGCGAGCCAGACGTGGCCCATGCCGCCGCTGCCCAGCTGGTTCAGCAGGAGGTACCGACCTGCGATGACCCGGCCGACGCCCTGCTGCGGTGATCCTGATGTCATCCGGTCACCCCTGATCCTTCTGCCTAGGAGCTAGCTAAGTGCGGGCGGTCGACTCGCGAGGTAAGAGCGCGATCGCAGTCAGCGTGGTTCCCGTAGATTCCGCTCGTGAATTAGTCATCGGCGTGGCAGCAATCTCGGTAGCCGGGACAAATTCTGCCGCTGGACCAGGCCCAAGGAGAGATCCTCACCACTCCAGATCACATCTGTCTCTTATTCGGTCCAGTGGAGTCCGAGGTTGGCGAGTTGCTGGAGCCTGACAGCGGTGAGCTTGCCGCGCTTCGATTTCGTGTTCGACAGGAACACACCGAGCTTCACTTCAGTCCCGTCCTCCAGCCGTTCTTGCGGAGCCCGGAGCCCGGAGCCCGGAGCCGGGTCGTGTGGGTGTGGGGGATGCGCTTGGTGTTCCATGCGCTGTACAGCCCGGACAGTTCGGTCGCGAGAGTCGCTAAGGCACTGACCGGGATGCCGCTGAGGAGCAGCAGTGTTCCGATGGCCAGGACGGCCAGGACGGCCAGGACGGCCAGGACGGCCAGGAAGGCGATCATGTCGAGGTGACGGCTGCTGAGGGGCTTGCGGTTCGTGTTCATGTGGTCCTGCCTTTCAAAGAAGGCTCCCGCTGGCCGGGGGCATAGTTCGGTTGTAGCCGCCGCAGGCCGGGTTCATAGCCGGGCTTTTTCCACGCATACGCCAGAGGCCAAAAGCGCTGGTCAGGAATTTTCAACAGAGTGGTACGGGGACTGATTGATCTACCAGGACGGTCGACGAAGGCCTGGGTGGGCCCCCTCGGCGGGGGACGGGCCTCGATCCGCACCTGCGAGTCCTCGCGGGTGGCCTTCGGGCATTGGTGGACCGTCAGTTCGGGTCCTACACAGAGGTCGGAAAGAATATCTACCGCTCCCACGAGGCGGTGGCGAGCGCGTGCAGGGGGGGAGGAACTCAAGTCGCATGCCCTTGTCGTAGCCGTGGCCACGGCATGCGGCGGTGCCGAAGAGGAGCGGAATCTCAGGTGGGGCCTGACCTACCTGAAGCTGGAGGATGCCGGACTGCAGAAGCTGGCGCCCAAACGCGGTGAACCACTGGACCGTGCGGCGTTGCAGGAAGCGGCTGTTGACGCCGAGGTCCTGCTCCGTGCGATCGAAGTCAGGAAGTCGGAACTCCACCAGCTCGCCTTGCTCAAGGCCGAACCGCTGCTGGCACAACTCGATGAGGACCTGCAGGCGACAACGGAGAAGAACGGCGGGAACGCGGCGGAGTGCTGGGTGGACCTGACCGACTACCCGCGACGACTTGTCCTGCTCTTCAGCCCAGCCGCCATCGAGACCGACAGCCGCGGCCACGCGGATCTCACCGTCGTCCTGGACCGGCTCGCCGGATTCTCTACGCAGACCGGCGTCAAGGAACGGACCGCACTCAGCGTTCAGATCCTCTCTGCTTACGAACTGGCCCAGCACACCGGCTGGTACTCCATGGATTCAGGACCAAACGTCTACGCCTCCTACGGGGACGAGTTCGCCCACTACCGCGTACAGGCCGGCCGCAAGGCGTCGCAGCCGGCGCCTACCTTGCTCCTGAGGCCGAACTCGCCCCCGCGGCAGCCATACGTCTCGACCGGTACGACCCAGCGCGCAGCGACTTCCGCGCAAGCGCCATCGTGGGCTTGTTCATCGGAATCGCGGTCGCCGTGGCCCTCTGGCTCCTCGACGTCTCCGCGTACGCATGGGAGATCTGGGGCTACACCGCGCTCATCGTGTTGCTCCCTATCGTCACCGGCTGCGCTGTCGCGATGAGGCACGCCCGACGCGAGTGAACGTCGCAGACCCCATCCGTCAGCGCTCTCCACTTCCTGGTGCGCCCCTTCCACCACCGTCCCAGCCCGGCGGTGGCTGCTCTCCTGGGACGGGGGAGCGCCTGGAGAGGCCGCGCGAGATCGTGCGAGGGAGCTGATCATCTCGCCGGTCGGTGTGGAACCTCGGCGCGCATGCCCGCCTCTACTTGTCCGGTGAGGCAGGAGCGGCGGCACTCGGCCCTGCGGGAGTTGCGTCGCCCAGGGAGAGATCTCATGTCACGGCGGACAGCGGCGCTCTGCACGGTCGGAGTTCCGGAGCCTTCTGGAGTACAAGGCCGCCTGGTACGGGCGGGACGTGGCGGTCGTGGACCGCTTCTTCCCCTCCTCCAAGTTGTGCTCCCACTGCGGTGCCGTGCAGGACAGGATGCCGCTGAATGTCAGCACCTGGACGTGCGACTGCGGAACGGTCCACGACCGGGACGTGAACGCGGCGAAGAACCTTTTGGCCGCCGGGCCGGCGGTGTGTAAACGAGGGGGATTCCTACGGCTCGCGCCGTGGGATTTTCTGCTTCGTCGCCGACTGCCCGCCCGGGGTTCTCCGTTGAGGTCTGAGGAAGTCAATAAGCGCGAACAACTCGTCGTCCAGATGGTCGGCCAGCTCCACACCGGCGATCGAACGAACGCCCTGCTCGACGAAGACCTTGTGGAAGAAGCTCAGCATCAGCGCCGCGTTGTCCGCCTGCAGCAGCTTCCAGGCCGCATGGTGCCGGCACAACGCGACCAGTTCGTCGTAGTCCAAGCTCCCCACCCCAGATTCCCGCTCACGCGTGCGAGAAGTGCTCCCGTGCAGCGGCGCCCCTTCCTCTGTCATGCGTCACCGCACGCTGATGCCGACACGTACGCAAAGGCTTCGATAGCCACGACTGCACCGTAAAGCCCACCACTGGCAACGGCGCTGCGTCGTGAGCCGGTGGCCCCGCCGCGCCCACCGGTGCGGTGCTTGCCGGCCGCGGATACCTCGGCGTCGTCGGCGGCAGACGGTGCAGGGGCTCCAGCGGATCAAGTCCCTGTGCTCCGCCCCGACCCGCGGCGCTGTCTCACGGCCACCGCCACGGCCGCGCTGCTCGTCGTCGACGCCTGGTTCGACGTCACGACCTCCCAGCCCGGCCCCGAACTGGCCACCGCGGTCGCGATGGCCGTGTGTGCGGAGCTCCCTATGGCCGCCCTGTGCACCGTACTGGCCGTGCGCGCACTGCCGTCCCGCACCCGCGACAAGGCACCTGACACCGACAGATCCGACCTACAGGTCAACGCGGCTACCTGATTCTCACCCAAATGAGAACTCTTTCGAAGCATCCAGATCGCCGCCGCAGATATCTAGCACTTCGACAGCGCGTTGCACTTGGGAGGGTTTGTCCATGGCCGGCACCACTGCGGAAACCATCGCCTCGGCCCCGCCGATAGGCGTGCGGCTGCTCAGCCGCAGCTCAGGGGTCGGACGGGGTGCGGCGAGCCGACCCGGCTGGGCGCGGGTCGCGTACTGGGCGATCCTGCTGGCGGCGGTGGTGCTGTTCAGCTGGGACATCCAGAACAGCGGCTATCACGCGTTCTACTCGGAGACCGCGCGCAGCATGACGCAGAGCTGGAAGGGCTTTCTCTTCGGCTCGTTCGACCCGGGCAACACGATCACCATCGACAAGCTGCCGGGCTTCCTGTGGCCGCAGGCCCTGTCCGCGCGGATCTTCGGCTTCCGCCCTTGGGCGCTGACCCTGCCCCAGGTGATCGAGGGCGTGCTCAGCGTCGTCGTACTGCACCGCGCGGTGCGCCGTTGGGCGGGGGAGAGCGCGGCCCTGCTCGCCGCGGGCGCCTTCGTGCTCACCCCGGCGATCGCCGGACTGTTCCGCACCGAGGTCGAGGACCCGCTGTTCACCCTGTGCGTGCTGCTCGCCGCGAACGCCGGCCTGCGGGCGGCCCGTGAGGGCCGGCTGCGCTCGCTGCTCGCGGCCGGGGCCTGGATCGGCCTCAGCTTCCAGGCCAAGATGCTGGAGGCCTGGGCGATCCTCCCGGCGTTCGGCCTGCTCTACGTCGTGTCGGCCCCCGTGACGCTGCGCCGCCGCCTCGCGCATCTGGCGGCGGCGGGCGCGACCTGCCTCGCGGTGTCGGCGTCCTGGGTGCTGCTGGTGACCCTGACCCCGGCGCAGGACCGGCCGTTCGTCGACGGTACGACGGACAACTCCGCGTTCAGTCAGGTCGTCGGCTACAACTTCCTCACCCGTTTCTCCAGCCTCGGCGTCAGCGCGAAGTCCACCGGAAGCGTCGCGGCGCAGAGCATGGCCGGAACCGATCCGGTGCCTCACACCGGACAGACCCTCACCGAGTGGGCCAAGATGTTCGGGCCCTCGCTCACCACCCAGATCGGCTGGCTCTATCCGATGGCCGCGCTCGCCGCCGTATGCGGACTGGTGTGGCTGCGCGGCCGGCCGCGCACGGATCCGCTGCGGGCGGGCTTCCTGTTCTGGACGGTGTGGCTGGCCACCTACTTCCTGGTGTTCAGCGCCGGCGCAGTCGGCGCGCACACGTACTACATGGGTGTGGTGGGCGTTCCGATCGCCGCGCTGTTCGGCGGCGGAATGGTGCAGTTCTGGCGGGCCTGGCGGCGTGGCGACCGGGCCCGGCTGTGGGCGCTGCCGACGGCTGTCGGGTGCACGGTCGTGTGGTCGGCGTTCGTCGCCCACCAGTTCCCGGCGTTCCTGCCCTGGCTGGCGCCCACCGCGTTCGTCCTCGGCGTCGGCGCGCTCGCGCTGCTGATCCTCTCCCGCGTCCGCGCCGGGATGCCAGCCCGGGCAGCAGTGCTGGGCGTCGGGCTGGGCATCGCCGCGATGCTGCTGCCGTCCGCCGCCTGGGCGTCCTCGGTCCTCACCACCCAGTACGGCCACTCAGGCATGGGCGCGGCCGGCCCCGTCTTCGTACGGCACGGCAGCAAGTACCGCAACAGGGCTACCTGGTCCTCCTCCCAGGGCAAGACCGCCCCGGTCCGCTCGACGTTCAAGGGCGCCGGCCACGAGGGGCTCACTCGCGAGGAGCAGCGTCTACTGGAGTACACCCGGGCCCACCAGGGCCGCGCCACCTTCGTCTTCGCGACGACCAGCTGGCGCGCCGCCTCCCCCTACATCCTCTACGCCGGTGCCCCGGTCCTCCCCATGGGCGGCTTCACCGGCGCCGTCCCGACCCCCACCGCCGCCGGCTTCCACCACCTGATCGGCACCGGGAAGGTGCGCTACGTCGTCCTGGGCGGCGCCGCCACCGACCCCGGCACCGTCAACGCCGCCTGGGTACGCGGCCATTGTGCCCGGGTACCCAGCCAGACGTTCCATCTCTACGACTGCTCGAAGCCGCCCGCCCCGCACAAGGCACAGGCACGGCACCACCGTCACGCGGGGAAGGCGGACCGGGCCAGGGCGCCGAAGTCCAGTACGTGAGTCGTGCCGTTGACACCCCGCGCCAGGTCCGAGGGTGGCCCCTGCTCTGGCCCTGCCTCTCTATCGCTCATACATTCGATTCTAGGTCTGGCGGTAGCGAGCGGGGGCTGGAGGACTCCCGGTGTCCACGACCTGGCCGGCCTCGACGTCGACCAGCACGGTGCCGTCGGTGCAACCCGCGGCAGCCGCCGGATCGTCCGCACACACCTCGCCGCCCTCCGTGTGGGCACGGCCGAACCTGTCCGCGCCGACATTCCGAGCCCGCGCAAGATCACCTCGTGGATCATGCGGCCCCGGGAGACGCTCACCGAGAACCAGGACGAGCGACTCCTTCAAGTACGGCTCGCGTGCCCCGACATCACCCGGGCCTGCGATCTCGCTCGGGCGTTCGCCGACCTGGCCCGCCACCAGCGCGGATACCTGCTGCTGGAGTGGATCCGGCAGGCTGAGCAGGACGCGCCGAAGCCCATGAAGGGCTTCGCCGTCTTTCTCCGACAGGACCTCGACGCGGTCACTGCCGGACTCACCCTCCGGTGGAGCTCCGGGGTGGTCGAAGGGCATGTGAACCGGGTGAAAACACTCAAGCGGGCCATGAATGGCCGAGCCTCGTTCGAACTCCTCCGGACCCGCATCCTCAAAAACGGCCCATGAGACAGTCGGGCACGGCTCACCGATCGTCACCGAGGAGAAGGATCCATGAGAGCGTTGCCCGCCGTCACCGGCCGTGATGAGTTCGATGCCCTGGTCGTCAGAACCGACTACCTCGACGATCAGGCGTGGCGGGACGTGGCGGCGGCGCTGATGGAGCCCTGGGCAGACAGGCAGTACGAGGCAGACGTCCACTTCATCGACGATCCGGCCTGGGCAGGGGCGACCGTTGACGAGGTGCTGACTGCGGTCTGCGGCGACGACAACCTGGCCGTTGTCTTTCTCGCCGACCGTACAACCATGCAGGCCGAGAGCCACCCGCTGCTGGCGGTCACCACGCTGACGCGGGAGGAGTGCGTGGACGAAGAGGACTACGAACAGCTGACCGAGTTCGGTCGCGATTTTCGCACCATCCCCGCAGGGCTCCGCGACGTTCACGCGAACCTGAGCATCGGCAACCTGGGATTCGAGGAGTACGCGGCATGGGCTCACGATGATCCCGAGGGGATCTACCGGTCCTCCTGAACGGGCTCACGAAACTGCGGACAGAGCCTGAAAATCGGCCACTGTCGCTCTTCGCCCCACTTTGTTGCCGCTTGAACGGTGTGGGGAAGATGGGCATCGAAGAGCATGCGTGGGCCCCACCGACCGTGGGTCGGCGGGGCCCAGCGATGGTGAACCTCAGCTGGAAGTCAACTGATCCGCCGGCACTTCGAACTCGACGTGTCCATCGATCGATTCGAGTCCCCAGGGGGCAACGGAGACCTTGACGGTGCCCGAAGTCGCTGTGCTGTCGCCGGGGGTCAGGATCTCGCAGAGAATTTGGACCGCATCGGGATAGCGGGAGTCGGGGGTCCGGCCGTCCCCTTTGGCGAAGACAGGCCATTTATCGACGAAGGCCACTGCTGCCCAGAGCCTGTTTCCGGGCTTTCGATGCAGGTCAAAGCCGTGATCGTGCGTGACGGCGGCTCCGCCGGTGGCTTGGGCGGGGAACTGGTGACAGGGACTGTGTCGATTTCGCCGGGGGCTGTTCGTGTAGAGGGTGAGCCGGGCCGCGGAAGAGCGGTCGCAGAGGACAGGAGCAGATCATGCGGTCGATCACGGCGACGATGTCGGTCACCCTCGATGGAGTTGTCCAGGGCCTTGGCCGCCCGGACGAGGACACCCGCGGCGGATTCGCCCACGGGGGCTGGGGCGGGCAGTACAACGACCAGGTCATGGGCCAGGAGATGGGCAAGAGCATGACCAAGCCCACCGACATGCTCTTCGGCCACCGGACCTGGAACGACTTCATCAGCGCGTGGGCAGGAGCGACCGACGGCAACCCGTTCACCACACATATGAACGCGGCCACGAAGTACGTCGTGTCCAGGGCCCTCAAGGACGCCGACGCCTGGCAGAACTCGATCCTGCTGAGCGGGGAGGCCGTCGAGACGGTGGCCGACCTCAAGGCCAGCCCCGGCAACGACCTGTCGATCATCGGCAGCGCCTCGCTCATCCGCTCCCTGCACGCCGCCAGCCTGGTCGACCACTACCAGTTGCTGATCCACCCGCTGACCCTGGGCAGCGGCACGCGCTTGTTCGAGGGCCCCGCGCCGCTCACCGAGTTCGAGCTGACCGACTCCGTCACCACCACCAAGGGCGTGATCATCGCCCGCTACTCTCGCCGATAAGAGAGGGGCCGTGCCGCAGTATCTGCTCTCGATCTACCAACCGGACGGCACACCGTCCGACGCCGAGGCCCTGGCAGCGCCCCGGCCCCGTCCTTCAGGCACCAGTTCCACACAAGTGGGCGGAAGGGGTTGGGCGCGGCGACCTGATACAGATGGAGAGCGTTGGGCAGTGTCCAGGGCGCGCTCCAGAGTCAGCACTGGGGCGCCGGACGGGGCCTCGGTGCAGTCCGGGGCGTGGACGACGCCCCGGCCGGAACCGCGGCCGCCGCCCAGCTTCCGCAGGACCCGGCCGGTCGGCCGACGCGGCCCGAGGATCTGCCGACGCGGCTTCCCACGATCCGCGCCCTGGTCCAGGAAATGCCGTCGGCCGTCACAGCCCAAGCCACGGGCCACACCCCCGAGTGCGCCGCCATGCCATTGCGGCCGGAGCTCCTGGCCCGCTTACCCCTCCTACCGGCGTCATCTCCACCAACTTACGACGTCGTGAGACGGATGCCGCGCTTCGTCACGATGTCAGGGTCTCCCGCTCTCGGATCGTGCGGGGCGTTCCTTACGGTCATTGACACGGCCCCGGCTCCGCTGGCGCGATGAGCCTGGCCCACCCTGGGTACCGTGTGAACATGCCTAGTTCCGCGGAGCTGCGTCGGTCGCGCCGGATTCACCGCTGGATGGGGATCATCCTGCCGGGGGTGATCCGGCGCATGATCAACGGCCGTGCGCCGCAGCCCGGTTGGCTGCCTCGCCGCCAGCTGACCGTGGTGTCGGGTGACGTCGACCTCGACGAGGGTATCGGCGCGGTCTGGCTGGTGTGGCGCCCCAGGGCTGCGAAAGCCGAGACGCACACCGCGCTCATGGAGCTCTGCGGTGAGGAGTGGCGGTACACGGGCGGTGGCAGCAGTTCAGATGGTGACCTGCCTGCGGGAAGGTCGGCGGCGGCCCAGCCCGGACAAGTCGGCATGATCGAGCTCGGCGGAGGCGCAGGCGTTCTTAGCCGCGCCTACCGCCTGCGGCATCCGCATCCGCATCCGCACTCGATCGGGCCGGTCCCCTGGATCGGATGCAACGAGCTCCAGGTGGCCGCGGAGGTGGATCATCTCCTCCTCGGCGAGCGACGGATCGAGGTGCCCGGGAACGGCAGCCTCATTGTCGTCTGGAAGTCCCCGTCCACAGGCCGCGGGGGGATACGACCGCTCATCGTGGCCGTGGGGCGCGACGGCTCGGAACTCTCCAGGATCGGCCCTCACGAAGCATGGACAGCTACACCTGGGCGAGGTTGAGCGACCAGTACGGCTTATCTCTGGATGGGTGTCGGGCTCATGATCGGGTCCAGGTCTGGTTGGTGTCTGCGTCGCAGGTCCGGAGTTCGAGTTGGGTGCCGTTGCCGGCGCCGTGGTCGGTTGTGTCGAGGCACTTGCCGGAGCCGACGTTGACGATCGTGCCGTCGGAGCGGGTTCGCCACTGCTGGCCGGGGGTGCTGTTGCAGTCGTAGATCTGTAGCGGGGTGCCGTCGGTGGTGGCTCCGCCGGTGGCGTCCAGGCAGCGGTTGGCGAACACGGTCAGTTCGCCGCTCAAGGTGGAGGACCATGTCTGGTTGGTGCCGCCGTTGCAGTCCCACAGTGCAGGGCGGGTGCCGTTGGCCTGGTTGCCGCCGGGCAGGTCCAGGCAGCGGCCGGACTGTTTCCCCTTGTAGACGGCGGTGGTGTTGGCGCGGTACCAGGTCTGGTTGGTGCCGCCGGTGCAGGTCCAGATCTCCAGCAGGGTGCCCGGGGTGGTGTCGCCTGCGGTGGCGTCCAGGCACTTGCCGGAGTTGGGGTTGACCACGGTGCCGTCGCTGTTGACGGTCCACTGCTGGCCGGGGGTGGCGTTGCAGTCGTAGATCTGCACCGGGGTGCCGTCGGTCGTGGCGCTGCCTTTGGCGTCCAGGCACTTCGCTCCGCCGTAGACCGTGAGTTGACCGGTCGGGGAGGCGGTCCAGGTCTGGTTGGCCTGGCCGTGGCAGTCCCACAGTGCGACCTGTGTGCCGTTGGTCTGACTTGCGCCGGGTACGTCCGCGCACAGGCCGGACTGGCTTCCCTTCAGCGCGCCGGCCTGGCCGCGGGGGGAGCAGGTCGACATGCCGGAGGTGTAGGGGCACAGTGCCGTCACGAAGCCGCCGTTGGCGCCCTCGGGCACGGACAGGGTGTCGGCGTTGGTGACGACGCGGGTCTCGCGGGTCAGGGCGCCGGAGCCGTCGCGGACGGTCTCGGCCAGCCACTGCCCGGCCCCGAGGAAGTTCAGCGGGGTCTGGAAGGTCTTGGCGGACAGGGCCGAGACGCCGCCGACGAACCAGCGTCCGCCGGCGCGGCGTGCCACGTACGCGTCCTTGCCGGGGCTGCCGCCGAGCAGGCGCGTCTCGTCCCAGGTGGTGGGAAGTTGGTCGAGGATGCGCAGCGCCTCGGGGTGTGCCTCGTAGCTCTCGGGGCTGTCGGCGAAGTGCTGCCAGCCGGATTCGAACACGACGGAGGTGGCCAGTTCGTGGGCGTCGGTGGTGTCGCGGCCGGTCATGCTGAACACCACGGGGGTGAAGTCCATGCTGGAGACCGCGTTACGGGTGTAGGGCAGGATGGTGTTGAAGGCGGCGCGGTTGTGGAACTGTTCCGAGCCGTACACCGCCTCGGCTGTGACCACCTGCGGCCAGGTGCGCTGCATGCCGCGTGGCATGGCGGTGCCGTGGAAATTGACCATGAGCTTCAGGTCCGCGGTCTGGGCGAGGACGGCGTCGTACCACTGCAGGGTCGGCTGGGTGTACTCGTCGATGAAGTCGATCTTCAGCCCGGCCACTCCCCAGTTCTTGACCTGGGGCAGCCACTGGTCGCGTTGCTGTGCGGTGCGCAGGTCGGAGGAGTTGAACCACAGGATGACCTGGACGCCTCTGGCCTTGGCGTAGGACACGATGTCCGGTACCCAGGAGGAGGACCAGCCCTCGTCGATGAGGACGTAGCCCCAGCCGTGGCGTTGGGCGAAGTCGATGTACTGCTTCTGCCGGGCCTCGCTGGACGGACTGCTGTGTTCGGTCAGCCAGGACCAGGCGACGGCGCCGGGCTTGATCCAGGAGGTGTCGGCGACCTTGGAGGGGGCGGCCAGGTCGTCGACGATCGTGGACTGGGTGACGCTCGCCAGGTCGCCTAGCGCGGCGGTGCGCCACGGTGTGGACAGCGGCAGCGTGGTGGTGATCCCGCCTTCCAGTTGGGTGGTGTAGGTGGCGGAGCCCGAGGTGTGGGACAGGTAGGAGGCGGCGTACCTGCCGTCGAGATCCGTCTCGGCCACCAGCGCGTACGCGCTCCCGACCTGGAACAGTGCGGGCAGGTGGTAGGTGTTGGTGGGAGCGTTGCCGGCGGTGGTGGCGAACCATTGGCCCTGGTCCTCGCGGTCGGGCGGTACGAGCCATGCGTTGGACGAGGCCGGGACCGTCCACGACGACGCCTCACCGGTCACGGTCACCGATCCGCTGCCCGGCAGCACATAGCGGTAGGCCACACCGGCGTCCGAGGCGCGGACCACGACGTCGAGCCGGGTACCGCCGGTGCCCGAGAAGGACAGGGTCGTCTCGCTGTAGGCGGTCTGCCGGTTGCGCTGCTTGCCCGTGGTCATCGCGTACGACTCGGTCACCGTGCGGTCGCTGCGCTGCAGGAACGTCAGGTTCTTCGTCAGGTCCGCGGCGCTGGTGCGGATGCCTATCGGGGACGGTGACAGCAGGGTCTGGCCGTGGCTGGAGGCGTCGAAGGTGAGCGTGCCGTTGTCCAGCGTGACCTGTGCCGCCGTCGGGGAACCCGCGGACGGGCCGGTGACGGTCCAGCCGGTGGCCGCAGCCGCGGTGTGCGCCGGCACGACCAGGAAAGCGAGCGGCAGCAGCAGTGCCACCAGACAGCGTTGCAGCAGGCGTCTGGGTGGGGTGGTGGGCGTGAGGGTGGGCATGGGCGTCCTTCGGTAAAGGGAGAGGCGGTGACGGCGGGGCGTGACGAGGTCGTCGCAGGGCGGAGATCCGGGGGCCGCGCAGCCTGATTCATGTCTGGTCGCGGGTGGTTCAGGCGGTCGCCCGAGCCGGCCTTCGTTCCGTGCGCGTGTGGGGGAGAGGGCCCCGCCGGGCCGTGAGCAGGAGTGGGGGCCCACGACCCGGCGGGAGTCGGGGATGGCTAGGACATCCGCCAGATCTGGTTGGCGCCGCCGGTGCAGGTCCAGATCTCCAGCGCTGTGCTGTTGGCCGTACCGTGTCCGACCGCGTCCAGGCACTTGCCGGATCCGACGTTGACCACGCTGCCGTTGGAACGCACCCGCCACTGCTGGTTGGTGCCGCCGTTGCAGTCGTAGATCTCCACCGGGCTGCCGTCGGCGGTGGCACCGCCCGTGACCTCCAGGCACTTGGAGTCGTAGACGGTCAGCTGGTTGATGGTGGAGGAGGTCCAGGTCTGGTTGGTGCCGCTGTTGCAGTCCCACAGGGCGGGCTTGGTGCCGTTGGTCTGGCTGAAGCCGGGGACATCGACGCAGCGGCCGGACTCCTGACCCTTGACGGTCCCCGAGACCGCGCCGCGCATCCAGCTCTGGTTGGTGCCGCCGGTGCAGGTCCAGATCTCCAGCGGGGTACCCGGGGTGGTGTCGCCCGCGGTGGCGTCCAGGCACTTGCCGGAGTTGGGGTTTCCCACGGTGCCGTCGCTGTTGACGGTCCACTGCTGGCCGGGGGTGGCGTTGCAGTCGTAGATCTGCACCGGGGTGCCGTCGGTCGTGGCGCTGCCTTTGGCGTCCAGGCACTTCGCTCCGCCGTAGACCGTGAGTTGACCGGAGGGCGTCAAGGTCCAGGACTGGTTGGCGGCGCCGGTGCAGTCCCAGAGCGCGACCTGTGTGCCGTTGGTCTGGCTCGCCCCGGGCACATCCGCGCACAGGCCGGACTGGCGGCCCTTGAGGATGCCGCCGTGGTTGCCCGGCGGGTTGGCGGTGACGGACAGGTTGTCGAACTGGTCGGTCTGGTAGCCCACCACGCCGATGCCGATCTGGCCCGCCGCGAAGGAACTGTCGGTGGTGGTGCCGAGGGTGGCGCCGTCCGCGGTGGCGGTGATCTGGTCGCCGGAGAAGCCGAGGGCGAGCGTGTGCCACGCGTGGGTGCCCAGCGCCGCCCGGGTTCCGGAGGCCAGCGTGGTCAGGGTGCCGGCCGCCGAGCTCTTGACGATGGACCAGGCGCCGGTGTCGCTCACCCGCAGCAGGTAGGCGGCTTGGTGGCTCTGTGGACGGTTCTGGGTGTTGGCCCGGCCGAGGAGTTCGACGGTACCGGCCTGTTGCAGGTTGACGTCGGCCTTGACGGTGTAGTCGGTCCACGTCGGATCGCCGAGCAGCGAGAAGGCGTCGGAGTCGTCCTGCCATTCGATCGGTTTGACCGGGGTCACCTGCTGAATGCACTGCCCCGACCGGCCGTCGGCGCACGGACGCGCCTCGAACGAGCCCTGCATGTCGGAGAGATACGTGGCCTCGCCGCCGGTGACATCGTTGTCGAACGTGTCGTTGTACGGCAGCGCGAGGGCGTGGGCGGCGGGTGCGGTGGCGGTGCCCTTGCCCTGGCCGGTGGTTGTGCTGACCGTGTAGATCCAGCCGGGCTGCAGCGTCAGCGCGTACGAGCCACGGGTCGGGGTGATGTCCTGCGGGTGCACGAAGTCGGTGGACGGGCTCGGGCTGTTCACCCGGGTCGCCCACACGTGCACTGCGCCGGTGGACAGGCCGCCCTTCACCTGGACGTCGACGGTCTGTGCGGCGGTGGCGGTGGTGGTCTCCAGGACCGTGGAGTAGTCGGACCCGTTCGGCGACTTCAAGGTCACATAGGTGCCGTTGGACTCGGCTCCGTCGAGGTAGCCCGACGCGGAGTCGATGAACTTCCAGCCCGGCTGGGTGAATTGCGTGATCTGGGCGGTCGCCCAGGTGTTCTCGCCGATCGAGTAGTTCCCGGACCACGGCGAGTTCGCGGTGGCCAGGCCGACCGTGCTGTACGGCAGGTTGGAGTAGATCGCCGCGACCAGCGGCCAGTTGAGGTACGCGGTCATCCGCGCGTCCACATAGCCGCGCACGATCGAGCGGATCAGTGCCGGTGCCCCCGCGTCCATGTCCAGCGAGCCGTTCTCCGACGCCCACAGCGGCTTGCCGTTGTTCTTCGCCGTGGTGGTGCTGGAGCAGGTGTTGGCGTTGCCGCCGTCACCGCCCTGGCAGGGGTAGTGGGCGCCGATGACCGACACGGCGTCGTTGAACGCGGTGTTGTTCGCCATGTCGTCCGCAACGCTCCAGCCCGAGTCGTCGGCGACGATCTGCAGGCTGCCGTATCCGGCGTTGTTGAGCGCGGACCGCAGCTGGACGTACCAGTCGGCGTCGTGGCCCCGCTCGTTCCAGCCGCCGAGGTAGCTGATGGTCAGGCCGTGCTGCTTGGCACAACCAAGCCAGGAGACCAGGTAGTTGATCGTGTCGGTGGACCAGAAGCCGCCGCTGATCCAGCCCGGGGCAGCCCAGGCCAGACCGTAGAACTTGATGTTCGGATTGCGGGCCTTGGCCTGCTCGGCGAGCCAGAACTCGTAGCCGGCGTCGCAGTTGATCTGTCCTTTGCTGTGCTCGATGGAAGGCTCGGAGCCGTCGGTGGAGTTGGCGTCCCCGCCGATCTCCAGTTTGAGCAACTGCAGGTTCGCGCCGTACCCCGGCTTGAACAGGTAGTCCAGGATCTGTGACTGCTGGGCGGCCGGATAGTCCCGTAGCAGGCGGGAGTTGCCGCCGCCGCCGCTGATCGCACCGATCCCGTCGAACGTCCGGCCACTCTGACCACCGTCCACGGTGATCGTCGTGGCAGCGGCGGCATACGCCGGGGCTGCCCCGGCCGACAGCCCGGCGGCCAGAAGGGCCAGAAGCCATAAGGGCAGGAGGTATCTCATGGTTCGTCGCACAGTGGGTCCTTCACCATTGGGGGGGGATGAGGACAGCTTTGAGAGCGCTCTCTGGCAGAGGGTCGACCCATTCCTTGGGGCGGCTTGGGCGACAGTGTGGGGTTGTGTTTGAATCAAGGTCAAGGTCTGCACCAAAGAAACATGTTCCAAAGGGGATGGGAGGCGATCGCCCCCACTCGATTCCAGCCACGCGACGCATGACCGGTCGCCGGCGCCCACCGTCGCTTTCCGCGGCAGAGGCCGCCCCTGCCCTTGCTGAAGGAGTCTCTGTCCCGCTGCCCCCGCCGGTGTGTACTCGCTCTCACTCCACGGCTCGCCCCGAGAGCCGTTCCACGCCGCGCAGCACTGCGGAGTGGTCCAGCGTGCCGTCGCCGTCGCCGTCGCCGTCGTCGTCGCCGCCGTTGGCGTTGGCGTTGGCGTGGGCGTGGGCGTGGGCGTGGGCCATCAGTTGGGCGGCGAGGGAGCCGAAGGGGAGCACGGCGCCGACGGCGTGGGCGGTGTCGGTGACGACGCCCATGTCCTTGTGGTGGAGGTCGATGCGGAAGCCGGGCTTGAAGTCCCGGTTGAGCGTGGCGTCCTTCTTGCGGGCGATTACGGTGGAGCCCGCCAGGCCGCCGCCGAGAACCTCCAGCGCGGACGGGAGGTCGGCACCCTCTTCGGCTTCGGCGGGGCGTTCGCTGATCATGACCATCGGGGTGGAGAACCGGGTCTGACGCTGCTGAGCCTGGCGGTGCGCTTTGCGGCGGGTGCGTCCTGTGCGCAGGGCGCGAGCCAGTTCGCGGCGGAGTTCGCCGCGGCCTTGGACGTAGAGGGCCTGATAAACCGTCTCGTGGACCACATGCATCTCCGGCCGCTCGGGGAAGTTGGCCCGCAGAGCCTGGCAGATCTGCTCGGGGCTCCACCGTAGGTCCAGGCGGTCCTGGATGAACTTCCACAAGGCGGGGTTCTGTCCGATCTTCCCGGGCTTGGGCCGGGGCCGGCGGGCAGCCGCGCGGTCCTGGGCGGCATAGGGACGGTACTGGCCGTTGACCGCGTGCCGATTGCGGCGGATCTCGCGGCTGACCGTGGACGGGCTGCGGCCCAGCTCTGCCGCGATGGCCCGGATCGTGGCCTTCTCCCGGAGCCGGTCGGCTATGTGGATGCGGTCGGCGTCACACAGATACCGGGACGGACCCGAAGGCGGTACCACCGCAGTGACCGGAGGTACCGCCTTCCGCCCGCCAGAGGCATGACGGCCGTTTCGCCAGCGCTTCCCTGTACGCAGGTTGATGCCAACGATCCGGCTGGCCTCCGAGAAGCTCGTTCCTTGATCCACAAGCCGAAAGTATTCCTCCCGCTTGTGGATCAAGGGAGCGAGCCCCCGATACTTCCGTTCCCTGCGGCTCTCGATGTCCATCGCACCCCTTGAACTGGGGTGTTGCGACGACCGCCAGAACCCAAGGAGTTCAGCAGGGGCCCACGGTGCAGAGAGCTGCGGAGGGCCGGGGCCTGTCCTCGATGAGTGGCATGCCGGCCGACATCAGCTACCGTCTGCTGCCGGTGTGACGGCCCGGCCTTACTTCAGATGTCGGGTGAAGAACTGGGCCGCGGCGTCCCCCGCGAACTGCGGGACGCCGGTGTGGCCGCCGAGATGGGCGTGCAGGGACTTCTCCTTGGAGCCGAAGGCGTCGAACAGGTCCAGGGCCGCCTGCCGGTTGTTCCCTTCGTCGTCCCACTGCAGCAGGACGTGCAGTGGGATGGTGACCTGCCGGGCCTCCTCGAACAGGGCGCGAGGCACGAAACTCCCGGCGAACAGAACGGCGGCCGAGATGCGGGGCTCGACCACCGCCAGCCGGATGCCGATGGAGATCACTCCCCCCGAGTACCCGACCGGGCCGCCGATCTCGGGCAGCGAAAGGAGGGCGTCCAGGGCGGCCTGCCATTCCGGGACCGCCTTGTCGATCAGCGGGAGGATGAGGGCGTCGACGATCTCGTCGCTGACCGGCTCGCCGGCCTCCATCGCCCGGCGCAGGTCGGCGCGGGCCTGCTCGGCGGCGGGCCAACGGGGCCGGTCGCCGCTTCCGGGGAGCTCGATGGTGGCCGTGGCGAAGCCCTCCGCCGCGCAGTGCCGGGCCCGGGCCGCCAGTCGGGGGTACATCTTGCGTAGCCCGAGGGGAGGGTGGCCGAGCAGGATCAGCGGCACCGGTGCGGATGCCGATGCGGGTGTCCACAGGATGCCGGGGATCTCACCGAGGGTGAATTCGCGTTCGAGGACGCCGTCGTCGAGGCGTTGCTCGGAAGTGAAATGCATGGTCATGCCTTTCGGGAGTGCACTGGAACGGCGCTCCCGGACGACCTGTCTATCGCCCGACCATGACCCCTGAGGGGAGCACCCATGTCGATACTGCGTTCACGGGTACCACCTCCTCGATCTCTCGCACGGCCTCCAAAAACGTAGCAGTGGTCACCCTCGTCCGCCAACAGGTTTTTGCGGAGTCTCTGCGATGGCAGGGTGCACCGGCGCTGTCGTTTCTCATGAACATCGAACACGACGCGCCGCCGACGCCTCCCCAACTCGTGTAGAGGTGCTGTCGGTTCTCGTGAACAAAGCCACCCATAGCAGTAAAACCCGCCTGACGCCGAGTTCAAGGCCGCGAAGCGTCGCTCTCCCGGCCGTCAGGAGTTGCTAGGGAGTCGATTGCCTGACGGGTGTCTGGGCAGGCAGCGGCCCCCGTTAACACCCCCGGCCTGGTAGCCGCGCAACCCCCACCACCATGTTCAACGGCACTCAAGATGCCTATGTGGGTGGTGGTTTGAAGGCATGCTGTGTGCCGACGGATACGGACGCATGCCGGTGGGGTCGGGATGTTCGTTGGCGTCGACACCTCGCCGATGAGGAGGGCATGCGAAGGCCCTCCCGCCGATCTCTTGGCCGAGTCCGGGAGGGCCGTGCGGCGCATGGAGGCGCCGGTGCTCACGGTAGAGGCGGACGCGGCCCGGGTCGCAGTGAGCGAGGTGGTCGGCGACTGACAACCTGTCTGCTGAAGAAGGCATGCCAGGCGTTCTCCGTCGACGCTCTCCGCGCCGCCCGCATTTCGCCGGCGACGTCCGCCCCGGCGCATCTACGGTTTCAGCGTGTCTGCCATCACAGCGCTGCCGTTGGCGATGGCCGAGGAACTCTTGCATTCCATCCTTCCCGCTGCGTCCGTCGGGGAGATCGTTCTGCGTACTGGCGGGGAGCTGAGCACGATCTTCGAGATCCGGTTCGTCGGGGCGGCCGAGCCGGTCGTAATCAAGATCTATGACGATCAATGGCGCTGGAAACAGGAGAAGGAGATCTACGTCTACCAGTTGCTTCAGCAGCACGGTGTCGGGCCGGTGCCTGCCGTGCTGCACCATGGGGACGCCGACAACGCGCTCGGGCGCTGCCACACGGTGATGACGATGCTCAGGGGCCAGCCGTTGTCCGCCGTCGGCCACGCCCTCGACAGGGCATCACTGCGGGAGATCTACCGCCAGATCGGGGGCTGCATGGCTGCAGTCCACCAGATCCCGCAGGGCGCCTACGGATACCTCACCACGCGGGTTCTGGATCCCGAGCCGACGAACACCGCCTATATGACAGGGCAGTTCCACAAGAAGCTCAAGGAGTACGCCGATCACGGGGGCGATGCGGAGCTCGCGACCGCCATCGAAGCGAAGGTCGCTCGGCAGGCTGACCTGCTCGGCGCGTGTCGGCGTGCCGTGTTGTGCCACAACGACTTGCACGAGGGCAACGTCCTGGTCGCCGAGGAAGGCGGCGCATGGCAGGTCAGCGGCTTCATCGACGTGGAGAACACGATTGCTGCGGACGACAGCCCCACCTGAACACCCAACGGTGGGGCGTCGCCGTCAGAGTTCATAGGCATCGTGAACGCCGCCTTCGTCGGCATTTTCAACATCGGGCAACACGCCACCAGCCGGACGGTGCACAGAAAATTCTTGGTCCTGGGCGTGAGTGGTCTGGCAGGGGTGTTGACCTGCTGTGATGGGGTTTGTGGTCGGGGTCTGGCAGGTCGTGGTCGGGGGGCTGGGCCGGTAAGTGATGTGCCTGGTCGGGGTGTTGTGGTGGGGGCGGTCGTGTCTACGGTGAAAGCCGTTCGGAAGCCCTCGCCCGCCCCGTGGGGGCCGTCCGTACATCCCCCAGTGGCGACGGGTCCGGCGCCACGGCCGGCACTCACCAGCTGGTCCCGGATCCGTCGCCGTGAGGCACTGTCGTACACCCCGTCACGACCTTCACACTCGGTGTATACACGCCGCGTATACACGCCGCGTATACACGCCGCGTATACATGGTGTGTATAGTGTGCTCATGTCCATCGGTCACACCCTTTTGGGGATTCTGGAGTCCGGCCCGCGACACGGTTACGACCTGAAGCGGGCCTTCGACGAGACGTTCGGTCACGACCGGCCGCTGCACTACGGCCAGGTCTACTCGACGATGTCCCGGCTGTTGAAGAACGGCCTCGTCGAGGTCGACGGGATCGAGGTCGGCGGCGGCCCGGAGCGCAAGCGCTACGCGATCACCGACGCCGGCATCACCGACGTAGAGCAGTGGCTCGCGACCCCGCAGAAGCCGGAGGAGTACCTCCAGTCGGCCCTCTACACCAAAGTCGTCCTCGCGCTGCTCACCCACCGGGACGCCGCCGACATCCTGGACACCCAACGCTCCGAGCACCTGCGCAGCATGCGCATCCTGACCGACCGCAAGCGCAAGGGCGATCTGGCGGACCAGCTGATCTGCGACCACGCCCTCTTCCACCTGGAGGCGGACCTGCGCTGGCTGGAGCTGACCGCCGCCCGACTCGACAAACTCCGTGAGGCTGTAGCCCGATGACGACTTCTCCCCCTGGTTCCCTGCTCACCGCGCAGGACCTGCGTAAGACCTACGGGCACACCCACGCCCTCGACGGCGCCGAGTTCTCCATCCACCCCGGCGAGGTCGTCGCCGTCATGGGCCCCTCCGGCTCCGGCAAGTCGACGCTGCTGCACTGCCTCGCGGGCATCCTGCCGCCCGACTCCGGGTCGATCACCTACAACGGGCGCGAGGTGACGACGATGAGCGACGCCCAGCGCAGCGCGTTGCGCCGCTCCCAGTTCGGCTTCGTGTTCCAGTTCGGGCAGCTCGTGCCGGAACTGACCTGCGTGGAGAACGTCGCCCTGCCGCTCAGACTGAACGGCACCTCCCGCAAGGAAGCCGAGCGGGCTGCGCTCGGCTGGATGGAACGCCTGGAGGTCGACGACCTGAAGGGCAAGCGGCCCGGCGAGGTCTCCGGCGGCCAGGGCCAGCGCGTCGCCGTGGCCCGCGCGCTGGTCACCGGCCCCGGGGTGCTGTTCGCCGACGAACCGACCGGCGCGCTCGACTCCTACAACGGCGAGCGCGTGATGGAACTGCTCACCGACGCGGCCCGCTCCACCAACGCCGCAGTCGTCCTTGTCACCCACGAGACACGGGTGGCCGCCTACTCCGACCGCGAGATCGTCGTACGCGACGGCAAGTCCCGGGACATGGAGCGCGCCATATGAGTCCGCGCCAGTGGTCCAGAGACCTGGGCATGGGAGCCCGGTTCGCCGTCACCGGCGGCCGCGAGGGCTGGGCCCGAATGACGTTGACAGCGGTCGGCGTCGGCCTCGGCGTGGCCCTGCTCCTGTTGTGCACCGCGATGCCCAACGTGTTCGCCTCCCGCAGCAAGGTGGAGGACGCCCGCTACGCCAACGTGTACTCCCGGACGGTCCCGCCCAAGGCCGACAACACTCTCCTGATCGCCGACGCCGACACCACCTGGCACGACGACGACATCCAGGGCCGGTTCGTCGAACCCGAGGGCAGGCGGGCGCCGCTGCCCCCGGGGGTCGACCGCTTCCCGGGCAAGGGCGAGATGGTGGTCTCCTCCGCGCTCAAGGACCTGCTGGACTCGGACGACGCGAAACTGTTGCGGGAGCGCCTGCCGTACAAGATCACCGGCACGATCGGCGAGAGCGGGCTGATCGGCTCGCACGAACTGGCTTACTACGCGGGCGCCTCGGGGTTGAAGCTCACGGACTCCTCCCTGGTGACGCGGCTGGCCAAGTTCGGCAAACCGGACGCGACGCCCGAGAAGACCGACCCGGTGCTGCTGCTCATGGTCTTGGTCGTGTTCGTGGTGCTGCTGACGCCGGTCGCCGTGTTCATCGCCGCCGCCGTCCGCTTCGGCGGCGAACGCCGCGACCGCCGCCTCGCCGCGCTGCGCCTGGTCGGCTCCGACCGGGGGATGACCCGGCGGATCGCGGCGGGAGAGGCGCTGGCCGGAGCCCTGCTCGGCCTGGCCGTGGGCACCGGCTTCTTCTTGCTCGGCCGCCAGAAGCTGGGCACCGGCGAGTTGCTGGGCGTGAGCGTCTGGCCCAGCTACCTCGACCCCACCCCCGCGCTTGCCGCGCTGGTCGCGGTGACGGTGCCGGTCGCCGCGGTGCTGGTCACGCTGCTCGCGATGCGCGGCGTGGTCGTCGAACCCCTCGGTGTCGTACGCGCGGCCAAGCCGAGCCGCCGCCGACTGTGGTGGCGGCTGCTGCCGACTCTGGCCGGCCTCGCGATGCTCTACCCGATGATCGGCCAAGGCCACAAGAACGGAAACTTCAACCAGTACCTCGTCATCGGCGGCGTCCTGATGTTGCTGATCGGCATCACCGCCCTGCTGCCCTGGGTCGTGGAGGCGGTCGTCGTCCGGCTCGGCAAGGGCCCGCTGTCCTGGCAGCTGGCCGTGCGACGGCTGCAGCTGAGTAGCGGCACTGCCGCCCGCATGGTCAACGGTATCGCCGTGGCGGTGGCCGGGGCCATCGCGCTGCAGATGCTCTTCACGGGAACGCAGAGCCAGTACACCGAGAACACCGGCAAGGACCCCAGCCGGGTCCAGATGCAGGTCGACTTCAGCGGCCCCAAGCCGCTGTCCGGCATCGAGCGCGAATTCACCGGCACCAAGGGTGTCCGGGCCGCGGTGGCCCTGGCCCGCTCCCAGTACGGGGACTCACGTCGCGACCCGGAGAACAGCAACGGCCTGACCGTGGGTAACTGCGCCGCCCTGCGCGAACTCGCCACATTGCCCTCCTGCAAGGACGGTGACGTGTTCATCACGCGAACGCGGAGCGGCTATGCGGACCCCAGCAACGCATCCGAAATCGCCCTGGTGAAGCCCGGTCGTCAGCTCTACATCGACCCGTCGTACGACGGCGCCGAACGCGGCCTCGAGGTGCCCTGGACCGTTCCGGCAAACGTTCGGGAGGTGAACGCGCGCAAGGACTCACTGCAGGACTACACCAGTCTGCTGGTCACTCCCGCCGCCCTGCCCCACAAGGCCGCGCCCGCGGTGTTCTCGGACGGTGTCTACCTGCGTCTGGACCCGTCGGTGCCGGACTCACGGGAGTACATACGCAACGTCGTCGCCCGCATCGACCCCCTGGCACAAACCTTCGGCTGGTCGGCGACCCAGGAGAACGTCAAGTACACCTCCATCCGCACCGGCCTGTTCGTCGGCTCCGCCTTCGTGCTGGCACTGATCGGCGCGAGCCTGCTGGTCTCCCAGCTGGAGCACCTGCGCGAGCGCAGGAAGCTGCTCTCCGCGCTGGTCGCCTTCGGCACCCGGCGCCGCACGCTAAGCCTGTCGGTGCTGTGGCAGACGGCCCTCCCGGTCGGACTCGGCCTCGTACTTGCCACAACGGTGGGTATCACCCTCGGCTCGGTGCTGCTGAAGATGACCCGTACACCGGTGGCCATGGACTGGGCGAGCGTCCTGACCATGACCGGCGTGGGCGCGGCCGTGGTCGGCGTGGTCACGCTGCTCAGCCTGCCGCCGCTGCTGCGCATGATGCGCCCGGAAGGCCTGCGCACGGAATAACCCCTCACACATCCCCCGAAGTGGGCTCCTCCTGCCAGGAAGAGCCCACCCCTGCACGCAGGCAAGCCCGGTCGGCATCAGCACCGTCACGTCAGGGCAACCTCGGCGCACAGCAGGATCCGCAGTCGAGGCGAGCACGCCATCGGACGGCGTCGGCCGGGAGCCTGCCGACAGCGACCAGGCAGAGCTCTGCGGCCGAACGGCTCGCTGCGTCACCCAGAGCAGGCATCGAGCATCGCCGACAGCGCCGAGCAGCCTGGCCGGCTCAGGCGGCGATTCGGGCCGCGTCAAAGCCAAGGTGATGGCCCTGACCTTGAGAATGATCAGTCCCGGTCGGCTTCGCGGGATGCCGACTGTCCGCTCCTGCGGGGGCTTCGGCGGGTGATTCGCCTGGTCATGAGTGTGATGGCGGCCCAGGTGATCAGCGATTCGGAGTGCTGGATGAGCCGTGGGCTTTGTCGTCCTTCCTCGCCGCTGGGTGGTTGAACGATCACGGTCGTGGATCATGAGGGCCCGCCGGCACTGCCGCGACCATGAACGGCTCCCTGAGATGAGCGAATCGTTGATCACGTGGGCGGCCGTCACCTTGATGACGAGGCGTCTGACCCGCCGCTCGACCCGGCCTGCCGAACGGCGCGACGTCAGCTCGTACTACCTCGCGCAAGCCGCCTGACGCAGGCGCTCACCCCGGCAGCTCCGCATCAGCGCGGTCCTGGGCGCGGCACTGCCCTGTCCGGGGCTCCCCACCACGCGTTGAGTCACGGATGGAACCGCCACCGGCCTTCAGAAATGACATCCACCTTGCCGTCCCTGACGCGAACGGCCGTCTCGTCGTCGATGAAGTAGATCGGGAAGTCCGCCCGCGCGGCGATGCGATCAGCCCAGGCGTCGTCCCGCTCGGGGAAATCCGGCGAGTACAGGTGGGGCTTGAGATACCAGTCGAAGAGGCCGAACGGCGGCTCCACGGTCGTCGCGCCGAGCACGTGGAGGTCCGTGGTGTCCCCGATGACGTCGGCGGAGTGTCCGGTGAGATGACGGCTGAAGATCATTGATCCGGCGCTCATCCCCACATAGACCCGGCTCTCCAGCGCCTCCAGGAAGCCGTCGGCCAGGCCGTTGCCGGTGATGCTGCGCGCGAGGTGGTAGTGGCTGCCGCCCTCGACATAGATGACGTCGGCGTGGAGCAGCCGGTCGAGCACCATCTGCCGGGGCAGGCCGTTCAGCTCCAGGACGTCGAACTCCCGCCAGCCGAGGCCGTGCAGCCGGTTCATGTCCGCGACGAACCACCCGTGGTCCCCGGGCTCGGCGACTGATGCCGTGGGAACGTACACGACGTTCGCCGATCCGAACGGCTTTCCCAGCATGTCCCGCAGCGCATCCCGCAGCGTCTCGTTGCGCAGACCACTCGCCGTCAACAGAAGGTTCATCGGGCGAGCCAAGCACGGCTGACGGGCGCGCGCAACGAACCCCAGATCCACCAATACCGTCATGGCATGGCCGCATCAGGAACAGGCACTCACTTGACTCTGTCGGGAATCTTGGAGTTTCCCGGTGCGCCAGCATGATCAGCGGGCATGCTCGGGGCTGTTTCGAAGACCGATCCAGTTGGCGAGGTGTTCGTTGTCCCTCCGTCCCCGTTCCGGTGAGCAAGTCCCGTCTCTGACTGCGCAGGTTGCGCGGGCGAGCAACCCGGGCGGTACGACGGCGATATGGGTACGTGACCGCCTCGAGGGACTGTGGAACGACGAGGATTTCGCTGACTGGTACCCGCGCGATGGGCGTCCGGGCCTCTCGCCCGCTCAGCTCGCCATTGTGAGCGTGCTCCAGTTTCTGCTCAACCTGTCCGACCGGCAGGCGGCCGAGGCGGTGCGCTGCCGCTTCGACTTCAAATACGCCCTCGCGCTGGAGCTCGACGATCCCGGCTTCCACCACAGCGTGCTGTCCGACTTCCGAGAGCGCCTCGCCGAGGGGGACCGCGCCGACCGACATCTGGACCTCGCGCTGGCCCGTCTCAAGGACGCCGGGCTCGTGCGCGAACGCACCACACAGCGCACCGATTCCACCCATGTCCTGGCCGCGGTGCGCGATCTGACCCTACTGGAGCTGATCACCGAGGCGGTGTGGGCAGCGCTTGAAGAACTCGCCGGCACCGCCCCGCACCTGCTGGACGGCCTGGTCGACGAGGAGTGGGGGCGCCGCTACGACCGTCCGGTCCGCCTGGGCAAGAACCCCACCCGGCCCAAGACCAGGATCAACACCACTGGCGAGGATGCGTGCCGGCTGCTGGAGCATGTCCGGCAGCACGGGGCAGGCCGCGCATTCGGTCCCCAGATTGAGGCTCTGCGGGAGATCATGGTGCAGAACTACTATCGCGACGCGGCGGGCCGTCTGCGCTGGCGCACAGCCGAGGACGGCGGGCTGCCGCCCTCCTCCTCGGCAATCGTCTCGCCCTACGACGTCACGGCACGCTATGCCCGTCGCGGGCAGACCACCCGCTGGAAGGGGTTCGTCGCGCATCTCACCGAAACGTGCACCCGCGACGGCGTCAACGTGATCACGGATGTGGCCACCACCGCGGCCACTACATACGACGCCCAGGCCCTGCCCGGCATCCACACCCGGCTGGGGCGCCGCGGCCTGCTGCCAGCAGAGCACTTGGTCGACGGCGGCTCCACCTCCCTGGTCCACGTGGAGCGGGCCGCCCGCCAGCACAGGGTCACCCTCACCGGGCCGCTGCCGGGCAACTCCACCCGCCAGCACCGCAGGAACGAGGGCTTCGGCCGGGACGATTTCCTCATCGACTTCGACCGCCGACAGGTGACCTGCCCCCCAGGGCCAGGTCAGCAGCAGCCGGCGCGGCCCCTACCCGACCTCCTCACCCACGCGGCGCCGCTGATCGTGGCGAAGGTCACCAAGAGCCAGTGCCAGCCGTGTTCGGTCCGCGCCCGGTGCACCGCCTCCCGCGACAGCGCCCGGGACGTGGGCTTTCCTCCGAGAGAACTCCTCGACCTGCAAGTCCGCGTCCATACCGAGCAACAGACGCCCGACTGGCAGGCCCGGTATGCGGTCCGCTCCGGAGTCGAGGGCACCGTCAACGAGTTCGCCCATGGACACGGCATGCGCCGCTGTCGCTACCGCGGACAGCCGAAGGCCCACCTACAGCACATGTTCACGGCCATCGCCGTGAACATCGAGCGCCTCAGCGGTCTGCCGCCGACCGACGAAGTACCCCGGTCCCGGCCACCGACCGCATTCCAGAACTTCCTGGACCAGCACGGGATCCCTCGACTGAAGTCCTGGCGAGCCACCAGTAGTTGACCTCGACGTCACCAAGATCCCCGACAGAATCAAGCTCACCCCCGCCTGCGCGGGCACAGTACAACGTCGGCTTCGGCTCATCCCCGCCTGCGCGGGGAGGACTACTGTCCTCCTGTCATGCCGCCCCTCAGCTTGCAATCCAGCCGGACCGCCACCGGACAGGAGCAGCTGCCGGGCCCGGCAACGGAGCGTCAGACGCCGTGGGCCGGGACGGCCCGGACGAGGCTGACCGCCATCCCGATCAGGGCTTCGGCCTCCCCACGGCTGTAGCTGAAGTCCTTGGTCACCTCATCAGCGTGTTCGGCACCCGATGCTTGGTCGAACGCCGCCTTGTGATCGCGCGCCACCGCTGCGCCTGGTTGCGCTGGAACAGATCGTCGTTCTTGCTGATGGCCGGCCAGTCGGTCACCGCGAGGATCCGCTCCATCGCCTGGCGGGCGCTGCCGATTGCCTTGTCGAACTCCCCGTCGTGCAACAGCCGGCGGGCGTCCTGCCGGTACACCGCTGCGTCCCGCTGTCCCGGTTGCCGAGGCCAGTGCGCTCCCCGTTTATTCACACTCCGCCAGCACACGCTTGCGTGACAACGGGATCGGACATCGGGCGTGAGTGCGCGACGCTGCACGCGCGAGGCGGTGGCTGCGTCAGTGACAACGGACTCCGGTGGTAGGTCTGTTTTGACTCCGCGCAGTGGCGTCAAGAGCAAGATCTGAACGCGGGGAGGGACTCCACCTTTGGATGCCTGCGGGCGGCCGTATCGACAGTTCTCGGCCTGGGCGGATGGAATCTTCGGCGACACCGACCGCCAAGGCGCGCGCGGTCGTGGGCAGGACGACTGCTAGGCCGGCCCGCCGAGGTCATGCGCAATCCAGCCCGGTGCATCCAGGCGCACGGGCAGGGCGCCAACCAGTGTGGCCAGGTGCGTCTCAAGGCTCGCGAGTTCGGCGGAACCGATCTGCCGCTCCCACTGGTCGCGCAACTCGTCGAAGATCGATTCACCTTGTCGCAGCACTTCGAAGCCGAGTGCGGTGACCTGAAGGCGTTTGCGGCGGGCGTCAAGGGGGTCCGTGTCACGTGCCACGTATCCGCGCTCCTGCAGCGCCGCGATGGTTTTCGCCGCCGCCTGCTTGGAGACCGACAGGCGTCGGCCCAGTTCTGAAGCGTTGTCCGCGCCGGCGGTGATGGCCCGCATGGCGAAGTCGTGGACGGGACGCACGTCCTCGTAGCCACGGCGGGCCAGTTCGGCGGTCGCGGCGTCCGCCAGCGAGCGGAAGCCTCCGAGCAGGAGCAGTGCGAGGTCAG
The DNA here is from genome assembly GCF_042959425.1 of Streptomyces sp. NPDC007896. Classification (NCBI taxonomy): domain Bacteria; kingdom Bacillati; phylum Actinomycetota; class Actinomycetes; order Kitasatosporales; family Streptomycetaceae; genus Streptomyces; species Streptomyces sp. NPDC007896. Next base: position 6,713 of record NZ_JBIBKX010000008.1, on the reverse strand, counting down.
CACCGGATCGTGGCATGGAAGAAGAATACGACCACTCGACAACGACAACCTTGTTGTCTCATGTCATAGACAACAAGGTTGTCGAAAATAGGGAGACGCGATGAACGCCACACCGGCCGGTGCCACACTCCCGGGGATCACGCACCACCGCGTCGAGGTCAACGGAACCACGCTGCACTACGTCGCGGCGGGAACGAGCGGAACCCCGATCCTGCTGGTCCACGGGTTCCCCGAGACCTGGTGGGCCTTCCACAAGCTCATCCCGCTGCTCGCCGAGCGCCACCGTGTCTTCGCCGTCGATCTGCGTGGCTTCGGCGACTCCGGCAACGGGCCGGGCGAGTATGACAGCGCCACCTCGGCCGAGGACCTGCACCTTCTGATCGAACAACTCGACGTCGGCCCGGTCCATCTCACCGGACAGGACATCAGCGGAGCGACTGTGTTCCGACTCGCAACCACGCACCCGCAAGACGTGCTCAGCTTCATCGCGATTGAGACGGGACTGCCCGGGTTCGGCATGGAGGCGCTGGCCGATATCACCCACGGTGGCGCCTGGTACATCGGCGTTCTCGCCGCGCCCGGCATTCCCGAGATGCTGCTGGCCGGTCGCGAGCGCGAGTTCCTGGGACAGTTCGCATTCTCGGCCACGAGCGCGACCCCGGATGCGAGCACCGACGCCGATATTGACGAATTCGTCCGCAGCTACGCGCGGCCCGACGGCTGGCGAGGAGCGATCGGCCTCTACCGGTCGATGCTGCGCGAAGGCTCCGAGATCAAGGCCCTCGCCGACGCGCCGGGCCTGACCGTACCTGTGCTCGCGGTCGGCGCCGGCGGACGCTCCTTCACGGCCGCCACCATGACGCAGGCCGCGGCGGCGACCGAGGTCAGCTCGGTATCTCTCGACGGGGTCGGCCACTACGCCGCGATGGAGGCTCCCGACGAGCTGGCGAAGGCCATTCTCGAATTCGTCGGAAACATCGACGCCGTCCAACGGTTCTAGGCGACCAACGCAAAGGACCAACCCGACGTCGTGACGTTCGGATTTACGGTGGTTGGGATCTGGCCGGCGTCCCCGTCCATGCCCGGGTTTCGGCATCCGGGCCTGCGCGGGGGTTCTCGTGCAGAGGCAGATTTTTCCCGATGCGGATCCCGCATCAACCAGCCGCAGCCGCAGCTTCGGCGCGAGCGCGATCGAGTGGACCGAGGCGACATGGAACCCGACCACAGGGTGCGACCGCGTCTCGAAGGGGTGCGGTGGCCGGCGAGCCGCTGGGCGAGGCTGAGTGCGGTCATAGATCGGCGTTCCGATGACGGCGACAGCAGCCGCGACGAACCCCGACACACGCACAGCCCATCGCCCAGGCCGACCTTCTCGACGCATTGCCCGGCGTCCATCTGCCAGACCACGGTGAGTTGCGAGCCCGCGGAGTCCTCGGAGCCCAGCCCACAGCACCGCCGAGCCCGCGATGATCCCTCGGGGCTGGCCGCACGGACGGCGCGGCGCCGGATTCCTTCGGCTGATGCGCGACATCCTGGTCGGCAGGACGACACCAGGCTCGGCTGACGGGCCCGCACATCTCGACGAGATCACATGGCCTCGCCTACTCCTCCCTGCCCGCGCTGATCGTCGGCGCGGTCCAGGTCCCGGTCTCGGAGATCGGCGCGGCCAACGGCCTCAACACCCTGATGCGAGCCATCGGTACGTCCGTGCCAGCGCCGTCATCGGAGTGATCACGACGGCCGCAGTCGCCGTAGGCATCGGCAGGGCCCTCTTCATCCCCGGCAGCCGCCCGTCCGCCAAGCCGCAGCCGCGCGCGAACAGCGCGGAGGACGCCGATCCAGAGCGCCTCGAGGAGGCATCCCTGTCCCTCTCCGACCGCATCTATCAGCGCACCGGCCCCGATGACCACAGCAGAGAAACAACGCTGCTGCGCAGACCGCCCCAGCGACACCACACCCAACGGCGCGGACGCCCCCGCCAGTTCGAACGACCGAGGCGCCTGAGCCAGGGAATTCTCACTGTCCGAGATCGTGGCTGTCGACCTGCTCCGGGGGCTTGTCATCCGGAGGGCGCGGTGATGGCGAGGCGAATAGAAGGTCTTCGAAGATGTCCAGCGCCAGCATCAGGAGTAGGAGTATTGCCGGTACGAGCAGAGCTAGCACGACCACGATGCCTCCCTGCGAAGCGGTGATCACGGGAACGGCGCGGCGGCAGAAGGTCCAGACTCAGCATGGGCTGAACGGGTGAGCACCGCATGCCCGAGGCGGGAGCCTGTAGGCCGTTCGGGTGACATTCGCCTGTGTGGATGGGTGCTTGGCTTCGTAGATGAGAATTGATGTCACTGCGCCGTGGCCTCAGGCCGTCAGGGGACGTCGCCTGTGGGCCGTCCCGCCGAGCCCGAGGTCCTCGGCTCCGCCGCGGCGGCCAACCGCTTCGCCCGCGTGGCTTTGTCGGTGGGATCTGGGGTCTGGCACAGATCTTGGGGAGCCGTCGCGGAGGGTTTCGAGAGCAGGATCATCTTGCGGAGGAGTTCGAATTCGGCACGTCCGTAGAGCTGCCTCTTGATCTTTTTGATGCGGTTCACGGCGCCTTCGGTGCCGCCGGAGCTCCATTCCGGGGTGAGGCCGGCGGTGACGGCGTCGAAGTCGTTGTGCATGCTGTGGGCGAACCCGGTCAGTCCGGGCAGGTCGTCCCCGACGACGGCGTCGATCCAGTCGGGGAGCAGGGTGCTGAGGCGGCAAGTGAGGATCTCGCCGAAGTCGCGGATGTGCTGGTGGGTGGCCTCCGGCTCGGGGCATCGGGCCAGGATTGCCTTGAGGTGGCGATGTTCCTCTTCGCTGAGCGTGCTGGGGTGGCGGGTGAGCCGGCCGGTAACCCGGCGGAAGCTTGGCGGCGCGGGGGGCGGGGTGCCGGCCTTGGGGCGGAAGGCCGCGAGGTAGTCGCGGACGGAGGCGTATCCGTCGGGGTGGCCCTGTGTGGTGATCTCGCGATGCAGGGCGAGGGCGTTTGTGAACCCTTCTGATCAACGGCGTTGCAGATAGGGCTTGTAGGGGTCGAGCTTGCTCGGACGCGGCGGTATCCCGACGATCATGTCCTGCCGGCGGGCGGCGTGCGCGTACCTCAACACCGTGGTCTGGCCCCATTTCAGGTGCCGGGCAATCGCCCGCAGGCTGTGCCCCTGGGCGATCAGCTCGTGGCCCTGGGCGTGCGCGACCCGCTTACGTTCGGCTCGTGGCCTGGCAGTACATCGATGGCCTGGTGCGTCTCACCGTTGGTGATCACAGTGGCGTACGTAGCTCCGCGACGGGTGGCGAAATCATCGACGCCAAGGACCCGCGGCACCCGCGCTCAGGATCGGGCAGCTCATCACCCGCCGCGGGAACGTCATACGGCCTGCCGCGATCCCGAAGGACTTCGCGAGCCGGGCACCGGCCCGGCCGGCGAGAGCCAACCCGATCACCTCCAGCCAGGCGCCCAGGCGCCGCGTGCAGCGAGCGTACGGAGTGGTCAGCCGCGTAAACCGCTCGGCGAACGTCCGTCTCGCGCAACGCCTGTTGTCGCAGATGAAACGGCGAATCAGCAAAGTGATCACCACAGGCCGGCCGCCCAGAGGGAGATCACGAACCCGCCGTTGATAGCGGTCATGAACACGCTCGCAACACAGTCCGCAGTCCGGGCACCCCTCACTCGCTGTCCGGCTCCACCCGATGAGGCACGCCAGACCCAGGGACGACCGGACCACCTTGATCGCGAGTTCACCGTCGGGGCCCGCGAACACCAACGCGGTCCAGGATTCTTCGAGGTCCATGCCCGACCGTCCGCGCGCATGCCCCGCCCGCCACGACCGAACCCAAAGCTGACAGAGCGTCACTGATGAGAGGACAGGCGCGTCAGCAAGAGCAGTCACCCCGGCGCACTACGCCCCACTCGAACACGGCCATCACCCTCCGCGACGGCCTCATGGGGAACTCGCAGTCGAAGGTCGATCTGTACGCCGCGATCCGTCAGGATCACCGGTTGGGTATGTCGCTGCGGTCGTTGCTGCGCAGGCACAACGTGACGTGGAGGACGGTCCGGCGGGCACTGGACGGGCAGTGGCCGGAGCCGCGGAAGAGACGGCGGGCCGCCCGTTCCAGACGTCTTCCCCTCTGGTCCTACCGGGGTCGGGAAGCGGTGCGGAGCCGGGAGATGGCCTGCTGTAGATCGTCGAAGGCGCGTTCTTCCTCGCGCGGCCGGACGCGGGAGGCAGAGAGGAGGCTGTCACGCGACGCGCGGATGCGGGCATAGGCGTCGAAGCAGGTGAGGACCTCCTGGACCGCACGCTCCTGCGGGGTGGGCGGAGGCGGAGTGGACGGTGCGTCTGGGGATGGCATCGTCAGACTCTTGTCTCGTTGCAAAGCTACGGGCCGGGAGGAAGTGGCGCGTCCGTGAGGCGCCGCATGCCCGGCTCATCCAGCACACGCAGGCTGAGGGGCGAGGCATGGTGATGACGAAACATGTTCCGGAACGGCGGGCGGAGGCAGCGGCAGCCAACAACAGTCCCCGCACCTCAGGGGCGAGATAGGGGACATTGCCAAGGTCCACTTCCATGACGCTGGGGGCCCGGGTGAACGCTCTCAGGAGTCTCCTGCGGACGCGAGGCGCCTTGCTGGAAGCCAGCCCCCCCCGCAGCCGGACAACGGTCCGGACGCGATGGCGGGGAGGGGGCCTGAGCTGCACGGGAAGCCTTCCGGGCGCGACGGATGCGTCGCCCATCAGACTTCCCGGCACACCACCCACCCCTGAGCGCGGGATGAGCCGTCACCACCCTATGCGCCGCCACGGCCACCAGCACAGTCTGAGCCCCGCACCCACCGCTCAGACCTCATCCCGGGCGTCCTGCGGACCAACTCCAGATGCCGCACGGTCCACACCCGATTTCCGCACATCCGTGGGACATCAAGTCCCATCGGTGTTGACCTTGAAACGGGTCACCGAATGACTCCCCTCATCAGCCCTCTTGGAATCGATCATCTAGGCTGGCTCGGTGGCTGATGAGCAGGAGCGGGTGCAGCCGTCGGGGGTGTGGGCCACGGCGGTGGGGGTGGCCAGGGTGCGGGCGCTGGAGACCGAGCGGGAGAACGCGCTGTTCCGCGACCCACTGGCACAGGCCTTCGCCACCGCCGGCGGCCTGTGGCCCTCCTCGCCGCCGCTGCCCGATGACGAGGCCGCGCGACGGCGCCGGTTGGCCGTTTCGTTCTCCATCGTCATCAGGACGAAGTTCCTCGACGACCTGTTGCAGCAGGCCTCCGCGTCCGGGGTCCGGCAGGTCGTGCTGCTCGGCGCCGGCATGGACAGCCGGGCCTTCCGGATGGACTGGCCCGAGGGCACCCGGCTGTTCGAGGTCGACACCGCCGCGCCACTGGACTTCAAGGCGTCGGTGCTGCGCCAGGAGCGGGCCGTCGCGCGCTGCGAGCGGATCACCGTCGCGGTGGATCTGCGTGAGGACTGGCCAGGCGCGCTGGCCGCCGCAGGGCACGACCCGGCCGTGCCGACCGCGTGGATCGCCGAAGGACTGCTGATCTATCTGCCCGAGGACGCGGTGGAGGTGCTGCTGGCCCGGATCAGCACGCAGTCGGCGGCAGGCAGTCGGATGGGGCTGACATTGGGCTCGCGCGGCGTGATCGAGCGCTTCGGCGCGGACGCCGCGCCGGGATCGGCGGCGTCCATGTGGGTCTCGGAGATGCCCGACGACCCGGTGGGCTGGCTGGCCGGGCACGGCTGGGAGGCCGACAGCCACACCCTGCGCGAGCGCGCTGCCGCCTACGGCCGCCCGATCAGCACCCCGCCACAGCGCGAGGAGCGGCCCGGCGGGCTGATCTCGGCGGTCCGCCGGTAGGGCGCCTCCCGGTTCCCTAGATGATCGATTCCAAGGGGGCCTGATGAGTGGAGCCAGGTTCATGCGAGGCCAGCCAGTCATGCGCGCACTGAGCGCCTACGACCACTAAAGTTCGCCCGAAAATCGCCTGGCTGGATGGTGGTGTGGTCGACAGTCCTTCGCCGTGAACGAAGTGCTGCCGCAGTTGAACGAGCTGCTGTTTTCCTCGGTCGAGGGCGTGTTGGTGGAATCGGTCGGGGTGATCGACACGGTCGTCCGGGTCGAGGCCCGTACGACCGCAGGGCGGGCGGCCTGTCCGGGGTGCGGGTGCTGGTTGGGGCCCGGAGGTCATTCAGGCGACGGCGGAAAACCAGGGGATGGACGTATATAGATGGGACACAACCTTGCATGATGAAAAGGTCGCGCCGCGAGAGGAGGGCGAGTGGCCGCCATGTCGTACCAGCTTCGGCTGACGGGGGTGGGGGCGACGAGCTCGCCGCAGCGGCGCAGCAGGCCCTGAGGGTCGCCTCCGATGCCGATGTTGCCGTCGATGAGCAGCACCGTCTGCCAGCCTCTCTCGGCCGGCAGTCGGTCGAAGACCGATCGGCACAGTGCGAGCCCGCCCAGAGTGGTGGTCAGTGCGACCGCGCGAGGGGCGATGTCGACCCCGAGGGCGAAGACTCCCCGGCTCAGGAGTGCTCTGCACATGCGGCCCGGGCCGCAGCCGACGTCGAGGACGGGACCGTTGCACCGTTTCAGCACGGTCTTGTCGGCTGCCGTGGGCTGCTCGTGCCAGCGGTGTACCGGCATCCGGATGCGGCGCCCGTCGGCCAGCCGTAGGTACACCGGTTCTCG
>NZ_JBIBKX010000007.1:534982-535885 GCF_042959425.1 Streptomyces sp. NPDC007896 | reverse complement strand
CGAGCCCACTCTTCATCCGAAAGGTCCCCCCGCCCCATGTCTCAGGGAACGAGCTTCTGGGCACGGCGTCACACGACCCATCGGACACCCCCTAGGCGGCTAGCTAGTCGACTAGGCGACCGGACTGGAGCAGCCCATGCCCGATCTCTCGCGCCACGCCCGTCAGCTACGTGAAGTCGCTGAAGCTCTCGAAGCGCAATCCGACCTGACCGACGACCCGTTGGCGCCTCATCCGGGCACATTGGAGGTCATCAATGGCAGGCACACCAGTCGTGGGCAGATCAACTATGCCGTCCCCGACGCTCTCCAATTGCAGCGGCGCATCCGCCGATATCACGCGGACCACGGTGTCCAGCACGGCGACATCGTCGCCATAGCGCTCGACGCATTCCTTCGCGCCAAGGGCTACCCTCCCGACCTCACCCCGCCCAAGCACGAAGAACAGTGATCACTCGGCCGATCCCACAGGGGGACTCTGTGCGAGGCCGGTAACCGGCCTCCAATTTCCAGGTACCTGGCTTCCGGCCCCTCCCGCATGCGCGTACCGGTCGTTGTCAGTGGTCCGTCCAGTCTCGTCTGCAGATCGCGTACGAGCCTGTGCGCGCTCGGTGTCCCCACGATGGTCCGGCAGGACATCGGCGATCCGTTCACCCCCGCCCTTCAGCTCCCGGCATCCCCCACTGCGAAGGCCCTTGGCTTCCTGGGCGAGGTCGGTGCGTTTCGGATCGGTCCATGAGACGCCCTTGCGCAACGTGCCGTATCGGCCTAATGTCAGCCTCGTTCGGAAACGACAATCGTTTTCATTAATGAATGAGGAGGACACATGTCGCTCGACTTCGAGGAGCTCGCGGCGGACGGTTCGCTGGCCGCGCCGCAGGGGCCGGGTACCAACGCGCTCGTGCA
>NZ_JBIBKX010000007.1:0-534883 GCF_042959425.1 Streptomyces sp. NPDC007896 | reverse complement strand
ACAACCCCTTCGCCTTCGAGGAGCTCGCGGCCGACGGTTCGCTGGCCGCGCCGCAGGGGCCGGGTACCAACGCGCTCGTGCACAACCCCTTCGCCTTCGAGGAGCTCGCGGCCGACGGTTCGCTGGCCGCGCCGCAGGGGCCGGGTACCAACGCGCTCGTGCACAACCCCTTCGCCTGGTCCGCCTGACCAGTCAGCAAGCCGCCGCCCGCGGGATTCACCGCGGGCGGCGGCCCCAAGTACCCAGCCCAGTCGCACCAGCACGCACCGCCGAGGAAGGCGCAACGTTCAATGGACCGCATCGCACCCGGCCATCACCTCTACGAGGGGCCCGACGGAGAATGGCGGCACGGCGCGCCGGACGGTCGGTTCACGCGTATCCGCGGCCCCAGGGACCTGTTGCGGGAAGCCCGTTCACGGGCCTACGGCGCGACGGCCGAGGCACCAGATGACGGCGAGGCCCTCGCCCTGGACGCGGCACTGAGGGAACGGGGGGTGCTGGCCGCCGCCGGGGCAAACGATGTGGACACGCCGTGGGCCGTCCACATCGAGGACGGGACTCCGGTGGGCGACGCCGTCGCCCGGCTTCTGCCGTCCACGGCCGAGGTGAGCACCGGACCGCTCAGTGAAGAAGTGGTGCGCAGCGCCGACGTGGTCGTCTCGTGCGCGGGCTGGCTGCCCGACACGCACTGGCGGCACGTCGACGCCTGGTGCAGCGAGTACGCAACACCGTGGCATCGCTGCCACGCCGAAGGGCTGCGCTTCGTCCTGGGCCCCCTGTTCGTCCCCGGGCGCAGCCCGGGATACGCGGATACCCGGGGCCGGATTCTCGCCGCCGCCGACCTCCCCGACGAGCTCGCCGCACACTGGGCCTACCTGGATGCCGGTCACCAGGACGCAAGTCCCCACGCTCTTCCGCCCGTTCCCTGGCCATCGGATGCCGCGACCGCGGTGATCGCCGGTTTGCTGGTCGAGGATCTGCTGCGCCTCCGCGCCTTCGGCACCCCTGCTGCCGAAGGCGTTCAACTGGTCTTCGATCCCGCCACCGCCACGCTCGACCGCCACCGCGTCCTGCCCCTGCCCGTGACCGCCCACGCGCTGAGGACGGCCGGATGAGCGCCCCGCTCCTGGACACGCTGCGGGCCAACGAACGGGTGCCCGGCTGGGACGGGACTCCGCTCGCCGTCGACATCCATCTGCCCCCGCGTGCGCAGTGGCCCGTGCCCACCGTGGTGACGCGCACCCCCTACGGGCGCAGTGCCCATCTCGCCGAGGGAGCGGGCTGGCGCGGGCGCGGGTTCGCGTACGTCGTCCAGGACGTGCGGGGACGCTACGACTCGGACGGGCACTGGCAGCCGTACCACAACGAGCGCGGCGACGGCGCCGCGCTGGCCGACTGGATCCTCACGCAGCCGTGGAGCGACGGACGACTCGTCGCCTACGGCGGCTCCTACGCCGGCCACACCGCCTGGGCGCTCGCCGCGGAGCGCCCGGCAGCGGTGTCGGCCGTCGTCAGCATGGGCCCGTCCATGGCCCTGGGCCGTACCAAGTTCGAGCGCAGCGGCATCCTGCGGCTCGCCGAGCACGCCGCATGGTGGCTGGAGCGCGCCGACGCCCGGACCAGCCGGGACGGACTGACCGCCCACGTCTTCCGTGAGCAGCCGCGGTTGCTGGAGCACCTGCCTGTCATGGATCTGGGGGAGCGCCTCGGCGCCCGCCTCCCGGGCTGGGGGCACGTCGTCGAGAACGGTCCGCACCACCGGGCCGAAGGGCCGGACACGGCCGAACTGGAGAAGCTGCCGTCCGCGGCCCTGCACATCGGTGGCTGGTACGACCTGCTGGTCGACGAGGTACTGGAACACTTCCACCAGGCCGGCAGCGCCCTGACCCCGAGGCCGCCCCGGTCCCTGGTGATCGGCCCGTGGGGGCACGACCTGGCGTTCGCCCCGGGCACCCGGATCGGGGACCGGGACCACGGCCCCGCCTCCCGGTTGGACCTCGGTGCTCTCCAACTGGACTGGCTCCGAAGGGTGCTCGCCGAGAAGGCCGGATCCGGTTCCCACAGCGAGGCGAAGGTCTTCACCGTCGGCGCCGATACCTGGTGGACAGGGAGGTCCTGGCCGCCGCCGGGCACCGATACGGTCTGGTACGCCCACCACGACGGCTCGCTTGCCCGGCCCGTTCCCCGACGCGGTGGACAACGCCGTTTCCGCTACGACCCGGCCGACCCGTATCCGTCACGACAGCCGGCCGTGGACCGCGCTCCGCTCGCGGCCCGTACCGACGCGGTGCGCTTCACCAGCGCGCCGATCGATGCCCCCCTGACGGTGGCGGGCCGACCGGTCGTCGTCCTGAACGCGCTGACCAGTGCGCCGTCCACGGACTGGATCGTGCGCTGGAACGAGCTCACCGCGGACGGCCGATGCCTGGAGCTCGCCCATGGCAGCGTCGACACCGGCCGGGACGGAGACGACAGCGGGCGGTACGAGATCTTGCTCGGCCCGGTCTGCGTCACCCTGCCGACCGGATCACGCCTCCAACTGGAGGTGACCAGCAGCGACTTTCCCCGGCTGGCGCGCGCCCTGGGCACCCATGAGGACCGCTACCGGGGAACCGCTTGCGCACTCGCCCAGCAGACCGTCCGCACCCGGCCCGTCGACGGGACCCGGCTGATCCTGCCCACGCCCGGCGATCACACGCCCGATCACGACCTCACCGAGGGGGAGAGCCCGTGAGCACCGCACTGCTCGATGCCCGCACCGGGTTGATCACCAGGCTAGAACCGCAGCAACGCCGCCCCGGACTGCCCCGGATGTGGGTCGGCTACGGCGCCAGCGTGGCCCGTACCGACGTCTTCGCGCCCTGGCTCGCAGACCGCTTCGGCTTCGGCGCGTCCGCCGGTGACCACGACCGGGCCCAGCGGGCCGCCGTCGGGGAGGCCGTCGAGCGGTACTGCGGCAACGCCGTCCCCGACGGCCTGCGCATCTCCTCCTACGACGAGCTCGTCGCGGAGGGCCGAAGCGCTCTGGATCCCGCGACGCTCGCACTGTACTCGCCTGCCCAATACGGCACACCGGGCTTCCCGTTCACGCCGTTCCGGCGAGACCTCCCGGTGGCCTGGACCCTCGGCCGGGACTTGTACGACGGCGCCGAGGCCATGGTCCCTGCCTCGCTCGCCTGGCTCGACTACCACCACGGCTCCCGCGCCGCCGAGCCCGCCGTCCACTCCCTCGTCTACTCGGGCATCGCCGCCGGTGAGAACCCGGCCCACGCCGAACGCTTCGCGCTCGAAGAGCTCTTCGAACGCGATGCCACCACCATCTGGTGGAGTACCGGCGCCCCGGCCGCCGCCCTCACCGAGGCGGACGTGGCCACCGTGGCCGCACGGCTGGGCGGCCCGGCGCCGGGTGAGGACGCGGGCCCGGATGTACGGCTGCTGCACATACCTTCCCCGTTCGGCGTGCCGGTCGCCGCCGCCTTCCTGGAGGACACCGAGCGGGGCATGGTGGCCTTCGGCAGCGCCTGCCGCGCGACGCCCGAGGCCGCCGCCGAGAAGGCGCTCGTCGAGGCGTACGGGCTGTACTCCCTCACCCGCCAGCTCTCCGAACCGGACAGCGAGGTGTGGCAGGCGGTCGGCGCCGGCACTCTGGAGAGCCACGTCTTCCGGCCCTTCCGAGCCGACCGCTCGTACCGGGACGCGTTCCGCGGCGACTACCGCGACCTCACCGACCTGCCCGCCATAGCCCAGCTCTACCTCGACCCCAGAATGCAGGGGGCCCCGCTGGACCGGCTGCGCGGCACTGCGAGCCTCGCCTTCGCCGACCTACCCCGGGTACGTGCCGAGGACCCGCGCGGCCACTACCTGGAGCGGCTCGCAGCAGCCGGGCTGCGCGCCTACGGCGTCGACCTGACCACGCCCGACGTCGCCGCCGCCGGTCTCGCCGTCGTCCGCGTCGTCGTCCCCGGCCTGATCGGCAACGCCCCGCCGGCCTTCCCCTACCTGGGCGGCGAGCGCCTCTACCGGACCCCGGTCGAACTCGGCCTGCTGCCGGGCCCGCTCGGCGAGGACGAGCTGTATCCGCACCCCCTGCCCCTGGCCTGACCCCGTCCACAAGGACGAGCGACGAGGAACTCCGCCCATGCCCTACCCCCTGCTCACCGACCCGCGCACCGGCATCGTGCGCCGGCTGACCCGCCCGCCGATCCCCGCCCACTTTCCGGCCGGCTTCGAACTCATCGCTTCCGAACTCGGCGACACCTCCCGCTTCTGCCCCTGGCCCGCCGACTCCGCCGGAGCCGGCTACGCGTTCGCCCAGCCGGAGGCAGCCCTCGGAGCCGCGCTCGGCGAGGCCGCCGAACGCTACTGCGGCAACCTGGTCCCCGATGGCCTGGTCCGCGCCTCCTACCGTGAGCTGACCGCACGTGGCGTACGGGCCCTCGACCCCAAGTCTCTCGCCCTCTACGCACCCGCCCAGTACGCCGAACCAGGGTTCCCGCTCACCGAGTTCACCCGCGAACTCACCGTGGAGTGGACGGAAGGCACCGACCTGGCCGACGGCGAGTCCGTGCTCGTCCCGGCATCGCTCGTGTGGGTCTCGTACGTGTCGGCCGATGTCAAGCAGCGTGGTCCGCGCACCAACCCGGTCATTCAGGCGGGCCTGGCGGCCGGACCGACCCTGCGCGACGCCTGCCTGGGCGCGCTGGGTGAGATCGTCGAACGGGACGCCATGACCCTCGGCTGGCACGGCCGCGCCGGGGTTCGCCTCCTGACACCCGATCCGTGGCTGGAGGAGTTCGCGCGCGGCCCCGACGCACACCTCGACACCCGCTTCCTCTCCTTCCCCGCGCTGTTCGGCATGCCCGTGGCCGGGGCGCTGGTCCGCGACGCCGTCACCGGGTACCTCACCCTCGGCGTCGCCGCCCGCGCCGACACCGGCGACGCCGCGCTCAAGGCGTACGGCGAAGCGCTGCAACTCCAGTTGTTCACCGCCGACTACGACGACCCGGACGGCCCGTACATGCGGGCCGCCGCCGATCCGCGCAGCCCCCTCAAAGCCTGGCGCCGCGACCGGGACTATGCCGACGCGTACCGGAACGACCTGCGCGACGTCGTCGACTACGGCTGCCACCTCCAGCTGTACCTGGACCCCCGCACCCAGGACGCCTTCGAGGCCGAACTGCGGATCGCCCTGACCGAGGGGCCGCAGTCGAGTCCTGACCCGACTGCCCCGGCCAACGGCACGGATCCGTTGGAGGCCGTCGTCGGCCGCATGGCCGCAGGCCACCATCCCGTGGTCGTCGACGTGACCACCCCCGACGTCCGTGCCGCCGGCCTGCACGTGGTCCGCGCACTGGTTCCGGGCCTGTACTCGAACACGGCCGCCGGTCTGCCCTTCCTCGGCGGCACCCGGCTCGCCGACTCCCTGGCGGGCGCGCCCCGGCGATCCCTGCCGCTGCCCCACTGAGCCCGCGACCCCTAAGGAATCCGCCGTGACCATCCGGCCGCCGCACCCCGCCGGCGACGCAACCCCGGCCCAGCAGGCGTCCGGGCGCCCCCGCACGAGCCTGCGTCCCGGCCGGGTGACCGCCGTCCCACTCCGAGGCCGCGCGGGTCCCGCCGCCGCCCGTGGCCCGCTGCTCTCCGCCTCCGTGCTGCTGACCGCCCTGCTGCTGTTCCTGCCCGTCGCCGGCCTCGGTTCCGTCGCCCTGGGCGCGGCTTCCCTGCCTCTCGGCGACGTCTGGCACGACATCGCCTCCCACCTCACCGGCCAGGGCCGCCCGGCCACCGTGTCCGGGATCGACGACGCCATAGTCTGGGGATCCCGCGTCCCCCGCACCTTGCTCGCGATGGTCGCGGGCGCGGGCCTGGCCGTCGCCGGAGCCGTACTCCAGACCGTGGTCCGCAACCCCCTCGCCGACTCCTACGTCCTCGGCGTCACCTCCGGGGCCTCCCTGGCCGCCGTCGCCGTCCTCACCCTGGCCCCCGCCGGGTTCGCCGGGCCGCTGCACGTCGGGGTGTCCGCCGCCGCGTTCGCCGGGGCGTGCGGCACGCTCGTCCTCGTCGTCGCCCTGGGACGCAGGGGCGGCTCTCTTGCGCCCGCCCGGCTGGTCCTGGCCGGAGTCGCCGTGTCCTACCTCCTGCAGGGCGCGACCAGCTATCTCCAGCTGCGGGCCCGGCCCGACCAGCTCTCCGGCGTGCTCTTCTGGCTGCTGGGGTCGGTGGCCGGCGCCCAGTGGGGCGACCTCGGGCTGCCCGCCGCCGTGGTCGCGGCATGCACCCTGTGGCTCCTGCTGCACGGGCGCTCTCTGAACGCCCTGGCCATGGGGGAGGAGACCGCCGTGCTCCTCGGCGTGCCGGTGCAGGCCCTGCGCCTGCAACTCCTCGCCGTCGCCGCCGTACTGACCGCCGCGGTCATCGCCGTCGCGGGCGGCATCTCCTTCGTCGGCCTGATCGTTCCCCACTGCGTACGGCTCCTCATGGGCGCCGACCACCGCGCACTGCTGCCCGCCACCGCCCTCACCGGCGCCCTCTTCCTGCTCCTGGCCGACCTGGCTGCCCGAACGGCGGCCGCCCCGCTGGAACTGCCGCTCGGCATCGTCACCGCCGTGGCCGGGGCGCCCTTCTTCCTGTGGCTGCTGCGCCGCGACCGCCGGACGGCAGGTGAATCCTGATGACCGGCCCGACAGACCCTCACCTCGGCGAGGTCGCTCTGGACACTGTCAGCCTCGACATCGACGGCCTGCCCATCGTCGTCGGGGCGACCCTGCACGCCGCCCCCGGCGAGATCGTCGGCATCGTCGGACCCAACGGCAGCGGCAAGTCCACCCTGCTGCGGGCCGTCTACCGGTCGCTGCGCCCCACCACGGGCGCGGTCCTGGTCGGCGGGGACGACGTATGGCGGACCCTCGGCGCGCGTGACGCGGCACGGCGGGTCTCGGTGGTGGCCCAGGAGAACCCGGCCGTCTTCGACTTCACCGTCGCCGAGATCGCAACGGCCGGGCTGACCCCGCACCGGGGCGCCTGGACCCGCGACGCCCCGGACGACCGGGCCACAGTCGCGGACGCCCTCAGCCGTGTCGGCATGGAACACGCCGCCGACCGCCCGTACGCCACGCTCTCCGGGGGCGAGAAACAGCGCGTCCTGCTGGCCCGGGCCCTGGTCCAGGGCGGACATCTCCTCGTGCTCGACGAGCCGACGAACCACCTCGACATCGGAACCCAGCTGGATCTGATGGAGCTGGTCCGGGACCTGAAGGTGACCACCCTCACCGCCCTGCACGACCTCAACCTCGCGGCCGCGTACTGCGACCACGTCCACGTCCTGCACGACGGACACCTCGTCACCACGGGCCCGCCTCAGGACGTGTTCACCCCCGAGCTGCTCGGCGAGGTCTTCGGCGTCCGGGCCGCCCTCGGTGCTCACCCGCTCACCGGACGCCCCCAGTTGAGCTTCGCCCCCGCACTCACCCCAGCCCCACCGGAGTAGCCCCATGAAGACCCTTCCCTCCGTCCGTACGACGGCCGCGGCCGCCTTCGCGCTCACCGCGGCCGCCTTTCTCACCGCCTGCGGCGGCCCGGCCGCACAGGACACGGCGAAGCCCGCCGCCAACGCATCCGCAGCGGCCGACGGGGGCGCTCGTACGACGTACCCGGCGCAGGTCGCCAACTGCGGCCGCACCGTCCGCGTGGAGCGTGCACCGCAGCGCATCGTGTCGTTCTTCCCCTCCAACACCGAGCTGCTCCTCAAGCTCGGGCTGGGGAACAGGATCGCGGGCCAGACCTGGACCAACCAGTCACCGCCCAAGCCCGCCTACGCCGACGCGTACCGAAAGGTGAAGGTCCTCGCAACCGGGGAGATCTCCCGCGAGGCGCTGCTCTCCGCCCGGCCCGACTTCATCCTCGCCGACGGCGAGTACCAGTTCGACGGCAAGAAACTGCCGACCATCGACGAGTTGGCGAAACTGGGCGTACCCGTCTACATCGACAGCGCCTTCTGCCCCAAGACCACCGGCACCGCCACCCTCGACGCCACCAGTACCGACCTCACCTCCCTCGGCACCCTCCTGGACGTCTCCGCACCCGCCGCCGAGGCGGTCGCCGACGTCGGCAAGCGCCTCGCCACCGTCGACACCGCGCTCAAGGGACGGCCCGCCACATCGGCGGCCATGGTCCAGATCGTCGACAAGCAGCTGTACGCGCTCGCCGGCGGCCTGTACTCGGACATCGTGCGCCGAGCCGGAGGCACCAACGTGCTGGACAAGGACGTGCCCAAGGGCAGCAACTTCGCGCCCCTGTCGGTCGAGGCACTGGCCAAGCGGGACCCCGACGTCCTCATCTACCACTACACGGGCGACGCCGACCGTGCCGCCTCCGAGCAGTGGCTCAAGGAACACCTCGGCGCCACCAAGGCCGTCCGCACGAACCGTCTCGTCGCCGTCCCCGCCGCCGACTTCTCGGAGCTGAGGGCCGTCGACGGCACCCTCACTCTCGCCAAGGCACTTCACCCGGACGCCTTCTGAGCACACCTCGACCGGCCCGGGCGACCTGCGGGCCGCCCGGGATTCCGTCGTCCACTCGTCCACGCTCCCCACCCCAGGAGTCCCGCCCATGGCCACCGCCTCCCGCACCGGCTTCGGCCTGTTCCTCACCGCCCGCACCGTCTCCTGGGCGGGCTCCGCCGTCACCACGGTCGCGCTGCCCGTCCTGCTCTACCAGCACACCGGCAGCGCCGCGCTCAGCGGACTCCTCACCGCTCTGGAAGCCCTCCCGTACCTCGTCCTCGGACTCCCCGCCGGCGCCCTCGCCGACCGATGGTCCCGCCGCCGCACCCTGACGCTGTGCAGCTGGTGCAGCGCCGCCCTCATAGCGGCGATACCCGTCGCGGCCGCACTCGACGTCCTCACCACCCTCCAGCTGATGCTCACCGGGCCGGCCGTCTCCTGCGCCTTCGTCTTCTTCGACGCCGCGGCCTTCGGCGCGCTCACCACTCTGGTCGGACGTGACGGCGTCGCCACCGCGACCAGCCGCATGATGAGCGCCAGCACTCTCATCGGCCTCCTGGGACCCTCGGCCGCCGGAGCTCTGATCGCGACTGTCGGCGCCCCCTCCGCGATCGCCCTCGACGCGCTCAGTTACGCCTCCGCGGCCCTGCTGCTGGCCCGGCTGCCGCTGCCGGCAGCCCCTGCCGCCCCCGCAGGAAAGGGCGTACGCGGAACGAGGACCGACATCGCCGAGGGACTGCGCTACATACGCCACCACCCGTTGATCCGGCCCCTGACCCTCCTCGGGATCGGAAACAGCTTCACCGAGGGGGCTGTGGTCGGGCTGATCGTCGTGGCGGCCGTGCGCCGGTTCGGGCTGACTCCGGACGACGGGCGGATCGGCTTCTTCTGGGTCGCCGCAGCTCTCGGCGCGCTGATCGCTGCCACCGCCCTGCCCCGCCTCCAGAAGGCGGTGCCCGTGGGCTGGATCACCCTCGGCGGGCTCGCCGCCAACGCCGTGTTCCTGGCCTGCTGGGCGAACCTCCCCGGGCTGGCGGCCGGACTCGTCGCCCTCGCCCTGTGGCAGGCCGCGAACACCTTCGTCAGCCTCAACGGCATCGTCATCCGCCAACAGGTCACTCCCGACCACCTCCAGGCCAGGGTGAACACCACCGCCCGCATGATCGCCTGGGGCGGCCAGCCCCTCGGCGCGGTCACCGCGGGATTCCTGGCCGAATCGATCGGTGTCCGGGCCGCGTTGTCACTGGCCTGCCTCGGCGCTCTGGTCTCACTCGGCGCGGGTCTGGCGACTCCGCTGCGCCGTGGGGACCGGCAGAGCCACTACGCGATCGCCCGGGACTGAGTGTGCCCTGCCGCCCTCAATGGACCGCGACGCCTGCGTGAGTGGTGCCGAACTGCCGGACCGTGCCGCACCCACCTGGCGGGCGGCGGGCCTCGGCGTGAGTCACGGACTCACCTTGGTCGCCCCCGCTCCACAGTCGTTCCGTCCGGTGGACGCAGCCGATGTCGGCCATGAACGACTCGGTGTCGATACCGACCACGACCGGAGCCGGGTCGTAGTACTCCCCCAGTGATCCGCTGCCCACCCGAGGACGCCACAGCTCCACCAGGAACAGGAGGACGTCGACGCCGTCCGGCAGCGCGAGGACGTCCTGTGCCGCGCCCGTCGAACGACGCAGGTCTGGCGCAGGATGACGACCGGATCACCTGTCGCACCCTGCAACGCCCACCTTGGAAGCGCGGTCCCAGTGCCGAAGAGGCAGGGCTGGACAGTGGGGTGTCCCTTGCCCGGCGCCTGAATCGACACCGTCATGACCACGACGCCGGGAGCGAACGTCAGCAACCGGTCGGCCACGGCACCGCGAGCGCCGGGCGTATTGCCGGTCACCACGCTCAACAGACCCTTGCTCACATCGTCCGCCCTCAGTTGAGGTGCGCGACATGCTGCGGACCGGGCGCCGCCCCCAGTCTGCCGGGCAGTGTGCCGTAGTCCGGCATTCCGGCCCGCAGCCACGCTCCGACCGCTGCGGCGTCGGCCACGGTGGCGAGCGGGCCGAGCCGCACAGCTGCTCCAGTGGGGCTGCGATCGGTCGTGCACGGCTGGACCACAGCGTGCAGCCCGCGTCGGCCCGCGCAGCCGAGGACCTTCCGCAGGCATCCCGTGGAGATCATGACCCCGTGAGGGCTGTCACGGACCGCCCGGCGCAGCTCGTCCATCAGCCGGTCGGTGGCGGCCTGACACGAGACGCAGACGACAAGGGTGAAGGGACGGCCCTGAAGGCCGCGTGCGGCATCACTCATGCGTGCACTCCTGCCGGATGTCACGGTGGACGGCTTCCACTTCGGCCTCACCTCTCGCATACGCACAGACGGCGAAGACAACCCCGCCAGTACTCTTCGGGCGTGGTCGCACCGCCATGGGCGAGGGCACGGCCCGGACGTGAGACGCGCCCCCCGGTCTTCCTCCGCGAGCGCGGAGGGACGGTGTCACCAGGAAGACTTGGTGACACCGGGCAGGAATCCCGCGTGTGCCTGTTCCCTCATGCGGACTCGGGAGAGCCCGAACTTGCGCAAATGCCCCCGGGGGCGGCCGTCGACGCTGTCACGGTTGCGGACGCGGGTGGCGCTGGCGTCGCGGGGCTGCCGGCGCAGTTCGGCGATCGCGCCACCGCGCTCGGCTTCCGTCGAGTATGGACGTCGAATGATCTCTTTGAGTTCGGCCCGCCGGGCGGCGTACCGCTCGACGACGGCCTTGCGCTTCTCGTTCTTCGCGATCTTGCTTCGCTTGGCCATCAGACCTTTCCTCCCCGGGCACGGATGCGCGCGACCGCCGCGTCCACGCCGATGGTGTCGACGATCTTGATTCCCCGGGCGCTGAGCGTCAGCCGTACGTGTCGGGACTCACTGGGAAGCCAGTACCGCTTGCGCTGGATGTTCGGGTTGAAGCGGCGGGAGGTGCGCCGGTGCGAGTGGGAAATGTGGTTGCCGAAGCCCGGCTGGGCGCCGGTCAGTTGGCAGTGGGCGGACACGGGGTGACCTGCCTCTCCTTGAACGAACAGCTATCGATAATGGAAATCATTCCCATATAATAGCGTGCATGGCTCGCAACGAACTCCGCCCGGTCATCAAGCTCCGCTCCACCGCGGGGACCGGCTACACCTACGTGACCCGGAAGAACCGCCGGAACGACCCGGACCGCATGGTCCTGCGCAAGTACGACCCTGCCGTCGGCCGGCACGTCGACTTCCGTGAAGAACGCTGATCCGACCACCCACCCCTCCAGGGAGCCCGCCATGAAGCCCGGCATCCACCCCGCTTACGGTCCCGTCGTCTTCCGCGACAAGGCCGCCGACTTCGCCTTCCTGACCCGCTCGACGCTCTCCAGTGACAAGCGCATCAAGTGGGAGGACGGCAACACCTATCCCGTCGTGGACGTCGAGATCTCCTCGGCGAGCCACCCCTTCTACACCGGTACCGCCCGGGTCCTCGACACAGCGGGCCGCGTCGAGCGCTTCGAACGCCGCTACGGCCGAGCCGGAGGCCGGTGATGCGCGAGGAAGGCCGACTGCCGGTCGTCATCGTCGCCGGCCTGCACGCGGACGCCCGCCGACACGTGGTCGACCGCCTCCTGCGAGCGGTGCCGGACAGCGTCGCCCTTCACCACGACCTCGCCACCGCGGGCGAGGGAACGGTACGACGGCTCCTGCGCGACGCGTCCGGCGTGCTCGCGTCGGGCGAGACGCCGCTGGTCAACGACTGCGCCTGCTGCGCACTGCGCGAGGACCTCGTCCCGGAGCTGGAGCGGCTGGCCGACCACGGTCTGACACGGCTGGCGATCGTCGAGTTGTGGGACTCGGTCGAGCCCAAGGCCATGGCCGAGGTCGTGGCAGCACACAGCGGCGACCACCTGACGCTCACCAACGTGATCACCGCGGTGGACCCGGCACTGGTCCTGCCGTACCTCTCCAACGGAGACGACCTGGCCGAGGCGGGACTCGCGGCAGCGGCGACGGACCAGCGCACCGTCGGCGACACCTGGGCCCGCCAACTGGAGTACGCGCCGGTGCTCGCCCTCGTGGACAGCGAGGACGCGGACGAACACGACCACGCCCTGCTGACCCAGCTGCACCCCACCGCCCGCCACGTCGACGCGCTCTCAGGCGAACTCGCGCACCTGGCCTTCGCCGGCTTCGACGTGGAAGCGGCGGCCGCGGCCCAGCACCCGGCCTGTGCACTCCTGCCCCAGGAGGCCGACGAGGCAGGCGTCACGACGCTGGTCTGGCACCGCACCCGCCCCTTCCACCCCGAACGCCTCTACCAGGCTCTGGAGGACCTCTGCTGCGCCGCCGCCCGCAGCAGGGGCCGCTTCTGGCTCGCCGACCGCCCTGACACCCTGCTCTCCTGGGACGCGGCCGGCGGCGCCCTGTGCGTCGAAGGCGCGGGCCCCTGGCTCGCCTCCCTGCCCGACGCCGCCTGGGAGCTGGTCCCCCCGGTACGGCGAGCGGCCGCCGCACTGGACTGGCATCCCGAACACGGCGACCGCTGCCAGCACCTCGTCTTCACCTCACCCGGACTCGACCGCTCCGGCATCGAGCAGCTCCTCGACTCCTGCCTGCTCACCGACGCCGAATACGCGGCCGGACCCGAGGGGTGGCAGCGTCTGCCGGCGGCCTTCGACTCCCTGCTCGACGCCGCGTGATGCGCCGCCCCCTCCACCCGTCGCCCGTCACCACCCCACCCGAGGAATCCGCATGACCCGACGCATCAACACCCGCAAGCCGGTGAAGCCCCGCTCCAATCCCCTCGTCGCGGCCGGCATCACCTACATCGACTACAAGGACACCGATCTGCTGCGCCGGTTCATCTCCGACCGGGGGAAGATCCGCAGCCGGCGCGTCACCCACGTCACCGCTCAACAACAGCGCCAACTCGCCGCAGCCATCAAGAACGCCCGCGAAATGGCCCTCCTCCCCTACTCCAGCAAGTGACAGAGCGCTGCGGACGGCAGTGAACACCCGACGGACTGGGCCGCCGACGGGGCCCGTCTGGCAGGCTGATCACCATGGGAGCGCTCAAGACCCTGAGGTCACCTGAGTTCACACAGATCACCCGGCCCCACGAGCTGGCCTCCGGCCTGAGGCAGGAACTGGTCGACTGCTGGGTGACGGTGACCAATACCGGTGGGGCGGTCATCCCGCACGGCGTCACGCTGCCGCCGGTGAGTCCGCGGGACGTCGGGCCGGTGCTCGACCGGATCGTCGACGCACTCGACCCGCAACGGAGCCGGCTGCTCGTGGCCACCGTGGACGGCGTGTTGGCGGGTTGGCTGCTCCTTCGCCGCGATCCGCACCCGCTCGTCGCGCACTGCGGCGTGGTCAACCACGTGCAGACGCACACCAGGTTCCGTCGCCAGGGCATCGGTGCCGCGCTGATGCGCCGCGTCCCCGGCGTGGCCCGTGACGGGATGGGGTTGGAACGGCTGGGGCTCACCGCGAGGTCCGGCCTGGGCCTTGAGGACTTCTACCGTGGACTGGGCTGGGTGGAGGTCGGCCGATGGCCGGGGGCACTGCGGGTCGCCCCCGGTGACGACCGCGACGAGATCATGATGAGCCTCGTCCTCTGACCGCCGTCCGCGAACGGCCGGGGTGTCGTCCCCATCGGCGCGCGGGCACGCGGACGGTGCGGATCAGTCCTTGACCGCCACCAGGACTCGGCTGTCGCCGAACTGCCAGACGGACGTGACATGGCGGAAACCCGCCTCCCGCAGCAGTTCGCCATGCCGGGCCACGGTCAGGTCGTCGCCGCCGCTGCCACCTGCCCGGCCGGCCCGACGCCGCTCTCGCTGGGCGAACGGGTCGGCGAGTTCCGGGTCCTGAGCCGCCTCGGCCCACCAGGACTCCCAGTCCTCGTGCGTGTGGGCGCAGGACCGCTCGGCCCTGCGGCGGCCCACATGGGCGGTGAGCTCCGAGAGGGGCCGGCCCTGCTGCGGGAAGTGGTCACCGTTGACGAGGACGCCGCCGGGGCGAAGGAGTCCCGCGAGGCGGCGGTATGTGCGCAGGAGGACCGGCTCGGACAGGTAGTGCAGGGCCGTTGTCGAGACGGCCGCATCCAGGGGCCGGTCCAGACCGAGTGCGTCGGTCCAGTCGTCCTCGCCGATGACGGCGTCGACGTAGCGGGCGGCGTCCGCGTGGTGGGTGCGGCCGAGTTCCAGGAGGACCGGGTCCATGTCGACGGCGACGATCTCCGCGCCCGGCAGGCGTCCGGCGAGCCGCGCCGCCAGCGATCCCGGCCCGCAGCCCAGGTCGAGGAGGAGCGGGCGGGCGCAACCGGCGGTCACGTGCTCCACCACGTCCGCGATCACGGTGAACCGCTCCTCACGGTCGACGGCGTACCGCTGCTGCTGCCGCTCCCAGCGCTCCAGCCACATGCCGGCCGTCGCCATGCTCACGCCCATCCGGTCGCGCACCTCTTCCGTCTCTCACCCGTCGCGTACACCGTCGAATCTACAGGTGGAAACGGTTTTCGGTTCCATGGAATCCTCAATCGAGTGACGTCAGGACCGCCAGCAGACGCTTGACCTCGTCCACGGTGTTGTAGACGTGCAGGCTGACC
This sequence comes from Streptomyces sp. NPDC007896, assembly GCF_042959425.1. NCBI lineage: Bacteria > Bacillati > Actinomycetota > Actinomycetes > Kitasatosporales > Streptomycetaceae > Streptomyces > Streptomyces sp. NPDC007896. The sequence continues at coordinate 519,770 of NZ_JBIBKX010000007.1, read as the reverse complement.
CGCACCGAGCCGTCCTTCTTCTCGTCGGCGCCGGCCTGGCAGAGGCTGTCGGCCCGCACCATGAAACCCTCGCTGAACAGGATGAAGCCGAGGTCGTCGGACGGAATGCCGCGATGGCGGAAGGTGACAATGCCGTGGCGCCGCTGCTGAAGGGGCGGCCCGGAGTGGGCGGCCAGGCTGGACTGGCAGCCCAGGATCTCGTACGAGGCGAGGTGCCGGAGCCGGTCGGTCAGCTGGGTCGCGAGGGCGACCGTCCATCGCGCGATCCGCTCGGTGCCCGCCGCCTCCAGCCAGTCGAGTGCCGCCTCCAGCGAGGCGATGCCCACCGTGTTGGGGGTGCCCTGCCAGCCGCCGGGCTCGAAGACCGGGCCGCGTGCGTTGCGCGCCCAGACCGCCCCCGTACCGGGCAGGGCCAGCGCCTTGTGTCCCGAGAAGACGACGAAGTCGACGTCGAGCGCCGACTCGGCGACGGTGACCGGCAGATGGCCGACGCTCTGGGCGGCGTCCAGGCAGATCGGTACGTCCGGGCCGACCACCGCGCGGATGCGGTGCACGTTCATGTCGCCGCCGTACACGTGGTGGAGGTGCGTGGCGGCGACGAAACGGGTACGGGGGCCGACGACCCGGTCCAGGGCCCGGTGGTCGTAGTCGCCCGACTCGGCCTGGTACGGCAGTGCCCGAACCCGCACCCTGACTCCCCGGTCGGACAGCAGCCTCTGCGCCTCCAGCCAGGGCTCCAGATTGGCCCGGTGGTCGGCGAAGGGGACGATGATCTCGTCGCCGTCGGAGAGGAACGAGGTGAGCCAGTCACGGGCGACGATGCGCAGTCCTTCGGTGGTGCCGCTGGTGAAGTGGACCGCGGACCGCTGCGGATCCGGGTCGCCGAGCAACTCCTTGACCCGCCGTCGGGTGCGCTCCACCAGTTCCGTCGTCCGGTTGGCCCACGGGTAGGTGCCCCGCCCCGCGTTGGCGTTCGACGTCGTCAGGTACGACTGAACCGCTTCCAGTACCGCCCGGGGCTTCTGCGCGGTGGCCGCACTGTCGAGGTAGGCCAGGTCGGGATGAGCGGTGATGATGGGGAACTGCTCCCGTATCCCGCGCTGCCAGTCCGCCAACGCCCGCTCCTCCCCGTGCCGGGGATGCGCGACACTCATTCCCGTACCAGCGGCGCGCCCGCGTCCCGCCAGGCGATGATGCCGCCCGCCAGGCTGCGCACGTCGGGATGGCCCAGCCGGGTCAGCAGCGCGGCGTACCGGGCGGACTTCTCGCCGACCGGGCAGGCCAGCAGCACCGGCTGCCGCTTGCTGAAGGGCAGTCCGTCGCGCACGAGTTCCTCGAAGAGTTCGTCGACGATGTTGATCGAGCCCTCGATGTGCAGGGCGGCGTACGCGTGCGGGCCCCGCAGGTCGACGACGAGCGGGCGCGGCTGTCCGTCGGCGATCCACCGGCGGGCGGCGTCGGTGTCGACGCTCCGGGCCTCGGCCCGTATCTCGGCCTCGGTGAGGGCTGCGGCCGAATGTCCGCGGCGGGGTGTCCCCAGCAGCTCTGGCCGGCGTTGCCGTACGTAGCTCAGGTAGCTCTCGGCGCGGTCGCAGACGATGAAGACCGCTGTCCGGCGCCGCTCCGGCTCCGGCTCCGGCAACTTTGCTTCTACCGTCCGCAGATGACGTACCGCGCCCTGGTAGGCGGCACCGCCCGTGGGACCCGAGAGCAGTCCGCAACGGCGGATGAGGGTGAGCATGCCGTCGATGGCCTCCTGGGACGTCACCGGCTCGATGGTGTCGTACGTCGCCGGGTCGAAGAGGCCGACCTGCTGCACCTCGTCGATGGTGCGGATGCCGGGGATGAAGTCCGACTTGTCGGCGACCAGACCGAGGACCCGTACCTCCGGGTCGTGTTCACGCAGGACCCGGGCCACTCCGGTGGACGAACCCGCCGTACCCACGCAGGCGATGAACCAGTCCGGTGCCCGCCCGTCCAGGTCCTTGACGATCTCCGGGCCGGTGCCCGCCGCGTGCGCCTCGGCGTTGCGCGGGTTGAAGTACTGGTCGGTGTGCAGATATGTACTGCCCGGCTCGGCGAGCGCCTGGTGGAAGCGGGTCAGCGGATCATCCGTGTCGGTGGGGTCCAGGCACTCGCTCTGCCCGGGCAGTTCCTCGATCTCGGCGCCCAGCAGCAGGAGCAGCTCCTTGATCTCCGGCACCCGCATCCGGTTGGTGACGCTCTTGAAGCGCAGCCCGTGCATCCCGGCGAGCAGGGCGAGTGCCTTGGCCGTGTTGCCGCTGGAAAGCTCCACGACCGTCTCACCGTGCTCCGCCGCCGCCTCCAGATACGGGCGGGCCATGTGCCAGGCCGGCCGGTCCTTGACCGAACCGAAGGGATTGAGCATCTCCAGCTTCGCGTACAGGTCGAAGTGGCGCAGGCCGTGCACGGCCGGGTCGATGCGCACCAGCGGCGTGTTGCCGATGGCCTCCGTGATGCTGTCGTACCTCATGCGAATGCTCCCCCGGAGTGTGGGATCGGCCAGTAGTCCTCGTCCAGGCACCAGCGCCAGGAGCCGTCTTCGTCCACGACCGCCACCGTGCGGGCGACTGGCTGCCGCTGTGCGTGGTGGGCGTGGAAGTCCATCGCGTAGCCAGCGGTGTTGGCGAAGGCCAGCAGATCACCGGGGTGCGGCAGCCGGGGAAGGAAGACCATCCGGCGCGTGATCAGATCGGCCTCCAGGCAGAGATTGCCGACGAGATACACCCCCACCGGGCCCGCGCCGCTCTCCGCTCCCGCCCCGGTGCGCGGGAGCAGGACGGGGTCGACGAGTACACCGTGCTCCTCCAGGCTCACGTCCCCGGCGTTCATGCCCAGCCGCACCAGATACTCCCCGGCCCCCTCACCCGTCCGCCGGACGTCGAGGACCCTCGCCAGCGAGAGGCCGCACTGGTCGACGAGGGCCCGGCCCGGTTCGGCGCACAGGTCGTACATGTGCTCCAGGAGCAGGCCGGCGGCCGGGCGGCCCAGCCGGGGACCGGGCAGTGACAGCAACTCGGCGAGGTAGCCGGGCCCCGCGACGGGGCGGTACGCCGGGTACAGGGCCGCGTTCCCGCGCACGGTGCCGCCCTCGTTGCGCAGCCCGTAGCCGTGCCCGCGCCAGGTCAGAGCCGGACGGGTGCCGAGCACGGCCTCGGTCAACGCGGTGGTGTAGCGGTCCCATTCCGCGGCGTCGGCGACATAACCGGCCCCGAAGCCGCCGCCGATGTCGACGACACGCGGCGCCAGGCCCCTGGCACGGCACTCGTCCATGACCATCACACAGCGTTCCAGCGCGCGGACCTTCTCCGCGACACCGGTCGTGTCCAGGTGGTACGCGGTGCCGGTCAACTCGACCGCGTCACGGTGCCGTTCGACCGCCGACAGAAGTTCACCGACCTCACCCACCGGTGAGCCGAAGCGGCTGCGCCGGGAGAGCAGCCGCACACCGGGTTCCGCCGGGCCTCCCGCCGATTCGAACCCGGAGAGCCGCAGCAGGACATCGACCCGGGGCAGGGCGTACTTGCGCACCAGCTCGGCCAGTTGGTCCAGTTCGCGGCGCGAGTCGAGGTTCACCGTCGCCCCGACGCGGGCCGCCAGCCACAGGAACTCCGGGTCCTTGGGCCCGGTGGCCATGATCCGGCCCGGTGTGAAGCCAGAGCCCAGCGCATGACGCAGCTCCCCGAGAGAGGCGACGTCGACACCGACCGCGGCCGGGTCCTCCGCCGCCAACCGCCGCACCAGGGAACCGGACTGGTTCGCCTTGTGCGCGAAGTACACACGTCCGGCCAGGTGGTGGTCACGGTAGACGGCATGGAACCGTCGCGCGTTCTCAGCCGCCCGCTCCGGCAGCAACACGTTGAGCGGCGAGCCGAGCGCGTCGACGAGCGAGTGGAGGAACGGACCGGCGTCCAGCAGCGAGGCGAGCGGTGGTTCGAGTCGGGGCCGCAGACGAAGGGGCTCACCCACGACAAGTCCTCCCCCTCGACACCGGTCGACCAGCGCTCCGACACCGTTCGGGCCTAATCATTTCCGGATACAAACACCTTTAAGCCCGGCGCACTGTCCGGTGTCGTCGAACCCGGAGCATGTGCCGTCGCATCCTGACGGTCGCGACGTCGCGCCGTCGGCGAGACCACGCCACGGCCCCCGCCACGGCTGGGCGCGGGTACGGACGCCGACCGGCCGCGGTCATGACACGCGGCACGGAGGCACAGAGTCCATACATGCGAGAGTTGCTATATATTGATGTCGACATGCACGGCCCGCGCGGCACCACCCGCGGGCACCCCGAGAGCACCACCAGGAGCACCACATGAGCACCGCCACCGAACACCGCACGCACGCCGACCACACCCACACCCACGGCAAGGGCTGCGGCCACGTCGCCGTCCCGCACGGCGACCACACCGACTACGTGCACGACGGCCACCTCCACAAGGCCCACGACGGCCACGTCGACGAGTGCGCGAGCACCGGCCACACCACCCACGAGGGCCACGACCACCAGCACGGCGAGGGCTGCGGCCACGTCGCCGTGCCGCACGAGGACCACACCGACTACGTACACGACGGCCACCGTCACGCCGCGCACGAGGGCCACTGGGACGATCACTGAGAGTCCGCGTCCGCTCGGGCGCGAGCCGGAAATCATCGTCACTTGCTAATGTATGCATGTGGCAATGACTCCCGACTTCCCGACAGCCCAGGCGGACGAGCCGATACAGGCGCTCCAGGCAGCCAGCGATCTGCTCAAGGCGCTCGCCTCGCCGGTGCGCGTCGGTATCGTGCGCGAACTGGCCGGGGGCGGGAAGTACGTCCACGAACTGGTCGCCGCACTGGGGGTGAGCCAGCCGCTGGTCTCGCAGCACCTGCGCGTACTGCGCAACTCCCGCATCGTGCGCACCCGGCGCCAGGCCCGCGAGATCCAGTACGAACTCACCGACGAGCACGTCGCCCACATCGTCCTGGACGCCATCCGGCACGCACAGGAGTAACCGGCCGACCCGGTCGGGCCGCGACACCGTCAGCCTCCCCGGCTCTGCACATCCTAGAGCCGGAGAGGCCAGCATGACCGAGCACCGTACAGTCCTAATTCCTGGGCACCAACCAGGAAACCCTGCGATCGACTACGACTTCTCCCGCCTCGACGGCCTGGCGAGCCCGGTCGGAGCGATACGGTACAGCGGCCTGGACCGGTGGGCGGCGGACTTCTTCGCCGCCGAAGCCATGCTGTCGTTCCTGACCGTGGCGGAGGTGCGCGGGGTTATCGGCCCGGCCGCCGACCGTTTGCCCGATTCACTCCTCGCCCTCGACACCGCCAGCCCCGGCGTAGTCCACCTCCAGGACCAGCACGACGCGTTGAGCAAAGGTCGAGGCACGGATGCGGTGGCCCTGCGCCGAGTCGGCCCGACTCGGCCGTTGGCAGCACAGCGTTCAGCTCCTCGCCCCCCAACTGCCCAGCCAAGAGCAGGACTTACACCGCGCCACTCAAGGGGCCTCGCGGACCCATGAACTCGTCGAGGTACCAAGATTTTCCAGTTCGGCGTTGGTGACGGCGAGCCGACCGAGGCTGTGCTGATGTCGGCGCCGAGGAATGGCAGTTCCGGTGGTGTACCGGATGGTGCGAGAGCGCCGGCTGCCGCGCGAGGCGGCGGGGCCTCTGCCGCATGGCCCGACCACCGCGCGGCTCCTGGACGGCCCCTGAAACGCTCGGCAGGTCGGTTTCGGCCAGGAACCATTGATCCCGGGCCGTCACGCATCAGCCGTCCCGCCTGAAGACATTTCCGCAGGACATGATCACGAATGGCGACCACCACCAGCAGCGAAGAATCCGCTGGTCAGCCCCCGCCCCTGGCAGCCGACCACCGCCACTCAGTGCCTCTTCAGCGGCTCATCGGCCCGACTACTCGCCGCGCCACCCCCATCCGCAAGGCGAACCAGCACGCGACCTCACACCACCCTGACCAGCGGCAACACGCTCAACAGCCTGAAAGGGTGCGGATTCGACCCGGATTCGCCCCGAGGGCCCCAGACTCCAAAACAAACAGTAGTTGACCTGCAGTGATGCTGATTCTTGCCGCTGTACCGAGCATCCACCGACAGACGAGTAGCGCAATTGAAACTAAATGGACATTACTGGGCGATTAACGCCACGCTACAAGTAGTCGCACTCGCCGTCGCCGCCTCCGGCTCCCCCGAGCGCGAACCGAACGGCCGCACCACGCGGCACTCCACTCTGGCGACCAGGGGTTGCCAGAACAAGGCTCTGACCAGCCTCTTTACAGAAGTCCTTCCGCCTGGCAGAAGCCGTCTTGCCGAGCCGATGCAAGCCTCACGACCCTGATTCCAACCACGGCACGCGGGGCGACGACGCCCCGCCGACAGGGACGGGAACTGCCATGCCGCACATCACCGCTTTTGCCAGGAACCAGTGGTACGTCGCCGCCTACTCGCACGAGGTCGGGCGGGAGTTGCTCGGGCGGACGATCCTCGGTGAACCGCTCGTCTTCTACCGGACCGAGGACGACGGGACGGCCGTCGCCCTGGCGGACCGCTGTGTGCACCGCCGCTTCCCGCTCTCGGAGAGCCGGCTCGACGGCGACAGGATCGTGTGCGGGTACCACGGGTTCACGTACGACACGACCGGCAGCTGCGTGTACGTGCCGGGGCAAAAACGCATACCGCGCACGGCCCGGGTCGCCTCGTACCCCGTCGTCGAGCAGGATTCGTTCGTCTGGGTCTGGGTCGGCGACCCGGCGCTCGCCGACCCGGGGTCCGTCCCCCGCGCCCGGCACATGGACTCGCCGGACTGGACCACCGTCTGCGGCATGGAGCCCATCGACGCCGACTACGGGCTGCTGGTCGACAATCTGCTCGACCTCTCGCACGAGACGTATCTGCACGGCGGTTACATCGGCACCCCCGAGGTCGCCGAGACGCCGATCACCACCGAGGTCGACGAGGGCGCGGGCATCGTGCGGGTCAGCCGGCACATGGACGACGCCGAGTGTCCGCCGTTCTACGCCCGTTCGACCGGCATCGAGGGCCGGATCACCCGCTGGCAGGACATCGAGTACCACGCGCCGTGCCTGTATCTGCTGCACAGCCGGATCGCCCCGGTCGGGGTGCTGCCCGAGGCGGACGGCAGCGACCCGAACGGCTTCCACACCGAGATCACCTACGCGATCACTCCGTCGAGCGACGGCCATGTCTACGACTTCTGGGCGGTCTCCCGGGACTTCGCGAAGGAGGACGGGGAAGTCACCACGTTCCTGCGGGACTTCAACCACACCGTGGTGATGCAGGACGTGGACGCGCTCAACCTGCTGCAGAGGACGCTCGGCACCGAGCGGACGGGCTACCAGGAGCTGAGCATCAACATCGACACCGGCGGTCTCGCGGCCCGCCGCATCCTCGCCCGCCTGGTCGAGGAGGGCGACAAGCCGCTGGAGAAGGTCCTGTGACCACGCCTCCCCGCTTCGCGACCCGCGAGATCTACCGCATCGACTGGATCCCGGGCACCGATGTGCTGCACGGCACCTGTCACTGCGGTGCCGAGCACAGCGCCCAGGACCCGATCGAGATGTGGGAGTGGATGCTCGGCCACCCCGAAGGACATCGGCCGCAAGAGCCACGGAGGCTTGGATCATGAGCTCCTACGCATTCGAACTCGTCGTGGACAGCCGAGAGTTCGTCGCCGATGGCGTGCTCTGCCTCACCCTGCGCCATCCTCTCGGCGAGGAACTCCCCGCCTGGGAGCCCGGCGCCCATATCGACGTCGTGCTCGGGGTCGGCCTTGAGCGGCAGTACTCGCTGTGCGGGGATCCCGCGGACGGTCGGGCGTGGCGGATCGCGGTACTGCGGGAAGCGGACGGGCGCGGCGGATCCTCGTATGTGCACGAGCAGTTGGGCGTGGGCGACAAGGTCCGGGTCCGCGGCCCGCGCAACCACTTCGCGCTCGCGCCCGCCGCCCGCTACCGCTTCGTCGCGGGCGGCATCGGCATCACCCCGATCCTGCCGATGCTCGCCGCGGCGGAGGCGGCGGGCGCCGAGTGGACGCTGCTGTACGGCGGGCGGACACGTGACTCCATGGCGTTCACCGGGGAGTTGGAGCGATACGGGGATCGGGTGACGGTCGCCCCGCAGGACGAGTGCGGACTGCTGGAGCTCGACTCCGTCCTGACCGGGGTCCCCGAGGGCACGCTCGTCTACTGCTGCGGTCCCGGCCCGCTGCTGGACGCGGTGGAGGCCCGGTGCCCCGCCGGGCTGCTGCGCGTCGAGCGTTTCCGGCCGAAGGTTCAGGAGACGGGCGGGGACAGTGAGTTCGAGGTGGAGCTCGCGCGCAGCGGGCGTACGCTGACCGTCCCCGCGGATGTCTCCGTGCTCGACACCGTGCGCGGCGCGGGCGTCGAGGTGCTCTTCTCCTGCACCGAGGGCACCTGCGGGACCTGCGAGACGGACGTCCTGGAAGGGACCCCGGACCACCGGGACTCGGTGCTCACGGACCAGGAGCGGGAGGCGGGCGAGACCATGCTCATCTGCGTCTCCCGATGCCTCGGGAAGCGGCTCGTGCTGGACTTGTGAGCCGCGGGGTTCTGGAGGCCCGCCTCGGCGCGGGCCTCCAGACCCGACACCAACTGTCAACAATATTGTTAGCCAAAGCCATTGACCCCGCCGTACGAGGGCTCTACCTTCCCGCTGAGCACCCATTGCGGTGCGCGCACAGCCTGTCGGAACAATGTCGTCTGCACAGGAGGAGCCATGCGTCGTCTGCTCGCCGGTCTCGCGGTCGGATCCTTTCTGGTCGCCGCGTCGGCCTGCGGTTCGTCCGGCGGCGGTGGCGCCTCGGACAAGAACGCGTCGTCCGGCGGTACCACCACGGTCAAGGTCGGGGTCATCCCCATCGTCGATGTCGCGCCTCTCTACCTGGGCCAGCAGAAGGGCTTCTTCAGCAAGCGCGGCCTGAAGCTGTCCATGACGACCGCGCAGGGCGGCGCGGCGATCGTGCCGGGAGTGGTCAGTGGCCAGTTCCAGTTCGGGTTCAGCAACATGACCTCGCTGATGATCGCGCAGAGCCAGGACGTGCCCGTGAAGGCCGTCGTCAACGGCGTCGCCTCGACGGGCGTGGCGGGCAAGGACTTCGGCGCCATCACCGTGAAGAAGGGCAGCCCGATCACGTCCGCGAAGGAACTGGAGGGGAAGAAGGTCGCGGTCAACACGCTGAAGAACATCAACGAGACGGCGGTGCGCGAGTCGGTGCGCAAGGCGGGCGGTGACCCGTCCAGGGTGAAGTTCGTCGAGCTGGCCTTCGACCAGATGCCCGCCGCCCTCGACAGCGGTCAGATCGACGCCGCGATGGTGGTCGAGCCGGCGCTCGCCACCGTCAAGAGCCAGGGCGCCACGGAGATCGCCTCGTCCCTGGTCGACGTCGCCAAGGACCTCACCGTGGCGATGTACTTCACCTCGACGCAGTACGCGCAGAAGAACCCCGACGTGGTGAAGAAGTTCCAGGAGGCGACCGCGGAGTCCCTCGCCTACGCCGACGCCCACCCGGACGAGGTCCGTCAGGCCGTCACCACGTACACGAAGATCCCGGCGGCGACACTGGCCCAGGTCACCCTCCCGAAGTGGCCGGCCGAGCCGAACCGCACGTCGATCGAGGCGCTGGAGAAACTGGGCGAGCGGGACGGGCTGTTCAAGTCGACGCCCGACCTCGACAAGCTGCTGCCGTGAGGGGTGCGAACGCCTCCCTGGGCGCAGCCGGGCTCGCGGCCTTCCTCGCGCTGGGCGAGGCGGTGCCGCGGCTCGGTCTCGTCAAGGAGGCGTACTTCCCGCCGACCAGCCGCATCGCCGACGCGCTCGGCCAGGAGGTCACCGACCACGCCTTCTGGACGGCGCTCGGCGACACCCTGACCGGCTGGGCGCTGGGCCTGGCGATCGCGGTCGGCGCGGGTGTCGTCGTGGGGCTGCTCGTCTCGGTCGTGCCGTATCTGCGCGAGGCCACCGCCTCGACCATCGAGTTCCTGCGCCCGATCCCCTCCGTCGCCCTGATCCCCCTCGCCGTCCTGCTCTACGGCACCGAACTGCGCTCCGTCCTCCTCCTCGTCGTGTACGCCTCGTTCTGGCAGGTCCTCGTCCAGGTCCTGTACGGCGTCCAGGACGTCGACCCGGTCGCCGAGGAGACGGCCCGCTCGTACGGTCTCGGCCCGTGGGCACGCGTCCGGCATGTCCTGTGGCCCACGGCCCTCCCGTACGTCATGACGGGCGTCCGACTCGCCGCCTCGGTCGCCCTCATCCTCGCCGTGACCGCCGAACTCGTCATCGGAGCACCGGGGTTGGGTGCGCGGATCGCGGTCGCCGAGTCCTCGCAGGCGGTCCCCGACATGTACGCGCTGGTGGTGGTCACCGGTCTGCTCGGGCTGTTCATCAACGTGGGTGCCCGCACGGTGGAGCGCAGGGCGCTGGCCTGGCACCAGTCGGTGCGCGGGGAGGTGATGGTGTGAGGTCCTTCCTGCTGCGGCTGTTCTTCGTCGTCGCGCTGCCCGCGCTGCTCGTCGCGCTCTGGTGGCTGGCGTCCGACGGCAGTACGAACGTGTACTGGCCGCCGCTGCGCACGATCCTCAGGACCTTCCCGGACGTCTGGACGAGCGAGCGGCTGCGCTCCGACCTCGTGCCCAGCGTGCTGCGTCTGCTCGCCGGTTACGCGGCGGCGGCCGTCGTGGGCGTGGCGCTGGGCACGGTCATCGGCTCGTACCGGCGGGTGCGGGCCGTGTGCGAGCCGGTCCTCGAATTCCTGCGCGCGGTTCCGCCTCCCGTCCTGGTCCCCGTCATCATGTTGTTCGCCGGCATCGGCGACACGATGAAGATCGCCGTGATCGCGAGCGGCTGTGTCTGGCCGATCCTGCTCAACACGGTCGAGGGCGTTCGGGCGGTCGATGCGGTGATGGCGCAGACGGCGCGCTCGTACGGCATCACGGGCGTGGCCCGGCTGCGCAGCGTGGTCCTGCGTGCGGCGAGCCCGCAGATCTTCGCGGGTCTGCGCCAGGCCCTGTCCATCGGGATCATCCTGATGGTCATCAGCGAGATGTTCGCGGCCAGCAACGGCCTCGGCTTCACCGTCGTCCAGTTCCAGCGGAGCTTCGCGATCCCCGACATGTGGACCGGAATCCTCGTCCTGGGCCTGCTCGGTTTCCTTCTCTCGGTCGTCTTCCAACTGGTCGAGCGCCGGGTGCTCGGCTGGTACCACGGTCTGCGCGCGGTGTCCCGGCGGTCCCCGTGAAGCTCGCGAAAGGGCGGTCCATGCACGGGTCTCTTGTCGTATCCGGCCTGAACAAGGTCTACGAGGGTTCCGGCCGCCGGGTGGAGGCGGTACGGGACCTCACCTTCACCGTCGAGGCGGGCGAACTCGTCTGTCTGGTCGGCCCGTCGGGATGCGGCAAGACCACGCTCCTGAAGTGCATGGGCGGGCTGCTGACGCCGACGGCGGGCGAAGTACGGCTGAACGACCGCCCGGTGAGCGGTCCGCCGCCGGGGATGGCGTTCGTGTTCCAGGAGTACGGACGCAGTCTGTTCCCCTGGATGCGGGTGCGGGAGAACGTCGAACTGCCCTTGAAGCAGAAGCCGTTGAGCAAGGTGCGGCGCCGGGAGCTGGTCGCGGACGCGTTGGAGTCGGTCGGGCTCACGGATGCCGCGGGAGCCTACCCGTGGCAGCTGTCCGGCGGGATGCAGCAGCGCGTCGCGATCGCCCGCGCGCTCGCGTACGAGCCCGACGTCCTGCTGATGGACGAGCCGTTCGCGGCGGTGGACGCGCAGACCCGGGCCGAACTGGAGGACCTGGTGCGCGGCCTGTGGCGGGAGCGCGGCATCACGATCCTGTTCGTCACCCACGACATCGACGAGGCCGTGTACCTCGGCGAACGGGTCCTGATCCTCTCCGCCTCCCCCACCGTCGTACAGGAGCAGCTGAAGGTCGATCTCCCCGACGAGCGGGACCAGTTGCACACCCGGGTCGCCCCGCGCTTCGCCGAACTGCGGACCCATGTGTACGAGCAGATCCAGGCGGCGAAGCGCGGGGGGACCGATACCGGTCCCCCCGAAAAGACGCTCACCTGAGGTGCGCCTCCATCTCAGTCAAGCGAGGGTGCCCTGGGTGTAATGAGTCGACGCGGTCTCAGCCGCGCAGCCAGACCGCCGTGTCCTTCGGCAGTCGCCCCTGTGGGTCCGGGGGACCGCTGCCGAGGAGAAGTCGGGAGTGGGCGGGGAGGTCGGCGGGGGCGTCGGCGAGGTTCACGACGCACAGCAGCCGCCCCTCCTGTCCGGGCCGGGCGAAGGCGAGCACCCCCTCGGGCGCGGGCAGCCAGGTGAGCGGGCCGTCGCCGAACTCCGGCCTGATCCTCAGGGCCGCGCGGTAGAGGGAGAGCATCGAGCCGGGGTCGGCGGCCTGGAGGTCGGCGGCGTACGCGGACCAGCCGTTCGGCTGCGGCAGCCATGGCTCGCCGCCGAAGCCCGCGTACGGCGCGCCGGCCGTCCACGGGAGCGGGACCCGGCAGCCGTCCCGGCCCGGGTCGGTGCCGCCGGAGCGGAAGTGCATGGGGTCCTGGATGCGGTCGCGGGGTATCTCGGCCTCGGGCAGGCCCAGCTCCTCGCCCTGGTAGAGGTAGACGGCGCCGGGCAGGGCGAGGGAGAGCAGGGCGGCGGCGCGGGCCCGGCGGGTGCCGAGAGCGAGGTCGGTCGGGGTGCCGAAGGCCTTGGTGGCGAAGTCGAAGCCGGTGTCGGCGCGGCCGTAGCGGGTGACCGTGCGGGTCACGTCGTGGTTGCACAGCACCCAGGTGGCGGGCGCGCCGACCGGGGCGTGTTCGGCGAGGGTCTCGTCGATGGACGTCCGCAGGCGTCCCGCGTCCCAGGGGCAGGACAGGAAGGAGAAGTTGAAGGCGGTGTGGAGTTCGTCGGGGCGCAGATAGCGGGCGAAGCGCTCGGTGTCGGGGAGCCAGACCTCACCGACGAAGATGCCGTCGTAGGCGTCGGCGACCGTGCGCCAGGAGCGGTAGATGTCGTGGAGCTCGTCGCGGTCGACGTACGGATGCGGATCGCGGCCCTCGACGAAGTCGGGGAGGTCCGGGTCCTTGGCGAGCAGGGCGGCCGAGTCGATGCGGACGCCCGCCACGCCGCGCTCGAACCAGAACCGCAGGATCTCCTCGTGTTCCTGGCGGACGGCGGGGTGCGCCCAGTTGAGGTCGGGCTGCTCGGGGGTGAACAGGTGGAGGTACCAGGTGCCGTCGGGCAGCCGGGTCCAGACGGGCTCGGCGGAGCCGGCGAACTGGGACGGCCAGTCGTTGGGCGGGAGTTCGCCGTGTTCGCCGCGTCCGGGACGGAAGTGGAAGAGCTCGCGTTCGGGTCCCGCGGCCAAGGCGGCCCGGAACCAGGGATGTTGGTCGGAGACGTGGTTGGGCACGATGTCGACGAGCGTGCGGATGCCCAGCTCCTTCGCCTCGGCGATGAGCTTCTCCGCCTCGGCGAGCGTCCCGAAGGCCGGATCGATGACACGGTAGTCGGCGACGTCGTAGCCACCGTCCTTCATCGGGGACAGGTACCAGGGGTTGAACCACAGGGCGTTCACGCCGAGTTCGGCGAGATACGGGAGTTTGGCGCGGACGCCCGCGAGGTCGCCGGTGCCGTCGCCGTCGCCGTCCGCGAAGCTGCGGACGTACACCTGGTAGATGACGGCGGAGCGCCACCAGTTCTGGGCATGGGTGGGCTGTCCCACGGTGCCTGCCTTTCTGTTGCGGGGTCGGTGTCAGCCCTTCGTGCTGCCCGCGCTGATCCCGGCGATGATGTGCCGCTGGAACACCAGGAACATCAGGACCATGGGGATGCTGGCGATCACCATCGCGGCGATGAGCACGGTCAGCTGGATGTTCTGCGACAGCTGGACGAGCGCCACGCTGATCGGCTGCTTGTCGGTGTCGGAGAAGACCATCAACGGCCAGAGGAAGTCCTGCCAGACGGCGACCAGGGCGAAGATCGACACGACTCCCAGGACGGGGCGGGACATGGGCAGCACGATGGACCAGAGGGTACGCAGCCGTCCGGCGCCGTCGATCTCGGCGGCCTCCAGGACATCGCGCGGGATCTGGTCGAAGAAGCGCTTGAGGAGATAGAGGTTGAAGGCGTTGGCCACGGCGGGCAGCCAGATGCCGAGCGGGTCGTTGAGCAGGCTGGTGTGGATCAGCGGGAGGTCGGCGACGGTCAGGTACTTCGGCACGACCAGCGCCTGCGCCGGGACCATCAGGGTGGCGAGGATGCCGCCGAGGATCACCTTGCCGAAGGCCGGCTTCAGCTTGGAGAGGGCGTACGCGGCGGCCGTGCAGAACACGAGTTGGAGCAGCCAGGCGCCGGCGGCCTGCACCACCGTGTTCCATAGGTGGGTGGGCAGGTCCATCAGGTCCCAGGCGTCGGTGTAGCCGCTGAGATGCCACGCCTGGGGCACGAGGGTCGGCGGGGTCCGCGTCACCTCGTCCGGGGACTTCATCGCGCCGGTGACCATCCAGTAGACCGGGAAGAGGAAGGCGAGCGCGAAGAGCAGGACGACGGCTGTGAAGACGGTCCAGTAGAGGGCCTTGCCGCGGGGGCGGGCGAGGGTGAGCGGGGAGACCAGGGTGCGGGTGCCGCTGCTCATGAGTACTCCTCCCCCGACGAGCGGGTCAGCCGCAGATAGACCGCGGAGAAGAGGCCGAGCAGCACGAGGAGCATGACGCTCAGCGCGCACGCGCCGCCGAAGTCGTTGTAGAGGAACGCGTACTTGTAGATGAGGTAGAGGACGGTGACCGTGGCGTTCTCGGGGCCGCCGCCGGTGATGACGAACGGCTCGGTGAAGACCTGCATCGTGGCGATGATCTGAAGCAGCATCAGCATGAGGACGATGAACCGGGTCTGTGGGATCGTCACGTGCCGGATGCGCTGGAGGATGTTCGCGCCGTCCAGTTCCGCCGCCTCGTACAGCTCCCCCGGGATGCCCTGGAGCGCGGCCAGATAGATCAGGACCGTGCCGCCCATGTTGGCCCAGGTGGCCACGATGACCAGGGAGAGAAGCGCGGTGTCGGCGCCGTTGGACCAGTTCGAGGTGGGCAGGTGCAGAAAGCGCAGCGCCTCGTTGGCGAGGCCCGCTCCGGGATCGTAGAACCACTTCCACAGCAGTGCGCTGACCACCGGCGGGATCATCACCGGCAGGTACACCACGACCCTGAAGAAGGCCTTCGCGTGCCGGAGTTCGTTGAGGACCAGGGCCATCACGAACGGGACGGCGAAGCCGATGAGCAGGGCGAGGAGCGTGAAGGTGAACGTGTTGCGCCACGCCGCGGTGAACTCCGGGTCGTGGAAGACACGGGTGAAGTTGGCGGTGCCGACCCACTGGGGCGGTGAGCCCGGCGTGTACTTCTGGAAGGCGATCACGACCGCGCGGATCGCCGGGTACCAGGAGAACAGCGCGAAGCAGAGCAGGCCGCCGACGAGGAAGGCGTACGCGCGGGACTGGTCGGCCAGGCGCCGGCGCCACGGGCCTCCCGCCCGGCGCCCGGCCGACCGCGGTACCTCCGGCGCGCCGACGGCGGCCGGAGGAAGCACCACGGGCTTCGATGCGGTCTTCATACGCGTGGTCAGCCCCGGGCCAGGATGGAGTCGATCTTCCCGGAGGCGTCCTTGAGGAGCTGGTCGATGTTCGCGTCCTTCTTGGTGAGGACCGCGGAGACGGCTCCGTCGAGGACCGAGTAGATCTGCTGGGCCTGGGGCGGCTCGATCTTCATCTGCAGGCTCTGGTTGCCGTCCAGGAAGGCCTGGTAGTTCTCCACGGGCACATTGGCGTTGGCCTTCTTGACCTGCTGGTCCTTGGCGTCGGCGGCGCCGGTGAAGAGGCGGGGCTCGGGGAGGCCGACGGGGGCGTTGTTCTGCTTGGCGCGGGCGTAGTCGCCGAGGAAGCCCTTGCCGGGGGTGAGGAACATGTGGTCGAGCCACTTCAGGCCGGCCTTGATCTGCTCCGGGCTGTCCTTCTTGTTGAACATGTAGCCGTCGCCGCCGATGAGCGTGCCCTTGCCGCCGGGCATGGGCGCGAGGGCGAGGTCCTTGTAGTTGCCTCCCTTCTCCTTGACGAGGATCGGGATGTTGTCGGGCGCGGAGAGGTACATGCCGAGCTTGCCGGAGCCCATCAGCTGCTGGACGTCGTTGATGACGAGGAGCTGCTTGCTGCCCATGGAGTTGTCGCTCCAGCGCATGTCGTGCAGGTTCTGCAGGACGGCCTTGCCCTCCGGGGTGTCGACGCTGGCCTTCTTGCCGTCCGGCGCCACGACGTCGCCGCCCTGCGAGTACATCTCGGCGGTGAAGTGCCAGCCGCCCTGGTTCTGGGCGCTGTAGTCGGCGTAGCCGACGGTGCCGCCGCCGAGCGCGGCTATCTTCTTGGCGTCCGCGCGCACTTCTTCCCAGGTCGCCGGGGGCTTGTCGGGGTCGAGACCGGCCTTCTGGAAGAGCTTGCGGTTGTAGATGAGTCCCATCGAGTAGCCAGTGCGCGGCACTCCGTAGATCTTGCCGTCGACGGTGTAGATGTCGCGCAGTTGCTGCTGGATGGTGCCGTAGCTCTTGAGGTCCTTGACGTACGACGTGATGTCGGCGGCCTGGTTGATGTCGACGACGTGCTTGGAATCGGTGAAGTACGTGTAGAAGACGTCCTCCATCTGGCCGCCGGCGAGCTTGGCGTCGAACGTCTTGGGGTCCTGGCAGGGGAACGCGTCGTGCGCGACGACGTCGATGTCCGGGTTCTGCTTCTCGAACGCCTTGATGTCGGCCTCGAAGAACGAGCGGTCGACCTTGGCGCTCTTCGGAGGCATGCAGTTGACCGTGATGCGGGTCTTGCCACCCGCGGAGCCGTCGTCGCTGCCACCGCAGGCGGTGGCGGTGAGCGCGAGGGCGGACGCCGTGAGCACGACGAAGGTACGGCGGAACCCGGTAGTTCTCATCGGTGGACCCCTTTGGGCAGGAGCGAGGAAGGCCCACGGGGGCGCGCCACCTTGATCTGGCGCACCGCCGTGTGCTGGCGCCGCACACTCAAGCACCGCCGACAAGGGTCCGCAAGATGTCGCGCAGAATCTGGAATTATTTGACAGGAGAGTGGATCTCAGCGGCGGGGCGCTTGCGCGGTGGACCCCCGGACCACCAACTCCGGTTCGAACAGGAGCTCTTCGGCGGTGACGCTGCTCCCGCCGATCTGGGCGTTCAGCAGCTCGACGGCCGCCCGGCCCATCGACTCGATGGGCTGGCGGACGGTGGTCAGGGGCGGCTCGGTGCAGTTCATCAGCGCGGAGTCGTCGTAGCCGACGACGGACACCTGCGAGGGCACGCCGAGTCCCTTGCGGCGGGCGGCGCGCACGACACCGAGGGCGAGCGGGTCGCTGGCGCAGATGAAGCCGGTGACCCCGCGGTCGATGAGCCGGGCGGCCGCCGCGTGGCCGCCCTCGATCGAGAACATGGCCCGCGCGATGTGCGCGTCGGGCAGCTCGGGGGCGAGTGCGCGGGCCGCCGCCAGCTTCCGCGCCGAGGGCATGTGGTCGGCGGGCCCGAGGACCAGACCGATGCGCTCGTGACCGAGCGAGACGAGGTGGCGCCAGGCCTGCTCGACCGCCACGGCGTCGTCGCAGGAGACGCACGGGAAGCCGAGGTGCTCGATGGCCGCGTTCACCAGCACCACCGGGATGTTGCGGTCCGCGAGCTGCCGGTAGTGCTCGTGCGGGGCGTCGGCCTGCGCGTACAGTCCGCCCGCGAACACCACACCGGAGACCTGTTGCTGGAGCAGCAGGTCCACGTAGTCCGCCTCGGAGACGCCGCCCTTCGTCTGGGTGCAGAGCACCGGCGTCAGCCCGAGCTGGGCGAGCGCGCCGCCGATCACTTCGGCGAACGCCGGGAAGATCGGGTTCTGCAGCTCGGGCAGGACGAGCCCCACGAGCCGCGCGCGTTCTCCGCGCAGCTGGGTGGGCCGCTCGTAGCCGAGCACGTCCAGCGCCGAGAGCACCGCCTGCCGGGTGGAGTCGGAGACGCCGGGCTTCCCGTTGAGCACCCGGCTGACCGTGGCCTCGCTGACCCCGACCTTCTTCGCCACCTGAGCAAGTCGTCGCGTCATGCGCGCAAGAATAGCGCAAGAAATGCAAGTCGCTTGCGTAACACTCACTTGACCCGGCCGAACCTAGCGGGCCGCCCACAGGCCACGGACATGGCCCAGGTGCCGGGTCATGACCCGGCGTACGGCCTCGGGGTCGCGGTCCACCAGGGCGTCGAGGAGTTCGAGGTGCTCCTCGGCGGAGTCCTGGAGGCGGCCCGCCTCGACCAGGGCGTTGAGGCCGTACAGGCGCGAGCGCTTGCGGAGGTCGCCGACGACCTCGACCAGGTGGGAGTTGCCCGCGAGGGCGAGCAGACCGAGGTGGAAGCGGATGTCCGCCTCGACGTAGGCGATGAGGTCACCGGCCGCCGCCGCGGTCACGATCTCCCGGGCGGCGGGACGCAGCGCCTCCAGGGAGACCGGGTCCGCGGTGGTGGCCAACTGCACCGTGGTGGGGATCTCGATCAGCGAGCGGATGTGGGTGTACTCGTCGAGCTGCTTCTCCGAGACCGCGGTGACCCGGAAGCCCTTGTTGGGCACCGTGTCGACGAGGCCCTCCTTGGCGAGGTCGAGCATGGCCTCGCGCACCGGTGTCGCCGAGACGCCGAAGCGGGCGGCGAGCGTCGGCGCGGAGTACACCTCGCCGGCCCGCAGTTCACCCGCGATCAGCGCGGCCCGCAGGGCGTCGGCGACGCGCTCGCGGTAGCTGCTCTTCTTGCCGCCGAGGACGGGCAGGGCGGCGGGAGCGGCGGAGGGTGCGCTACTGCGCGTGGCGGGCATGGGTCGACTCCTCGTACGGCATGGCGGGTTTGTGCAATGTCACGTGACATCAGTATCTCTAGAGCACGAAACCCGCCGGGAACGGGTCGGTCGGGTCCAGGAGGTACTGGGCCGTGCCGGTGATCCAGGCGCGACCGGTGAAGCTGGGCAGTACGGCGGGGATTCCGGCGACCTCGGTCGTGCCGAGCAGTCGTCCCGTGAACTGCGTCCCGATGAAGGACTCGTTCACGAAGTCCGTGTGCAGGGGGAGTTCACCCCGGGCGTGCAGTTGCGCCATGCGCGCGCTGGTGCCCGTACCGCAGGGCGAGCGGTCGAACCAGCCGGGGTGGATCGCCATGGCGTGGCGCGAGTGGCGGGCGGTGGCGCCGGGCGCGTACAGGTGGACGTGGTGGCAGCCGCGGATGGACGGGTCCTCGGGATGGACCGGCTCGTCCTCGGCGTTGACGACCTCCATCAGCGACAGTCCGGCGGCGAGGATCTCCTCCTTTCGCGACCGGTCGAAGGGCAGGCCGAGCTGCTCCAGGGGCAGGATGGCGTAGAAGTTGCCGCCGTACGCGAGGTCGTACGTCACCGTCCGGCCGTCGGGCAGGGTGGCCTTGCGGTCGAGGCCCGCCGAGAAGGACGGCACGTTCTTGAGCGTGACCGCGCGGGCGGCGCCGTCCTCGACCGCGACCTCGGCGACGACGAGGCCCGCCGGGGTGTCGAGCCGGATCGTGGTGACCGGCTCGACGACCTCGACCATGCCGGTCTCCACCAGGACCGTCGCCACGCCGATGGTGCCGTGCCCGCACATCGGGAGATAGCCCGACACCTCGATGTAGAGGACGCCGTAGTCGCAGTCCGGGCGGGTGGGCGGCTGGAGGATGGCGCCGCTCATCGCGGAGTGGCCGCGCGGCTCGTTCATCAGGAGTTGCTTGATGTCGTCGCGGTGCTCGCGGAAATACAGCCGCCGCTCGTTCATGGTCGCGCCGGGGATGGTCCCGATGCCGCCGGTGATCACCCGGGTGGGCATGCCCTCGGTGTGCGAGTCGACGGCGTGCAGGACGAGTTTGCTGCGCATGGGATCTCCGTAACTCCTGCTGTTCGCGGGGAACTTGGCTTGATCGAGGAGCGGCGCTCAGGCGAGACCGGCGGCGAGGGCCTTCTCGGTGGCGGCGCGGACCGCGGCCTCCTGCTCGGGCCGCAGCGGGACGCGCGGTGGACGCACCCGCCCGCCGTGCCGGCCCACGATGTCCATGGAAAGTTTGATGGCCTGGACGAACTCGACCTGGGAGTCCCAGCGCAGCAGTGGGTGCAATTGGCGGTAGAGCAGCCGTGCCGTGTCGAGGTCGCCCTCGACGGCGGCGTGGTACAGCTCGACGCTCGCGGCGGGCAGCGCGTTCGGGTAGCCGGCCACCCAGCCCTTGGCGCCCGCGACGGCGAGCTCCAGCAGGACGTCGTCGGCGCCGATCAACAGGTCGAGTTCGGGGGCGAGTTCGGCGATCCGGTAGGCGCGGCGGACATCGCCGGAGAACTCCTTGACGCCGTGGATGTAGCCCTCCGCGTGCAGCTTCGCGAGCAGCTCGGGCACCAGGTCGACCTTGGTGTCGATGGGGTTGTTGTACGCGACGACCGGGACGCCCGCCTCGGCGACCGCCTCGTAGTGGGCCAGGACGGAACGCTCGTCGGCGCGGTAGGCGTTCGGCGGCAGCAGCATCACGGACCGGCAGCCGGCGTCGCGGGCCTGCTCGGCCCAGCGGCGGGCCTCGGCGGAGCCGTAGGCGGCGACGCCGGGCATCACGCGGGAGCCGCCGATCGCCGACACCGCCGTCTCGACGACCTTCGCGCGCTCCTCGGGCGTGAGCACCTGGTACTCGCCCAGCGAGCCGTTCGGTACGACCCCGTCACAGCCGTTCTCGACGAGCCAGGCGCAGTGCTGCGCGTAGCGGTCGTAGTCGACGGAGAGGTCGTCGTTCAGCGGGAGCGCGGTGGCGACGAGGACGCCGCGCCAGGGACGGTTCTCGGTGGCGGTCATGAGCGGTTCCCTCCATGGTGTGTGACATTTTACTGATGTTCGGTCGCGGTGGGGCGGTGCGGCACGAAGGTGGTCAGTCGACCTCGGGATCTCCGGCCCTCGCCAGCACCCCGAGCGGTACGGGGCGTGCCAGCAACCGCCGCGCGGGCGTCTGTTCGCATCCGGCGAGACCGGCGACGGCGGGCTCGCACATCCGGCCCTGACACCAGCCCATCCCCGCGCGGGTGAGCAGCTTCACGGTCCTTACGTCGCCCGCGCCGAGCTCGTCGACGGCGTTCCTGACCGCACCGGCGGTGACCTCCTCGCAGCGGCAGACGACGGTGTCGTCGGTGACCTGCTCCGTCCAGTGCGCGGGCGGGGCGTAGACGGTGTCGAGTACGGCGAAGAACTCCCGCGCTCTCCTGCGGGACCTGGCGGCGCGTGCCCACGCGCGGGGGTCGGGCCGCGTCCCCGCCAGCCGGGCCGCGGCCGAGCGTCCCGCGATGTGTCCCTCGGCGAGCGACAGCGCCGCGCCACCGATGCCGGTGGTCTCGCCCGCGGCCCATACGCCGGGGACATCGGTGCGCTGCTCCTCGTCCACCGCGACGTTCAGGCCGTCGATACGGCAGCCGAGCGACTCGGCGAGGTCGATGTGCGCCAGCATGCCGTGGCCGACGGCGAGCGTGTCGCACGGGACGCGCCGTTCGGTGCCGGGCCTGACCCGTCCGTGTGTGTCGAGCGCGGCGACGGTCACGGCGTCGAGCCGCTCCTCGCCGTGTGCCGCGACGACGGTGTGCCGTGGGAGCAACTTGACATGGTGTCGCAGGAGTTGGGCGCCGTACCGTACCCCCTCGGCGACCTTCCCCGGCTGTGCTGCCAGTGTCACGGGACGCCGCAGCAACGCCTTCGGGTCGGCGGACTCGACGAGGGCGGCGACCTCGACCCCCGCCGCGGCGAGCCCGGTCGCCACGGGCAGCAGCAGGGGCCCGGTCCCCGCAACGACCGCCCGCTGCCCGGGGACGACGAGCCCGCCCTTCAGCATGGCCTGCGCGCCACCGGCGGTGACGACTCCGGGAAGGGTCCAGCCCGGGAACGGCAACACCTTCTCGTACCCGCCGGTGGCGAGAAGCACGGCGTCGGCGCGGACGGTGACGGGCTCCTCCTGGAAGGGGCCGAGCAGCGCGTGCACGACAAAGCCGACGGAGCCAGGTCCGGCCGGGGGCGGCGCGGTGTCCGGCGGCGCTTCGGGTACGGCGGGTACGACGCACCACACGTGATGGTCCGCCAGATGCCTGATCGTGCCCGCCTCGACCCGCGCGGTCAGTGCGTCCTCAAGGCGCCGCCAGGTCCGCCACTGATGGTGCAGCGCCTGCGGGCGCCGGGCCCCGAGCCCCGCCGGGGGCCGCCGGTAGAACTGGCCGCCCGCTCCGGCCGCCGAGTCGATCAGCGTGACCCGGACACCGTGCGCCGCGGCGGCCAGGGACGCGGCCAGCCCGGCCGGCCCCGCGCCGATCACCGCGAGGTGCGGTCGCTCAGTCGCCATGGCCCGTCCCCTCCTGCGTACGGATCGCGTCGCCCGCTCGGACCGGCACCAGGCAGGACCGCTGGTTGGGGCGGTCGTTGACGGTCACCAGGCAGTCGAAGCAGACGCCGATGCCGCAGAAGACGCCGCGCGGGCGGCCCGCGCCGCGGGTGGCGCGCCAGGAGGTGACGCCCGCCGCCCACAGTGCTGCGGCGACGGTCTGTCCGGGCAGGGCCGTGATCTCGCGGCCGTCCAGGGTGACGGTGAACGCGGGGCTCGGCTCGGCCCCTACCAGCTCCAGGGTATTCACCCGGCCTCCTTCGGGAAGCGGTCGGGCCGGAACGGCGTGAGGTCCAGGTCGGGTGTCCTGCCCGCGACGACCTGTGCGATCAGCCGCCCGGTGCCGGTGGCGAGGCCGATTCCCGCGCCCTCGTGTCCACAGGCGTGGAAGAGCCCGGGCACCCGTGGATCGGGGCCGATCGCCGGCAGGTGGTCGGGCATGTACGGGCGGAAACCCAGGTACGTCCGCAGGGCCCGTACGTCGGCCAGGAACGGGAACAGCCGGGTCGCCCCGGCCGCCAGCGCCCGTACGGCCGGCAGTGAGAACGACCGGTCGAAGCCGACCCGTTCACGACTCGCGCCGATCAGGATCGGCCCTGCCGCGGTGCCCTCCACGACGGGTGCGGTCCCCAGCGCGGCCGAGTCGCTGGCCACGTCGGCGACGTAGTCCGCGGCGTACACCTTGTGCCGCACCCGGCGCGGCAGTGGTTCGGTCACCAGCACGAAGCCGCGTCGGGGCAGAACGGGCAGGAAGACGCCCGCGAGGGCGGCCACGTCGGCGCCCCAGGTGCCGGCGGCGTTGACGACCACCGGGGCGTGGAGGTCACCACGGTCGGTCCGCACGCCGCGTACCGTCCCGTCCGCCGTGCGCAGCACCTCGGTCACGGTCCGCCCTGTCAGGAGCCGCGCCCCCGAGGCCCGCACCAGGTGCGCCGCGGCGAGTGCCGGCATCACCTGGCTGTCCTGGGGGTAGTGCACGGCGCCCGTGAGGCCGGGTGCCAAGTGGGGTTCCAGGGTGTGGAGTTGGTCGGCGGCGACCGGCACCGCCTCGACCCCGGCGGCTCGTTGTCCCGCCGCGAAGGTCTCCAACGCGGTGAGCCCCTCGGGCGTGGCGGCCACGACGACGCCCCCTTTGGCCTCGTACTCGACGGCCGCGCCCAGTTCCTCCGCGAGGTCGGCCCACAGGCGCCCCGACAGCAGGGCGAGGTCGAGTTCGGGCCCGGGTTCCTTGTCGGAGACGAGCAGATTGCCCTCACCCGCGCCGGTGGTCCCGCCGGCCACCGGGCCGCGGTCCACCACAGTGACGTCGAGGCCCGCCCGGGCGGTGTACAGCGCGCAGGCCGCGCCGACCATTCCGGCTCCGACGATCACGACATCACAGGTCAGCCGCACGCTCACATCAGTACCATGTCACACACTTCTCTTGTCAGGAAGTACATCCGAGCAACCGGGCAGCGAGCCCGCACCACATCCTGCTCCCGTTCACACCCGGCTCCCGGACGCCGTGTCGGCGGACAGCCGCTGGGCCGCGTAGATCGGGAGCACGGAGAGCAGGACGAGCACCGCCGCCACGACGTTGACGACCGGTGCCTGCTGGGGCCGCGTCATGTTGTTGAAGATCCAGATCGGCAGGGTCTCGATGCCGGGCCCGGCCGTGAAGGTCGTCACCACGATCTCGTCGAAGGAGAGCGCGAAGGCGAGCAGTCCGCCCGCCAGCAGGGCCGAGCGCACCAGCGGGAAGGTGACGTCGATGAAGGCCCGGAAGGTGTCCGCGCCCAGATCCATCGCCGCTTCCTCGTACGAGCCCGAGGTACGCCGAAGCCTCGCGACGACGTTGTTGAAGACGACCACGATGCAGAAGGTGGCGTGGCCGACGATCACGGTGAACAGGCCGAGACCGACGCCGAGTGGCTCAAGTACCGTACTGAACGCCGAGTTGAGCGCGATGCCGGTGACGATGCCGGGCAGCGCGATCGGCAGGACGACCACGAACGAGATGGCGTCACGGCCGAAGAACCGGTGCCGGGCCACGGCGAAGGCGATCAGCGTGCCCAGCACCAGGGCGATGGCCGTGGCGCCCAGGCCCGCCTTCACCGAGACCCAGAGCGCCGCGCGGGCACCCTCGTTCTCCCAGGCGACCGACCACCAGCGGAAGGTGAGTCCGGACGGCGGCCAGCTCGCGCTGCGGTCCGGGTTGAAGGAGTTGACCAGGACCAGCGCGAGCGGTACGTAGATGAACGCGAAGCCGACCCCAGCGGCGACGCGGAGCGCGATGCGCGCGGAACGGGAGAGTTGCACGGCGGGCTCCTCAGAGACTGCTCAAGGCGCCCGTGCGGCGCATCGCGAGCAGGTAGAGCACGATGACGACGACGGGGACCGTGCCGAGCGCGGCGGCCATGGGCAGGTTCAGTTCGATGTTGGAGTAGACGAGGTTGCCGATCAGCTGGGTCTTGCCGCCGACGATCTGCACGGCGATGTAGTCCCCGAGGCTGAGCGAGAAGGTGAAGACCGAGCCGGCCGCCACGGACGGCAGCACCATCGGGACCACGACCGAGCGGAAGGTGCGTCCGGCGCGGGCGCCCAAGTCCGCCGACGCGTCGAGCAGGTTGGCGGGCAGCTGCTCCAGTGCCGTGTGGATCGGCAGGATCATGTACGGCAGCCAGAGGTAGGTCAGCGCGATGATCGCCGCGACCAGTCCGAACCCGGGTCCGCCGAGCCCGAAGGGCTTCAACATCCAGTCGGCAAAGCCGCCTTGAGAGAGGATCAGCCGCCAGGCGTACACCTTGACGAGGTAACTCGCCCACAGCGGCGTGAGAATGGCGACCACGAGCAACGGCCGCCACTTGGGCTTGGCGATGCGGGCCGTGTAGAAGGCGACCGGGAAGGCGATCACCGCGGACAGAGCGGTGACGGCGAGCGCCACACCGATGCTGCGCAGGATCACCTGCCGGAAGACAGGCGTCGTGAACAGGGCGTGGAAGTTGTCGGTCGACCAGACCTTCACGACCTCGGAGGTGAAGGAGTTGGTCGTCCAGAACGCCGAGATGAACAGCACGGCCAGCGAGCCGAGGTAGAGCACGGCCAGCCACAGCAGCGGTGCGGTGAGCAGCAGGGACAGCCTGAGCCGCGGCCGGCGGTGCAGGGTCCCGGCGAGCCGCCGGACGGGGGACCGTCCGGCGGCCTGCGCGGTGGAGGTCATCGGTTGTCTCTCAGCCCTTGATCTCGGTCCAGGCCTGGACCCACTTCGCGTACGGCACGCACTTCACGTCGGTGCGGCCGTCCAGGCACTGCTCGATGGGCGTGTTCCAGAAGGCGATGTTCTTCCAGTAGCTCTCGTCGGCCGCGTGGAAGGTGTCGCAGAAGGACTTGTCGCTGGTCTCGGTGCACGCCTTGGAGTTGGCCGGGGCCTCACCGAAGTACTCGGCGACCTGCGCGTTCACCTTCGGCGAGATGATCCAGTCCATCCATTTGTAGGCGCAGTTGGGGTGCTTGGCCTTGGCGGAGATCATCCAGGTGTCCGACCAGCCCGTGGAGCCTTCCTTGGGCACGAAGGCCTTCACCTTGGCGCCCTCGTCCTGCGCGAGGTTGGCGATGACCTGCCAGGTGGTGCCGACCACGGAGTCACCACTCTTGAAGGCGGAGATCTCCTTGAGGTAGTCGCTCCAGTACTCCCCCACGTTCGCGCTCTGCTTCTTCAGCAGCGCGACGGCCGCGTCGAACTGCTTCTGGTCCAGCGCGTAGGGGTCCTTGATCTTCAACTCCGGCTTGGTCGCCTTCAGATACAGCGCCGCGTCGGCGATGTAGATCGGCGAGTCGTACGCCGTCACGTGCCCCTTGTGCTTCGAGGCGTCCTCGAAGACCGCGGACCAGGAGGTGGGGGCGGGCGTGACCTTCTGCGTGTTGTACATCAGCAGGTTGGCGCCGCGGCCGTGCGGGATGCCGTACATCTTGCCGTCGACGGAGTTCCAGGCCCCGTTCTTCAGGCCGCTGAAGACGTCCTTGTAGTTCGGCACGAGGCTGGTGTTGACGGGGGCCGCGTCGCCGGAGGCTATGAGGCGCAGGGACGCGTCACCGGACGCGGAGACGGCGTCGTACTGGCCGGTCTTCATCAGCTTGACCATCTCGTCGGAGCTGGCGGCGACCTTGGAGTTGACCTGACAGCCGGTCTGCTTCTCGAAGTCGCTCACCCAGTCGACCTTGGGGTCGTTGGAGCCGTCCTCGACATACCCGGCCCAGGCGACCAGGTTGACCTGGCCCTCGGTCTTGCCCAGCTTCGACTGTGCCTTGAGGTCGGGGGGGTTGAGGCCGGTGGCCGAGGAGGCGCCCGAGTCGGACGACCCGCAGGCGGTCGCGGCGAGGAGCACCGCGACGGCGGTGAACGAGAAAAGAGAGGTTCGCAGGGTTCGGTTGGGGCGCACGACGTACTCCATACGTGATGGGGGACTGAGCGTGGGGGTCGTCAGCGGGGGGCGGGGACCTTGAAGGTGTGACGGTGGTGCCACTGGAGCCGGACCCGTGTGCCGCGATAGGCGGCGACGTCCTCG
The DNA here is from genome assembly GCF_042959425.1 of Streptomyces sp. NPDC007896. Taxonomy (NCBI): domain Bacteria; kingdom Bacillati; phylum Actinomycetota; class Actinomycetes; order Kitasatosporales; family Streptomycetaceae; genus Streptomyces; species Streptomyces sp. NPDC007896. The sequence goes on along the minus strand of NZ_JBIBKX010000007.1, from coordinate 492,714 downwards.
GAGGAGGTCTCCAGGTTCTGTTGGAGCGCGGTCAGCCGACCGCCCGCGTCGAGGTCCACCAGGAAACGGGTGGCGTCGCCCAGATAGACGACCTCGACGACGGTGCCCGTGGCGGTGGAGTGCTCCGGCTCGTCGGCCTCGGCGGACTCCTTGAGGACCCGGATCTTCTCGGGCCTGATGCTGTACGTGCCCGAGGCTCCCACCACCTGCTGCGCACAGTCGCCTTCGAGCAGGTTGGAGGTGCCGACGAAGCCCGCGACGAAGGGGGTGGCGGGGCGTTCGTAGATCTCGGCCGGGGTGCCGACCTGTTCGATGCGGCCCTGGTTGAAGACGGCGATGCGATCGCTCATCGTCAGGGCCTCCTCCTGGTCGTGGGTGACGAAGACGAAGGTGATGCCGACCTCGCGCTGGATCGCCTTGAGTTCGACCTGCATCTGCTCGCGCAGCTTGAGGTCGAGGGCGCCGAGCGGTTCGTCGAGCAGCAGCACCCGGGGGCGCCCGACGAGGGCGCGGGCGAGTGCGACGCGCTGACGCTGACCGCCGGAGAGCTGGGAGGGGCGGCGGGCCCCGAAGCCTTCGAGGCGTACGTCCGCGAGCGCTTCGCGGGCCTGCTGGAGCCGCTTGGCCTTGGGCACCTTGCGGACCTTGAGGCCGTACGCGACGTTCTGCTCGACGGTCATGTGCGGGAACAGCGCGTAGTCCTGGAAGACGGTGTGCACGTCCCGCTCGAAGGGGGCCAGCCCGGTGACCTCCTGGCCCGCCAGCTCGATCCGGCCCGCGGTCGGGCTCTCGAAGCCGGCGATCATCCGCAGGACGGTCGTCTTGCCCGAGCCGGACGGGCCGAGCATCGAGAAGAACTCACCGTCGGCGATGTCCAGGTCCACTCCGGCCACGGCGGTCGTCTCACCGAACGCCTTCCGCAGGCCCTGGAGCCGGATCGCTGTTGCCTCCATGGGCGGGAACCTTTCTGGTGCACTGGCGCGTTGACCGGAAAGATATGAAGTCATAGTTCAAAGCTCAAGACCCCCTTAGAGTAAAGGTTGAGTCAACGCACAAGGTGGTGGCCGTGAAGCAGTACGTGAACAACAACGCCGAGGGTGCCCGCAGAGCCGTTTTCACCCCCGTGGACAACCGCGCCCGGGTGGACACGGTCATCCGCAGGCTCAGCGACGCCATCGAGCTCGGCCTGCTCGCCGACGGGGAGCAGCTGCCCGGCGAGATGGAGCTGGCCGGTCAGCTCGGCGTGTCCACGGTCACCCTGCGTGAGGCTCTGATGGCGCTGCGCCAGCAGGGGCTGGTCACCACCCGCAGGGGGCGCGGCGGCGGCAGCTTCGTCTCCCTCCCCGAGGAGCCCGGCGAGGAGCGGCTCAGGGCGCGGCTGGCCGGCTGGAGCACGGAGGAGCTGCGCGATCTGGGCGACCACTGGGCCGCCCTGTCGGGCGCGGCCGCCCAGCTGGCCGCGGAGCGCACGGAGCCGGGCGACCTACAGCAACTGCGGCGCACACTGGATGAGTTGGCGTCCGCCGAGGACGCCGCGGCGCGCAGCCGGGTCTACGGCCGGTTTCATGTCGAGCTCGCCGCGGCGGCCCAGTCCGCCCGGCTGACCCGCGAACAGGTCGCGCTCCAGACGGAGGTGGGGGCACTGTTGTGTCTCGTGCTCGGGGACGACGCATATCGTGAAGAAGTCGCAGACCGTCACCGCTCCGTAATCTCGGCCGTGCAAGATGGAGCCCACGCATCGGCCAGAGCGCTGGCCGAGCGGTGCGTCCAGGCCTCGACGGCACGGCTCATCGCCCTCCGCCTCGCGATGCCGCGCGCCGCGTCCGGTCCCCGTCCGCTGGAGGGCGTCCATGAGCAGGAGCCCCGGTCCGGCCGGCGCCACGGCGACGCTTGACGCGACACCGGAGGCGGCCGTCGCCGCCCAGGTCCGCTCCACCCTTGAGGCCGTGTTCGAGGCGGTGGCCGAGACCCGCGCCGACACCACGGCCCGGCTCACCGGGGTCGCCGCGCTGGGCCGTCGCCCCGCGACCGTCGACCTGGCCGCGCTGCGCCCGGGGCTTCATCTCCGACTCGCCCGCCAGGAGTTGGTGTCGGGCGTCGGATTCGTCGCCGCGCCGGGACTGCTGAGTGACGTACCGGCGTGGCTGGAGTGGTGGCAGACCGGCTCCGACGGAGACGTACGGCCGCTGCTGCTCGACCTCGACCCCGCGCACTCCGCATACTCCGACTACACGCACTGGGACTGGTTCACCCTCCCCCGTGACACCGGGCAGCGGGCGGTGGCCGGCCCCTATGTGGACTACCTCTGCTCCGACGAGTACAGCCTGACGCTGTCCGCACCCGTGCAGGTGGAGGGCCGGTTCGTGGGGGTCGCCGCGGCCGACGTGTATCTGCGGCACTTCGAGGCGGCGGTCGTGCCGCTGCTCCAACAGCTGCCCGGGGCCGCCCACTTGGTGAACGGGCGCGGGCGGGTGGCCGCGTCCGCCGATCCGGCGCATCTGGCCGGATCGCTCACCAAGGGCCCGGACTTCGGGGCCGTACTGGCAGGGGCGCGGACCGCGCGCCACGACGGGATGCGGCTGATCCCGTGCGACGGGGTGCCCCTTGTGCTCGTTGTACTGGACTCCTGAGCGGGCCCATACCCTGGACCGCCGAGCGGGCTCACACCACGCGCAGCTCCGCCGCGCCGTTGCGTGTCCTGCGCGGTCCGGCCGTGATGTGCCGCGCCTCGCGCAGGACCAGGGTCATCCGCGTATATCCCATGTTCTGAAGGGCCTTGGGGGTCTCGCCGACGATCCGGCAGTCCATGCGGCCCCAGCGGGGATCGGGGTGCACCAGCGGCCGTACGGCGCCGTCGTGCTCGACGGCGTCCGGGCCGACGGCGCGGATCCAGTGCGGCAGGCCCTGCCGGTAGGCGGCCTCCATGATCGGGTCCTGGGCGATGTCCCGGCGGATCGACTGGAGTCCGCGGTCCTGACCGTGGCGCTCCACCGCCGCGGCGAACTGGGCCAGCAGCGGCAGGCACCAGCTCGACTCGTGCTCACCGAGGACCGTGGCCGCGTCCGGGTGAAAGAGGACGAACCGGAGGAAGTTGTCACCCGGCATGGCGGTCGGATGGGGGCCTACGCCGCCGAAAAGTGTCTCGAACGCGGCGTTGGCCAACACGACGTCCCAGCGGTGGTCGAAGACGACGGACGGGAAGGCGACGGCCTCCAGAAGAGTGGCGTAGTCCTGGAGATACGCCTGAGCCTCGAGACTCTCGGGGACAGGTCGCGGCTTGGACCGCTGCCATCCTGCCTGGTACGCCATCGGGAGGTCACCCCTCTTGCCTCTGCGGCCTTCACGCGGCGCCCCGATCCTGCTGCCCGGAGCTCATCCATGTCAACTATCGTGGCATTTGGCGCTTGTTGACGGCTGATTCGCGCCACAGTTGTGGCGACCGCTGGATGTGAGTTCGAGCGAGCGGCTAGTCTCCCGTTGGTCCCTGACCCTTGCGAGAGGGACCTGACAGACCTGAGCGAGACTGAGAGAGACGTAGGAGATCAGTCGGTGACGGATGGCTTCGAAGTTCCGGGCGCCACGGCGACGGTTCTGCTGCCGGCCGTCGTGGCCCGGGTCACCGCACTCGCCGACCGGCTCGATGTGCAGCACTCCGAGGTTTTCGACGTCCAGCGCCTGTCGGCCGAGTCCGGCGTCCCCCAACCCGTGGCGCGGGCCCTGCTGAGCGGTCGCCCCGCCGGGGAACCCGATCTGCAGGCCCGCTTCCTCCAGCGCCTGGACCTGTTGCGCCGCACCCGGCTCAAGCCCAATGGGCGCAAATACACCCAACAGGAGATCGCCGACGGCGCCGGAATGTCGCGTCAACAGGCGGGCGCCCTCATCAACGGCGACCGGCGCCCCACCATGGAGCACTGCGACGCCATCCAGCGCTTCTTCCGGGTGCACGCGGGGTTCCTGACGGCCGAGGACTCCGAGGCGCTCGTGGGTGCCCTGCAGCGCTCGGAGCAGGAGTTGCTGCAACAGCTCGCCGACCGTGAGCGCGAGGCGGCCGCGGCCGCCGACGACCCGCTGGAGCGGCTGCTCCAGGACCACGGTGTCCGCGGAATCGCCTGGCGGGCCGCGCAGTTGCCCACCGACCAGCACCGCGACAAGGTCGCCGAGTGGCTGGACATGCTCTTGGAGAGCGTCAAGCGGCCCGAGTCGTGATCCGGGGGAGAACTGTGGGCATCGGAAGGGACATGCGCCGCCTGTGCGGCGAGTTGGTCGCGGAGCTCTCGCTCCCGGCACCGGCGGAACCCGCCGACCTGTACGCCGCCCTGTGCGACGCCATGAGCAGACGCCGCGGCCGTCCCGTCCAGTTCCGTACGGCCGCGTTCCCACCCGGCACGGCCAGCGGACTGTGGCTCGACATGGCCGACCAGGACCTCGTCGTCATCGAGGAACGCACCGCCCCCGACCACCAGTTGGTGATCCTCGGCCACGAGCTGTGGCACATGAAGGCCGGGCACTGCAGTCACCACGTCGAGGGCGCCGCCGTCGCGGCCCGCTTACTCAGCGACACCGCCGATCTGCAGGCGACCGTCCTGAGGGTCGCCGCGCGGACCCGCTTCGACCTCGCGGACGAGAAGGAGGCCGAGAGCTTCGGTCTGCTGCTCGCCAGCAAGTGCCGTACCTGGCTGGCCGGTTCGCCCCTGCGAGGGCCGGTGAGCCGGGACGGTCTGGCCGGCCGCATCGAGGCGTCCCTGGGGTACCGCGGACCGCAGGGCTGAGGCGCCTTCCCGGACATGGACGGATCCAGCTACTACGTCCCGGCCGTCGCCATGGGTGTCGCCCTCGCCGTCAAGGCGCCCACCCTGATCCGCGGCTGGCGCGACCCGCTGCTGCGGTCGGTGGGCATCCTGCTGGCGCTGGCCTGCCTGGTGTTCCTCTTCGCGGCTCCGCCGACCATCGCCGAGGTCAATGACCTCACCGGTATCCCCAACGTCTCGGCGCCCCTGGTCTACTGCCTGCTGAGCGTCTTCAGCGCGTCCTGTCTGGTGCTGATCATCCACTGGCGCGGCGGACCCCCCGAGGTCACCCGCCGGCTCTCCCGCCGCTGGATCACCGGGTACGGCGTCGTCAGCGTGGCGCTGGTCGTGCTCTACCTGCTCGGAAACTGCCCCGAGGAGCGCCTGCGGGACCTCGACACCTACTACGCGAACACCCCGTTCATCCGCGAGATGATCATCCTCTACCTCGTGGCGCTGACCGTCGCGGGCGTCGCGATGAACGTCATGTGCTGGCGCTGGGCCCTTCAGGTGGACGGCTGGCTGCGCGCCGGGCTGCTGACGATCGCGGTCGGCTTCCTCTTCAACGTCCCCTACGCGGCCACCAAGTTCATCGCCGTGGTGGCCCGCTGGAACGGCGCGAACCTGGACGGTCTGAGCACCGACGTGGCCCCTGTACTGGCCTCCGTCGGAGCCCAGGTCAGCGCGGTCGGCTTCCTGCTCCCGCTGGCCTGCCAGCGCATCGGGGACAGCTGGACCACCTGGTCGACGTACCGCCGGCTCGGGCCGCTGTGGCGCGAGCTGAGGACGGTTTCGGCGCACGCGGACCACGCGGTGCGGATCTCCTGGTGGTCCTCCGCCGAACTCCAGGTCACCCAGCGGGAGTCCGACATCCACGACGGCATGCTCAGCCTGTACCCCTACTTCGACTCCGAGGTACGCTCCCTCGCCTACGACGCGGCCGTGACGGCGGGCTCCGAGCCCGACCAGGCTCAGGCCGAGGCCGACGCGGCGATGGTGACGGCGGCGGTGCGGGCCAGGGCGGCCGACCCGCAGGGCAGGGTCATCAGCGCGGCGGAGGCCACCCCCGCCGCTTCCGCCGAGGGTCCACGCGACCTCGTACGGATGTCGATGGCCCTGCGTCAGTCACCCGTCGTCGCGGCCGTCAAAGGACGGGCCGCGACCAGGTCAGAGAGCGACTTTCATGAGCAATCCCGCTAGCGCGGCAGCAGACGACAGAGCTACGGCCCCTCGTCGGGCCGTCGTCATCGGCGCGGGGACGGCCGGTCTGCTGGCCGCCGCCGCCCTGGACCCGTACGCCGAGGTCACCGTCGTCGAGCGCGACGTCCTGCCGGACGGGCCCGCGCCGCGCAAGGGCCTCCCGCAGGCCCGGCACGCCCATCTGCTGTTGTCCGGCGGCGCCCGTGCGATGGAGGAGCTGCTGCCGGGGGTGACCGCCGCCTGGCTCGCCGCGGGCGCCCGCCGGATCCCGCTGCCCACCGGATTCGTCTCACTGACGGCGCAGGGCTGGCTGCGACGCTGGCCCGAGATGGAGTTCATGATCTCGTGCAGCCGTGATCTGCTCGACTCGGTCCTGCGCGACCAGGTCGCCAGGAAGGACCGGGTGACCGTCGTGGACGGCACGGAGCTGCTCGGTCTGGAGGGCGACGCCTCCCGGGTGACGGGCGTGCGCGTGCGGACCCGCGACGGTGAGCAACGGGTGCTGCCTGCCGACCTGGTGGTGGACGCCTCGGGGCGCGGCTCGCGCTCCACCCTCTGGCTCGACGCGCTGGGCGTCGCACCTGCGCCGCTGGGCGAGGTCGACTCCGGACTCACCTACGCCAGCCGGATCTTCCGGGCACCGGCGGGCACCGAGGACTACCCCGTGGTCGGTGTACAGCCCGACCCGGCGCAGCCCGTGCCCGGCCGGTCCGCGACGATCGTGCCCGTCGAGGGCGGGCGCTGGCTGGTGACGCTGTCGGGCACCCGCGACGGACAGCCGACCGACTCCGCCGAGGAGTTCGAGCCGTTCGCTCGCGGTCTGCGCCACCCCGTGGTGGGCGAGCTGATCGCGCACGCGCAGCCGCTGACGGACGTCACCATCAGCCGCAGCACGATCAACCGGCGGCGCTTCTTCGAAAAGGTCAAGGGCTGGCCGGAGGGGTTCGTCGCGCTCGGCGACGCCGTCGCCACCTACAACCCGGTCTACGGGCACGGCATGGCGGTGGCCGCGCAGGGGGCGCTGGCGCTGCGCGGGCAGCTCGCCGAGCACGGGATCGCGGCGCCGGGGCTCGCGCGGCGGGTACAGCGAGCGGTGGCGCTTCCGGTGACGATCGCCTGGGAGCTGGCCACGGGCACGGACATCCGCTACCCGGGCGCGATCGGCGAGCAGCCCGGGGCCACGCGGAAGTTGCTGGGGCGCTATGTCGAACGGCTCCTGCGGACGGCGGCGGGACGCCCCCTGGTCGCCCAGGCGTTCCTGGCCGTGTTCACCCTCTCCGCGCCCCTGTCCGCGCTGGTCAGACCGGAGGTCGTCTTCGCCGTACTGCGCGGCCCGCGCCGCCCTCCCCTGAGCGCCCCGCCCCTCACGGCCGAGGAACGGGAAGCGGTACTGAGCGCCCCGGAGCCGTCGGGAACGCCGGCGGTCGGCTGAGCGGAGGGCGGGCATCCGGCGGCGCCGGGCACCGTCGGCGGCGGGTGTCAGGTCGCGCTGCGTTCGCTCGCCTCACGCAGGTCGCGCTCCACCGCCCGGCTGTGGGCGGTGTCGGGCCGGCCGGCCGTCGTGCCGGGGCGGCCCGCGCGCAGCAGTTCGCGCCAGTGCTCGCGGCTCCAGTCGGCCGGGCTGGTGGTGCTGGTGAACTCCTCGACGAGGTCGAGGAAACGGCCCGGGTCACTGTGGAAGGGGAAGTGGCCCGCGCCCTCGAAGATCTCCAGCCGGCTGCCCGGCATGGCCTGGTGCGCGCCGTACGCGTGGCGCACCGGCACCACGCTGTCCCGGTCGCCCCAGAGCAGCATCGTGGGCATTCCCTCGGTCAGATAGCAGCGGTCGAGCATGGTCACCGCCTGCCCGCGCCAGTCGACGACCGCCCGCAGGGTGCGGATGAACGCGCTGCGGGAGGTCGCGTCGGGCAGCGCGTCGACGAGGTTGAGCAACTCCGGGGCATCCTGGCCCAGATCGGTGTCCAGGAGCCTCATCAGACGCAGGAACAGCCCGACGTGGAGCCGCATGCCGGGCAGCCGCAGCGTGGAGAGCATGAGGTGGGCGCCCGGCAGCGAGACGGCCCGCAGTACGGGGTTGACCTCGCCGCCGACGCCGCCCGCGCTGACCAGGATCAGCCGTTCGGTGCGCTCCGGGAACTGGTAGGCGAACTGCATCGCGACGCCGCCGCCGAGCGAGTGCCCGACCAGGGTGGCGGACTCGATGTCGAGCGTGGTGAGCAGATCGCGGACCCCGTTGGCGTACGCGGCCACCGAGTAGTCGGCGCGCGGCTTGTCGGAGGAGCCGTGGCCGAGCAGGTCCGGCGCGATCACCGTGTGCGAGCGGGCGAGGTCGGGGATCAGATCGGCCCAGGTCGCCGAGGAGTCGCCGATGCCGTGGATCAGGACGAGCGCGGGGCCCTCACCTGCCACGCGGTAGGCACGACGGTAGCCGTGCACGACACGGTGCTGCAGACGCAGCTCCGCGCCGCCCACCGAGCGCAGCCGCGGGTTGCGCCGCGGACGCCGAGGCGGTACGTCGACCACGGGCTCACCTCCTGTTCCGGGCCGCCGTGAAAGCGGCTTCCCCGCCGCCGAGAAGGCGCTTCCCGGCTCTTCTCACCACCCTAGGGCCCCTGTCCCACAAGGGATTTCCGTGAGGTTTCGCCTCCGCTAAGCGGGCGAACCTCCACGCATCGAAACGGCATTGTCAGTGGCGGTTGGCAAGCTGGAGGCACGTACCGCCATGTACCGCTTCGACCAGCCGACCCGGGGAGAGCCGTCCGATGCCGACCGCCGTACTGACCGACCACGAACGCGCCGCCGTGCAGGCCTATCTGCGTCTCCTTCAGACCGTACGAGCGGCGTTCGACGGTCCGCCGGACGGGCAACGACCACCCGTGGTGCCGCCCGCCGCGCTCGCCGAGGCGGAGCAGGCGCTGGCGGCGGCCGGGCTCGCGGGCAACGAGGAGGAGTTCTTCCGGCTGCTGCACAGCTGGTGCCCGGAGCCCGGAGGCCGCCTGGCCTAGGCCGCGTCGGCCCCGGTGTGCGGGACGGTGACGGCCGTGGCCAGCAGGCCCCGTCGCACGGTCCAGCGTCCTTCGAAGGACTGTATGCGTCGCCCGTCCACCAGCGGTCCCGGCACGAGGAGTTCGGCGCGCAGGCCGCCGGAGCGTGCGGGGCCGTCGTCCGCGAAGAGTTCGATGTCCGCTTCGAAGAAGTCCAGCCACTTTCCGGTGAGGGGGTACCACGCCTTGTAGACGGACTCCTTGGCGCTGAACAGCAGCCGGTCCCAGTGCACGGAGGCGTCCCGCCGCGCCAGCTCGCGCAGCCGGTCGTTCTCCGTGGACAGGGCCACGGAGGCGATGACGTCGTCGGGGAGTTCCTCGTGGGGTTCGGCGTCGATGCCCAGGGAGGCCAGGTCGGTGGCGCGGACGAGGGAGGCGGCGCAGTAGCCCTCGCAGTGCGTCATGCTGCCGATCAGCCCGTCGGGCCAGACGGGCGCCCCGCGCTCGCCGCGCAGGACGGCCTGCGCGGGCACGCCGAGCTTCTCCATGGCCCGCCGGGCGCAGGCGCGCACGGCGGCGAACTCACGGCGCCGCTTCTCCACGGACCGCGCCACGAGCTGCTGCTCCCCGGGGTACAGCGGCGCGTCCCCGTCCTGGTCGTCACCGTGTGTCTCCACGGTCACGACCGATTCCGGGAGCAGCTCCTCGATCACCGGTTCCGACCTCCATCGGCAGAATGTGACGCAGGGTGTCCGGCGGGCCGGGACGGGGCCGCCACTCCCGGGGGTATCCCACCGAGACCTCTTCGAAACGGACGCCCTCGTGGTGGGTGGTCCGCGGGATGTGCAGATGACCGTAGACCATGACCTGGGCGCGGAAGCGGCGGTGCCAGTCGGCGGTCAGCCGGGTGCCGCACCACATGGCGAACTCGGGATAGCGCAGGACGTCGGTCGGGTGGCGGTCCAGCGGGTAGTGGTTGACCAGGACGGTGGGCAGGTCCGCGGGCAGCTCGGCGAGCCTGCGCTCGGTCTCGGCGACCCGGGCCCGGCACCAGGCCTCGCGGCTCGGGTAGGGGTCGGGGTGCAGGACGTGCTCGTCGGTGCAGATCACCCCGGTCCCCTCGGCGTACGCCATGCCCTCGTCCTTGGTCGCGCAGCCCGGCGGCAGGAACGAGTAGTCGTAGAGCAGGAAGAGCGGTGCGACGACCGCGGGGCCGCCCGGCCCGTCCCAGACGGGGTAGGGGTCCTCGGGGGTCGTGACGCCCAACTCCCGGCACATGGCGACGAGATGCTCGTAGCGGGCGACACCGCGCAGTTGCACGGTGTCCTTGGGATGGGTCCACAGCTCGTGGTTGCCGGGCGCCCAGACGACCTTGCGGAAGCGTCCGCTGAGGGTTTCGAGGGCCCAGTGGATGTCGGCCACGGTCTCCGAGACGTCACCGGCCACCAGGAGCCAGTCGTCGTCGGTGTGCGGGCGCATCTTCTCGACCAAGGCGCGGTTCTCCTCGTACCCGATGTGCAGGTCGCTGATGGCCAGCAGGTTTCCGTGTCCGCCGGCCGTCGACCGCACCCTTGCCACCTCCGAGAAAAGGACTGGAAACACAAGAACACATTCGTCCCCGCGGGACAAGGACGGCCCGCGCGCCGGGCCTCGCGCCCCGGCGCGTCGGGCCGGATTCCGGGGTCTCGGGAAATCCGTAACACGCCCGTAGCGTCACACCGGGCTCGCGCCCCTTATGATCGCCCCAACACAACCGCCACGAACCCTTCTCGGCGTATGGCGGTTTGCTGTTCCTCCCTCTCCCTTGGCCGGGCACGGCCTGCTCCGCCGTGCCCGGAACCCTGAAAGGCGGCCTGCATGGGTTCTCGCGTACGCGTCTGGCTCAACCGCACGTACGCGGAGAACGTGTTCTTCATGGACCAGCTGCGAAGTAATCCGCAGCTCCGCCCGGTCGAGATCCATGCCACCCACGGCGATCCCGACTCCCCCGTGCTGGCCGCCGCCGACACCGCCGCCATGGAGCCGGAAGGCCTCTCCCCCGCCGCCTACGTCGAGTACGCCCTCGACCAGTGCGCGCGCCACTCGATCGACGTGTTCGTGCCGGTCCTGCAGCAGGCGGCGATCGTGGCGCACCGCGCCGAGTTCGCGGCGCTCGGTACGGCCCTGCTGGCGCCGCCTTCTGAGGCCGTGGCCGTCTTCCTGGACAAGGCCACCGCGTACCAGGCGGTGCAGGCGGTGGGCGTGCCGGTGCCGCCGTGGTGGCGGGTGCGCACCGAGGAGGAGCTCGTCGCCGCGGTCGAGACGCTGGAGGCCGAGGGTCACAAGGCCTGCTTCAAGCCGGCGGCGGGGGCGGGCGGAGTGGGCTTCCGCGTCATCACGCGCACCCCCTTCTCGCTCGCTCACCTCAATGGATTTCCGAGCCCGTACGTGCCGCTCGACCTGGTCGTGGAGGCACTGCGGTCGGCGGACGAGCCCGTCGACTGGCTGGTCATGCCGCTTCTGGGGCAACCGGAGGTGTCCGTCGACTGCCTCACGGCGCCGGACGGCCGGGTCCGTATGGCGGTGGGCCGCACCAAGAACGGACGGCGTCGCGGTTTCACGCTGCACCCTTCGTTCATCGAGCCCGCGCGGCTGCTCGCGGAGGCGTTCGGACTGCACTATCTGACGAACATTCAATTCCGCATGCTCGGTGACGACCCGGTCCTCATGGACGTCAACACCCGCCCGGCGGGCGGTCTGCACCAGCTCTCGCAGTGCGGCATCAACGCCCCCTGGGCGGCGGTGCAGTTGGCGCTCGGCGAGGAGACGGGCGAGATGGTGCCGCCGCTGCTCGGGCAGGACTACACCGTGCTCGCGGGCCCCCGTCCGGTGCGTCCGGTCTCGTTGCCGCATCAGCGCACCGACGCGCCCGTGTCCGCCCTGCCCGCCGTGCCCGCCCCGGCCCCCGCGGCTCAGGGCGCTCCGGCGCCGGAGCCCGCGCCCACCCATGCGTCCAAGGCCTCCAACGCGACCACGGCCGCCATCGCGCCCGCCTGAGCCCTACGCCCCGGCCTCCACTCCTCGCCTCTCACTCTTCACCTCTCACCCTTCACCTCTTACCCTCACCACCCGCCCACCGGTCTGGACCAATTCCGCGCAACGCCTTGACAGCGGGATTGGTCCATACCAACTTGGTTGCGCACCTCTCAGCACTCCCGAAGCACTCCCGAACACCCCCATGCCTCAAGGGAGATCGCGTGCGCATCAACCTCAGAACAGACCTCAGGCGTTCCAGACATCGCGTCCTCGCACTGCTCGGCACCGCCGCCCTGGCGCTGGCCGGGGCGGTCGCGCTGCCCACCACGGCCCAGGCGGCCAACATCCTGTCCAACCCCGGCTTCGAGTCGGGCAGCCTCTCCCCCTGGTCGTGCACCGGGAACCTCGGCTCGGTCGTCTCCAGCCCCGTGCACGGCGGCTCCAAGGCCCTTGCGGGGGCGGTGAGTTCGAGTGACAACGCCCAGTGCAGCCAGACCGTCTCGGTCCAGCCGAACACCACGTACAGCCTCTCGGGCTGGGTGCGCGGCAGTTACGTCTATCTGGGCGTGGACGGCGGTGCCTCGACGTGGACGACGTCCCCGTCGGCGTACAGCCAGCTCAGCGTCTCCTTCACGACCGGCGCCTCGCAGACCAGCGCCAAGATCTACGTCCACGGCTGGTACGCGCAGGGCACCTACTACGCCGACGACATCAGCCTGGACGGTCCGGGCGGCGGCGGAGGCGGCTCCGACACCCAGGCGCCGACCGCGCCGACGAACCTGACCTCCACCGGCAAGACCTCCTCCAGCGTGTCCCTGTCGTGGGGCGCGTCGAGCGACAACGTGGGCGTCACCGCGTACGACATCTACAGCGGCTCGAACCAGGTGCTGAGCGTGTCGGGGACGAGCGCGACGGTCAGCGGTCTCGCGTCGAGCACCGCCTACACGTTCACGGTGAAGGCGCGGGACGCGGCCGGGAACACCTCCGGGGCCTCCAACTCCGTGTCCGTGACCACGGACGCGGGCGGTGGTGGCGGCACCGGCTTCAAGCAGGCGGCACCGTACCTCTACCTCGGCTGGGGCGACCCGCCGAGCGCGACCTCGGTGATGAGCTCGACCGGCGTCAAGTGGTTCACGATGGCGTTCATGCTGGACTCGGGCGGCTGCAACCCCGCCTGGGACGGCAGCAGGGCGCTGACCGGTGGCACCGACCAGACCGTCATCAACCAGATCCGCTCCGCCGGCGGTGACGTCGTCCCGTCGTTCGGCGGCTGGCAGGGCAGCAAGCTCGGGGCCAACTGCTCCTCGGCGAGCGCGCTCGCCGGTGCGCTGCAGAAGGTCATCGACGCCTACGGCCTCAAGGCGATCGACATGGACATCGAGAACACGGACGAGTTCGAGAACGAGGCCGTCCAGGCCAAGATCCTGACCGCGCTGAAGACCGTCAAGGCCAACAACCCGGGCCTCAGGACGATCGTCACCTTCGGCACCTCGACGACCGGCCCGACCTACTACGGCAACCGGCTCATCGAGCAGGCGCAGTCGCTGAACGCGGGCATCGACGTCTTCACGATCATGCCGTTCGACTTCAGCGGCGGCTCCGACATGTACGGCAACACCGTCAATGCCGCCGAGGGGCTGAAGGCCAAGCTGAAGTCCACCTTCGGCTGGGACGACGCCACGGCCTACTCCCACATCGGCATCTCCGGCATGAACGGTCTGTCCGACCAGCAGGAGAACACCACCCCGGCGATCTGGACCCAGATCCGCGACTGGTCGAACTCCCACCACATCGCCCGTCTCGCCTACTGGGCGGTCAACCGTGACCGGCCCTGCCCCGGCGGGGGTGTGGTGAGCAACTGCTCCGGCATCAGCCAGAACAACTGGCAGTTCACCTCCATCACGGCCGGGTTCACCGGCTGACGCTCCCGGCGTGGGGGTATCCGGCCGTCAGACGGTCGGGTACCCCCACGCCTCCCGGGACAAGTGGACGTGGACGGTGCGCAGACGCATCTCGTGCGGCGCGCGGATCCGGCTGTGCCGGTTGAGCCGGACCCCGCAGCGGGGTCGAACCGGAGCGCACGGACGAGAGCACGAAGACGGGCGAGTCCACCAGCCGCGGGGCGGGCGGGGCGACGTACGGCCGCCCGTCGTCTCGCTGGTCCCCGCGTCACAAGGGGGGAAGGGCGAACTCCAGGTGTCGCACAGAAGGAGCGCCGCGGTCACGGCGGGCGCGAAACCCGCCGTGACCAGGCATTTTACCGTTTCCTAATGCTTCATGGGAACAGGGTTCACGCCTTCGCCACGGCCAGCCTCAGCGTCTGCACCTCGAAGGGACGCAGCGCGACAGGCACCGCGTTCCCGTCCGTGTCCACGGTCGTCAGCGGGCGCTCCAGGAGGTCGGTCACCTGGGCCCCCGCGAGCGGGAAGCCGGTGCGCAGGGTGCCGGCGCCGCGACCGCCGCGGGACTCGTAGAGGCGTACAACGACATCGCCCGAGGCGTCGTCGGCGAGCTTGACCGCCTCGATGGTCACGCCCTCCCCGTCCACGGAGACGACGGGCTCGGCGGGACCGGCCGAATCCGCCACCCGCAGCGGCAGGTTGAGCGCGTAGCCCTCCGCGATCGCGTCCTCGATGCTCGCCCCCGGCAGCAGCGCGTACGTGAAGCGGTGCTTGCCCTGGTCGGCCTCGGGGTCCGGCACCCGCGGGGCGCGCACCAGGGACAGACGCACGGTCGTCGTCGTACCGCCGTCCTCGCGGACCGTACGGGAGACGTCGTGGCCGTACGTCGAGTCGTTGATGACCGCGACGCCGTAGCCGGGCTCGGCGATGTGCACCCAGCGGTGACCGTAGACCTCGAAGCGGGCGGACTCCCAGCTGGTGTTGGTGTGGGTGGGCCGCTGGACATGGCCGAACTGGATCTCCGCGGAGGAGTGCGGGGCCCGGATGTCCACCGGGAAGGCCGCCTTGAGGATCTTCTCCGCCTCGTGCCAGTCGATCTCGGTCTCGACGTCGATCCGGCGGCTGCCGGCCCGCACGGTGATCGTCTGCACGATCCGGGAGCCCTTACCGAAGGCGCGCTCCACCTTCAGCGCGCCGAGCAGCGGGCCGTCCTCGACGACCGTGACGGACTCGGCGTCGAGCAGGTCCGTGTAGCGGTTCTTGTAGTGCTTGTCGATGTCCCAGGCGTCCCAGTAGTTCGGGAGGTCGCTGTGCAGACGGAGCAGGTTGCCCTTGTCGGCGAGGACCTCACGGCCGGCCGTCAGGTCGCGTACGGAGGCCAGCGTGCCGTCCTCGGCCAGCTCGACGCGGACCAGTCCGTTGTCGAGGACGCGGCCTTCGACGGTCACCGGCCGCGGGGGCTCACCCGCGTCGAGCAACGCGCTGCCGTTCGCGGGCACTTCGGCGTACATCGGGATGCCGACGGAGGTGCGGACCACTTCGGCGCGGTCGACCGGGCTGGTGTTGAACACCCGGGTCTCGCCCGTGCCCAGCGCGGCCACGGCCTCGGCCGTGATCGCCTCGACCTCCTTCGCCACCCGCGCGTACTCCGCCTCGGCCTCCCGGTGCACCCAGGCGATGGACGAGCCGGGCAGGATGTCGTGGAACTGGTGGAGCAGGACCGTCTTCCAGAGCCGGTCGAACTTCTCGTACGGGTAGGAGTAGCCCGGCGCGTTCAGCGCTGCGGTGGTCGCCCACAACTCGGCCTCGCGCATGCGGTGTTCGCTGCGCCGGTTGCCCTGCTTGGTGCGGGCCTGCGAGGTGTAGGTGGCGCGGTGCAGCTCCAGGTACAGCTCACCGGACCAGACCTGGTCCCTGGGGATCTCCTCTCGGGCCGTGGCGAAGAAGGCGTCCGGGTGCTCGACACGGACCTTCGCCGAGCCCTCCAGGCTCGCCAGCCGCCGGGCGCGCTCCATCATCTCGCGGGTGGGTCCGCCACCGCCGTCGCCGTGGCCGAAGGGGGCCAGGGACGTCGTACCGCGGCCCTTGTCCTGGTAGTTGCGGACGGCGTGCGCCATCTCCTTGCCGGAGAACTCGACGTTGTAGGTGTCGACGGGCGGGAAGTGCGTGAAGATGCGGGTGCCGTCGAGGCCCTCCCACCAGAAGCTGTGGTGGGGCAGCTTGTTGGTCTGGTTCCAGGAGAGCTTCTGGGTCAGGAACCAGTCGTTGCCGGCGAGCTTGGCGAGCTGCGGGTAGGCCGCGTTGTAGCCGAAGGAGTCCGGCAGCCAGACGCCCTTGGTCTCGATGCCGAAGTGCTCGATGAAGAACCGCTTGCCGTGGATGAGCTGGCGGGCCAGCGCCTCGCCGCCGGGCAGGTTGCCGTCGGCCTCCACCCACATGCCGCCGACCGGCGCCCAGTTCCCGTCGGCGACGGCCTTCTTGATGCGCGCCCACACGTGCGGGTAGTTGTCGCGCACCCACTCGTACTGCTGGGCCTGCGAGCAGGCGAAGACCAGTTCCTCGTACTCCTCGGCGAGCGCGGTGACGTTCGAGAAGGTGCGGGAGGTCTTGCGCTTGGTCTCGCGGATCGGCCACAGCCAGGCGGAGTCGATGTGCGCGTGACCGGCGGCGGAGAGGGTGTGGGCGCTGGCGTGCGCGGGCTTGGCCAGGGTGGGGGCCAGCACCGCGCGGGCGGCGGCGGCCGTCCCGGAGATGTCGTCCAGGTCGAGTGCGTCCATCGCCTGGTCCAGCGCGATCATGATCTCGTGGCGGCGCGGGTCGAGCTCGCCCAGCTCCAGCATCAGTTCGCGCAGCACCTGGACGTCGAGGTCGAGGTGCCAGACGTTCTCGTCGAGGACGGCGATGTCGGCGCGCTTGAAGGTGTAGAGCGGCTTGTCACCGGCCGTGAGGCGGTCGCCGAGCGGGGTCGGGCCGGCGAAGTCGTTCGCCAGGATGTCGGGGTTGGAGGCCGCCTCGACCAGGTAGTGGATCTCCTCGCCGCCCGTGGCCGGGTGGGCGATCGGCACGTACTGGTTCTGCGGGTTGACCGCCTTCAGCGGGACCCCGTCCGGGAGGTGGACGAGCGCCTCGGCCTGGTTGCCGGGCCAGTCGCCCACGAAGCCGAGGTCGAAGACGGCCTCAACGCGCTTGCCCGCCCAGGCCGCGGGGACCGACCCGCGCATCCGGAACCAGGTGGTGCCCCACGGCGGACCCCAGGGGGTGTCCATCGCGAAGGGCTTGTACGGCGCCGCGGCGGCCTCCTCGAAGGGGACCGGCTCGCCGGGCGCCTGCCAGGCCTCGACCTCGAAGGGCACCGTGGCGGCGTAGATCGCGGGCTTGATGCGCTGGTCGTGGACGCGTGCGACGCGCTCCTCGATCCGGCGGCGTTCGTCGTGCATGTGAGGTCTCCAGGAGCCAAGAAGCCAAGAAAGGGGGAAAGCGCTTACTTAAGGTACGCCAGGCCTGGGTGGACCGAGGTGTACCCCTCGACCAGACGACGGGCCACGTTCACGGAGTCGACGAGCGGGTGCAGGGCGAAGGCCTTCACGGCGGTCGCGCGCGAGCCGGACTCGGCCGCGGACAGGACCTCGCGCTCCACCGCCTTGACCGCGCAGACCAGTCCGCTGGCGTGGTCGGGCAGCGGGTCGACGGCGACCGGGTGGGCGCCGTTGGCGTCGACGAGGCAGGGCACCTCGATGACGGCCTCCGTGTCGAGGACGCCCAGCGTGCCGCGGTTGCGGACGTTGAGGATGAGCGTGGTGCGCTCGTCGCGGGCGATGGCCCGCATCAGGGCGAGCGCCACCTTCTCGTAGCCGCCGGAGAGGTCGTCGGCGTCGCGTTCGCCCGCGCCCGCCGCGTCCCGGTTCTCCGCCATGTAGGTGGCCTCGCGCTCGGCCCGCGTACGGTCCCAGGCACTCAGCGCGGCGGCGTCCGGGCGCTTCATCTCGGCGTAGAACTGTTCCTGCTGGTCGCGCAGGAACGCGCCGCGGGTCTTCTCCGCCTGCTGGTAGGCCCGGACGGCCTCCCGGTTGAAGTAGTAGTAGTGCAGGTATTCGTTCGGGACGGCGCCCAGGGACTGCAGCCACTCCACGCCGAAGAGCTTGCCCTCCTCGAAGGAGCCGAGCAGCTCGGGGTCGGCGAGCAGCCGCGGCAGTTCGTCGCGGCCCGCGACGCGCAGCCCGCGCACCCAGCCGAGGTGGTTGAGGCCGACATAGTCGATCCAGGCCTCGCGGGGGTTGGCACCCAGGACGGTGGCGATGCGGCGGCCGAGGCCGACCGGCGAGTCGCAGATGCCGATGACGCGGTCGCCGAGGTGGCGGGACATGGCCTCGGTGACCAGTCCGGCCGGGTTGGTGAAGTTGATGACCCAGGCGTCAGGGGCGAGCCGGGCCACCCGCCGGGCGATGTCGACGGCGACGGGGACCGTGCGCAGGCCGTACGCGATGCCGCCGGCGCCGACCGTCTCCTGGCCGAGGACGCCCTCCGCGAGTGCCACCCGTTCGTCGTCGGCACGTCCCTCCAGTCCGCCGACGCGGATCGCGGAGAAGATGAAGTCGGCGCCGCGCAGGGCGTCGTCGAGGTCGGTGGTGAAGGACACCTCGGGGGCGTCCGGCAGGTCCTTCGCCTGCTCGGCCAGCACCCGGGCGACGGCCGTGAGCCGCCCGGCGTCCACGTCATGCAGCACGACATGGGTGACGCGGCCCTCGGCGCGGTCCCCGAGGAGTGCCCCGTACACGAGCGGCACCCGGAATCCGCCGCCACCCAGAATCGTCAGCTTCACGCCGTTTCCGCCTTTCCTGTCACGACCACTTGCACGCCCGCTTCTTCCAGCGACGATCGCGTCGCCGGGTCCAGCGGGTCGTTCGTCACCACCACGTCCAGCTCCTCGGGGCCGCAGACCCGCGCCATCCCCGTACCCGGGAACTTCGCGCGGTCGGCGAGCAGGACGACCTTGTCGCCCGCCTCGATCATGGCCCGCTTGACCGGTACCTCGACGACGGTGGTGTCCATCACCTGCCCGCCGGGCCGTACCCCGCTGGTACCGAGGAACAGCCAGTCGGCGTGCAGTTGTCGCAGGTTGTCCTCGGTGAGGAAGCCGACCAGGGAGCGGTACTCACGGCGGACCATTCCGCCGAGCAGCACCAGCTCTATGTCCTCGTCGTCCACCAGCTCCTCGTAGACCACCAGGTTGCTGGTGATCACGGTGATCCGGCGGCCGTGCAACTGCCGGGCCAGCCGGTAGGCGGTGGTGCCGATGTCCAGCAGGACGGACTGGCCGTCCTGGACCATCGAGGCGGCGCGCGCCGCGATGACGTCCTTCTCGGCCACACGGACCTCGGCGACCTCGGCGAAGGGCTGGTCGCCCTCCTCCACGACCGCCCCGCCGTGCACCCGCGTGAGCAGGCCTTCCTCCTCCAGTTTCAGCAGGTCACGGCGGACCGTGGCGGGGCTCACGCCCAGCTGTTCGGAGAGATCGGTCACGGCTGCGGGCCCGCCGGAGCGCAGGGCCCGCAGGATGAGTTGATGTCGTCGCTCTGCCAGCACCCTGTGAACAGTACTCGTCATTCCCAATCATTTCCATGCTCAGTTCTGCTCGACTCTTGCCAAATTGGCCAGAGGCGCGCACGATCCTGTGCACCGCTTGCAGAGTTTTGACGAGAGGATGCGCTCGTGGGTGACGAACGGCCCGATGTGCTGCTGACCGGGCTGCTCTTCTACGACCTCGTCCTCACCGGACTGGGGAAGCCGCCGACGGCCGGCGAGGAGATCTGGACCGAGGGCATGGGCGTGAGCCCCGGCGGCATCGCCAACCTGGCGGTCGCGGCCTCGCGCTTCGGTCTGCGCACCTCCCTGGCCACGGTCTTCGGCGACGACTATTACGGTGCGTACTGCCGTGAGGTCCTCGCCGACCAGGAGGGCATCGACCTCTCCCTGTCCCGCACCGCGGACGGCTGGCACACTCCCGTCACCGTCTCGCTGGCCCACGGCAACGACCGGGCCCTGGTCACCCACGGCCAGGAACCGCCGTACTCGCAGGACGAGCTGATGGGCGACCCGCCCGAGGCGCGCACCGCCCTTGTGCACATCGAGGCCGAGCCGCGCGCCTGGCTCGCCAAGGCCGCCGCGGCCGGCACGCAGATCTACGCGGACGTCGGCTGGGACCCCACACAACAGTGGTCCCGCGACCTCCTCGACCAGCTCTCCCTGTGCCACGCCTTCCTCCCGAACGAGACGGAGGCGACGGCATACACGCGCACCGAGAGCGCGGTCGCGGCTCTGGGCACACTGACCGAGCTGGTGCCGGTCGCCGTGGTCACCCGGGGCGGCGACGGCGCGGTCGCGGTGGACCAGACGACGGGCGAGTACGCGGAGGTGCCCGCCCTCCCCGTCGACGTCCTGGACGCGACGGGTGCCGGAGACGTCTTCGGCGCGAGCTTCGTCGCCGCCTCGCTCGGCGGCTGGCCGCTGGAGGAACGGCTGCGCTTCGCGGTACTGGCCGCGGGTCTGTCCGTACAGCGGCACGGCGGTGCGCTCGCCGCACCCGGCTGGTACGGCGTCCACCGCTGGTGGCAGTCGCTCGAAGACCGTGAACTGCGGCGTGCGTACGGCTTCCTGGCCGACCGCCTCCCGGCGGACCCGGGCCCGCCCGTCCGCCCCGCCCCCGTGACCCCGCCCGACGCCACACGTCGGCCGGGCGCACCCCGATGACCCCACGCGCAACACCCCGCAAGACCCCCCGCATGACACGCACGACCCCACGCATCGCAACTCGAAACACCCCTCGCACGACCCCTTGCAAGACCCCACGTAACACCCCACGTACGCGAAGACCGAAAAGAACCGAAAGGCGGTGGGAGCTGTGCGGCTCTCACGAAGGGGCCTGCTGCGCGCCGGCCTGGCCGGTACGGCCGCCACGGCGCTGGGCGGCCTGGCAACCGGCTGCGGCGTTCCGACCGGCTCGACCGGGCGCAACATGGTCCTGTGGTACTGGAGCGGCGGGCTGAGCCCGAAGGTCGTCCAGGATGCCAAGACCCGCTACGACAGCGCGGTGAACCTGCAGGCCATCCAGATCGGCGGCTACTACCGCTCGAAGCTGATGACCACGATGACCGGACGGGCCCACATCCCGGACATCGCCGGGCTCAAGGGCGAGGACATGGCCTCGTATCTGCCCAACTCCGACCAGTTCGTGGACCTGCGCACGCTCGGCGCCGAGAAGCTCAAGGACCAGTACCTGCCCTGGAAGTGGGACCAGGGCATCGCTCCGGACGGTTCGATGGTGGGCTTCCCGATCGACTGCGGTCCGGTCGCGCACTACTACCAGCCCGCCGTCTTCCAGAAGGCCGGACTGCCGTACGAGCCCAAGGACGTCTCCAGGGAACTGGCCACCTGGGACGAGTTCTTCGCGGCCGGCGAGCAGCTGAAGAAGCGCCTCCCCGGCACGTTCATCCTGACCGACGCCCTCAGCGTCTTCGGCATCTCGGTCAACCAGACGACCAAGCGGTTCGTCGACAAGGACCGGCACTTCATCGGCGACCAGGAGCATGTACGCACCGCCTGGGACCGTTCCGTCGAGGCCACCCGTCGCGGACTGGTCTCGAAGATCATCAACGGTACGGCCGACAACACCTCGGCCACCGAGCGGGGTCTGCTCCCCAGCCAGCTGAACGCCTCCTGGGCGGCCGGCGACATCAAGCTCAACGTGCCGAAGACCAAGGGCAAATGGCGGGTGGCCGCGTGTCCGGGCGGTCCCTCGAACATCGGCGGCTCGTTCCTCGCGATCACCAAGGCGTGCCGGGAGCCCGAGAAGGCCTTCGAGATGATCACCTGGATGCTCGACGCGAGCAACCAGGCCCAGGGCTTCGTCGACTCGGTGCTTTTCCCCTCGACCCCGGCGTCGTACGCGATGAAGAAGCTGCGCGAACCCGACGCCTTCTTCGGCGACCAGGTCACCATGGACGTCTTCGGTCCGGCGGCGCAGAACATCCCGGTCGCCTTCAACAGCCCGTACGACATCGCGCTGAGCACTCCGATCAACGACGAGCTGCGGAACTTCTCCGTCCTCGGCAAGGACCCGGACAAGGCCTGGAGGGACGCCATGAGCAAGTGCCGGCGCATCGCGGACCACCTGGGGGTGAGTTACTGATGGCTACCGCACCCGTGGTCGACACGCCCCGCGCGGCCCTCGCCGAGACCCCCGTCACCCACCCCAAGAAGGGCATCCTCAGCTACTGGCGGCTGTACGCCGCGATCTCCCCCTTCTATCTGCTGTTCCTCGCCTTCGGTCTGATACCGGTCGGCTTCTCCCTCTATCTGTCGTTCCACCGCTGGGACGGCCTCGGCTCGATGGAGTTCGCGGGGCTCTCGCAGTACCGCTATCTGCTGTCGGACACCCAGTTCTGGACCTCGATCGGGAACACGATCATCATCTGGGCGCTGGCCACCTTCCCGATGATCTTCCTGGCGATGGTCACGGCCGTGATGCTCAACTCGGCCGTCCGCTTCAAGAACCTCTACCGCTTCGCCTACTTCCTGCCGAACGTCACCTCGATCGTCGCGGTCGCGATCATCTTCGGCTCGGTCTTCTCCACCAACTTCGGCCTGGTCAACGCGTTCTTGCAGGCGATCGGCCTGGACCAGGTGGCCTGGTTGAACACACCGTGGGGCATCAAGGTCGCCATCGCCACGCTGATGACCTGGCAGTGGACCGGCTACAACGCGATCATCTTCCTCGCGGGGCTCCAGACGATCCCGGGCGAGCTGTACGAGGCGGCGCGGATGGACGGCGCCGGGCCCATCCAGACCTTCTTCCGGATCACGCTGCCGCTGATGCGTCCGGTACTGCTGTTCGTGCTCATCATCTCGACGGTCACGGGCCTGCAGACGTTCTCCGAACCGCAGGTGCTGCTGCAGACCACGGACAACAACTCGTCGTTCGCGGGCGGTCCCGGCCACTCCGGCCAGACCATGGTCCTCTACTTCTTCCAGCAGACC
Organism: Streptomyces sp. NPDC007896; assembly: GCF_042959425.1. Classification (NCBI taxonomy): domain Bacteria; kingdom Bacillati; phylum Actinomycetota; class Actinomycetes; order Kitasatosporales; family Streptomycetaceae; genus Streptomyces; species Streptomyces sp. NPDC007896. Next base: position 469,794 of record NZ_JBIBKX010000007.1, on the reverse strand, counting down.
TTCGACAACAACGACTTCGGTTACGGCGCCGCCGTGGCCTGGGGCATCTTCCTCGTCGTCATCATCTTCTCGATCATCAACTGGCGCCTGGTGCAGCGCCGGGGCGAAGACTAGGGAGGCCCCACCATGGCAATCCTCAAGGGTTCATCGGCCTCCACGAAGGGGGCGGGGCGCAGGTCGACCATCAAGGGGTCACAGCGCCGGGGCATAGGCCTCCACCTCTCCCTGATCATCGGTCTGCTGCTCTCGGTCTTCCCGTTCTACTGGGCCGTGATCATGTCGACGCACTCGTCGACGGAGATCTTCTCCTACCCGCCGAAGCTGCTGCCCGGCTCGCACTTCCTCGAGAACGTCCGCAACCTCTTCGACAACGTCGACTTCTTCGGGTCGATGTTCAACTCGCTGCTGGTCGCGTGCTCGGTGACCGTCCTGGTCCTGTTCTTCGACTCGCTGGCCGCGTTCGTGTTCGCCAAGTTCCAGTTCCCGGGCCGCCGGGTGCTGTTCGCGCTGATGATGGTGATCTTCATGGTCCCGGCGCAGCTCCAGGCGATCCCGCAGTTCGTGATCATGGCGAAGCTGGGCTGGATCGGCTCGATGACCGCGCTGATCGTCCCGGCGGCGGCCAACGCGTTCGGCATCTTCTGGATGCGCCAGTACATGAAGAGCGCGATCCACGACGAGCTGATCGACGCCTCGAAGCTGGACGGGGCGGGCTTCCTGCGCCAGTACTGGCACGTGGCGCTCCCGGTGGTCCGGCCGGGCCTCGCCTTCCTCGGCATCTTCACCTTCATGGGCCAGTGGAACGACTACGCCTGGCCGCTGATCGCCCTCACCAACCCGGACAACGTGACCCTCCAGGTCGCGCTCTCCCAGCTGAACGGTGTCCACGGCACCACCGACTACGGAATGGTCATGACCGGCGCGCTCCTCGCCCTCATCCCGCTGCTGATCGTCTTCGCGATCGGCGCCAAGCAGATCATCGCGGATCTCGGCAAGGGGGCCATCCGCTGATGACGGACCCGCTGCTCGCGCTCCGCCCCTGGGAGTCACCTGAGGTGACCTCCTGGGGGCGGTTGCCCATGAACGCCGTCGACCGCCGGGCCGGTGCCCTCTCGCTGGACGGCTCCTGGCGCTTCCAGCTGCTGCCCACGCCCACCTCGGCCCCCGGTCTCGCCTGGTCCTCGCTCCAGGTGCCCGGCTCCTGGACCACCCAGGACACCGACGATCTGCCGCAGTACACCAACTTCATGATGCCCTGGGGCGAGTTCCCGCCCACCTCGCCGGACGCGAATCCGACGGGCGTGTACGAGCGTGAGGTGGACGTCCCCGCCGAGTGGGCCGGCCGCCGGATCGTGCTCCAGGTCGGCGCCGCCGAGAGCGTGCTGCTGGTCCATGTGGACGGGCGGCCGGTCGGCGTGTCCAAGGACTCGCACCTCGCGGCCGAGTTCGACCTCTCCGACGTCGTACGGCCCGCAGAGCGCGCCTCGCTCCGGCTCACCGTCGTCAAATGGTCGGACGCCTCGCACCTCGAGGACCAGGACCAGTGGTGGCACGCCGGGATCACCCGCTCGGTGCTGCTGTACGCGACCGATCCGCTGCGGCTGGCCGACGTGACCGTACGGGCCCGGTGCGACGGCGGGCTGCGGGTCGACTGCCAGGTGCGGGACGCTGGGGGCGCGCTGCCGGAGGGCTGGTACGTCACCGGGGAGCTGGACGGCCACCTGCTCACCCAGGACGCCGAGTACGAGCGCTTCAAGGAGGAGGACGGCCGGGTCTCCGACTTTCTCGGCGAGGCCCGGCTCACCACGGTCGTCGAGGGCGTCCGCGCCTGGACCGCGGAGACGCCCGAGCTGTACGACCTGACCGTACGACTGCACCGCGCCGACGGCTCGGTCGCCGACACCTCGCACCACCGCGTGGGCTTCCGCGAGGTCGAGATCCGCGGCCGGGACCTGCTGCTCAACGGCGAGCGGGTCTACCTCCGGGGCGTCAACCGGCACGACTTCCACCCGCTGACGGGCCGGACGGTGTCGTACGACGACATGCGCGCGGATCTGGTGACGCTGAAGCGCTTCGGTTTCAACGCGATCCGTGCCGCCCACTACCCCAATGACCCCTCCCTGCTCGACCTCGCGGACGAGCTGGGCTTCTACGTCGTGGACGAGGCGAACATCGAGGCGCACGACCACGCGCACGAGATCGCCGACGACCCCCGCTACCTCGGCGCCTTCGTGGACCGCGTCTCCCGTATGGTCCTGCGCGACAAGAACCACCCCTCGGTGATCATCTGGTCGCTGGGCAACGAGTCCGACTACGGCGCGGGCCACGACGCCGCCGCGGGCTGGGTGCGCCGCCACGACCCGAGCCGACCCCTTCAGTACGAGGGCGCGGCCAAGCTCGGCTGGGCCGATCCGAAGGTCGCCTCCGACATCGCCTGTCCCATGTACGCGCCGATTGAGGACTGTGTCGCGCACGCCCTCTCCGGGGAGCAGACCAAGCCGCTCATCCAGTGCGAGTACTCGCACGCCATGGGCAACAGCAACGGCACGCTGGCCGACCACTGGGCCGCCATCGAGTCAACCCCAGGGCTTCAGGGCGGTTTCATCTGGGAGTTCTGGGACCACGGCATTCTTCAACGCGTGAACGACGGAAGACCGGCCGGGCGCGGTGGCGCCGGGCTGTATGACAACGGTGTCGCCGCGCCGGGCCACCGCTGGGCCTACGGCGGCGACTTCGGCGAGACGATCCACGACGGCGCCTTCATCGCCGACGGGGTCGTCTTCCCCGACCGCACGCCCAAGCCGGTGATGTACGAGCACCGGGAGATCGCGGCGCCGGTGCGCCTCGCGTACATCGGGGGCGAGCTGCGGCTCACCAACCACCAGCACTTCCGGGGCCTTGAGTGGCTGACCGCCGAGTGGGAGCTGTCGCTCGCCCAGGGCGGCACGCTGACGGCTCCGGCCGAGCTGCCCGACGTACGGGCGGGCGCATCGGTGGCCGTGCCGATGCCGTTCACGTTGCCGGAGGACGGCGGCGAGGCCTGGCTGACGCTGCGGGTGACCACCGCGGACGAGGAGGCGTGGGCACCGCGCGGCACGGAGGTGTGTGTGCCGCAGGTACGGCTCAGGGCGGCCACCCCCGTGGATCCGGTCGCGCTGACGGACTCCCCCGTCGAGGTCGACGAGGACGGGCTGCTCGTCCATCCGCTGCTCACCGCGGCCCCTGTGCTGTCGCTGTGGCGGACACCCACCGACAACGACGAGCTCGGCGGCATGGCGGTGCGCTGGCGGGCCTGGGGGCTCGACGCGCTGGAGCGCAAGCTCGTCGATGTACGCAGCGAGAGCGGAAGCGTCACGGTGGTCGCCGAGTACGCGACCCTGGCGGGCGCTGTTCGTCACGAGCAGGTGTTCACCCGTGTCGAGGGCGGGGTGCGGATCGAGGAGAGGGCGCAGCTGCCGGCCGCGCTCGACGACGTACCGCGGGTGGGCTCGGTCTTCGAGACGGTCGCCGGGCTCGATGTCCTGGAGTGGTACGGGCAGGGCCCCTGGGAGTCCTACCCGGACCGGAGCGCAGGCGCGCCGGTGGGCCACCACTCCCTCCCCGTGGACGAGTTGTTCACCCCCTATCTGCGTCCGCAGGAGAGCGGCGGGCGGCACGGTGTACGCCGCTTCACGCTCTCGGCGCCCGACGCCACGGGCTTCGCGGTCGCGCTCGACGCACCGCGCCAGGTGACCGTGACCCGCTACCGGGCGGCGGACCTGGCGGCCGCCACCCATCACGACGAGCTGGTGCCGCGGCCCGGCTGCGTGGTGCATCTCGACGCCGCGCACCGGGGGGTGGGCACGGCCTCGTGCGGGTCCGACACCTCGGCCGGCTATCTCGTCCCGGCCGGCACCCACCGCTGGTCCTGGACGCTGCGCGTGCTCTGACCCGCGCGCGGCGCGCCGCCCGTCCCACCGGCTCGACCCGCTCGACCCGACTCGACGGTCGACCTGACTCGAACTCCTCACCGACCTTTTCGCACCTTCATGGAGCAGACGTGTGTACTTCGCATGACCAGGCGACGGAAGCCGGGCAGGCCGGCGCCGGCAGACGCAACTTCCTGCGGGCCACGGCCCTGATCGGCGCGGCGGCCACCACCTCGGTGGCCCTGCCCGCGGTGACGGCACAGGCGGCGACCCGTGAGGCGAACTGGCGGCCCGACGCCGACAGCCGCCGCTTCACGCTCGCCGTCATGCCCGACACGCAGTACCTCTTCGACGGGCCGAGCATCAACCCCGCGCCGATCGAGGCCTCGCTGCGCTATCTCCTGGAGCACGGCAAGGACGAGAACATCGTCTTCCTCTCGCACCTGGGCGACCTCACCGAGAACGGGGCGCAGCCCGAATTCGCCGCCGCGGGCGAGGCCTTCGAGCTGCTCGACCGGCGCGGCGTCGGCTACAGCGTGCTCGCAGGCAACCACGACATCAAGTCGTCCATGACCGACCAGCGGGGCGCGAGCCCGTACCTGGACGTCTTCGGCCCGCAGCGCTTCCAGGGCAAGCGCACCTTCGGCGGCGCCTCACCGGACGGCTACAACACCTTCCACCTGTTCCGGGCGGCGGGCATGGAGTGGCTCGTCCTCGCGCTGGACTGGCGGCTGTCGGCGAAGGGCTACGCATGGGCGAAGGACGTCATGGCCCAGCACCCGAAGACGCCCGTCATCCTCACGACGCACGAGCTGGTCGTGGACGACGACACCCTGTCCTCGTACGGGCAGCAGCTCTGGGACCAGCTGATCCACGACCACGACCAGATCTTCCTGACCCTGAACGGGCACTACTGGCCCGCCGCCCGCGCCACCCGCACCAACGCGGCCGGCAACGACGTCCACCTCCACCTGACGAACTATCAGAACCGTTACTACGGCGGTGCGGCGATGATCCGCCTCTACCGCTTCGACCTCGACCGCAACACCATCGACGTCGAGACCATCTCGCCGTGGATCCTGGGCCGGGCGGCCAAGGGCCTCAACGAGCTGGAGCGGCAGGAGATCGAACTCAGCGGCGACGCCGACCGGTTCTCGGTCGCCCTCGACTTCGAGAAGCGCTTCTCGGGCTTCGCGCCGGTGCCCGCCCGCTCGTCACGGCCGGTGTCCGAGATGCTGGTCCGGGGCACGGTCGCGTACTGGCGCTTCGACGGACACGCGGACGGTACGGCGGCCGAGGGCACAGTCCGTGACCGGTCCGGGCACGGCAACGACCTGACCGTGGTCAAGGTCGGCGACGGCGCACTCACCTGGTCGTCCGCCCACCACCCCGACCAGCCCGGCCACGGCAGCCTCTTCTTCCAGGGCGGCAAGCCCCCGCTGAAGGGCGCGTATCTGCGTACGGTCGGCGGCGCGCCCCTCAACTCGGCGACCTTCGATCGCGGCTACACCATCGAGGCCTTCTACCAGGTCCCCGCCGACTGGGATCCCTCGCACAACGCGTGGGCCTCGCTGATCAGCCGCACCGGCACGGGGAGAGGCGCGGGCAAGACCGCCGACGACCCGGACGAGCCGCTCGCCACGCTCTCCCTGTTCGAAGGGCCCGGCCCGCAGTGGGCCGTCCGGCCGCTCAACCAGCCGGTAATCGTCACCAACTGGGGCGACGAGACGGCCCGCGAGCAGTGGTGGCACGTCGCCGTCGTCAACGACGGCTCACACACCACGATGTACGTCCAGGGCTGCCCGGTCGCCCGCAACCCGCACACCGTCGCCATCGGCCTCACCTCGCTCGGGCTGCCCTGGCTGCTCGGCGGTTACGAGTACGCGGGCAGGATCGACCAGATCCTGTACGGACGGCTCGGCGACGTACGGATCGTCGAACGGGCGCTGTCCGTCTCGCAGTTCATGAACCACTGAGCCGTCTCGGCCACCGGTGACCCCGAAGACCTTGTGACTCCTCGAGGGAGAACTTCCGTTATGTCCGAGCAGCAACTGCCCGCCTGGGCCGATCCATCCGTCTCCCCCGCCGCGCTGGACCCGCAGGGCGTGTCACGGCGCGGGCTGCTGCGCAGCGCCGGCCTGTTCGGGGCAGCCTTCGCGGTCGGCTCGCTCGCCACGCCCGCGACGGCCGACTCCCGGCGCCTCGGCGGCGACGACCCGCGCCTCGCCTATCTCGTCGGCGACCACCACATCCACTCCGTGTACAGCCACGACGCGAAGTACACGTTCTCCCAACTGGCCCAGGCGAGCGCGAAGTACGGCCTGGACTGGATGGTCTTCAACGAGCACTCCAACTTCGGGCACGCCAACTACGGCGCCCAGCTGGAACACCAGGAGATCCTGAAGGCGCGCGCCGAGAACCCGCGTCAGCTGATCTTCCAGGGTCTGGAGTGGTACATACCGGGCGCCGAGCACGCCACGGTCTTCGCGGCGCCCGGCCGGCACGAGGTGGACCTGCTCACCCAGTTCGAACTCGCCTACGACGGCAAGCTGCTGGGCTACACGGCGGGCTCCCCGGCCAACCCCGACACGGCCCGCAACGAGGCCCACGCGGTCAAGGCCATCAAGTGGCTCGCCGAGCAGCGCCGCACCGGTTACGTCGACGACGTGCTCGTCCTGGCCAACCACCCCACGCGCCTGGGCATCGACTCCCCGCACGAGATACGGAACTGGCGGGACGCGGCGCCCGAGATCATGATCGGCATGGAGGGCGCGCCCGGCGCCCAGGGCGGCGGCATCCCCGGCTGGGTCGGCTCGGGCCAGCAGCGCGGCGAGTACACCAACAAGCCGTCCGAGAACTCCTTCGCGGGCTACCCGGAGAACGCCTACGTCCTGTACGGCGGCTTCGACTGGATGACGGCGACCGTCGGCGGCATGTGGGACGCGATGCTCGCCGAGGGCAGGCTGTTCACCATCACCACCAACTCCGATGTGCACCGCGTCGTCTTCGACACCTGGAAGAACGGCGACTGGGCGCCCGGGCAGAACTTCGACAACACCGGGCACATCCCCGACCCGGTCAACACCGACTCCCAGCAGCCGGGCGGCGACTTCTGGCCCGGCCAGTTCAGCCGCACCCACGTGGGCGTGACCCGCTACGGCTACCGCGCCGTGATGGCGGGCCTGCGCGCGGGCCGCGTCTGGCTCGACCACGGGCACCTGCTCGACGGGCTCGACGTCCGGGTGAAGCGGGACTGCGACCACGGTGCGGGCGTGACCATGGGCGGCCGGATCCGCGTCCGCAAGGGCGAGAAGCTCACCCTGTCGGTCACCGTGACGACCGCCTCGCGCGCCAACCCCCATGGAATCCTGCCGGAGTTGGCGCACGTCGACGTGATCCGCGGCGCGGTGCGCGGCCCGGCCGCCGACCGCGACGACTGGCGCGCGCCCGACACCAAGGTCGTCCGCACGGTGGACGTGAGCGGACGCAAGGGCACGTACACCCTGCGCATCCCGCTGGTCGCCGGTGACGAGTCCTTCTACGTACGGCTGCGCGGCAGCGACGGCAACCGCAACGGTACGGGCTACCTGGGCGCCTCGATCGACCCGCGCGGCCCGATTCCGCACGTGCCCGGAAACGGTGACCCGTGGGTCGACACCTGGTTCTACGCGAACCCCGTGTTCGTCGACGTGGTGGGCGGCCGGTAGGGAGAACACCCGTCCGACGTGGACCGTCAGGCGTAGAAGCGCGACAGGCTCTGGAGGACGGCGGCGGGCTTCCCGCCGCCGTCGATCTCTATCGTCCCGTCGACGGCGATCTGCACCCCGCCGGGCACGTCCTCGACCGAGGCGAGCCTCGCGACCAGCCGGATGCGCGAGCCGACCTTCACCGGGGCGGGGAAACGCACCTTGTTCAGACCGTAGTTGACCTTCGTCGACACACCCTCGACCTCCAGCAGCTCGGTGAAGAGCGGGATGAAGAGGGAGAGGGTCAGATAGCCGTGCGCGATGGGCGCGCCGAAGGGGCCCTCGGCCGCCCGCTGCGGGTCGACGTGGATCCACTGGTGGTCGCCGGTGGCGTCGGCGAAGGTGTTGATCCGCTCCTGGGTGACCTCGATCCACTCGCTGGTGCCGAGGTCGCCGCCGGCGAGCTTCTTGAGCTCGTCGAGACCGTTCACGGTGATGCTCATGTGTACTTCCCTGCTTACGAGTCGGTGGTGCCGTATCGCGTACGGACACGGGCCTTGAGGAGCTTTCCGGAGGCGGTGCGCGGGAGTTCGTCCACGACGACCACCGACTTCGGGATCTTGTACTTGGCGAGGCGTCCCGCGAGCGAGGCGAGCACCTCGTCCGGGTCGAGCTCGACGCCCTCGCGGGGGACGACGACCGCGCGAGGCACCTCGCCCCACTTGTCGTCGGCGACACCGATGACGGCACACTCGACGATGCCGGGGTGGCCGAGGAGCAGGTCCTCGATCTCGGCGGGGTAGATGTTCTCGCCGCCTGAGATGATCATGTCCTTGATGCGGTCGACGATGAAGACATAGCCGTCCTCGTCGACCCGAGCGGCGTCCCCGCTGCGGAACCAGCCGTCGGCGAACACCGCGGCCGTCTCGTCGGGCAGCCCCCAGTAGCCGGGCATGACGTGCGGCCCGCGGACGACCACCTCGCCGGTCTCCCCGATGTCGACCGGCGTGAAGTCGGGCCGTACGACCCGCACATCGCTGAAGAAGTGCGGCACGCCCGCCGAGCCCGCCTTGCCGACCGCGTGTTCCGCGTCCAGGAAGAGGGTGCCGGGCGAGGCCTCGGTCATGCCGTAGCCCTGGAGGAAGGTGAGCCCGCGCTCCTGGTAGGCGGCGATGAGCCGGGTCGGTACGGGTGAGCCGCCGCAGGTGAGGATGCGCAACGAGGACAGGTCGGCGTCGGCCCACCGGGGATGCCGGGCCACCTGGTCGAACATGGTCGGCACCCCGAACATGAAGGTGATCCGGCGCCGTTCGATCAGGTCGAGGGTGGCCGCCGGGTCGAAGGACTCGACCAGGACACAGGTGCCGCCCTTGAGCAGCACCGGCAGCGTCAGCATGTTCAGCCCGGCCGTGTGGAACAACGGGGCGGAGACCAGGGCGCGTTCGTCGGCGGTCAGGTCGTGGTCGACGAGGACGTTGACCGCGTTCCAGATCAGATTTCCGTGGGTGAGCATCGCGCCCTTGGGGCGGCCCGTCGTGCCCGAGGTGTACATGATGATGCACATGTCGTCGGCGGTGACGGGCTGGTCGATCGGTTCCTCGGCGGCTTGGTCGATCAACTCCTCGTACCGGGAGCCGACTTCGACGAACGTCCCAACGTGCGCGTTGCCCGGCAGCCCCGCGACGAGTCCGGCCGTCGAGGGCGCGTACACGAGGACCTTGGCGCCCGAGTCGCTGAGCTGGTAGGCGATCTCGGGTCCGGCGAGGCGAGGGTTGAGCGGCACGAAGACCGCGCCGAGCGTGCCCGCCGCGAAGAGGGTTTCGAGGTAGGAGGGGTGGTTGGGGCCGAGATAGGCGATGCGGTCGCCGCGGCGCAGGCCGCGCGCGCGCAGCGCGTGGGCGAGACGAGTGGTGCGGGCGTACAGCTCGGCATAACTGACGGTGGTGTCGCCGTGGATCAGGGCGGTGCGGTGCGGGGTCTTGCGGGCCCGGCGTGCGGGCCACGACCCCAGTCCCTCATTGCGCATCTGTGGCCCCTTACGGTGTCAGCCCGAGCAGCCGGGCGGCGTTCTCCTTGAGGATCTTCGGCTTGACCTCGTCCTTGATCGTCAGCTTGTCGAAGTCGGCGAGCCAGCGGTCGGGGGTGAGGACGGGGTAGTCGGAGCCGAAGAGCACCTTGTCCTTGAGCAGCGTGTTGGCGTACTGCACGAGTTGCGGCGGGAAGTACTTGGGCGACCAGCCGGACAGGTCGATGTGCACACCCGGCTTGTGGGTGGCGACGGCCAGCGCCTCGTCCTGCCAGGGGAAGGAGGGGTGCGCCAGAATGATCTTGAGGTGCGGGAAGTCGGCTGCCACGTCGTCCACGTGCAGGGGGTTGGAGTACTTCAGCCGGATGCCGCCGCCGCCCGGAACCCCGGCCCCGATCCCCGTCTGCCCGGTGTGGAAGAGGGCGATGGTGCCGGTCTCCTCGATCACCTCGTACAGCTCGTACGCCACCGACCTGTCGTTGGGGAAGAAGCCCTGGATGCTGGGGTGGAACTTGAAGCCCTTCACCCCGTACTCCTCGACCAGCCGGCGGGCCTGCTTGACGCCCGCCCTGCCGCGGAAGGGGTCGATGGAGGCGAAGGGGATCAGCACGTCCGGGTTCGCGGCGGCGGCCTCGGCCACCTCCTCGTTCGGGACGGGCGCGGTGCCGGTGGCGGACTCGGCGTCCACCGTGAAGATCACGGCGGCCATCTTCCGCTCGCGGTAGTAGGCGGCCGTCTCCTCCAGGGTGGGCTTCCGCTTGCCCTCGACCTTGAAGTAGGCGCTGGAGGCTTCGTGCAGATCGTCGTCGAGCGAGGCGTGGCCCTTCGAGGACACCTCCGCGTGGGTGTGGACGTCGATCGCGACGAGTTCGTTCAGGTCCATCACGCCTCCGGAAGCTTCGGCGCGGGGATCCCGACGGTCTGCGGCTCGGCGCCGACCGACGTGGCCCAGGCGTCGGCCAGGGTGTCGGGGGTCCAGCCGCCGTCCGCGTACGCCGCCCTGACCTCCTGCGGGTGCGACCAGAGTGCCACCTTGTCACCGCCGATGCCGATGGCCTGGCCGGTGACACCGCGGGCGGCGTCCGAGGCGAGGAACGGGACGAGGGCGGCGCAGTCCTCGGGGGTGCCGAAGCCCTCGCCCTTGCGGAGGAAGTCGGGCAGCGGCTCGCCGTTCCTCATGGCCTCGACGTACGGGGCGAACGCGGGGATGGTCTCGGTCATCGCGGTGGCGGCGACCGGCACGATCGCGTTGACGGTGATGCCCGCGCGGCCCAGCTCCATCGACCAGGTACGGGCCATGGCGGCGATGCCCGCCTTCGCGGCGGCGTAGTTCGTCTGGCCGAAGTTCCCGCGCTGCCCGGCCGGCGAGCCGACCAGGATCAGGGAGCCGCCCTCGCCCTGCTCGCGCATGCGCACGGCGGCGGCGCGGGCACAGGTGAAGGTGCCCTTCAGATGCGTGGTGATCACCGCGTCGAAGTCCTCGTCGGTCATCTTCCACAGCACCTTGTCACGCAGGATGCCCGCGTTGGTGACCAGGATGTCGAGCCGTCCGAACTCCTCCACCGCACGGGCGACGAGCCGGTCGGCCGCCTCGGTGGTGCCGACCGGGACCACCTCCGCCACGGCCTTGCCGCCGGCGGCGGTGATGGACTTCACGGCCTGCTCGGCCACGGCCTCGTCGACGTCGTTGACGACCACGCGGGCGCCGACGGCCGCGAGGGCGTGCGCGTAGGCCAGGCCGAGGCCACGGCCGCTGCCGGTGACGACGGCCACCTTGCCGGTGAGATCGATGCTGGGCACGAGGGGGTCCCTTCGACGCTGAGGGTCCAAAGCGCGGCGTGCGATGCCGAGCTGCGGCTACGAGATCGAAGCTAAGGACAATAATTGTTGACGTCAATAGTTGTTGCCGACTCATCCGTGCGGCATGCTGTGCGGAGTACGGCGCGATGCTGTACGCAGTACGGCATGCCGTACCCGGCACGAAGGAACCGCCCCGCCCGGGGCCCGGCCCAGGGAGCCCGTCATCACAGGCCAGCAGCACGCCACCAGCCCGGCCACCGGCCCCGCCCCCATCGACGCCCAGGAGCCGTGGATGCGCGGACTGCACGCCGACACCGGCTATCTGCTGTACCGGCTGGGCCTTCGCTCCGGGCAGCTGTTCAACACCTTCCTCCAGGAGTCGGGGCTGCGGCTGCGTCACTACGCGCTGCTGCGCTTCCTGGCCACCTCCGAGGGCGCGCTCCAGCGGGAGCTGAGCTCGCGGCTCGGCTACGACCCGAGCGCGATCGTCGGACTCGTCGACGACCTGGAGAAGCTCGGTTTCGCCGAGCGCCGCCCGTCGCCGGACGACCGCCGCAGCCGGATCGTCGTGCTCACGGACGACGGCCGGGCGTTCCTGCGCGACACGGACGAGGCGGGCCTGCGCGTCACGAACCACCTGCTCCAGCCGCTCGCCCCCGCCGAGCGGGACACCCTGCACACGCTCCTGCAACGGGTCGCGGAAGCCGAACTGGACTCATGACCACACTGTCCGCGCCCGACCGTCTGCTCGCCGTGCTCGCCGCCTTCGACCACCGGCACCCGGCACTCTCCCTGACGGACATCAGCCGCCGGGCCGGACTCACCCTCACCACCGCACACCGGCTGGTGGGCGCCCTCACCGACTGGGGCGCGCTGGAGCGGGACGCGGACGGCGTCTACCACGTGGGCCTGCGCCTCTGGGAGATCGCGGCCCTCGCACCCCGTGGCCTGGCCCTCCGCCAGATCGCGCTGCCGTACCTGGAGGACCTGTACGAGGCCACGCACGAGAACGTGCAGATGGCGGTCCGCGACGGCGCCGAGGTCGTCTACATCGAGTGGATCTCCGGACGCTCCGCGGTCGGTGTACGCATCCAGGTGGGCGCCCGCTGGCCCCTGCACGCGACGGGCGTGGGCCTCGCGCTGCTGGCCCACGGCGATTCCGCGTCCCAAGAGGCGTACTGTTCAGGGCCGTTGGCCGCGTTCACCCCGCACACCCTCACCGACGGGGCCCGCCTGCGCCGCGCGCTCGCCGAAGTCCGCCGCACCGGCGTGGCGGTGAGCAGTCGTCAGGTCACCGACGACGCCCTGTCGGTCGCCGCTCCGGTGCGCGGCGCGGGCGGCACGGTGGTCGCGGCGGTCTCCGTCGTGGTCCCCGAACACGAAGCCCAGGTACCGGCGTTGATTCCGGCGGTACGGCTGGCGGCGCGGGGGATCTCCCGCGCCCTGGGGTGGCAGCCGCAGACACGGGCCGAGCCGGGCACCTGAGGCTCCCGGGGCGCGGCCCCGCCCCGCGGCGACGGGTCCGCCGCGGAGGTTCAGCCGCCGGCCGGCTTCCCCCGCAGCCAGTCGACGACGACCTTCGGCCGACGTGACCCATGTATCGCGTGACCGCGAGTCCGGCTCCACCCGCCGTACCGCGCCGACCGGGCTCGTCGGTGGTGCCGGGGCCCTGCCGGCCGCCGACCGCACCCCGTCGGACGCGGAGCCCGCATTGCCGTACGCCGTTCCTTCAGGCCGATTCTCAGGTCCTCCTCACGCAAGTCTCAGACGGAAGACCCAGGTTTCAAAGAATCGCCCCAGGAAAGCGGCACAGGATGCACCAGCAGGCGTGATGGTCATCCAAGAAAGGCGTGCCGTGGGCTTCGCGAAGAATTCGAACCGGTCCGAGCGGCGGACGGCGAACCGGTCCGAGCGGCAGGCCTGGTCGCGGCGCGGGGTGCTGGCCGCACTCGGCGCCGTGCCGACCGCGGGCATCCTCGCGGGCTGCAGCGGCTCGGCGGACGCCTCGGAGGGAACGGACGCGAAGGCGGGGGCGACAGCCGGCGCGAGCACAAAAGCCGAGGTCAAGACCCCGACCGTGACCGTCACCCCGGCCGACGGCACGAAGAAGGCCGGTTTCACGGACCCGGTCGAGGTCACCGTCAGCAACGGCACCCTCGCGAGCGTCGAGGTCAGCGGAAACGACGGCTCCACCCTGGCCGGATCCTTCAATGACGCCCGTACGAAATGGACGTCCACGAAAAACCCCTACTCGGGCACCAAATACACGGTCACGGCCACACCGAAGGGCGCCGCCGCGCAGAGCGCGAGCTTCGTCACGAAGCAGCCCTCGGACACGTTCGTGGGCTATTTCACGCCCGAGGCGAATTCGACCTCCGGCGTCGGCATGCCCGTGTCGATCAACTTCACCGAGGCCGTGAAGGACCGGGCCGCCGTGGAAAAGGCGATCACGGTGACGGCGGAGCCCGCGGTCGAGGTGGTCGGCCACTGGTTCAGCGACACACGGCTCGACTTCCGGCCCGAGGAGTACTGGGCCGCGGGCACGAAGATCACGCTGAGCCTGCGCCTGAAGGACGTCGAGGGTACGACCGGCGTCTACGGCACCCAGTCCAAGGACGTCACCTTCCACATCGGCCGCCGTCAGATCAGCACGGTCGACCTGGCGAAGAAGACCATGACCGTCGAGCGCGACAACTCCACCCTCGCCACCTACCCGGTGAGCGGCGGCGACGCCGACCACACCACCTGGTCCGGGATCATGGTGATCAGCGAGCGGTTCAAGCAGACCCGGATGGAGTCCTCGACCGTCGGGCTCGGCGACGAGTACGACATCTCGGACGTCCCGCACGCCCAGCGCCTGACCACCTCCGGCACCTTCATCCACGGCAACTACTGGGCCTCGACCTCGGTGTTCGGCTCCGCCAACACCAGCCACGGATGTGTCGGTCTGCACGACGCCAAGGGCGCGGACGACAGCTCCGTGCCGGGCTACAAGTTCTACGCCAGTTCGATGCTCGGCGATGTCGTCGTCGTCAAGAACTCGGGCGAGAAGACCGTCGAGGCGGCCAACGGCCTCAACGGCTGGAACCTGTCCTGGTCGGACTGGAAGACGGGGAGCGCCCTCTAGGGGCCCCTGCATCCCACTCTTCATTGCATGAACTCCCGTACAGGGAAAGGAGTTTCTCGGCTTTACCTCTTGACGCTCGGAGTGACAGAGAGCACATTGGCCGCGCACCTTGCTTGAGAGCGCTCTCAGCAGCACCCGCGCACCCCCACTCCGTACCGAAGAGGCATTCATGAGTGAACCCTCCGGCACACCTGTCAGACGCGGCCCCCTGCGGCGCGTCATCCTGGCAGCGGTCGGCACACTGTCCCTTGCCGTGGCCGCGGTCCTCCCCGCGAACGCGTCCGCACCCACTCCCCCGGCCGGCTGGTCCCAGGTCTTCGTCGACGACTTCAACGGGGCGGCCGGCTCCGGCGTCAACACCTCCAACTGGCAGTACGACACCGGCACCAGCTATCCGGGCGGCGCCGCCAACTGGGGCACCGGCGAGGTCGAGACGATGACCTCAAGCACCAACAACGTGGCACTCGACGGCAACGGCAACCTTTTGATCACCCCGCGCCGGGACGCCTCAGGCAACTGGACCTCGGGCCGTATCGAGACCACCCGCACCGATTTCCAGCCGCCCGCGGGCGGCAAACTCCGTGTCGAGGCGCGCCTCCAGATGCCGAACGTGACCGGCGCCGCCGCCAAGGGCTACTGGCCCGCCTTCTGGACGCTGGGCGCGCCGTATCGCGGCAACTACCAGAACTGGCCGAGCGTCGGCGAGCTGGACATCATGGAGAACGTCCAGGGCCTCAACACCGAGTGGGCCACCATGCACTGCGGCACCAACCCGGGCGGCCCGTGCAACGAGACCAGCGGCATCGGCGGCAACACCCCGTGCGCCGGCACCACCTGTCAGGCCGGCTTCCACACCTACGCCATGGAGTGGGACCGCTCGACGAGCCCCGAGGAGATCCGCTTCTACCTCGACGGCGTCAACTTCCACACGGTCAAGGCGAACCAGGTCGACGCGACCACCTGGGCGAACGCCACCAACCACGGCTATTTCGTCATCCTGAACGTGGCGATGGGCGGCGGATTCCCCGACGCGTTCGGCGGCGGTCCGGACAGCGGCACCGAGCCCGGCCACCCGCTGGTCGTGGACTACGTCCAGGTGCTGCAGGCCAGTGGGAGCGGTACCACACCGCCTCCGACCGGCAACCGTGACGCCTACAGCGCCATCCAGGCCGAGTCGTACGACAGCCAGTCGGGCACCAGCACCGAGACCACCACGGACACCGGGGGCGGCCAAGACATCGGCTCGCTCGCAAGCGGTGACTGGGCGCTCTACAAGGGCGTCAACTTCGGCTCCACGGCGGCCACACAGTTCTACGCGCGGGTCGCGAGCGGTGCGGCGAGCGGGGTCAGCGGTCTGGTCGAGGTGCGCCTCGACAGCCGTACGAGCACCCCCATCGGCAGTTTCGCGGTGGGCAACACCGGCGGCTGGCAGAGCTGGCGGACGGTCCCGGCCAACATCACCGGCGTCACCGGCACCCATGACGTCTATCTGACCTTCACCAGCGGCCAGCCGGCCGACTTCGTGAACGTCAACTGGTTCGACTTCGGCCACTGACGAGGAGGTTCCCCGGCGAGCGGTACGAGGAGCGAAGGGGCGGGCCCGCGGGCCCGCCCCTTTTCTTCGGCACGGACCCCTTCTCGTCTTCTCTTCGGCACGGACCCTTCTCGTCGGGACGGACTCAGCGCAGCTCCGCCCGGAACACCACCGGGCTCGTCCCCGTGTGCTGGTGGAAGAACTTGGAGAAGTTCGCCGAGTCGGGGAAGCCCACGGCGACGCCGATGCGGCCGATGGGCATCTCGGTGTGGGCCAGCAGCCGTTTGGCCTCCAGGACCACCCGCTTGTCGATGAATCCCTTCGGGGTCTCACCGGTGGCCGCGCGCACCGCGCGGACCAGGGTGCGGCGGGAGTAGCCGAGGGCGTCGGCGTACGCGCTGACGCTGTGGTTGGTGGCGAAGTCCTTCTCGACCGCGTCCCGGAAGCGCGTGAAGGTGGTGTCGGTCTGCTCGCGGGCCGCTTCGGCGGAGCTGGCCGCGAGATGGGCGAGGCGCAGCAGGAAGGCGGTGAGGGAGTGCCGCAGCACCGCGGTGTGCAGACTGAGCGGCAGCGTGGTGGTGTCGACGTACTCGCGTTCCAGTTGGGTGAGCGAGTGCTCCAGGGCGGCCAGTTGGGCGGCGCCGGGGCGCAGCAGCGGCGGCTGGTCGTAGCGGTAGAGACCGGTCGCCTCGACGGTCGCGCGTGGCAGGAAGCCGGGCTGCATGATCAGGACGGTGCCGCGATAGCGGTCGGTGCGGGAGAAACGGTGCACCTGACCGGGGCGGATCCACAGGATGTCGCCCGCGGACGCCTCGTACTCGGCGAAGTCGATCATGTGTCTGACCGGGCCCTCGTGAAAGAGCATCACGACGTGGAAGTCGATCCGGTGCACGCGTTCCAGCGGGGCGTCCGCGTGCCAGATGCGCCCGGTCCCCATCGCGCCGACCTGCATACCGACGCCGGACAGGCTCAGATCGACCGGGAAGGGGAAGGTCCTGATCCCGTCCTGGGTCCCGCCTTCGCCCCCTGCACCGCCTTGGGTGGTTCTGTCTGCCATATCCCTCTCGCGTCGACTCGCTACCGCACTCCGTGTCCCACTTTCACCGAAGGCTGACACACGGGCACCTTTCCCGGCAAAAGTCAGACTTTTAGTTTTGAAGGCGTTCCACCAGAGATTCCAGATCCAGTGAGGACTTCTTGAAGATGAGTACGCAGAGCCCCGACGGCTTCGAATGGACCGAGCTCGACCGGCGGGCCGTCGACACCGCCCGTATCCTGGCCGCTGACGCCGTGCAGAAGGTCGGCAACGGCCACCCGGGCACCGCGATGAGCCTGGCCCCGGCCGCGTACACGATCTTTCAGAAGGTGATGCGACACGACCCCGCCGACCCGGAGTGGACCGGCCGCGACCGGTTCGTCCTGTCCCCCGGTCACACCTCGCTGACCCTTTACACGCAGCTCTTCCTCTCCGGCTACGAGCTCGGCCTGGACGATCTGAAGGCGTTCCGCACGCACGGTTCGAAGACGCCGGGGCACCCCGAGTACGGGCACACCGCGGGTGTGGAGACGACGACCGGTCCGCTGGGGCAGGGTGTCGCGAACGCGGTGGGCATGGCGATGGCCGCCCGCTACGAGCGTGGTCTGTTCGACCCCGAGGCGCCGGAGGGTGAGTCGCCCTTCGACCACACCATCTGGGGCATCGTCTCGGACGGTGACCTGGAGGAGGGCATCTCCGCCGAGGCCTCCTCGCTCGCGGGCCACCAGAAGCTGGGCAACCTGGTCTTCGTCTACGACGACAACCACATCTCCATCGAGGGCGACACCGCCACCGCGTTCTCCGAGGACGTGCTGGGGCGCTACGAGGCTTACGGCTGGCACGTGCAGCGCATCGAGCCCTCGGCCGACGGCGACATCGACGTCCGCGCGCTGTACACGGCACTGAAGGCGGCGCAGGCGGAGACCGGACGGCCCTCGATCATCGCGATGCGCACGATCATCGCCTGGCCCGCGCCCAACGCCCGCAACACCGAGGCCTCGCACGGCTCCGCGCTGGGCGCGGACGAGGTCGCCGCCACCAAGCGTCTGCTGGGCTTCGATGCGGAGAAGTCCTTCGAGGTCGCGGACGAGGTCCTCGCCCACGCCCGCGAGGCCCTGGACCGGGGTGCGGAGGCGCACGCCGCCTGGGACAAGCACATCGCCGAGTGGCGCACCGCGCAGCCCGAGCGGGCCAGGCTGTTCGACCGGATCGTCGCCGGCCAGCTCCCCGAGGGCTGGCAGGAGAAGCTCCCGGCGTTCGAGGCGGGCCCGTCCGTCGCCACCCGCGCCGCCTCCGGCAAGGTCCTTCAGGCGCTCGGCGCGGTGATCCCCGAACTGTGGGGCGGCTCCGCCGACCTGGCCGGCTCGAACAACACCACCATCGACAAGACGTCCTCCTTCCTGCCGAAGGGCAACCCGCTGCCCGAGGCCGACCCGTACGGCCGTACCGTCCACTTCGGCATCCGCGAGCACTCCATGGCCGCGGAGATGAACGGCATCGCCCTGCACGGCAACACCCGCATCTACGGCGGCACCTTCCTGGTCTTCTCCGACTACATGCGCAACGCCGTACGTCTGTCCGCGCTGATGCAGCTCCCCGTCACCTACGTGTGGACGCACGACTCCATCGGCCTGGGCGAGGACGGCCCGACCCACCAGCCCGTCGAACACCTGGCCTCGCTGCGCGCCATCCCGGGCCTGAACATCGTCCGCCCGGCCGACGCCAACGAGACCGCGATCGCCTGGGCCGAGATCCTCAAGCGGCACGCCACCAACCCCGCCCCGCACGGCCTGGCCCTGACCCGCCAGGGCGTCCCCACCTACGAGGCCAACTCCGAGGCCGCCAAGGGTGGTTACGTGCTGCGTGACTCCTCCACCCAGACGCCCGATCTGGTCCTGATCGCCACCGGCTCCGAGGTACACCTCGCCGTCGAGGCGCGTGAGCTGCTGGAGGCCGAGGGGATCGGCACCCGGGTCGTGTCGATGCCGTCCGTGGAGTGGTTCGAGGAGCAGTCCCCGGAGTACCGGGCGAGCGTCCTTCCGCCGTCCGTGAAGGCCCGCGTGGCGGTCGAGGCGGGCATCGGCCTGACCTGGTACCGCTACGTCGGTGACCACGGACGCATTGTCTCCCTCGAGCACTTCGGTGCCTCCGCCGACGCAAAGACCCTGTTCGCCGAGTTCGGTTTCACCGCCGAGAACGTCGCCGCCGCCGGCCGGGAATCCCTCGCCGCCGCCCGCGGTTGATCCGATCGCACGAAGGAAGATGATCACTGTGACCGAAGCAACCGCGACCGCGGTAACCCTGAAGCGCCTCTCCGACGAAGGCGTCTCCATCTGGCTGGACGACCTCTCCCGCAAGCGCATCGCCTCCGGCAACCTCGCCGAACTCGTCGAGACCAGGCACGTGGTGGGCGTCACCACCAACCCCTCCATCTTCCAGGCCGCCATCGGCTCCGGTGAGGGGTACGAGGAGCAGCTCGCCGACCTGGCCGAGCGCGGCGTGACGGTCGACGAGGCCGTGCGGATGATGACCACGGCCGACGTCCGCGCCGCCGCCGACATCCTGCGCCCGGTGTACGACGCCACCGCCGGCCGTGACGGCCGGGTCTCCATCGAGGTCGACCCGCGTCTCGCCCACCACACCAGGGCGACCGTCGCCGAGGCCAAGCAGCTCGCCTGGCTCGTCGACCGCCCGAACGTGATGATCAAGATCCCGGCGACGAAGGCCGGTCTCCCGGCGATCACCGAGGTCATCGGCCTCGGTATCAGCGTCAACGTCACGCTGATCTTCTCGCTGGAGCGCTACCGCGAGGTCATGGACGCCTATCTGGCGGGCCTGGAGAAGGCCAAGGCGGCGGGCATCGACCTCGCCACCATCCACTCCGTCGCCTCCTTCTTCGTCTCCCGCGTCGACAGCGAGATCGACAAGCGGCTGACGAAGGTCGGGACCGACGAGGCCCTGGCTCTCAAGGGCAGGGCGGCGCTCGCCAACGCGCGGCTCGCCTACGAGGCGTACGAAGAGGTGTTCGCCTCCGCCCGCTGGACCGCGCTCGCTCCGGCCGGCGCCAACAAGCAGCGCCCGCTGTGGGCCTCGACGGGCGTCAAGGACCCCTCGTACAAGGACACGCTGTACGTCGACGAGCTGGTCGCGCCGGGCACGGTCAACACCATGCCGGAGGCGACGCTCAACGCCACGGCCGACCACGGTGACATCCACGGCGACGCGGTGACCGGCGGCTACGCCCAGGCGCGCGCCGACCTGGCCGCCGTGGAAGGGCTCGGGATCTCCTACGACGAGGTGGTCAGCCTGCTGGAGGACGAGGGTGTCTCGAAGTTCGAGGCGGCCTGGGGTGATCTGCTCGACGCGGTCGCGACCTCGCTGAGCAGCAAGGGAGTTGAGGGGGAATGACGGAGCATGAAGCGCTTCCCGACGGTACCCCGCAGGATGCGGCCACCGCGCCGGAGGGATCTGGTGAAACGACCGTGGAACCGGTGGGTGTGAAGCCGGACGGTGTGAAGCCGGTCGATGTGAAGGCTGTCGATGTGAAGGCTGTCGATGTGAAGGCCGAGGCCAAGAGCAACGGCCCCGTTCCGGTGGCGGAATGGGAGAACCCGCTCCGTGACCCCCGTGACCGCCGCCTCCCCCGTATCGCGGGTCCCTCGGGCCTCGTCATCTTCGGTGTCACCGGCGACCTGTCCCGCAAGAAGCTGATGCCGGCCGTCTACGACCTCGCCAACCGCGGGCTGCTGCCGCCGGGCTTCTCGCTCGTCGGCTTCGCCCGCCGCGACTGGGAGGACGAGGACTTCGCGCAGATCGTGCACGACTCGGTGAAGGAACACGCGCGCACCCCGTTCCGGGAGGAGGTCTGGCAGCAGCTCGCCGAGGGCATGCGGTTCATCCCGGGCACCTTCGACGACGACACGGCGTTCAAGCAGCTGCGCTCCGCCATCGAGGAGCTGGACGCGGCCCGGGGCACCAGCGGCAACTACGCGTTCTACCTCTCCGTACCCCCGAAGTTCTTCCCGAAGGTCGTCCAGCAGCTCAAGAAGCACGGGCTCGCGAGCCCGCCGGAGGGTTCCTGGCGGCGTGCGGTCATCGAGAAGCCGTTCGGCCACGACCTGGAGAGCGCGCGCGAGCTGAACGCGCTCGTGCACGACGTGTTCGACCCGGAGCAGGTCTTCCGCATCGACCACTACCTCGGCAAGGAGACCGTCCAGAACATCCTGGCGCTCCGCTTCGCCAACCAGATGTACGAGCCGATCTGGAACCGGTCGTACGTCGACCACGTGCAGATCACCATGGCGGAGGACATCGGCATCGGCGGCCGGGCCGGCTACTACGACGGCATCGGTTCGGCCCGTGACGTGATCCAGAACCACCTGCTCCAGCTGATGGCGCTGACCGCCATGGAGGAGCCGATCGCCTTCGACGCCGAGTCGCTGCTGACCGAGAAGCTCAAGGTCCTCAAGTCGGTGAAGCTGCCGGAGAACCTGGGCGAGCACACCGTGCGCGGCCAGTACGCGGCGGCCTGGCAGGGCGGCGAGAAGGTGCGCGGCTATCTGCAGGAGGAGGGCATCGACCCCAAGTCGACGACCGACACCTACGCGGCCGTCAAGCTGGAGGTCGACAACCGCCGCTGGGCGGGCGTCCCCTTCTATCTGCGCACCGGCAAGCGCCTCGGCCGGCGGGTGACGGAGATCGCGGTGGTCTTCCAGCGCGCCCCGCACTCCCCGTTCGACTCGACCGCCACCGAGGAGCTCGGCCAGAACGCGATCGTCATCCGCGTCCAGCCCGACGAGGGTATGACGGTGCGCTTCGGATCGAAGGTCCCGGGTACGTCGATGGAGATCCGGGACGTCACGATGGACTTCGCCTACGGCGAGTCGTTCACCGAGTCCAGCCCGGAGGCGTACGAACGGCTGATCCTGGATGTCCTGCTCGGCGACGCCAATCTCTTCCCCCGTCACCAGGAGGTGGAAGAGTCCTGGAAGGTCCTCGACCCGATCGAGGACCACTGGGAGACCCATGGCAGGCCCGCGCAGTACCCCTCGGGCAGCTGGGGTCCGAAGGAAGCCGACGAGATGCTCGCACGAGACGGACGGAGCTGGCGCAGGCCATGAAGATCGACCTGACCGACACCACGGCAAGCAAGATCAACAAGGCGCTCGTGCAGGGGCGCCGCACCATCGGCACCCCCGCCGTGGGCATGGTCCTGACGATGGTCATCGTCACCGACGAAGAGAACGCGTACGACTCGATCAAGGCCGCCGAGGAGGCCTCGCGCGAGCACCCCTCGCGCACCCTGGTCGTCATCAAGCGGCACGCCCGCACCCCGCGCGACCGCACCAACTCGCGCCTCGACGCCGAGGTCCGGGTGGGCGCCGACTCAGGCGCCGGTGAGACCGTCGTGCTGCGGACCTACGGAGAGGTGTCCGACCACGCCGACTCCGTGGTCCTGCCGCTGCTGCTGCCGGACGCGCCCGTCGTCGTCTGGTGGCCGGTGAACGCCCCCGACGTACCCGCCAAGGACCCGCTGGGCGCCCTCGCGCAGCGCAGGATCACCGACATGTACGCCGTCGAGTCGCCGCTCACGGCCCTGGAGGCCCGCGTCAACTCGTACGCGCCGGGCGACACCGACCTGGCATGGACCCGTCTGACGCCCTGGCGCTCGATGCTGGCCGCCGCGCTCGACCAGGCCCGTACGAAGGTGATCTCGGCCGCCGTCGAGAGCGAGGCCGACAACCCGAGCGCCGAGCTGCTCGCCCGCTGGCTGGGCGCCCGGCTCGACGTGCCGGTCGAACGGGTCGTCACCGCCGGTCCGGTGGTGACCGCGGTGCGGCTCGGCACGGAGAACGGCGAGATCGTGATCGACCGGCCCGAGGGGCCGCTGGCCACGCTGTCACTGCCCGGGCAGCCCTCCCGCACCCTCGCGCTGAAGGTGCGCAGTACTTCCGAGCTGATCGCCGAGGAACTGCGCCGCCTCGACGCGGACGAGATGTACGCAGTCGCCCTGCGGGGCGAGAGCGGCACCAAGGAGACCCCCCGTCATGTCTGACTCCCCCAAGCTCACGCGGCGTCCGGAGTGGGTGGCCCTGGAGGACCACCGCGCGGACGGTCTGCTCCACCCGCGGCTGCGTGAGCTGTTCGCCACCGATCCCGCCCGCGCGGAGCGCTATGTCGTGCGGGTCGGCGATCTGCGGATCGACTACTCCAAGCACCTGATCACGGACGAGACCCTCGCCCTCCTCCAGGAACTGGCCACCGCCACCGACGTGTTCGGGCTGCGGGACGCGATGTTCCGCGGCGAGAGGATCAACGTCACCGAGGACCGGGCGGTGCTGCACACCGCGCTGCGGGCCCCGCGGAACGCCGTGATCGAGGTCGACGGCGAGAACGTCGTCCCTGGCGTGCACGCCGTGCTCGACAAGATGGCCGACTTCGCCGAGCGGGTCCGTGCCGGCGAGTGGACCGGTCACACCGGCAAGCGCATCAAGAACGTCGTCAACATCGGTATCGGCGGCTCCGACCTCGGTCCGGCGATGGCGTACGAGGCGCTGCGGGCCTTCACCGACCGCTCGCTGACCGTGCGGTTCGTGTCGAACGTGGACGGCGCCGATCTGCACGAGGCCGTCCGCGACCTCGACCCGGCCGAGACGCTGTTCATCATCGCCTCGAAGACGTTCACCACGATCGAGACGATCACCAACGCGACCTCGGCGCGGACCTGGCTGCTCGCCGCGCTCGAAGGCGACGAGAAGGCCGTCGCCAAGCACTTCGTGGCGCTGTCGACGAACGCCGGGAAGGTGTCGGACTTCGGTATCGACACGGCCAACATGTTCGGGTTCTGGGACTGGGTCGGCGGACGCTACTCCTTCGACTCGGCGATCGGCCTGTCGCTGATGATCGCGATCGGCCCGGACCGGTTCCGGGAGCTGCTCGACGGGTTCAGGATCGTCGACGAACACTTCCGTACGGCTCCCGCCGAGGCCAACGCGCCTTTGCTGCTTGGCCTGTTGGGTGTCTGGTACGGCAATTTCTTCGACGCCCAGTCGCACGCCGTACTGCCGTACTCGCACTACCTGTCCAAGTTCACCGCCTACCTGCAGCAGTTGGACATGGAGTCCAACGGCAAGTCGGTGGACCGCGACGGCAACCCGGTGGAGTGGCAGACCGGTCCGGTGGTGTGGGGCACGCCCGGCACCAACGGGCAGCACGCCTACTACCAGCTCATCCACCAGGGCACGAAGCTGATCCCGGCCGACTTCATCGGCTTCGCCAACCCGGTGGACGAGCTTGAGCCCGAACTCGCCGCCCAGCACGACCTGTTGATGGCGAACTTCTTCGCGCAGACCCAGGCCCTCGCCTTCGGCAAGACGCCCGACGAGGTGCGCGCCGAGGGCGTGCCCGAGGAACTGGTCCCGCACAAGACGTTCAAGGGCAACCACCCGACGACAACGATCCTCGCGAGCGAGCTGACGCCGTCGGTCCTCGGCCAGCTCATCGCCCTCTACGAGCACAAGGTGTTCGTCCAGGGCGCGATCTGGAACATCGACTCCTTCGACCAGTGGGGCGTCGAGCTCGGCAAGGTCCTCGCCAAGCGCGTCGAACCCGCGCTCACCGAAGGCTCCGACGTGCCCGGCCTCGACCCCTCCACCGCCGCCCTCGTGGCCGCGTACCGCACCCTCCGAAAGAAGTGACTGTCATGCAGCTCGGACTCATCGGCCTCGGCAAGATGGGCGGCAACATGCGCGAGCGGATCCGCCGCGCGGGCCACACGGTCGTCGGCTACGACCGCAACCCCGAGGTCTCGGACGTCAGCAGCCTCACCGAACTCGTGAGCGCGCTCGAAGGCCCGCGCGTGGTGTGGGTGATGGTCCCCGCCGGCGCCGCCACGCAGTCCACCATCGACCAGCTCGGCGAGCTCCTGGAGCCCGGTGACACCGTCGTCGACGGCGGCAACTCCCGCTGGACGGACGACGAGAAGCACGCGGAGGAACTGGCCGCCAAGGGCATCGGCTTCGTCGACGCGGGCGTCTCCGGCGGCGTCTGGGGCCTCAAGAACGGCTACGCGCTGATGGTCGGCGGCGACGCCGAGAACATCGCCAAGGTGCAGCCGGTCTTCGACGCCCTCAAGCCCGAGGGCGACGCCGGATTCGTACACGCCGGCAAGGTCGGCGCGGGCCACTTCTCCAAGATGGTCCACAACGGCATCGAGTACGCCATGATGCAGGCCTACGCCGAGGGCTGGGAGCTCCTGGAGAAGGTCCACTCCGTCACCGACGTGCGTGAGGTCTTCCGCTCCTGGCAGGAAGGCACCGTCATCCGCTCCTGGCTGCTCGACCTCGCCGTCAACGCGCTCGACGACGACGAGCACCTGGAGAAGCTGCGCGGCTACGCGGACGACTCCGGCGAGGGCCGCTGGACCGTCGAGGCGGCCATCGACAACGCCGTCCCGCTGCCCGCCATCACCGCCTCCCTCTTCGCCCGGTTCGCCTCCCGCCAGGACGACTCCCCGCAGATGAAGATGATCGCGGCACTGCGCAACCAGTTCGGCGGCCACGCCGTCGAGTCGGCGAAGTAACGGCCATGGGCGACCTCCTGCTGGTCCGTCACGGTGAGACCGAGTGGAGCGTGTCGGGCCAGCACACCAGCTGGACCGATCTGCCGCTCACCCAGCACGGCGAGGAACAGGCCAAGTCCCTCGCCCCGCTGCTCGCCGGCCGGACCTTCGCCCTGGCCCTGACCAGCCCGCTCGGCCGGGCGATACGCACGGCGGAACTCGCGGGCGTGTACGGGGCTGTGGCCGATCCCGATCTGCACGAGTGGGACTACGGCGCGTACGAAGGCATCACGACCGTCGAGATACACCGCACCAGGCCCGACTGGTTCCTGTGGAACGACGGCGTGCCGTCCGGCCCCGACGGCCATCCCGGCGAGTCACCGGCGGAGGTGGGAGAGCGCGCCGACCGCGTGCTGTCCCGCGTCAAACCGGCGCTCGCCGACGGCGACGTGATCCTCGTGGCACACGCCCACTTCCTGCGTGTGCTGACGGCCCGTCGGCTCGGGCTGTCCCCCGCGGACGGGCGGCTGTTCCAACTCGCGACGGGCACCGTCAGCCGGCTGTCCACCGAGCACGGGCATCCTGTGATCGCCGAGTGGAACGCCACCGGAACTTCTGCGGCGGTTCGCTAGTTTCTACATTGCTGTAGAAATCGAAGAGGTCACGGTCCGCCCTCAGGGGCGGGCCGGGCCTCTCTCAACGTATGGAGCTCTCATGGCCCTGTGGGACCGCATCAAGGAGTCCGCGTCGACGATGCAGACCCAGCTCGTGGCGAAGAAGAACGATCTGAAGAGCGGTGCCTTCCGCGACGCGAGCATGGCGATGTGCGCGCTCGTCGCCGCGGCGGACGGGACGGTCGATCCTTCCGAGCGCCAGCGTGTCGCGCAACTCATCGCCACCAACGAGGTGTTGCAGAACTTCGACGCCGACGACCTGCGCCGCCGCTTCGACGACAACCTGAACAAGCTGACCGCCGACTT
Source organism: Streptomyces sp. NPDC007896 (assembly GCF_042959425.1). Lineage (NCBI taxonomy): Bacteria > Bacillati > Actinomycetota > Actinomycetes > Kitasatosporales > Streptomycetaceae > Streptomyces > Streptomyces sp. NPDC007896. The sequence goes on along the minus strand of NZ_JBIBKX010000007.1, from coordinate 443,137 downwards.
CGCCTTCGGCAAGGTCAGCGTCCTCCAGGAGATCGCCAAGGCGAAGAAGAAGCCGGCCGAGGCGCGCGCCGTCATCCAGATCGGCATCGTCATCGGCGGCGCCGACGGCGACTTCGACAAGACCGAGCAGGCCGTCGTGCGCGAGGCGTGCTTCACGCTCGACCTGCCGCCGCACGAGTTCGACCTGTAGTTCCTCACCGGCCCCGGCCGTGCCACCTCGACGGCCTGGACACGTGAGGTGGCTCAGGCGCCGCGCGTCGCGCGCCTGCGCCACTTCACGAACTCCGCCTCCGGGTCGCCGGTGCGGCACCAGGGCATCCGGCTGGCGCGCACCCCCAGGGTCCGGAAGAGCGGGGCCGCGAGGTCCGACAGGCCCGCGTAGCTGGCGGCGTGCGCCAGGTAGTTGAGGCCGCGCACCTCCTCCGGCGCGGGCTGGCCGTCCGGGCGCGCGGATATCCAGCGCTGCCAGGTGTGCCGTACGTCGTCGACGGCTCCTTCGTGGTTCCAGTGCCCGTCGAGGTCGACGGGCGCGTCCGGCCGCCCGTTCGCCTCCTCCTGGAGAAAGCGGTACTCCTCCACACGCGCGAACTGCACCAGGACCGGCAGCGCGCAGCCCGGCGGGGCGACGGCCGCCGCGTCGCGGGCGAAGTCGTACATCAGGCCGTGGGTGCCGTGCCAGCGCGCCGAGTAGTAGCGCAGCACATGGAGGTGGCCCTCGATCGTGTAGGGGTCGCGGGCGTGCAACTCGTCCCACCAGCGGCCGAGTTCCTGGCGGCGCACCCCGGCGGCATAGAGCCGGGCGACGGAGATGAGGCAGATCCAGGGTGTGGGGTCCTCGGGGTAGGCCTCGGTGCCCTGGAGACAAGCCAGTACCGCCCGGTCGACGCGCCGCTGTTCGACGGGTACGCGCCCGCCCGCGGCGGTGGCGAGGGTGAAGGCCCTGGCCACCTCGGTCGCGGCCCGCAGTACCAGGGCGTCGGCGCTGCGCGGCTCCGCGGCGAGCCAGGACTCGACCGCCGAGTTGCCCGCGCACGCGGGCGCGAGCAACCGGATCCGGTGGGCGCGCACGGACCACGCGGGGCCGGTCACCCGCAGCAGATCCCGCAGGCCCTGCCAGCGCCCGTTGGCGATGTCCTTGCGTGCGGTGGAGAGGGGCGCGTCCCCGTAGTCGGGGTCGAAGTCGGGGGTGAAGCGGTCTCCCGGCATGGGCTCCCTCTCAGAACGTGAAGCACTGAAACCGGCCTCGGAGCCGGAGGCCGATTGCTCCACGTCCTGGGCAGCAGACTGGGGGCGATACCGTGCTGCCGCTGTCATCGGCCGACGGTCGCTCCGCAGAGGTGTTCCGCGGGTGGTGTGATGATAGCGGTGGCCATGGACGTTTCAATGTCAACTGACGGGTAATATGCGCCGCCCGGGACGCGGACGAGCGGCGGCGGCACACGGCTGAAGCGTCACCGCCCCGGTCGGCGCGGCAGGTGCTGCGCGGCCAGCCGCACGGGGGCGTTCTGCGCTCCGTAGCCCCGGTAACCGCCGTCGCGCTGGACGAGTTCGAAGAAGACACGGCCGACCGTCTCGGTGTAGCAGTGGCGGAACTCGCCCTCGGCGTCACGGTCGTAGAGGATGCCGAGTTCGCGGTACGCCGCCAGCTCGCCGTCGGCGAACTCATACCGTGCGGCGAGGTCGTCGTAGTAGTTCGCGGGCATCGCCAGCAGTCGGCCGCCGGCCTCGCGGAAGCGGCGGGCCGCGGTGACCACGTCGTCCGAGGCGAGGGCGATGTGCTGGGCGCGGGCGCCCTCGTCGGTGGGGGCCGGCCCGACGCCGAGGGCGATACGGACGCTGCCGTCGGCGTTGGTGACCGCGCGGCTGCGGTGCAGCCCGTACGGATCGGCGACATCGACGCTGTCGTGTGCGCTCAGCCCGAGCACACTGCGGTGGAAGAGGGCCGCCTCGTCGAACTGGTGCCAGGGCTGGGTGAGGGCCAGGTGGTCGATACGGGCCACGTGCTGCGGGAGTCGTTCGTGCGGGACCGGCACGAAGTCGCCCGTCCAGCTCGCGAGTTCGGGATGCCCGGAGCGATCCGTGACGCAGAAGAAGAGTTCGGTGCCGTCGGGGGCGGCCACCGCGTCCAACGGTGCGTCCTCGGGGGCACGGCGGCGGGGCAGAACCGGGGCGAGGAGGGATTCGGCGCGCCGGGCCGCGGCGGCCGGGTCCGGGGACTCCAGGCCGACGGCGGCGAGGGAGGTGCCGTCGCGCCGGGCGGCCGGACCGGTGTTGACGAGGACACGGGCCTCGCCCTGCTGCCAGAGGTCGACCGGCTTGCTGCGGTGCCTGGCTCTGCGGGTGAAGCCGAGGGCGCCGAGGAGCGCGGTGACGGGTTCGACATCGGGGGTGACGAGCTCGGCGAAGGCGACACCGGTCGGCACCACGGGCGCGGGCGGGGCCGCGAGTCCCGTCGCTTCCTGGAGGACGAGGAGGGAGCGGCGCGCGTCCACGGCGGTCGGCCCGGCCTCGGCCTGCCGGAAGACGTCGTTGAAGACCTCGAGGGAGAGCGGTCCGCGGTATCCGGCCCGCAGGACGTGTCCGAGGAACCCCGCGATGTCGAAGCCGCCCTGGCCCGGGAAGCAACGGTAGTGGCGACTCCATTGCAGGACGTCCATCGCCATCAGAGGGGCGTCGGCGAGTTGCAGGAAGAAGATCTTCTCGCCGGGGATGTCCTCGATGCCCTTGGGGTCGCCGCCGCGGGCGAGGATGTGGAAGCTGTCCAGGCAGGTGCCGAGGGCGGGGTGGTCCGCGGCTTCGACGATGCTCCAGGCGTGGTCGAACGTACTCACATGGCGGCCCCACGCGAGCGCCTCGTAGGCGACGCGGATGCCGAAGTCCTGTGCGAGGTCCGCGAGCCGGCGCAGCTGGTCGGCCGCGAGCGCGTCGTCGTCCACGGCGAGCGGGGAGACGCTGGAGCAGACCAGGACCGTGTCGGTGCCGAGGCGGCGCATGAGTTCGAACTTGTGCCGGGCGCGGCGCAGATTGCGGGCGAACTCCTCCTCGGGCACCGCTTCGATGTCCCGCATCGGCTGGTACAGGTCGATGCTCAGACCGAGGTCCGCGGTGCGGGCCCGGATCTCCTCGGGTGTGAGGGGGCTCGCGAGCAGATCGTTCTCGAAGATCTCCACCCCGTCGAACCCCGCCCGCCCCGCGGCCGTGAGTTTCTCGGTCAGGGACCCACTGAGCGAGACAGTGGCAATGGACGTACGCACGTCGATACTCCTTGGCTATCGCTCCACATCGAGGCACGGCGAGAGTCGTCGGTCAGGGGCCCCGCAAGGGGCGCGGGGCTGTGGCATGTGCGGCTCCGCCGCGTGGGCGCGCCCCGCTCCAGCGGGACAACCCGAACCACCCGCCCCGCAAGGGGCGCGGGGAACTGCGCGATCAACCCCCACCGCCCCTCGGCCGCCACACAACCGGAACCACCCCACCCATCAGGCGCCCTCAGCCACCAACACCCGCACCTGGCACACCCGCCAGCTCAGAAATGTCCGCCAGCATCCGAACAGCGTCCGGCTCCCGACCCGTGAACAGCCGAAACGCGTCCGCCGCCTGGAACACGGCCATGCCCCCGCCATCCAGCGTCGCGCACCCCACCGCCCGCGCCGTGCGCAGCAACTCGGTCTCCAGCGGCCGGTACACCACCTCGGCGACCCACAGCCCGGGATGCAGCAGCTCGGCAGGGAACGGGAGCCCGGGATGGGCCGCCATCCCGGTGGGCGTCGCGTGCACCACCCCGTCGGCCGGGCCGAGCAGCCCCCCGAGCGCATCCGGCATCGCGGCCGCCGCCCGCCCCGCACCGAAGTGCCGGTTCAGCCCGGCGGCAAGATCCGCCGCCCGGTCCGGCATCGCGTCCACGACGGTGACGTGCCCCGCGCCCAGCGTCAGCACGGCGTGGGCGACCGCCGCCCCCGCCCCGCCCGCACCCAGCTGCACGACCCGCTCCAGCGGGACATCGGGCAGCCCGCGCGCGAAGGACGCCGCGAACCCGGTGACATCGGTGTTGTGCCCGACCGCGCGGCCCCCCTCGAAGACGACGGTGTTGACCGCGCCGAGGGCCGCCGCCTGCGGAGCGAGCTCGTCGAGGTGGTCGATGACCAGCTGCTTGCAGGGATGCGTGATGTTCAGGCCGTCGAAGCCGAGGTCCCGTGCGGCACGTACGAGATCGCCCACCGCCTCCGGCCCGACGCCGAGCACGTCGATGTCGATCAGCCGGTACAGATAGCGAAGTCCCTGCCGGTCGGCCTCCCGCTCGTGCAGCGCGGGACTGAGCGAGGGGCCGATGCCGGAACCGATGAGGCCGACGAGATACGTGTCCATGGTCACGGCGGACCTCCTGAGCGACTCACTAATGTACGAACTAGTACGTTAGCTATATCAGCATCCCGAGCTCGCGGGAAGGCCCGCCCCGGAACTCGGGACCACGGCGGCAGACCCTGCTTCTACAATCGCGGGCACTGACCCCCTCGCCCGAAGGAAGCCGATGACCAGCGTCGAAGAACCTCCACGGCCCGTCGGGCGCATCCGCGACGCCGCCCGGACCAAGGCCGAGATTCTCGACGTGGCGACCCAGGAGTTCTCGCGGGCCGGCTTCGCCGGTGCCCGCGTCGACGAGATCGCCGCCCGCACCCGCACGACCAAGCGGATGATCTATTACTACTTCGGCGGCAAGGAGCAGCTGTTCACGGCCGTTCTTGAGCGTGCGTATTCGGTGATCCGGATGGCCGAACAGGAGCTGGACGTCGAGCACTTGGACCCGGTCGCGGCCATCCGCAGGCTCGCCGAGCTGACCTTCGACCACCATGAGGCGCACCCGGACTTCATCCGGCTGGTCAGCATCGAGAACATCCACGAGGCCGAGCACATAGCCGCGTCCGAGGAGCTCGGGAAGATCGGTTCGCCCGCGCTGGAGGTGATCCGCCGGATCCTGGAGACCGGCCGGAGGTCGGGGCTGTTCACGGCCGACGTCGACGCCGTGGACCTGCACGCGATGATCAGCTCGTTCTGCTTCTTCCGGGTCTCCAACCGGCATACCTTCGGCGCCCTCTTCGGCCGTGACCTGGTCGCCCCTGACCAGCGGGAGCACTACCGGACCATGCTCGGCGACATGGTCATCGCCTATCTGACGGCGGACCGCACCCAGGACTGAGAACCGGAGCAGCGGCACCCCGTGCCCCGCCCCGCTCCGGGGCCGGGGCGGGGCACGGCCGGGAAAGATCCTTCAGTACGACCTCTTGACACCCGGGAAACGTGGGCGCAACATCCGTAGCCATCAGCTACTAACTATCCAGTGGGTTAATTAGCCGGACGCGCGACGTTGAGCAGACTCCCTACCCTCAAGCAGACTCGTCGCATCCGGCACGGCCGACCCGTACACCCCCAGGGCCCCGGCACCTCTCCCCTCCGCCACTCCCGTCCCCGGAGTTCCCTCGAAGGAGCACGCCGTGTCTGTCCCCGCCGTCCCGCTCGACGCGCCACCCGGCCAGCCCCGGAAGGCCGCCATGGCCGCCTGGATCGGCAGCGCCCTGGAGTACTACGACTTCTTCATCTACGGCAGCGCCGCCGCCCTGATCTTCCCGAAGGTCTTCTTCGACGAGTCGGACCCCGCCACCGCGACCCTCCTCTCGCTGGCCACGTTCGGTGTCGCGTACGCGGCCCGCCCGGTCGGCGCGCTCTTCCTCGGCCACTTCGGCGACCGGGTCGGCCGCAAGAAGATCATGGTCTTCACGCTGATCCTGATGGGCCTGTCGACGTTCCTCATCGGCTGTCTGCCCACCCGCGCCCAGGTCGGCGGCCTCGCCCCGGTCCTGCTGGTGCTCTGCCGCGTCCTCCAGGGCATCTCCGCGGCCGGTGAGCAGGCGAGCGCCAACTCCATGACGTTGGAACACGCGCCGCCCCACCGCCGGGGCTTCTTCACCAGCTTCACCCTCAGCGGCACCCAGGGCGGCCAGCTCCTGGCGACCCTGGTGTTCCTGCCGGTCGCCGCGCTGCCCGAGGACCAACTGCTCTCCTGGGGCTGGCGTGTGCCGTTCTGGGCGAGCGTCGCGGTCGCCGTGGTCGGCTATGTCATCCGCCGCACCCTCCAGGAGACGCCCGCCTTCACCCAGCAGGCCGCGAGCGAGGGCGTTCCCGAACTGCCGCTCCTCGTGCTCCTGCGTGAGCACTGGGCGGACGTCCTGCGGGTCGTCGCGGGCGCTCTGATCGCCTCGGTCAGCACGATCTTCACGGTGTGGGCGCTGGCGTACGGCACGAGCGACTCGGTCGGGCTGTCGCGCACGCAGATGCTGTGGGTGGGCGCGCTCGCCAACGTCGTCGCCCTCGGTGCGATCCCCGCCTGGGCCACGCTCTCCGACCGTATCGGCCGCCGTCCGGTCTATCTGATCGGCGCCGCGGGCAGCGCCGTGCTGATGTTCGCCTACCTGTGGGCCATATCCACCGGCTCGTACCCCCTCGTCCTCCTCTTCGGCATCCTCGCCTTCGGTGTCGTGTACAGCGCGGCCAACGGTGTCTGGCCGTCCTTCTACGGCGAGATGTTCTCCACCCGCGTCCGGCTCTCCGGTATGGCGATCGGCACGCAGATCGGCTTCGCCGTCGCCGGGTTCGCGGTCACCTTCGCCGCGCAGATCGCGGGCCCGGGCGGCGACGACTGGTCGTCCGTGGCGCTGTTCACCGCGGCGCTGTGCGTCCCGCCGGTGATCGCCGCGCTGACCGCCCGCGAGACGCACACGGTGCCGACGGAGGAGCTGGGCGAGCGGGTGCCCCAAGACGCCGCGAAGCGCGAGACCGTGACCGCCTGAACCCCCGACCGCGCGCTCCGCACCCCGGTCACCCGCGTCCCCGGCAGCCTCAGACTGCCGGGGACGTGGCCGTTCTCGGGCCGGTGCGGTCGGGGCGGAGTTGACAGCCGACGTTTTCGGCAAGAACATCGGCGGCGGAACAAGCGGAAAGAAACAGCGCGGTCACACAGAGCCACTCCGCGCACCCCGGCCGGGTTCAGGGGCGGCCGGTGTGCGCGGAGACCCCATCGACCCTCGGCTCACCGTTCGAGCCCCGTCCAGCAGGGGACCGAGTTCGTGGGTCACCGCGGTCAGGGCCCGTACGTCCCGTTCGGCTCTGGCGATCAGGAGTGCCCCCTCCAGGGCACTGATCATGAGCGTGGCCAGCGGTTCGGCCCGTTCGGCCGGTACACCCATGTCCGTCAGGGCCTCGGCCACCGGGCCGTTCCAGCGGGCGAACGCGGCGGCGGCAGCGGTCCTGGTGGACTCGGTGGACTCCGCGCAGTCCACGGTCGCTGCCGCGACGGGGCAGCCGGAGGCGAATCCGGCCTCCTGGAACTCGTCGGTCCACTGCCGCACCATCGCCGCGAACAGACCGCTCGGCGTCGGTTCGTTCAGCGCCGCGAGGAAGCGGGCGACGCGCTTGCCCGCGTAGCCGCCCGCCCAGTCCACGGCCTCGTTGACCAACTGCTCCTTGCCGCCCGGGAAGTAGTGCTGGAGCGATCCGCGCGGCGCCCGCGCATGCGCGGCGACCTCGCGCATGCCCGTCGCGGTGACCCCGTCGCGCCGGATGAGCTGTGCCGCGCTGAACACCATCCGCTCGCGCGGCCCCCGCTCGGAAACCGTCATCATCGACCTCCCACCAGGACTGACGTAGGCACACTACCCACTATGACCGCTGTCATAGGGCTGGCTATCATGACAGCGGTCATAGGCGGCGACGGCGGCCCGACAGGGGTGCCGGCAGAGACGGTGGTGTGTCGTGTCCGTGGGATTCATCGGCTCCGTGGGGTTCATCGGCCTCGGTGTCATGGGACAGCCCATGGCGCTCAACCTCGCCAGGGCGGGCACCCCGCTGGTCGTCTGGAACCGCACCGCCGCGAGGACCGAGCCGTTGCGCGCCGCGGGAGCGGAGGTGGCCGCGGACCCGGTCGAGGTCTTCGCGCGCTCCCGTGTCGTCTTCCTGATGCCGGCGAACGGCTCCGTGACGGACTCCGTCCTGGGCCGCGGAACCGCGGACTTCGCCACGCGCGTCGAGGGCCGCACCGTCGTCCCCATGGGCACGACGTCCCCCGAGTACTCACGCGGCCTGGAGGCCGAGGTACGCGCGGCGGGCGGTCGGTACGTCGAGGCCCCGGTCTCCGGGTCGCGGGTCCCGGCGGAGGCCGGGCGGCTGGTGGCGATGCTCGCCGGGGATCCCGCGGCCGTCGAGGAGGTACGACCGCTGCTCGGCCCGATGTGTCACGAGAGCTTCGACTGCGGGCCGGTGCCCAACGCCCTGTTGATGAAGTTGTCCGTGAACCTGTTCCTGATCACCCTGGTGACCGGCCTCAGCGAGGCGTTCCACTTCGCCGAACGGCAGGGCCTGGACCGCAAGCTCTTCCTGGAGGTGCTGGACGCCGGTCCGATGGCCAGCGGCGTCTCCCGGATGAAGGCCCCGAAGCTGCGGGACCGCGACTTCGCCGTGCAGGCCGCGGCCCGTGACGTCCTGATGAACAACGAGCTGATCGCCGGGGCCGCCCGCCGAGCGGGGCTGGCCTCACCCCTGCTCGACGTCTGCCACGCCCTTTTCGGCGAGACCGTGGCTCAGGGCCACGGCGGGTCCGACATGGTGGCCGTGCTCCGCGCGATCGAGGCCCGCAGCGACGAGGGAGCGGGCTCAGCGTCCGCGGGGGATGCCGTACGCGCGCTCCACGTGGAGCCGTAGGACGAGTCGGCCGTCGCTGACCATCGCGGCCCGGTAGTCGTCCCAGTCGGGGTGCTCGCCCCGGACGGCCCGGTAGAGCCGCACCAACTCCTCGACGGTCTCGTCGTGGGGGTCCCGGGCGACGGGGGTGAGCTCGGCGGTGCCCTCGGCGACCGTGTACGCCCAACGGTCCTCGGCCGTCACGTGGTAGGAGGCCCGCGGGTCCCGGCGCAGATTGCGGGTCTTGGCGCGATCGTCCGTGATCGAGACCCGGACGATTCGCTCGGCGGGATCGTAGGCGTGGTTCACGTTGGACAGCTGGGGCCGGCCGTCCTTCTTGAGGGTGACCAGCACCCCGCCGTCGTACTCGGAGAGCAGCTTGAGCAGTGTGTCCTGCGTCGCGTCCTGAGTCATGTATCGCTCAACCCCGGTGGGCGCATGGCCATTCCCGCCTCGTAGACACTGTCTACCACTAGGTAGACAGTGTCTACGAGAACTGGTAGACACTGTCCATGAGTGAAGCGGAGACGGGGCTGCGGGCCCGGTTGATCGAGGTGGGCGTGGACCTGGTGACCACGCAGGGCGCGCAGGTTCTGACCCTGCGGGAGATCGCCCGTCGCGCGGGCGTCTCCCACGGTGCCCCGCGCCGCTACTTCCCGACCCATCTGGAACTGCTCTCCGCCATCGCGCGCCGGGGCTTCGCCGACCTGGGGGCCCGGGCGACGGAGGCGCTGGGCGACGAAGGGACGAGTCCCCGCGCCCAGTTGGCGACGCTGGGGAGGGTCTACCTCGACTTCGCCTTCACTCAGCCCGGAATGTATGAGCTGATGTTCCGTCATGATCTTCTGGAGAGTGGGCGCCTGGGACTCCGGGAGACCAGCCTGCCGCTGTTCGGCGTCCTGGTGGACCTGGTCGGCCGGGCGCGCCCCGCGGCCGACGCCACACTCGTCGCGAGCGCCCTGTGGGCGAATCTGCACGGGATCGCCCAGCTGTGGGGCTGGGGCAGTCTCCAACTCGCCACGGGAGCCGCCGACTTCGAACCCCTGTTGGATGCCGCGCTGGACGCGCACCTCGGGCCGGAGGAGCGGTGAACCCCTCGGCGCGGCGCCGTCTCACGCTGACCAACAGCGTCGTCGGGGCCGTGATCGTCGCACTGGACGGAACCGTCCTCACGGTCGCTCAGCCCACGCTGCGGCGCGACCTGGACGCGTCGTTCGCGCAGGTGCAGTGGACCAGTACCGGCTATCTCATCGCCGTGGCCGGCCTGTTGGTGTTCGCGGGGCGCCTCGGGGACCGGTACGGCCACCAACTGGTCTTCGCCGTGGGGATGGTGGGGTTCGGGGCGGCGTCGGCGGGGATCGGCCTGGCGCCCGGCATCGGCTGGGTGATCGGACTGCGGTTCGCCCAGGGGGTCTTCGGCGCACTGTCGCAGCCCGCCACGCTCGGGATGCTGCGCGCGGCCTACCCGCCCGACCGGCTCGGCATGCCCATCGCGCTGCGCACCAGTGCCATCGGTCTCGCGGCCGCCGCGGGTCCCCTCCTCGGCGGGGCGCTGGTCACCCAGCTGGGCTGGCGGGCCGTCTTCTTCCTGAACGTCGTACCCGCGCTCGTCATGGCCGCCCTGGCCCTGACCGTCCGGGACGCGCCCCGGGGCACAGGCTCGGCGGCCGGACTCGACGTGCCCGGCGCGGCGCTGCTCGCGGTGGCCCTGGTCGCCCTCGTGCACACGCTCGTCGTGCTGCCGCAGACGGGCCGGCCCACGGCGACCGTGCTCGGGCCGCTCGTGGCGACGGCCGCGGCGGCCGCGTTCGTACGGCACGAACGGCGCGCGGCGAGCCCGCTGGTGCCGCCCGGCCTGCTCGGCTCCCCCACGGTCGGCGCGGCGCTCGGCACCCTCGTGTGCGCCTCGGCGGCGCTGTTCGGCACGCTCTTCGTCAGCACCTACTACCTACAGGACGTGCTCGGCCTCGACCCGCTTCAGAGCAGTCTGCGCGCGCTCCCGCTGGCCGTGATGATGGTGCTGGGCGCGCCGGTCTCGGCCGTACTGCTGCGCCGCTACGGCCCGCGCCGCACGACCGGCACCGCGATGCTGCTGATCCTCCTCGGCGTCCTGCTGCTGTCCCGGCTCGACCGCGCCTCGACGGACCTGGCGATCGGCGCCGGATTCCTGCTCCTGGGCGCGGGGTTCGTCGCGGTGATGGTGAGCGCGACGGCCGTCGTCGTGCGGTCCGCGTCCGCCGGGTCGGCCGGGGTGGCGGGCGGGCTCCAGCAGACCGCGATGAACATCGGACCGACGGTGGGGGTGGCCGTCGCGACCACGCTGGTCGGCCTGGCCGGTGTCGACATGGGCCCCGCGCTGTCCGTCCTCGCGGCCCTCACGGCGGTCGGCGCGCTGTCGGCGCTGCGGCTCCCGGGCCGCGGCGACGCACCGGTCGCCGAGCGGCGACCCGCCGGTCACCCACCCACCGACGCCGCTTGCGAAGTCCGTACGAGACGATGAGGACGAGCGAGACGATGAGGGCGAGCGAGCCCGAGAGCCGCAGTCCGGAGGAGAACCATGGGACATCTTCGACAAGAGGTCGGGCCGAGCGAGGCCGGCCTTGATCCGAAGGCGCTGGCCCGCCTGGACCAGCACTTCTCCCATCTGGTCGACGACCTCCGGCTGCCCGGTTACCTCGTGTCCGTGTCCCGGCACGGCCGGGTCGCGCACCTCACCACGTACGGCCACCGCGACCTCGAGGCCCGACTCCCCGTCGAGCCCGACACCTTGTGGCGGATCTACTCGATGACGAAGCCGGTCACCTCGGTCGCCGCGCTGATGCTCCTGGAGGAGGGACGCCTCCGGCTCGACGACCCCGTCGCCCGTTTCCTTCCGGCCTTCGCCGATCCCCGGGTGTACGTCAGCGGGTCCGGCGCCGGCATGAAGACCCGCCCGGCCGAGCAACCCCTCCTGATCCGGCACCTGTTGACCCACACCTCGGGTCTGACCTTCGGCTTCTACCACTCCCACCCCGTCGACGCGCTCTACCGCGACGCCGGTCTGGAGTCGTCGGTGGCGCCGGGCTCGGACCTGGCCGGCACCTGCGACGTGTACGCCGGGCTGCCCCTGCAGTTCGAGCCGGGCACCGAGTGGAACTACTCGGTCTCCACCAATGTGCTCGGCCGCCTGATCGAAGTGGTGTCGGGGCAGGACCTCGACGAGTTCCTCGCCGAGCGGATCTTCGGGCCGCTGGGCATGGCGGACGCCGGGTTCTGCGTCACCGACGAGCAGGCCGGGCGGCTCGCCGAGCTCTACGGGGAGGACGCCGAGGGCCGCATCACCCCGATCGCCGGGCTCCCTCTGCACGGCCGCCCGCGCTTCCTCTCCGGCAGCGGCGGCATGGTGGCCTCCGCGTACGACTACCACCGCTTCATGGAGATGCTCCGCCGTCGCGGCGAACTCGACGGGGCCCGGCTGCTGAAGCCGGAGACCGTGGACACGATGGCCGCCAACCACCTCCCTGGCGGGGCCGACCGCCGCACCTTCGGCAGCGCGCTGCACCGGGAACCCGGCAACGCGGGGCTCGGCTTCGGGCTCGGGGTCTCCGTCGTGGTGGACCCCGAGATCACCCGGTCGCCGTCCAGCGAGGGCGCGTTCGGCTGGAGCGGGGTCGCCAGTACGACCTTCTGGGTCGACCCGCGCCACGACCTGACCGTGCAGTTCTACACCCAGGTCCGCCCGACCTCGTCCCACTCGATCTATCCCGAGCTCAAGCGGCTCGTGCACGAGGCGGTGCTCGACTGAGCCCGGCTACCCCGCGCGCAGGGTGAAGGGCACTCCCTCCCGGGCGAGTTCGGCCAGCCATTGCTCGGACCGCCGCGCCGTCTCCGCGGCGCGGCCGAGGCCTGACGGAAGCGAACCGTCCAGGATGTGGCGGACTCCGAGGGCGAGCGTGCGGGAGACACAGCGGGCCATGGCGCTCTCCTCGGCGGTGCCTACGAGGTCGAGGAGGTAGCGCCCCGACCAGGCCGCGCCGGAGCCGCCGCGGACGTCGAGGGAGACGGCGAGGACGACCCGGTCACGGTCCGCGTCGGTGGTCGGATAGGTCTTCGCCAGTTCCTGGGCGAGGGCGGTGATCCGCCGGTCGTCGCCCGCCTTCAGCTCCTCGAAGACCGCGTCCCAGGCCCGCAGCCAGCCGTCGAGGCGCAGGGTGCCGCGCACGAAGGTCTCCGGCTTCCAGGTGCCGGGAAGTCCGTACTGCTCGACGAAGGGCACGCTGTCGCGGTTGGGGTAGACCTCGAAGGCCTCGCCGTCGATCAGGTGGGGGCGGGTGGCCTCCCAGGGGCGGTCGGCGGTGGTCTCGGTGCCGTCCTCGACATAACGGGCGGGCGAGCGGAGAGCGTTGAGCACGCCCGCGGGTGCCCAGCTGAAGCGGTACTTGAAGTCGTTGGGCACGGCGGGGATGCCGCCGCAGTACGAGGTGAGGCGGTACGAGGCGGCCGACTCGGCGCCGATCTCGGCCTCGGCCCGGGCGATCAGACTGTGCGCGAAGAGGTGGTCGATGCCCGGGTCGAGCCCGCACTCGGTCAGTACGACCACTCCCGCCGCCTCGGCCGCGGGCACCTGGTCGAGGACCGCGTCCGACACATAGCTGGAGCAGGCGAAGTGGGCGCCGCGCTCGACGCAGACGCCGAGCAGCGGGGCGTGTTCGGGTGCGGGCAGCATGGAGACGACGACGTCTCCGGGGGCGAGCTCGGCGGCGAGCGCCTCCAGGGTGTACGCGCGGGGCTCGGCCCGCCCGGTCAGGCCCAGCGCCTCCAGGCTGCGCGCGGCGCGCTCTTCGGTGCGGTGCCACAGGAGTACGCGGTCGGCGGCGTCGCAGGTCGCGGCGAGACCGCTGCCGGTGGACAGGCCCGCGCCGATCCAGTGGACGGTGCCGCTCGCGGCCGTCACCTCAGACATCACGCGACTCCCCTTCTTCTGTCTTCGCGTCTTCCTCTGCTTCCTCGGCTTCGAGGGCGCGGCACGCCTCGTGGAAGCGGTCCAGGCAGCGCCCCCACGGACCGCCGACCCCGAACTCCAGCAGCTGGGGCAGCAGCGACGCCGAGAAGTCGACGCTCGCCTCCAGCGGCAGCAGCGACGGCAGATTGTCGATGGCGATCAGGTCGAGGGCGGGCCGGTCGCGGATGCGGCGGGCGGGGTGCGTCCAGTCCGTCGTGGTGTCGTAGATCGGCAGCACGTTCAGGGGGGAGCCGACGTCGCACGTGACGTCGCACAGCGTGCGCAGCCGGCGGCCGGGCTCGTCGAGGTCCCTGTCCGTGAGGAAGGGCGGGATCGGCCGGGTGGTCAGCACGGTGTTGACCATCAACTCGTGTGCCAGCAGAGCCGGTCGGTCCAGCTCACGGGTCTCGGCGAGGTCCCAGCAGGTGGGTTCGACCCCGGCCACCCCCAGCGCCACGCGGGCGCCCCGGCCGCTGCGGCCGAGCGCGCCGATGACGAGGGCTCGCAACTCCCTCTTCTCTGAAGCCAGTTCGGCGTCCAGCTCCTCCTTCGACGTGGGCCGCAAAGGGGCCTTGAGGCTGCCCCGGTGGTGCAGCACCGCCAGGGCGGCGCCCAGGTATCCGGCCCAGTAGCCGAACGCGGCGAGCCTGCGCCCGTCGTCGTGCACCAGGTACTCGATGTCCAGCAGGGCTCCGCCCCCGGCGATGAACCTGTGGAGCAGAGCGGCTGCCCCGGGCTGCCGCTTGTAGGCATGCCCGAAGAAGACATGGCGGTGGGTCAGTTCGGGTGGCCCGTCCGGGAGTTCCTTCAGGCCCACGACGACCGCGTCCGGCGGCGCCGACACCCAGGAGCCCGCCTTCGCGACCCGGCACCCGGCGTCCTCGTACGCCTCGATGGGGAAGACCCGCTGGGGCGACTCCTCGACCGTGAGCGTCACGCCGCTCTCGACGAGCCGTCGGGCGTCCGAGGGCACGATCGGGGTACGCCGTTCGGTCGTACGGATCTCGTGGCGCAGCCACAAGTGGAGCTCGGTCATACGAGGTTGACCTCCGGGCGCGGGGCGTCGGCGGTGAAGCGCTCGACGCTCAGGGGGCTGATGTCGACGAAGGGTACGCGGCCCAGGTACAGATCACGGATCACCTCGCCGACCGCCGGCCCCTGGAGGAAGCCGTGGCCCGAGAACCCGGTCGCGTACAGGAAGCGTGAGCACGAACGCGCCTCGCCGATCAGGGCGTTGTGGTCCGGGGTGATCTCGTACAGGCCCGCCCAGCCGCCCGTCCGGCGCAGGTCGAGCAGGGCCGGGGCGCGGCGCTCCATCGCCTCGGACAGGCGGGGGATCCAGCGGTCGTGGGTGGTGGTGGCGAAGCCGGGGACCTCGTCGGGGTCGGACATGCCGAGGAGAAGGCCGGGGCCCTCGGTGTGGAAGTAGAGGCTGGTGGTGAAGTCGATGGTCATGGGGAGGTCGGGCGGCAGCGCCGGGACGGCTTCGGTGACGGCGATCTGGCGGCGCAGCGGTTCCACCGGCAGGTCCACGCCCACCATCGCGCCGATCGCCCACGACCAGGCACCGGCCGCGCAGACGACCGTGTCGGTGGCGATCCGCCCCTGGCTGGTGACGACCGCGGTGATCTCGTCGCCGCGGGTCTCGATGCCGGTGACCTCGCGGTGCCGCAGCAGGGTCGCGCCGTGCCGGCGGGCCCCGGCCGCGTAGCCCTGGACGACGGACTCGGGTGTGCAGTGCCCGTCGTCCGGGGAGAAGGCCGCCGCCAGCAGCCCGTCGGTGGTGATCAGCGGGGACAGTCGCCGCGCCTCGGCCGGGTCGATCAGGCGGCTGGGCACCCCGAGCCCGTTCTGCAGCCGTACGCCGTCCTCGAAGGCGGCGACCTCCTCGGACGTGGAGAGCAGGAACAGATAGCCGACTCGGCGCAGCCCGATGTCCAGGCCCAGCTCCTCACCGAAACGGGCGAACGCCTCCAGGCTCCGGGCACCCAGCTGGATGTTCAGCTCGTCGGAGAACTGCGCCCGGACCCCGCCCGCGGCCCGCGAGGTGGAACCGGAGGCGAGTTCGTCGCGCTCGACGAGCACCACGTCCGGTACGCCCGCCCTGGCCAGGTGGTAGGCGATGCTCGTGCCCATGACCCCGCCGCCGATGACGACGACCCGCGCGCTCCCGGTCATCGGCGCGCCTCCCGGGCACGAGCAGCCTCGATCACGGCCCAGGCCGCGGCGGCGTCCTGGATGCCCAGCCCGACGCTGTTGTAGAAGACGATGTCGTCCGGGTGGGTGCGGGCCGGGTGGCGGCCGGTGAGGACGCCGCCGAGCGGGATCAGGTCGGCGCGGGTGAGTACTCCGTCCCGCAGCGCGTCCACGATCGGTCCGGCGTGCTCCGCCGCCGTCTCCGGGTCGTCGACCACGACCGCCGCCGCCCGCCGTACGACCTCCGTGTCGACCTCGCTGCGGGTGGGTTCGAAGGAGCCGACGCTCACCACCGTGCACCCGGGCGCCAGCCACGCGCCCCGTACGACGGGCGTGCTGCTGAGCGTGCAGGCGGCGACCATGGGCAGGCCCGCGACGGCTTCCTCCGCCGTGTCGACGGCCTTGGTCGCGACCCCGAGTTCCGTCGCGAGGAGCCGCGCCGCCCGCGCCCGTCGGGCCGGGTCAGGGCTCCACACCCGTACGGACCTGAGGTCCCGCACCCGGGCGACGGCCCGCGCGTGGGCGAGGGCCTGGGTGCCGGAGCCGAGAAGCCCCAGCTCCGCGCTGTCGGCGGTGGCCAGCGCGTCGAGAGCGACGGCGCTCGCCGCGGCGGTGCGCAAGGTCGTGACCGCCGTACCGTCCATGACGGCGGCGAGTTGCCCGGTCACCGGATCGAGCGCGTTGATCACTGCGTGCACCGTCGGCAGCCCGGCCGCCGTGTTGGCCGGGTTGACGCTGCCGAACTTGGCGACGGCCCCGGTGTCCGCGGACAGCCGGGCGAGGTAGGCGAAGACGACACTGTCGTCGAATCGGCTGGGGTGCATGATCTTGCCGGGGAGCTCGGCGGTGCCGTCACCGAGCGCGGTGAACGCCGCGCGCTGCGAGGCGATCGCCGCATCGGTGTCCAACAGCTCCGTCACCCGGTCCCGGGAGAGGTACAGGACGTCGTCGGTCATTCCTTGTACCTTTCCCCGCGCGCACCTCTCTCACCACAGCCGACGCCTCCGGGTGACGTCCTCGGGCGCCCGCGCTCAGGAGGAGTGCGAGACCACCACGTCCAGGTGCGGCAGGAAGTGGTCAAGGCGCTCCCGTTTGGTGCGCAGATAGGTGATGTTCTGCGGGCACGGCGGTATGAGCAGCGGGACCTGCTCGGTGACCTTGATGCCGTTGCGCTGGAGCGACTCCCGCTTGCGCGGGTTGTTCGAGAGGAGGCGTACGGAGCGGACGCCGAGGTCGTGCAGGATGTCCGCCGCGACCCCGTAGTCACGGGCGTCGACCGGGAGGCCGAGGGCGACGTTCGCCTCGACGGTGTCGAGGCCCTCCGACTGGAGCTTCATCGCCTGCAGCTTGGCGAGCAGGCCGATGCCGCGGCCCTCGTGGCCGCGGAGGTAGACGAGGACGCCCCGGCCCTCCGCGACGATGGCGCGCAGCGCGGCGGCGAGCTGGTCGCCGCACTCGCAGTGGGTGGAGCCGAAGGCGTCCCCGGTGAGGCACTCCGAATGGAGCCGGGTGAGGACACCTTCCTTCGTGGCGCCTTCCCCGCTCTTGCTGAGGTTGCCGACCTCGCCGTAAACCAGGGCCACTTGCTCCTCTCCGCGATCGTGATCCAGGAAGCCGACCGCCTGGAAGTCGCCGTACACGGTGGGCAAAGGGGCATTGACGACTCGTTCGACACCTGTGAGGCGTGCGGTCCCGGCGAGTACTCCAAAGTTATCTGTCATGATCTGGTTCCTAAGCAGAGTCGAAAGCAGAGTCGAAAGGCCGTGAAACATGAGTGGTTCGGGAACGCGCTCGGCGGTATCCGGTCTGTTGCCGGCGGACACCACGGAGGATGTGCGCGAGCGGGGGGCCGGTGTCGCCCGTGAGGTCGCCGTGCTTCCCGTCGGGAGTTTCGAACAGCACGGTGCCTATCTTCCGTTGGCGACGGACACCCTGGTCGCGTGCGCCGTCGCGGAACGGATCGCCGCCGCTCATCCGGTCCATCTCCTCCCTCCGGTGACGATCTCCTGCTCGCACGAGCACGCGGCCTGGCCGGGTACCGTCAGCATTTCCGCCGTCACGCTCCACGCCGTGGTACGGGACATAGCCGCATCGCTGCGCCATTCCGGCGTCGACACCCTGGTGCTGGTCAACGGGCACGGCGGGAATTACGTGCTGGGCAATGTGGTTCAGGAATCCGTCGGCACCGGTACGCGTATGGCGCTTTTCCCGGCCATGGAGGACTGGGAGGCGGCGCTGGAACGGGCAGGCGTGGAGACCTCGTTGCTCACCGACATGCACGCCGGCGAAATCGAGACCTCCATTCTTCTGCACACGCATCCTGAATTGGTCCGGCCCGGTTACGAGACCTCTGATTTCGTCGCGGACGACCGGCGTCATCTGCTCACCCTCGGAATGGCCGGCTATACCGAGTCCGGCGTCATCGGCCGTCCCTCGAAGGCGTCCGCCGAGAAGGGGAAGGAGCTCCTGGCCGGGCTGACCGAGGCCTTCGGGGCGTACTTCTCCTTGGTGACGGGAAAGACGCTGCCCACCGCCTCCGACGCGGCCCCGGCCAAGGGGACTTCCGGGGTGTGAACTTCGGCGGTCTCTGACGCTCGGCATTGATCGTGCCCTCCTGCGTTCTCCTGCCGGGGGCGCCGCAGCGCCGCGAACCACCGGACGACCAGGACCACGACGCCGGGCAGCGCGGCGGCGAAGCTGAGCACTCCGTAGATCACCGCGACGCTCAGGCCCATGCCGGCGCCCAGCCCGGCGGCGCCGAAGGCCCAGGCCATGACGCCTTCCCTGGGGCCCCAGCCGCCGATGTTCAGCGGCAGGCCCATGGCGAGCAGGGCCAGCAGAGCCAGCGGCAGCAGTACGGCGGCGGAGGCGTGGGATCCGGCGACGCGGGCGGCGAGCAGGAACATCGCCAGATGTCCCGCCAGCACCACGACCGACGAGATGAGCACGCCCGGCCAGTTGCCGCGGGCGAGCAGCGCGCCGCGCGCCTCGGTGAGCGCGGCGCGGACGGCTCCGTAGCGCCGGGACGAGCCGGACGTGCCGGACGAAGTGCTGCCCCTGCGGACCGCGCCCGCCGTCACGACGACCCCGCACACCGAGACGACGGCCAGGACCAGGGCGAGGTGGCGGGCGTCCGTGAGGACCGGTGACGGCAGGGTGAGCAGGACCACCGCTCCGACGGCCACCAGGACCGCCTGGCCCGCGGTCCGTTCGAGGACCACGGCGCGTACGCCGCGGCCGACGTCCCCGGTGCTCTGGCCGTGTCGTACGGCGCGATGCACATCGCCGAGGACACCGCCGGGCAGCGCCGCGTTCAGGAACAGCGCGCGGTAGTAGTCCGCGACGGCGCCGCCCAGCGGCAGCCGGATCCGCAGCCCACGTGCCACCAGGCACCAGCGCCAGGCGCTGAACACGGTGGTCAGCAGACCGAGCCCAAGCCCTGCCAGCAGGGTCGGGCCGTCGACCCGCCGCAGCCCGTCCAGGAAGACACCGGTACCGAGCCGCCAGAGCAGCACACCGAGGATGAGGACACCGGCGACGGAACCGATGTGCGTGCGCAGCCCGCCCCTCTTGCGTCGGACGGGGGTCGCTTCGGCTTCCTGCCGGGCCGGGGTCGTGGACGTCTCGGCCTCGGTGTGAACAGCGGCGGCCGCGTCCCGCCCGCCGTCGCCGGGCGCCGGTATGACGGCGAGTCTGCCACGGTCGGCTTCCGCGGCGGGGCGGGGACGCAGGAGCTCCGTCACACCGCGGGCCGACACCACGTTCGCCGTGCCCTCGGCGCGCGGCTCACCCGCCTCGCCACCGGTGCGCGTCACCGTGTCCGCGTCCACGCCGACCGCCTCCGCCGTCCCCGCCCCGGCGCTCACGCCGCACCGCCCGTCGGTCGCGGCAGCGCCAGTACGTCGCTGTGGTGGACCCGTACGCGCAGCTCACCCGCGGCGCAGGCGGCGAGGCGGGACTGCAGATACGACTCTGCACGGGCGGCCAGCGCGGGCCGCTCCTCGACGGCCGCGCCGACCCAGCCGCGCAGCCACTCCGCCGTGAGATCGGCCTCGTCGGCGCCGAGCCGCCAGGGGCTCGGATGCACCCGTACCGTCGCGCCGTGCCGGTCGAAGGCCTCGCAGGCCGCCGTGATCGCGTCGGGGCCGAGCAGTTCCCCGCGCCGCTGGTGGGCGTTGAACGCCTCGATGAACTCGGCGTCCAGCGGATCGGCCGGCGTGAACTCGACGCGCCCCACGACGGAGAGCGTGAGCAGGGCCGGCACCCCGGCGCCCGCGCAGGCCGCCGCGAGCCGGTCGATCTCCTCGCGGGTCAGCACGTCGAGCAGGGCGGACGCCGTCACCAGTGACGCCCCGGTCAGCGCGTCCGCGGTCAGCCGGCCGATGTCACCGCGCTGGGTGGTGACCGTGACCCGGCTGCCGTCGGCGGCCGCGTGCGGTGCGCCCACGGTCGCGAAGTGCAGCAGATACGGGTCCCGGTCGTGCAGGACCCAGTGCTGGGCGCCGTCGAGCCGGGGGGCGAGCCAGCGGCCCATGGAGCCGGTGCCGCAGCCGAGGTCGTGGATCACCAGGTCGCCGCCGCGGCCCGGCCGGTTCGCCAGCCGGATGCGCAGCGGGTCGAGCAGTTCGGGCGCTCGTGCGGCGGCGTCCGCCGGCTCCCGCAGCTGGAGCCACTGAGGGGCGTAGCGGGGCACGTCGTCGTCGGGCGCGCTCGCGCGCTGCCCCGGAACCCCGGACACACCACCCTGCACGCCCACCTCCGACACGCCCTGTTCCGGAACTCCCGACGGAGTCGCAGTCATACTCATGCCGCCCTCCGAGGCTGCTGCGGAAGACGTCCCAGCACACCGGCCAGGCTGCGGGCGGTGGTCGCCCAGCCGTCCAGCGCGGCCCGGCGACTGCGCGCGGCGGCCTTCAGCCGGCGGCGCACATCGGCCTCGCCGAACCAGCCGCGCAGTTCCGCGGCGAGCGCCGCCGGGTTCTCCGGGGGTACGAGGATGCCGGGGACCCCGCCGTCGGGCGCGCGCCCGACCGCCTCGGGGAGACCGCCGACATCGGTCGCCAGCACCGGGATCCCGCGCGCGAGTGCCTCGGTGACGGCCATGCCGTACGTCTCGGCGTAGGAGGTGAGGACCATGAGATCGGCCGCCGCGTAGCTCGCGTCGAGTTCCGCGCCCGCCTGCGGTCCGGCGAGGTGCAGCCGGTCGCCGAGCCCGTACTTCCCGATCAGGGCGCGCAGCTGGGCCACGTACGCCGGGTCCTGGGTGAGTCCGCCGACGCAGACGCAGCTCCAGGGCAGGTCGGTGACGGTGGCGAGGGCCTCGATCAGCCGGTGCTGGCCCTTGCGCGGGGTGACCGCGGCGACGCACAGCAGCCGGGAGACACCGTCGGTGCCGGAGGCGAGGGGCGCGATGTCGGCGCCCGGGGCGGCGACATGGACCCGTTCCGGGGCGAGCCCGTGGTGGGCGACCAGCCGGCGGACGGCCCAGTCGCTGGTGGCGACGACGGCGGACACCGCCCGCAGCGTCGCCCGTTCCTTCGCGTCCAGCTCGGCGGCCACGGCGGGCGCGAGCCCGGTCTCGTCGCCGAGCGGCAGGTGCACCAGGACGGCGAGACGCAGCCGTTCGGCCTCGGGGACGACGATCTCGGGGACGCCGCAGGCGACCAGCCCGTCGAGGAGGACGACCGCGTCGTCCGGGAACTCGCTGAGCGTACGAGCCAGCTCCGCACGGGCGGAAGCCGACGGCCGGGGCCAGCTGCCCGCGACGGCGTGCTTGTGGACCTGCCAGCCGAAGCCGGGCAGGTCGAGGCAGAGCCGCCGGTCGTAGGCGTTGCCGCCGCTCGGCGCGGACGCGTCGTCGACACCGCCCGGCATCACGAAGTGCACGGAGCGCAGGGACATGGGGATGATCTCGGCGTTCTTGAGAGCCGTGTGCTGCACGGGCACGTAGTTCAGGGAAGCCTGGTCGCCGTTCGCGGACGCCGGGCCGGTCTTCGGAGCCGCCGGGCCGGTCTTCGGGGACACCTGACCGGTCTTGGGAGACACCTGACCGGTCTTCGGGGACGCCTGGTCCATGGTCGTGTCGGTCACAGTGCACGCTCGTAACTCGCCCAGGCGATGTGCGACTCGTGCAGGGTGACCGTGATGCCCGCGAGGCCTTGGGCGCCCTCGCCGAGGGCCCCCGCGTGCACGCGCTCGGCGAGACGGTCGGCGATGACCTTGGCCAGGAACTCCGTCGAGGTGTTGGTGTTCTTGAAGTCCGGTTCGTTGTCGAGGTTGCGGTAGTTCAGCGCGCTCACGACGGCGCCGAGTTCCTGCGTGGCCAGACCGATGTCGACGACGATGTTGTCGTCGTCCAGCTCGGCCCGGCGAAACGTGGCGTCCACCAGGAACGTCGCCCCGTGCAGGCGTTGCGCGGGCCCGAAGACCTCGCCACGGAAGCTGTGGGCGATCATCAGGTGATCGCGGACGGTGATGCTGAACAACGGACGACCCTCCAGGTGCGGCACGTCTGGTCCCCTGCCGGGACCATGCCGTGTAGTACGGCTGCCCCGCTCTCCTTGTTCAGCTGCCTGTTCCCCTTTCTTTGCAGTTTTTGGAGGTCAGGCAGGTTGTTCAGTGCTCAAACGCCTTCGTAGACGACGCGATGGCACAGGCCGGGTATCGATCCGGAGGCCAACTTCGGCATCACGTCGGGCAGTTCGTCGAAGCCGCACTCACCGGTGACGAGCGCGTCGAAGGCGGGCTCGGCGAGCAGTTCCAGGGCGAGCGCCAGCCGATCGGCGTACGTCCGGCTGGCGCGCCGCGCCGGTGAAACGGAACCCACCTGGCTGCTGCGCACGACCAGGCGCCGTGAGTGGAAGGCCTCGCCCAGCGGCAGGCTGACGCGCCGGTCGCCGTACCAGCTCATCTCCAGGACGGTGCCCTCCTGGGCGAGGAGCTCCAGCGACCGGGTGAGCCCGGCCTCGGTGGCGCTGGCGTGCACGACGAGGTCGCACTCGCCCGCGGCGTCCGCGGGGAGCGCGAAATCGACGCCCAGGGCGCGGGCGATGTCGGCGCGCGCGGGGTCGGCGTCGACGAGCTGGACGCGTACGCCCGGAAAGCGGGCGAGGAGCGCGGCGATGGAGCAGCCGACCATGCCGCCGCCCACCACGGCGATCCGGTCGCCGACCAGCGGTGCCGCGTCCCACAGGGCGTTCACCGCGGTCTCCACGGTCCCGGCGAGCACCGCGCGCGGGGCGGGGACGGAGTCCGGTACGACGGTCACGGCGCTCAGCGGCACGAC
Source organism: Streptomyces sp. NPDC007896 (assembly GCF_042959425.1). NCBI lineage: Bacteria > Bacillati > Actinomycetota > Actinomycetes > Kitasatosporales > Streptomycetaceae > Streptomyces > Streptomyces sp. NPDC007896. Next base: position 419,951 of record NZ_JBIBKX010000007.1, on the reverse strand, counting down.
GTACCTCGTCTGGTGCGGGTACAGGCAGAATACGGTCCGGCCGCGCAGACCCGCCGGGCCTTCTTCCACCTGGCCGACGCTCAAGTAGCCGTACTTCACCGGTGCGGGGAAATCCCCTTCCTGGAACGGTGCACGCATCGAAGCATGCTGACTTTCCGGAACGCCGCCGCGGAAGACAAGGGTCTCTGTGCCCCGGCTCACTCCCGAGTAGAGCGTGCGCACCAGCACCTCCCCCTCGGCGGGGGCCGGCAGGGCGACCTCGCGTATCTCGGCGTGGCCGGGCGAGCTCAGCCAGAAGGCACGAGCTGTGAGTTCCATGAGCGTCCCCCTGAACGATTCAGCAGATCTTCACGTACGGAGCGGTGACAAGCCGCGCACTGTACGCGGCGTTGATCGACTCTGTCATACGGCCGGAGGATGTGCGGTGGCCCTGAACAACACGTACGACGCGAGGCTCTTGGCGCAGGAGACCACGGTGGGAGCGGGTCTGCAGCTCCTGGTGCTGGCTCTGCTGGGCACGGCGATCGGGATGGGGCCCGCGGGCTGGCTGACCGGTCTGGCCTTCGCGCTCGCCACCTGGGCGGTTCTCACCCGTGCCCTGCGTCGGTCACGGCCCCGATCCTTCGGACCGGCCAATCGGGTGACACTCGGCCGGGCCATCCTGGTCGGCGGGGTCACCGCCCTGGTCGCGGACTCCTTCGAGAGCTCGCCCCCGGTCAGCCTGCTCGTCGGTCTCACGGCGGTCGCCCTGATCCTCGACGGGGTGGACGGCAAGGTCGCCCGTCGCACCGGCACCTCGACCGCGCTGGGCGCCCGCTTCGACATGGAGGTGGACGCGTTCCTGATCCTGGTGCTGAGCGTGTACGTCTCGATGTCGCTCGGCCCGTGGGTGCTGCTGATCGGCACCATGCGGTACGCGTTCGTGGCGGCGGCCCGGGTGCTGCCCTGGCTGAACGCGGCGCTGCCGCACAGCATGGCGCGCAAGACCGTGGCGGCCCTTCAGGGGATCGTGCTGCTCGTCGCGGGCGCCGGGATCATGCCCCTGGAGGGCAACGCCGCCGCGGTACTCCTCGCGCTCGCCTCGCTCATCTGGTCGTTCGGCCGCGACATCACCTGGCTGTACCGCCACCGCCACCCGGTCGAGGAGCGGACGCAGGAGCAGGAGCAGGCGCGGAACCAGCAGGCGCAGAACCAGCAGAACGAGCAGGAGCAGCAGCAGGAGCAGGAGGAGGAGCAGGAGCAGCAGGTGCGGGACGGCGTCCGCGAGCTCGTCGAAGCGTGAGGCCGCGGCGGCGACGGGCGGAGCAGCACCGAGGGCGGAATCAGTTGATAACGATTCCGCAACCGCACGCTCTACCGCGTCGTAGGGTTCGGATGGGTGAAAGACCGAATCGTCATCAAGGGCGCCCGTCAGCACAACCTGCGTGACATCTCCGCGGAGTTGCCCAGGAATGCGCTCATCGCTTTCACCGGAGTATCGGGCTCGGGAAAATCCAGTCTGGCTTTCGACACGATCTTCACCGAAGGCCGCCGGCGTTACGTCGAATCGCCTTCCGTCTACGCCCGACAGTTTCTCGGCGAGTTGGACAAGCCCGATGTCGATGTGATCGAGGGCCTGTCGCCGGCCATCGCGATCGACCAGAAGAGGACCGCCGACGGGTTCAGCCGGGTGCGGGTCGACGGGGAGGTCCATCCGCTCGCCGGTCAGCCGCCGCTGGACAAACGCGGGAAGCACTCGATCGACGTGGTCGTGGACCGGCTCGCGGTGAAGGCGAGTGCGCGACAGCGGCTGACCGAGTCCGTCGAGACCGCGCTCGGGCTCGCCGGAGGCGTCGTCCGCGTCGACTTCGTGGATCTGGACGCCTCCGACCCGGAACGTGAGGTGCGGTTCTCGGAGCGGATGGGCTGCCCGCGGGCGCACGACATCGGCCTCGAGGCGCTGGAGCCGCGGCTGTTCTCCTTCAACGCGCCGTGGGGTGCCTGCCCCGAGTGCACCGGCCTGGGCTCGCGGATGGAGGCCGACCTCGGACTCGTCGTACCGGACGAGGAGAAGTCGCTGTCCGAGGGCGCCGTCGCGCCGTGGACGAACGCCAGCGGCGCCGAGTACTTCACCCGGCTGCTCGCAGCGGTGGCCGCGGCGGCCGGGTTCAGCACCGTCGTCCCCTGGCGTCAACTGCCCGCCGCCGCGAAGAAGGTGGTGCCGCACGGGTTCCGGGAGCAGGTACACCTCACCTGTCGGAACCGGTGCGGGCGCGAGCGTTCCCGCCTCACCCGGTTCGAGGGCGTCCTCCCCCATGTCACCCGCCGCCACGCGCAGGAGGACCCCTCCCGGGAGCGGTTCGCGGGCTGTCTGCGCGAGGTGCCCTGCCCGGCCTGCGGCGGCGCCCGGCTGAAGCCGGGCGTGTTCGCCGTCACCGTGGGCGGACGCGCCATCGCCGAGCTGACGGCACTGCCGATCGATCAACTCGCACGATTTTCGCGGGACCTGGAGCCGGCGGGCCGGGAGCGGCGGGTCGCCGACGCCGTCGTCGCGGAGATCGGCGAGCGGCTGCGGTTCCTCCTCGACGTCGGCCTGGACCATCTGTCGCTGAACCGGCCGGCCGCCAGTCCGTCCGGCGGCGAGGCGCAGTGGATCCGGCCGGCCACCCAGATCTGCACCGGTCTGGTCGGCGTGCTGTACGTGCTGGACGAACCGAGCATCGGGCTGCACCAGCGGGACAACCGGCGGCTCATCGAGACACTGCTGCGGCTGCGGGACGGTGGCAACACCGTGATCGTCGTCGAGCACGACGAGGAGACCGTGAAGGTCGCCGACCGGGTGGTGGACATCGGGCCGGGCGCGGGCGCGCACGGCGGACACGTGGTGCACTCGGGTACCGTGCGCGAGCTCCTCGGCCATCCGAGCTCCCTCACCGGCGCCTGTCTGTCCGGCCGACGGCGGATACCGCCGCCCGAGGCACGCAGGCCCCGCACTAAGGGGCGTGCGATCACGGTGCACGACGCCGGCGAGCACAACCTGCGCGAGGTGTCGGTCTCGTTCCCGCTCGGGCAGTTCGTGGCCGCCACGGGTGTGCCCGGCTCAGGCAGGTCGACACTGGTCAACGACATCCTCTACACGGCACTGGCCAAACGCCTCCACGGCGCCCACAAGGTGCCCGGCCGCCGCCACACGCTCACCGGCGTCGAGGAGATCGACAAGGTCGTCCAGGTCGACCAGTCCCCGATCGGCCGCAGCCCCCGCTCGGACCCGGCGACGTACACCGGAGTCTTCGACCACCCGCGGAAGCTGTTCGGGCAGAGCCCGGAGGCGAAGGTGCGCGGCTACCAGCCGGGCCGTTTCTCCTTCAACTTCAAGGGCGGCCGCTGCGAGCACCGCTACGGCGACGGCACCATCAAGGTCGAGAGGAACTTCCTCCCCGACGCCTACGTGCCGTGTGAGGTGTGTCACGGAGCGCCGTACAACCGGGAGACCCTGGACGTACACTTCAAAGGCAGGTCCATCACCGACGTACTGGGCATGACCATCGAGGACAGCCTGGATTTCTTCGCGGAACACGCGATCATCTCCCGGCACCTGAGGACACTCCATGACGTGGGTCTGGGCCATGTGGAACTCGGACAGCCCGCCACGACGCTCTCCGGCGGCGAGGCACAATGCGTCAAGCTCGCCTCCGTACTGCAGAAACGCACCAAAGGCAGAAGCCTCTGCGTCCTCGACGAGCCGACCACCGGCCTGCACGTCGACGACGTCCGCCAACTGCTGGCCGTGCTCCACCGACTCGTCGACCAAGGCAACACGGTCGTCGTCATCGAGCACGACCTCGACGTGATCAAGACCGCCGACTGGACCGTCGACATGGGTCCCGAAGGCGGCCACCGCGGCGGCACCGTGATCGCCGAGGGCACCCCCGAACAGGTGGCGGCCCAGCCTCGGTCCTACACCGGGCAGTTCCTCCGACCGCTTCTGGAGAGGAGTTGAGCGCCATGGAAACGGACACTCAGGCATGGGAACTGGAGTCGCCCCATTCCGACGCGTACCCGGACGAGGACGCCGACGCGCCCAGCCCCCGGCTCACTTCCGGCGGCGCCACGATCGATCAGGTGCGTGACTACCTCAAGCAGATCTCCCGGGTCTCCCTCCTCGACGCCGAGAAGGAGGTGGAGCTGGCGAAGCGGATCGAGGCGGGCCTGTTCGCCGAGCGGAGGCTGGCGGAGGAGAAGGCCCTCGGCCTGGAATTCCGACGCGAACTGGAGATTCTCGCCGCGGACGGGCACGTGGCGAAATCCCATCTCGTCGAGGCGAACCTGCGCCTGGTCGTCTCCATCGCCAAGCGGTACAGCAGACGCGGAATGCTTTTCCTGGATCTGATCCAGGAGGGGAACACAGGGCTGATCCGCGCGGTGGAGAAATTCGACTACACCAAAGGGTTCAAGTTCTCGACCTATGCGACCTGGTGGATCCGGCAGGCGATTTCACGCGCCCTCGCCGACCAGAGCCGGACCATCCGCATTCCCGTCCACATGGTCGAGGTCATCAACCGCATGGCCAAGGTCCGCCGGGAAATACTCCAGGACACCGGGGCCGAACCCACACCGGAACAACTCGCGGACAAGCTGGACGTCCCCGTCGAGAAGATCACCGAGATAGAGGGCTACAGCAAGCAACCGGTCTCACTCCACACTCCTCTCGGCGAGGACGGCGGCACGGAACTCGGTGACATCCTGGAGGACAGCGAGACCATCTCCCCCGCGGACATGGTCACCTTCCTCCTCCTCAAGGACGCCATCCAGGCCGTCCTCGCGAACATGACCGCACGCGAGGCCGGAATCATCTCCCTGCGCTACGGCCTCATCGACGGGCAGGCACGGACCCTGGAGGAGATCGGGCAGGTGTACGGGGTGACACGCGAGCGGATCCGTCAGATCGAGTCCAAGACGATGTCCAAACTGCGCCACCCCTCCCGCTCCCAGGCCCTACGTGACTACCTCGACGTCAGCTGATCCCCTGCTCCCGCAGCGGGTGTCGCAGGTTCGAATCCTGCCGGGGGCGCGGAGAGAAGGGCCGGCTCGGGAGGGGTTTCTTTCCGGGCCGGCCCTTCGGCGTTTCAGGCCCACCATCGGCCGGGGCCGCCGCGTCCGTCGCCCCCTGTCGCGGAGCCAGTCGCAGCCGCATACGCGGGCCGGTCGTCGCAGTGACTGCCGGCGAGTGCGCACGACGGCGTTCGGGAAGGTCCGGGCGGGCCGAGGGGCAGGGGCCTCGGCCCGGAAGCCTCCGGAGGGTATGTCAGGCGGGTGGGCATCCGAACCAGTTCACCCTGCCGTTGCTGGAGGTATAGCCCATGCATCTGACGGTTCTGTTGTGCAGGGTCTCGGTCCGGACGACCCCTCCATCCAGAGTGTCCCTCTTGTAGTGGCTCTGTACGAGGGTGTCGATCTCGATGGTGTACCAGCGCTGCTTGTTGTTCGGGATGCTGCAGCGGTGGCCGGTCAGGTTACGACTGGGCCCGCTGCTCCACATGTCCTGTTCGGCGCGGTCACAATGCGCGCGGCTCGCGGCGCCGGCGGTGCCGGCGCCGGGGCCGAGCAGGGCCGCCGCGCCCATGGTCACCGCCGCGGTAACGCCGAGCAGGCGCTTCAGAGTGAGGTTCATCGATGGTTCCTCCTGCCAGATGTGGTGACGGCTCGGAGTCGCCATGTCACCTTGCTGCGATAGTCGCACTTGTCCGGGATGTCCGGCCCGGTGGGCGGCGGCGCAATCCCCCGACCCGGTGACGTCGGTGATGCCAATGCAGCAGGCCCCGGTCACATCCCCGACCGGCCCCGGAGCGGGACTCGGTCGGCCACTTTCAGCGCTTTCCAAAAGCTCGTCGGCGAGGGTGACCTCGAAGAAGGCCGAGCAGGTGCGGGCGGAGGGTCAGCTCCGGCCCCCGGTCGTCCGTCCCTCATCTGCTCCGCGCGCCGCACCCCTTTGCCCACTGCGTCGCGGAAGCCGCGGTCGGGTCCGCGCCACCGGGACGTGATGTCGTACGTGTGCCTGTGTTGTCCACCGCGTCATGAGCGGACCACGTCCACGATGACGTGCCCTGTTCGACGGTCCGCGCGGAGCACTGCGCGGGCCGCCCCGAGGATCTCCTCGTCCATCTCCAGCCCGGAGGCCAGGATCTGGAGCAGCCGCGTCCGCCACACATCGGGGTCCGTCTCGTACGCGTGCAGCACCCGTAGGCCGTATCCGCCCCGCACGCCGTCGCCGCCGTCCGACAACCGTCGGCGGACCGCCTCACTCAGCATGGCGTGGAGGTCGTGGACGACTCCTCGTGAGGTGTCGGTGAGTCCGGCCGCCGCCCCCATGGCCAACGCGGTGGCCACCAACTCCGCTTCGGTCACGCGGACCCCCTTCGGTTGTGCGGGTTGTGCGATGTCGTGTCCATCACCATGGCTGGGGGTGCTGCAATTCTGATGAAAATTCGATGACGTATAGAAGCGGAGGCTTCGGGGTGGACGACGGATCTCCTCAGCTGCTGCGGTTCGAAGTGCTCGGACCGTTACGGGCATGGCGGGGCGGGACGCCGCTGGAGCTGGGGCCGGTCAAGCGGCAGGCCGTGCTGGCCGTTCTGCTGCTGCGCCAAGGGGCCGTGGTGAGTCATGAGCGGCTGCTCGACGCGGTGTGGGGCGAGGAGCCTCCCGCAGGCGGCCACAAAGTGCTGCCCACTCACGTCAACTCGCTGCGCAGGGTGCTCGATCCGAAAGGAACCCCGCCCGCGGAGTCGGTGATCCGCAGCGGCAAGGGCTGGTACCGCTTCGTCGTCGAGGAGGTCAGGCTCGATACGGCGGATCTGGACGAACGGGGCGCCGAGGCGCTGCGTACCGTCGCGTCGGGCGACCTGGCCACCGCCGCGGACCAACTCTGCGCGGCCATCGGGCTGTTCCGGGGTGAGCCGCTGGCCGGGCTGCCGGGACCATTCGCGCGGGAGGAGCGGCAGCGGTGGGAGGAGCGCCGACGGACGTTGCGACTGGAGCGGCTCAAGTGCCTGGTCCTGCTGGGCCGGTTCGGCGATGCCCTCGACGACCTGAGCGGACTGTCGGCGTCTTCGGCGGCTGACCGCTACGACGAGTCGCTGACGGCCTTGCGCATGCGGGCACTGTACGGCCGCGGACGTCAGGCAGAAGCGCTCAGAACCTACGAGGTCCTGCGCGTACAACTGCGTGACGAGCTCGGAACCGATCCCGGTGAGGAACTGCGCCGGGTGCACGAAGCGGTACTGCACCAGGACGACGCCTTCCTCCTGCGTCCGCCCCCGTCGGTGCTCTTCACACCGCGCGAGAGCGCCGTGCCCGCCGAACTTCCGCACGACACTCCGGGTTTCGCCGGCCGCACCGGCGAACTCGAACGACTCGACTCGCTGCTTGCGCCCGCTCGGGCGCAAGGCAGGGCGAACACCGTGGTCATCTCCGCCATCGGCGGCGCCGCCGGCATCGGCAAGACCGCGCTGGCCGTGCACTGGGCACACCAGGTCCGCGACCGCTTCCCGGACGGCCAGCTCTACGTCAACCTGCACGGCTTCGACCACGACCGACAGCCCCTCGAACCCGGCGAGGCCCTTGAACTGCTGCTGCGCAGCCTGGGGCTCGCGGCGTCGGAGATCCCCCCGCACCACGAGGCCCAGGGCCGCGTGTTCCGGACTCTGCTGGCCGACCGGCGCATGCTCGTCCTGCTGGACAACGCGGCCTCCGCCGATCAGGTACGTCCGCTGCTGCCGTCCAGCCCGACCTGCTGCGTCCTCGTCACCAGCCGCAACCGCCTCGGCGACCTCGTCGCCCACGACGGCGCCCACGCCCTGCCCCTGGATCTCCTCCAGCCGGACGAGGCCCGCGCACTGCTGAGCCGGGCCCTCGGCGCGGAACGGGTCGACGACGACAAACACGCGGTCGACGAACTGATCCGGCTCTGCGGCAGCCTCCCCCTGGCCCTGCGCGTGGCCGCCGCCAGGCTCGCGGGCGATCCGGCCCTGCGGACGGCCGACCTCGTCGCCGAGATGACCGAGGGCAGCAAACTGGAGGCACTGGAGCCGGACCGCGACGCCAACTCTCCTTTGCGTACGGCCCTTTCGGTGTCGTACCGGGTCCTGGCATCGGGCGCACGCCGGCTGTTCCGCCTGCTCGGCCTGTTCCCGGGAGCGGAGTTCACCGCCGAGGTCGCGGCGGCGCTCCTGGATGCGCCGCTGTCGGGGGCCCGCCGTCTGATCGGTGCGCTGACCTCGGCCCATCTGATCGAACCCGCGACGGTGGGGCGTTACCGGTTCCACGATCTCCTTCGTGAGTACGCACAGGAATGTGCGCTGATGGAGGAGGCGGCGCCGGACCGTGAAGCCGCCCTCGAACGGCTGCTGATCTGGTACCTGAACGCCACCCGGACCACCGCGGGGGCCGGGCTCTTTCCGGAGCTGCCCGGCAGCCTCCGCGCCGGCAGGCACCCGGGCATGCCGTCGGCCACCGCGCCTCGACCATGGCTGGATGCGAAACGGGCGAATCTGCTCGCCGTCATCAACCACGCCGCCCACCACGGCCCCCGCCCCGTCGCCTGGCACCTGACCTCCGCACTGTTCAGCGACTTCTGGATCCATCTGGCACGCAAGACCTGGCAGACCACCGCGCAGACGGCACTGGACGCGGCCGAGACCGAAGGGGACCTGTTCGGTCAGGCAGCGATGCACGCGAGCCTCGCAGCGGCGCGGTGGGACCGCGGGCATGTCCGACAGGCGATGGAACACGCCACACGCGCACTGGACATCAGCCGGGAGCTCGGTTGGGCGACGGGCGAGGCGTCGGGTGTCGGCCTCAGAGGCATGGCCTATTGGAGCATGGCGCGCCTCGACAGTGCGTACGCCGATTTCACCGTCGGCCTGCGCATCTTCCGTGAGACCGGGAATCGCTACTTCGAAGGATTCGGGGTGGTCGGCCTCGGTATGGCCTGTCGGGATCTGGGCCGGCTGAACGAGGCCGCCGATCACCTCGAACGTGCCGTCGGCCTCGAGGCAGAGGTCAGCTGGTGGGACGCCGGCTCGGCCCTGCAGATCCTGGGTGGGGTGTACTGGGAACTCGGCCGTCTCACCGACGGACTCGACCTCCTCGGCCCGGAGGTGGCCTCCGACAAGCGGGCCGGTTACCGCGACGGCCACGCGATGATGCTCGACGCCATCGCGAAGATCAATGTCGAACTCGGCCGCCACAACGAAGGGCTGGAGCACGCCGAGCGAGCGTTCGCTCTGGTCGAGGACACGAAACGACACTGGGTTCAGTCCGGCATCCTCAACACCGTCGCGGCAGCCCGCCGACGACTGGGACAGCTGGACCGGGCTCTTCAGTCCGGCGAGCAGGCTCTCGCCCTGGCCCGCGAGTCGCGATTCCGGCGAGCCGAGGCGGACAGCCTCATGTGCCTCTCCCTCACCTACAAGGAAGTGGGCCGGTACGACGAGGCCCGTACCCACGCCGAACAGGCGCTGGCCCTGGCCCGCGACCACTCGTTCCGCGTGGTGGAGGGCCAGGCCCTGACAGCCCTGTGCGGGACGGCGGAGGCCGAGGAAGCACACGGCGCGGCCGTCGAGCTCGGCCAGGAGGCCCTCGCCGTACACCGCGAGACCAGCCACCGACTCGGCGAGGCCCGCACCCTCATGGCACTCGCCCGCGCCCACCGGAAGACCGACGGCGCCGCCGCCGAACTGATGAGGCGACAGGCATGGGCCATCTTCTCGGACATCGGCGTGCCCGAGACGGAGTACGCGGATCTCGACCGGTGACGTCTCCTCAGCCGAGCCCGCTCGGTCCCTGGGGCGCCCCAGGGACCGAAGAGGCCGCCGACGCGTCTTGCACGTCTCGTCCGGGACGTGAGCGGGCGCACGCTCGCTACTTCAGGACGACTCCATCGCCTGCGGCATTCACCGAAGCCACCGTGTCGCTCCCCGCATACGACCAACGCCAGTAGCCGGCGGCGTTCGCTGTCGTCGTCGTACTCAGGTAGCCCGTCGCGTTCGTGCGGACCGTCTTGATCGTCGTGTATGTGGTGCTGCCCGACTTCTTGAACTGCAGCTTCACCGACTGTCCCGCGTAACCGGTGAACGTGGTGGCCGCGTCGGTCGTCGCGCGGGTCAGGCGGCCGGAGACCGTCAGTTTGGCGCCCTTGGTCACCGGTTCCGGGCCGGCGTTGACCGTCAGTTTCGATGTCTTCAGCAGGGTGACGCCGTCTCCCGTCGAAGTCGCTGCGGAGGACGTGCTGTTCTGTGCGAACAGCCAACGCCAGGTGCCCGACGTGTTCGCCGTGACGGTCGTCTTCAGCTTGCCGTCGGTGCCCGAGGTTATTGTCTTGAGCGTGCTGTACGACGTCCCGCCGGACTTCTTGAACTGCAGTTTCACCGGCTGGCCCGAGTATCCGACGACGGCCTTCGTACCGTCCACCTCCGTGGTGTTCCAGTCGGGGCGGGTGAGCCGGCCGGTGAAGGTGAGCGTGCCCCCCTTGCGGACCGGCTCAGGGGTGGCGTTCATCGCCGCCAGCTTTGTTTCCTTCAGCAGCAGGGCGTCGCCGCCGGGCAGGTCCTCGTACTGCGGGTACAGCGTGGACTCCAGGTACTGGCCGCCGTCGTATGCGTAGCCGGAAACCCTGAGCCCGATCGGTCCAGGGGAGTCGTTGTAGTAGTACGCCGGGGAGAGGATCGCCGTTCCGGTGCAGGTGGACACAGTGGAGGTGGTCTGCACGCACGTCATGTTGTGGTCCACGGGACCCTCGAGGAAGGTGCCCGCCAGGTCGGCATCGATGGTCTCGATGCCGCCGGAGTCGTCGTAGATCTGGGCGCTGACGGGCACCGTCACCGTCCCGGTGGTGCCCAGGACGATCGGCTTGCCGTTGTTGATGGAGACACTGCGGAATTCGGTGTCTCCGTATGCCGCCTGAGCCGGCGTCACAAGCGACAGTCCGCCGGTTACCGTCGCGGCCAGGAGCAGGGCCGTTCTTCGTACGGCGATCCCGGATCTCGTTGTCTCAGGTGTCATGGAACCCCCCATGTAGTCGGACCGTGTCCCCTGCACGGTTCGCGCATCCTTTCACGAAGATCCAGAGGCGATGGGCGGAGGCGCTGCGGGGCCGCCGGAGCCTGCCGAGTGCCGCTTGGGAATGGCAGTACGAGGACCGCATCGAGACGAGGAGGGCCCTCCTGTGCGCGGAGCGCCGCACGGTCGCCATCAACAGTCGTACCCGCCGTCACCGAAACACGTACACAGCACAGGGTGAGGTGGTCGCTCACCGTCTCCACGGCAGCAGGCACCAGAGGTCTGGCCCTCGCTGCCCTGGCGAGCTGGAGCAGCCTTCTGCTGGTCGTACAGGGGCGGGTGGTCCCCGGCTGGGGGGGGTGAGTGCGGCTCTCCTTGTCATGCCGCTCGTTCTCCGACGGGCCCTCACCCGGGCGGGCCGCCCGGCGGGTGCTTCGAGGCTCCCGGGGAAGCGAGCCACGTGGGCACGGCCGGGAAACAGTCTGCTGATCGTCACGGCGGTGCTCGGCACTGCGTGGGGAGCGGTGGACGACCTGATCTCGGACGCGGAGCTGACTGCCTACGATCCCCAGACAGAACGTCCGCTGGTGGAGACGCGACCGGAACGCTCGATTGAGCTGATGTCGCGCATCACGGGGGTGTCTCGCGGTCGAGTTATCGGTGGCCTGACCGGGTATCGAAACTCCAGGTCAGCGCCCCCACTCCCCCGCCTCTCTCCTGAAGAGGCTGTAGGAAGCGGCGGAGCTGTCCGTTGTCAGCCCTCGCTCGTCCATGCATCTGGGCGGGGCACCAGCACTGCGGAGACCACCGCGTGGGACGAGGCCATGACATCGACCACGAATCGCAGGCGCCCGATGTCGAGTCGGCGCAGTGCCGGACCGTGGTCGGCGACGACGACGAGAGAGACCGCGAGCAGAAGAACTCGCCACAGGGCCATCACCGGGCGGCGCATCGCGCGGGGCAACTCCGCCAGGGAGGCGTGCAGTCGCTCGCAGTGGAACGGGACGTGGCGCTGCTCGTCGGCCAGGATCCGTCCCGCCACATCCGCAGTGAGCGAGTCGTCGGTGCCATCGCGCAGGGCCCGGTAATAACGCAGCGCCACCACTTCCGCGATCATCAGCACCAGCAGTTCCATGCGTAGGCCCATGAGACGCCGCAGCCGTACGAAGACCACGTCGCTCCAGTGGCCCGTCAACGTCGGTATGCCCCCCGCAGCCAGCAGCCGAGCAAGTAGACGGGCGTGATTCTGTTCCTCGGCGATGAAGAGCCGGACCGCCTGCGTGTAGTCGGCGTCGCCGGCCTGGTCCGCTTTGCCGACGAGGTTGGCGCCGTCACCGTCCTCACCGACCTGGAAGCGCTGGATGCCGGCCCACACCGCCGGATGCAGCGCCGCGCTCTGCCCCCAGTCCGGATCACCCTGGGCGCGCCTGCGCTCGCGCTCGTCCTCGAACCGCCTTGTCCACTTGGCGAAGCCGCCCGTATGCACCCGGTCTCCCCTCTCCGGGACACAGCCACCGCGCCCCGGAGAGGGACGACGCAGGCGGACACCAAACCGTTCCCCTGCTGCCAGGCACCTACGGTTCACACATTCACATGCACGCGCCGCGCGAGAGACCCGCCGGCCCCCTCGTGAACAGCCACTTCCCCAGTGCAGGTTGACATCAGCAGCTGACATCAACGACTGCGCTTGCAGCACACATATGGCACACATGGCCGTGCGCGCGGATGGTGGGGAGCTGTGCAGGATGCCCGTCAAGGATGAGCTAGCCCGACGCCGGTACGAGAAGCTGGTCGACCAGCTTGAGTCACTGATGCGGACCGCACTCTGGCCCGAGTACCAGGGCTACTACGGGCAGCTGATCCTGAGCGGCGATGCCCTTACGGGCATGGGCGAGCTCAAGGACGTCCGGCGTGCCGCTCGTGAGGCAGGGCGTCGTCCCGGCTGGAGGACAACCACCCATCTCGTCGGCGGCCGACTCTTCGTACTCGACGAGCAGGATGTGCCGGAGGAGATCGAGCAGCTGGCCGGGGATGCAGTCGCTGCTGCGATTGACCAGGCTTGGGAGGAAGGCCACCGACCGCGCGGCTGACCTGATCCGATGGAGACGCGAGGGGACGGGTCGGCTGAGTCCTGGGCCGTCTCTGGGCCGTCCGAGGCTCCCCGAGGCCGACCAACGGCGACCGGCAGTGACAGTCGAGCCAGAACCGTCAGCAGTGAAACCGCAAGTCAGCTATCCAGCGCACCTTCGGTGCGCCCCGGGGGCGTGGTAAATCCCGTGTGTGCGTTGGAGGTGCTTCTGTCTGCCCTGACCTGGGGTGATGCCGTTCGGGATCGTGGTGTTGTCCGTTCCGGCCGAAACCGATTCGTCTGTGATGCCGGTGAGCTCGCGGGAGAGGGTGGCGGCGAGGTGCCGCAGGCCGTGGACGGTGATGCGGGGGACGCCGGCCTGGCGGCTGAGGTAGCGGAAGTGATTGAGGACGTATTCGGGGTGCAGCGGACGTCCGTCGGGGCGGTGGAAGACATAACCGCCATGGGCGGCGGTATTGGTGACAGGTCCTCTGGCGCGGGCGCGGTGTCCCAGGGCGGTGGCGACTCGGTCGGAGAGGGCGACCCGGTTCCAGCTCGTCTTGGTCTTGGGGGTGGTCAGCACGAGGTGGTCGTTGTCGACCGCGGAGAGGGTGTAGCGGATCAGGATGACGCGCTCGTCGAGGGGGACGTCATCCCAGCGCACGCCCAGGGCCTCGCCTTTGCGCAGGCCGGCCCGTAGTCAGCCGTTTCTTTCGGTGCACGACATCGTTCTCTTTGCGCGGATACGTGAAGGTTCGTCTCCGACGGGTCCCGGGCGCGGAGCCGTCCGGTCACTTGCACGGATAGGGGATTGAGCAATGCTCCTCGACGATTCCGTCCGTCTGCCTGTTGCTCCGTCTGTAGTGGTGACGTCGCCCTTGGTCCAGATCCCGCTCGTGGATGAGCTCACCCCCGCCATCCTGGAACAGGCCGCCCTGCCGGTCGATTTCACCGTCGATGACAAGGTGCGCAGGCGGGTTGCCGAATGCCGTGAGTACACCGCCACGGCGATGAGCGACGGCCGTGCGGTGTACGGCGCGACCACCGGCTTCGGACCGCTCGTCGCATTCCCCGGCCGTGCGGAGTACGCCGATCAGTGCGACAACGCGATCAACCATCTGATCGCAGGGTATGGGGAAGATCTACCCGCCGCCGTCGCCCGCGCCGCGCTCACCGTCCGCCTGTGGTCCCTGTGTCAAGGACGCTCTGGGGTATCGCCCGAGATCATCGACTCCCTGTGCGCCGCTCTGCGTACGTCCTTCGCACCCGCGATCCCCATGTACGGCTCCGTCGGCGCCAGCGGTGATCTCATCCCGCTCGCCTACGCCGCCCGAGCCCTGCGCGGCGAGGGCTACGCCTACCTCAGCGGCGAACGGCTCCCCGCCAACGTGGCCCTGCAGCGGGCCGGGCTCTCTCCCCTCGAACTCGACGGGCGGGACGCGCTCGCCCTGGTCAACGGCACCTCTGTCACGGCCGCCGCGGCCGCACTGGCCCTGGCCCGGTTGCGCCGCTCGTACGACAACGCCCTCACCCTCAGCGCCTGCCTGGTCGACCTGCTGGGCGCCGCTCCTGCCTTCCTCGCCCCGCAGCTGCTGCGCGCCTTCGGACACCCCGGCGCCGTACGGGCAGCGGCCGCGTTGCGCGAGCGGCTGGAAGGGACGGTGCCCGCACCGGACCGGCCACTCCAGGAGCCGTACAGCATCCGGTGCACCCCCCAACTGCTGGGCGCGGCCGAAGCCTCCCTGGGACACGCGGGCCGGGTCATCGCCGATGACCTCGGCGGGATCAGTGACAACCCGCTCTTCTTCGCCGAGGACGACCTGGTCGCACACGGCGGCAACTTCTTCGGACAGCCCGTGGCCTTCGCGGCCGACCTGCTGTCCATCACCGCGACCCAGTTGGGCAACCTCGCAGAGCGTCAGCTCGACCTGCTGGTAGACCCTCACCGCAACGGCGGGCTGCCGCCGATGCTGGCCGCCGCACCAGGCCGCCAGCATGGGGTCCAAGGCGTCCAGCTCGCCGCGACCGCCACTGTCGCAGCGATGCGCCGCGACGCGGTCCCCGCCTCCGTGCAGAGCCTGCCGACCAATGGCCACAACCAGGACATTGTCCCCTTCGGTACCCAGGCCGCACTCACCGCGATGGCCCAGGCCGAGCGGCTGCGCTGGCTGCACGGCTCACTGGCAGTGGCCCTGCGACAGGGTGCTCATCTGTCTGGCGTCCTCTCCGCGCAGCGCCGCGCGGGCGCGCCGCGTTGCCTCGCCGTACTGGAGCGACTCTCCGCCGTGGTCGCGCCCGTTGATCCCGACCGGCCGCTGGACGCGGACGTCCGCCGGGCTGCCGAAGTGCTGGATGAACTCGCCGACCCCGACGCCTACGCCTGTCACCACGAGGAGCAGCAGCCATGACGGACATCGATGGATCCGCCGAAGCCACCGGATCTGCCGAGGACGCCGCGAGCCCTACGGCCGTCCGGGTCCGTGCCGTCGTAGAAGGCGCCTTGGGGCATTCGCTCGCCGCCTGGCCCCAGGCGGCCCCACTCGCCGAGTTCCCGTTGGCGGCGTACGACAGCCTGATGCAACTGGAGGCCGTGACTCGGCTGGAGAAGGAGTTCTGCCTGGCGACCGGTGCGCTGGACACCGCAGACGTGGCCACCCTGCAAGCGGCGACGGCACGCCTCGTACACCTGACGGAGACCCCGTGAGCACCACGGCGTCGCCCTACGAGGTGCTGGGCTTCGACGCTCTGCGGGAGCGGCCCGGGATCGGCGTGTCCTCCGCCCAGCCCGACGGGCCGTGGCACCTGCCGTGGCACCGCCTCTCCACGACCGAAGCCGCCGGTCCACGAGCGGAACTTTTCGCGGGGGACTACGAGTTCCACACCTCCGGCTCCACCGGCGCCCCCGTCCGGCGCATCCTGCCCGGGACCCGGCTGCGCGCTGACGCCGAGCAACTCGCCCGCCTGCTGGCTCCGTACGCTCCCGAGGCCATCGTCAGTTTCGCGCCGCCCCGGCACGCCTACGGTGCCTCGGCCACGATGATGCTGCCCGCCGTGACCGGGCTTCCCGTATGGTTCTGGCCCTCCTTCGACTGCCCGCCACCACCGGTCGCCGCCCGGCGGGTAGCCTTCGTCGCGATCCCGTGGACCTTCCGGATCCTGACCCGGTACCCGCAGTGGACAGTCGCCTTCGAACAGCTCACCGTTCTGCACAGCTCCGCCGAACTCCCCGCGGAGGCAAGCCGGTTCCAGGGTGACGCCCGCACCACGATGATCGAGGTGCTTGGCTCCACCGAGACCAGCGCCGTCGCCTACCGCAGCGGCTGGGACGCGGCCGGAGCATGGACCCTGTTCGACGACGTCACCTTCGCCGGGGCACACACGGCCGAGGAGGCCCCGCTCACCGTCTCCAGTCCCCGTCTTTCCGCACTCGCCGACGGCAGCCACCCGGACAGCCACGAAATGGACGACCTGATCCGGCGGCTCGACGACCGACGGTTCTCGCGCACCGGCCGCCGCGCCCACCTGGTCAAGATCAACGGGGTCCGGCATGACCTCAACGGCATCGCCGCACGGCTGCGGGCGGCGCTCCCAGGAGCCGACGTGGCCTGCGTGCGCGCGGCCGACCAGTTACGCGGGGAGACGTACGACGTGTTCGTCGCCGGGGGCGGGCCCTTGACGGCGGACGGCGTACGAGCCACCGCGCGCGGCCTCGGCGCAACCCCCAGGGATGTCCGGCTGGTCGACCGCATCCCGCGCAGTTCCCTCGGCAAGCTGTTGGCCGGTCCGGAGGCAAGCGCATGACGGCCGCATCGTCCGTGCCCGCCGTCGCCGTCAGCGCCATCCACCTCGCCTGTTCCCTCGGCGACACGCCCGAGGCCGTCTGGGCGAGTATCGAAGGCGCGGTCCGTGGGCTCACCCCGCGCGGCCCCCGGCACCTGTGTGGACAGCTGGCCCGGCCGGACGGCGCCGAGGAACTGGACGCAGCGCTACGCCTCGCCGTGCACCACGCCACCGGCGCCTGGACCGCGTCCGGCCTGGCTCGGTCCGCGCTCGCCCCCGACCGGGTCGCCGTGGTCCTCGGCACCACCGACTGGGGCGCCCCCGACTTCCGCCACCACCTCGACGACCACCGCGACCGCGCACTGGCGCGCCCTCACACCGCTGCCGACGCCATCGCCGGCGCCCTTGGGCTTACCGGGCCCCGGGCGGTGTTCGTCAACGGATGCGTCGCCTCGGCCTGCGCTCTCGGGCACGCCGCCGACCTGGTCCGCACCGGCCGCGCCGACGCTGTCCTGGTCGGCGGCCTCAACCTTCTCGACGACTCCGTGCTCGCCGCCTTCGACAGTTGGCGGGCCCTGGACCGGGCGGGCTGCTCCCCGTATCGGCGAAGCGCCGGGACCAGTCTCGGCGAAGGCGTGGCCTTCCTCGTGCTGGAGCCCGCTGGGCGTGCCGGGATGAACCCGCTGGGATATCTGCTGGGACATGCCCTTACTGGCGACGCCCACCACATCACCGCTCCGCACCCGGACGGTGAAGGGCTGGCACGCGCTATCTGGGCCGCTCTCGCCGACGCCGGAATCGGCCCGGAGCTGATCGGTTACGTCAACGGCCACGGAACAGGAACCCGCGCCAACGACATTGCCGAACTGCGGGCACTGGGCTCGGTGTTCGACGTGAGGCCACCGGTCAACAGCACCAAGTCGCAGACCGGGCACACGCTGGGCGCGTCAGGAGCCCTGGAGGCGGCAGTCACGGTCCTGGCCCTGCGCCATCACACCCTGCCCGGCGACCCGGCCCCCGCACGGGGCGGGCCGTTCGCCTCCGTAGTGGGCGACGGCCGGGACATCGCGGCCGGGGCGACACGTCCAGCGCCCGGGTTGGAGTACGCCCTGAGCACCTCCGCCGGCTTCGGCGGACAGAACGCCGCCCTTGTGTTCGGAGCCGTTGCCCCCGGTAGGCGCGAGTATCTGGGCGGAGGAGAGGTGCTGGTCACCGGCGCGGGCGTGGTCCACCCTTGGGCGACCGGCCGGGCGGCGTTCCTGGCCGCACTGCGTACTGCCGGGCCTGCGATCCCCGAAGCCGAGGTGGCGGACGCTGAGCTGGCCCCGTACATCCCCCCTGCCGACTGGCCACGCCTGGACCCTTTCGGGCGGCTCGTGACCGCCGCCGCCCGGCTGGCCGAGGCCGACGCCGGGCCCGGTGCATGCCTCGACCCGGCGCGGATCGGCCTCGTCCTCGCCACTGCCTCCGGACCTGTCACCACCCACAACGCCATGGCCGAGTTGCACGCCCAGGGCCTTGCCCCAAGCCCAGTACTCGCCCCCAACGCGGTCGCCGGAGTACACGCGGGATATGCCGCTGTCGCCCTCAACGCACGGGGCCCGACCGTTGTCCTCTCGGCCGGCGACGCCTCCGGGCTGCTCGCACTCGGCCAGGGCGCAGACCTTGTCCGTGCCGGGCGCGCCGACGTCGTGTACGTCATCGCGGCCGACGAGGCCGCCCCCGCCCTGCGGGCCGGATTCGCGCACCACGGGCTACTGGCCAAGGAAGCGGGCCGCCCCTACGACGTGGACGCCGACGGCGGCGTCCTCACCCCGGCCGCCGTCGCCCTGGTCCTGGAGTCCGCCGAGCACGCGGACCGGCGCGGGGCCAGGGTCCTCGGCCGGATCCTCGGGCACGCCGGAGCCGGAGCCGCCGTGGGACCGGGTGGCGTCGAAGAATCGGGCGCCACCCTGGCACGCTGCCTCGCCGACGCTGCCCGCCGCTCGGGGATCACTCCCGATGACCTGCCCCACCTGTACGGCACATCCTGGGGCCACCCGGCGACCGACGCGGCCGAAGCCCGCGCGCTCGCCCACTTCCCCGGCTTGCCGGCCAACATCTGCGGCGCCACCGGATACACCCAGGCAGCGGGCGCGTTGCTCACGACACTGGCCGCCCTCGAAGCCTGCTCCGACCCGACCCTCGTGCGACGCCCCCTCACCGCGACCCGGCGCCCGCTCACGGAACTCTCCTCCGCCTCCACGCCGGGCCAACCCACGGCCGCCCTGGTCACCGCCATCAGCCGGGGTGGGACCTGCGCGGCCGCTGCCGTACGAGCCCCCTAGGTACCCCGCGCCGCGCGCCCGCGCCCACCCCCTCTGAAAGCCGAACCCCCTCAGAGAAAGGCGCTGTCAGCCCATGACCGCCGTCGCCCCAGCCCCGACGGGCGTAGCGGCCCCGGCGTTGGTGCTGCCCATGCCGGGTGAGCCCCTGCCGGCCGAGTGCCGCAGAGAGGACTGCGAGGAGCGGCTGCGCAGAGCACTGGCCGCTCTGCGCGAAACCCTCGCGGGGCACCCGCCCACCGCGCTCCGGCCTCCGGCGGACGAGATGAGCCGCGTCCGATACCGCTGGCTCATCGGACACCACGCGGCATTCGGCATCTGGCAGTCGCTGGCCAGGGTCCTGCACGCGCTGACCGCCGCCTCCGACGCCGCCGTCGGCAGCCTGACCGCCTGGGCGGCCGCGCTCTACGACACATACTCGGTCCTGTTCCTGTACGCCGGCAGTTGCACGCCGTCATGTTGCGCCCGCACATGACAGCCGCGCACCCCGCCTTCAGCGGAGAGTGGTCCCGCGACCACGCCTCCGTACTGGCAGCCCTGCGCGCCGCCCGGGACCAGCACTCGCCCGACCGGATCGCCCCGCTGACCCGCGCCGTGAAGGACAACCGGCGGGTGCACATGGCAGTGGCCGGGACACTCGTGCCCGGAGGCGCCTCCTTGCTCCAGCAGTCTGGTCGGCACCCTGGACACGGCCCGACCGAGGACGAACAAGCCCTCTACGACGACTACTTCCATGTACAGCGGCAGCCCCTGTGCCGGGTGGCCCACTGGGCGCAGTTGGTCCGGCTGCTCGGGCAGTGCACCGCGGACATCGCCGGCCACGGACTGGGCCTGGCTCCCGAAGGCTGCCCGGAACGCTTCACGCGTGACGCGCTTGAGTTGCTGACCGCCCCGGCCCTCACCGGGGAACCTCCTCTCCAGATCCACCGCCCACCGAAAGGACGGAAGACATGAGCATGCCCCTCAGCAATGTGAAGAATGTAATGGCCACCTCCGAGGTGTGCGCCTACCTGGTCGCCCAGGCAGAGCCGCCGAGCGCCGTCCAGCGGCAGCTGATCGAGCGCACGCGCGCGCTCGGTGGCCCGGCCGAGATGCAGATCCCGCACGAGCAGGGCGTGTTCCTCACCTTGCTGGCGAAGCTTGTCAATGCCCGTCGGATCGTCGAGGTCGGTACCTTCACTGGCTACTCCACTCTCGCCCTCGCGGAAGGGCTCGTTCCCGGCGGCCGGGTCCTGACCTGCGATATTTCCGAGGAATGGACCTCGATCGCGCAAGAGGGATGGAAAGCGGCAGGTGTCGCCGACCGAATCGACCTGAAGATCGCCCCCGCTCTGGACACCCTGCGAGCGCTGCCGTCCGAGCCGGTGGTCGATCTGGTATTCCTGGACGCCGACAAACCGGGCTACCAGGCGTACTGGGAGGAACTGGTCCCACGCGTTCGGCTCGGCGGACTGCTCCTCGCCGACAACGTCCTGTACGGCGGGGAGGCGGTGCATGCCGACGCGAAGGGCAACGCGCTGGCCATCCGAGAGTTCAACAAGCACGTCCGTGCCGACGACCGGGTGGAGTCCGTGATGCTCACGGTCGCCGACGGGCTGACTGTTGCGCGAAAGTGCTGAACCCGGCATCGCGCAGACAGTCCCGCCGTTCACGGATGGGGAACGAACGCGAATTGACCACGCCGTTTCGTACCCCCAGGAGGACTTGGAGGTTGGCCATGTAGGTGGTTGAACCTGGACGTCACTCGCGCGGATCCCGCTGGGTTCGCCCTGAACGTTGTCCCGGCGAGGTCGGATCGCTGCACCAGGACCAACCGCTTGGAGTCGTGACGGCGTTTCAGGACGCAGGGCGGCCGGGCCCTGGCCGGGGAAGGGGCAGCCAGGGCAGCCGTGCACCCGACATACCGAATGTGGCAGTGCGATGACGCGTCGCCATGGGAAGACCACCCTGCTCGGCAGAGGGCCGAGTCAGTGAGGGGCGGTGTGGTGCGGTGTCCTGCGGGCCCGTCGGGCATTCCAGGACCCGATTCCTCGGTTGTCGGACACGGGTTCTCCTTGGACGTCGCATGCCTCCAACGTCCGGGACTCCTGGCAGGACACTGCGGACCGGTCCCCTGCCCCCGGGAACGGCTCAATTCCCGGGCTCCGTGCAGCGCGTCGCCGCGTCCGGGAGCCCTCCATCGATTCGATGGTGACAAAGCGCGTCAAATCGGTCACTCTTGGTTAGTATGCGAATGAGTCTCCTCGTGAAGGTCTCGAATCTGTCGACACCTCGGGGGTGCACAAGTGCAGCTCGAAGGTCGGGCGGGAAGAAGGGTTCCACTATGAAGAGTCACAGGGGCGTGGCACGGCGCATGGGCGTTGCCGTGGTGCTGGCCGGCATGGTCTGCTCGGGAGTTGCGCTGGGCACCACTTCGGCGTCGGCCGCCACAGTGGACGCGATCTGCACGGTGACGACCGTGGACAGCGTCAGCCCGGCCCTGGACCCGGGACTGTCCGATACTGCCGAAGCGGTCACCGACACCGGCACCGAGAACTACACCTGTCTCGAATACTCCGGGAATCTCCTGGTCACCGGAACGGGCACGGCGAAGGTCCAGCTGCCGGGGGCCCAGTGCACGGGTGACGAGAACGAGGGGACGAACGACGTGGCGGTGACATGGTCGGACGGCACCACCTCACATATCCACTACGACAAGATCCATGGGGTTGAGACCGCCGGCCTGGTGGCCGTCTCCGAGAGCGGGACCGTTTCCCCGACCAGCACCAAGTTCGCCAATGACTCCTCGTCGCTCACCGGAGAGCTGATCGGTCAAGGTTGTGGTACCGCTACGGGCGAGACGTCGGGCCACGGCATCTTCACGGTGGTGTTCAGCCACTGATCCGCGTCGTGACCTGGGCCGCCCCGAAGTTCCACCCGTGCACCCCCTCCCCGCGGGCGCACGGGCGTGCAGAGTCAACTGTGTCCAGCGGCGGGAGTCGGCGCTGCGCGCCTGCGCCCACTCCTGCCGCGCCGCGTTCGCAGCCCACCCGCACGCGGTGCCACTCCTTTGACCGGCGAACCGGTACGCGTCTCCTCCGCTCTGGCTGCCTACGAGCGGATGTTGGTGCTCACGGAGCAGGCCGGATTCCCGCTGGAGGCCATCGTCGGCCGTGCTGAACGGCCACACCACAACTGCGCCGGATCGAGCGGGGAACAGCGGGGACTCACGGTGAATGCAGCCGAGCCCGACAGGGCCACGGCCCGGCCATTCACCCAGGTCAGCGGCCCAACAGGACCCAGGATGCCTCAGCTTCCCAAGGCTAGGGCTCAGGCCACCGGAGCGAAGAGGTACGTTGCAGGGATGCCGACCGAGTCCGTACCAACCTGTCCTCGGTGCGGTGGCCCGTTGAAGGCCGGCGCGATGGCGCTTTGTCACCGCGAGGAGGACAACCACCGAACCTGCCCTGTGGTCTGGGGCTGCTCCAACCAACACGTCTGGTGGGAGTGGGCCGACCGTCCGACTGCCCCGTTGGAACTCTGTCCCTACCCGGATCTGATGTGCAACTGACGATCACCGATTACGCCTGGGTCGTGGTCTTCTGCTTGAGGCGTTCGTAGGGGGTCTGGCCGTCGAGGCCGCCGTGGGGGCGATGGTAGTTGTATTAGTCCTCCCACTCGCGCAGCTTGTCGTTGAAGACCTCGGCGTCGTCGATGATGACGCCGTCGAGGAGCCGGTAGAACTCCTCGGCGTCGATGCGGTGGGAGCGTTCTACTTTGCCGTTCAGCCGCGGGGTGCGGGGCTTGATGTAGGTGTGGGCGATGCCCTTGTCGAGGACGTGCCAGTGGAAGGCGGACTGGAACTCGGCGCCGTTGTCGGTCTGGATGACCTCGACCTGGAACGGCAGGCGCTGGATGACATAGTCGAGGAACTGGATCGCGGTGGCTTGGTTGAGCGTCGGGTAGATCCGCAGGACGCGCAGGCGGGTGCAGTCGTCGATCGCGGTGAACTGGTAGTACTTGTTGCGGCCGCCGCGGCGCCCCTGGGGCATCGAGGCGAGCGGTTCGATGAACTTCACGTCGATCTGCACGCGGTGGCCGGGCAGCTGCTTCTCGTACCGCTTCCATCTGCGGTCGTGCCTCTTGTAGCGCTGCGAGGCCGGCAGGCGGCCCATGTCGAGGCGGTTGAGGATGCGCCAGACGCCGGACTTGCTGATGGTGACGTCGTGGTACCGCTTGAGGTACATGGCGATCTTCTCGGGCCCGAAGTGGTAGTTCTGCCGGAGATAGATGATCTTCCCGACCACCTCGACATGGGTCGCGTTCGGGCAGGTCTTCGGCGCCTTGGACCGAGTGCGCAGGCCCTCGACGCCTTCGGCCTGGTAGCGGCGGTACCAGGTGTAGTACGCCTGCCGCGAGATGCCGAAATAGCGGCAGGACATCGCGACGTTTCCGCTGACCTCTTCGACGTGGCGTATGACGGCCAGGCGCCGCTTGGCCTCACGGTCAAGCGGCGGGGTGGTGGGGGTGGACTTCGACATGGGGATCTCCGTACTGATCAGAGACCCAGGTGTCAACGATGATCGGCAGTTTTAGAGGTTTGAAAAGGCTTACTGAGTTACAACTTTCTCTACTGGTTCAAGGCTCCTCGCTCCGCTCGTCGCGCTCTCCCCGGCTCACCGCCGGGGCCCTGCGCTCCTGTCTCCGCCCCGCTCTGGGCCCCGGCTACGCCGGTCGCGCAAGGAGAGCGAGAGATCCTGGACGAAGAGAAACGCAAGGCACAAGACATGCCTCCGGCGGGGGCGCTCAGACTCCGGGATGGACAGGGCGCCGTTCGCGAGTGCCGGCCGAAGGGTGGCGAGCGTCGTGTAGCTCCCATCCCGACCACCTTCGACCCAGGCAGAGCCGAGCAGACGCGGCCCAGGGCGTCAAGGTCGTTCGTACAGCGGCGCGCTCCACCTTGACGCCCTGAACCACGCCCGCTCCACGATGTGTGGGCCGAAGGCGGACGGGAGCGGAGCCGGGGTGAGTTGTGGGTTGAGGAAGGTGACTGGCCGCTAAGGGCTGTCGTCGAACCTTGGCCAGAGGCCAACCAGGATCAGGGCTGGTCTAGCCGTCACAGTCCAATTGCGTTGCGAATCCCGTGAGGGCTGCTGTCAGCGCGCGGTGTGTCAGAGTCTGCGCATGCTCGAGATCGTGGTGAAGACGGAGAACTGGGAACGACACGTTCGCGTGTCCGACGGGGAGCTGGCCGGGCTGGTCCGGCGTATGGGCGGGGATGATGACCGGTTCCTGGTGGCCCAACGGATACCCGACCTACCGGACGTTTTCGCCCAGGTCTGGCACGAGGCCGGTGGTGACTACACCCTGGAGCACCGCGACGGTGCCGCCGACCGGCACTACCAGGCGATGGCTGACAGGCCCGAGGTCGTGATTGCGGCGCTTACCGGCTGGGCTCGCCAGGAGGATGGTTGGGATGCTGATCTGGCGTGGTCTCTGTTGGACATGGGCCCCACCCGCGAGGTGCCGCTGCTCGACCTCGACGAAGACGAGCGTGGGGAGTTGGAGAAACGCGTACGCGAGGCGCTGGTTGGCGGCTACGCCTCCCGCGCCGAACTGGCCGAGCTCGCTGAGGAGTATCTGGTCACCGAGGACCGTCGGCCCGTCTCGCGCGAGCAGGCCGAGGCGCTGGCCGACCGGATGTGGCTGGAGCGCGTAGCGGAGCAGGCCACATGGCAGGGTGAGACCGACCCTGAGCGGCTCACCCACGCCTTCACCGCCCTCCAGAAGGCCGGTATCACCGCCCGCGAGAACTTCACCTGCTGCCGCAACTGCGGACAGTCCGAGATCGGCGGCGAAGGCGGGCCCGACGCCCGCGGCTTCGTCTACTTCCACACCCAGTGCACGGATTCCGCCGCAGCTGGCCATGGACTGATGCTTCTCTACGGCGGCTTCGACGGCTCGTCCGAGGCCACCGCAGTCATCGGCGACGAGGTTGTGGCTGCCCTCGAAGCCGCTGGCCTGAACGCCGAGTGGGACCGTGACCCTGGCCGGGCAATCACCGTCACTCCCCTGGACTGGCGCCGCCGCCTGGTCGGCTAGGACCGACGGTAAAGATCACGCTCGCATGAGGAGTGAGGCGAGGGTGACGGATGCCCGGTAGCACTTGGCCGTCTTGTCGTCGCGAGTTGTCATCTCGGAATCTCCAGCGTCACGACCGGAGAACTCCCGGACCGTTCTTACAGCGGGGCGTCAAGCTCGATGCTTCACCTGACATCAGCGGCTGACACCAACAAGCGCGATCCGCGTCGGTCAACGCCGCACCTCAGCAACTCGGCAGCAGGAGCCCGGCGCGGGTTAAGCGAGGCCGCAGAGCTCCCGTGATCGACTTGATAAGGATGAGGACAGAGCAAAAAGTCTTGGCTTCGAACGGGCGCCGTCCCTAGTGTCGGCCGGCGCCCGTCGCCTTGACTCGGTCATTGACCGGCTAATGAAATCGTGAAGCCTCAGACGTGCATCTGTTCGTCGGTAGCCGAGCGTCGGCCTCCGTACGAGGTGACCAACGCGTCAGCGACGTCCCCCGCGTCTGCGTCGGCTACGTCCGCCGGGTACTCCGGCAGAAGGTCGTCCCAGACGGGCATCCACGACCCATAAAGCTGGGCCTGGCCCTCGGGCCGGGCGAAGAACCAGATGTGCAAGTGTGCAGCTCCGTCCCCGATCCGGTAGACGTGGGCTCGGGAGATATGCGGTAGTGCCTGCACATGGCGGACGATGTGAGTGGTGAGCACCCCGAGTTCGGCGGCCATTTCGTCGGACAGATCCGCCATGTCGTAGTGGTCTCGGGAGTACAGCATCAGTACCAGAGGCACACCGACGCCTATGACCCGGGCCAGTCGCCATCGTTCGTTGAACCAGATTCCTTCGTCTCGGGCGCGGCACACGTCGCAGTTCGCCGGGTCCTCACCGTGCCGTTTTGGCTCGGGCAGAACGGGCGGGCGCAACGGCGCGACGCGAAGTCCACCAGGCTCGAACGGACTTATGTCCCAGCTGGTCATCCGTGCCAACGGAAGTCGAAGCTCACCATCCGCGGCCGCACGTGCGTGGTCGTAGAACTCATCAGGTCGCAAAGCCATGATCGGAGACTAACGTGACCCGTAGGCACCCTGACCCGTGCCAGACGCGTGCCAGGTCGTGCGGGGAGCCACGGGGAACAGCGGATACTCAACTCCGCAGATGGAACGCGCCTGCACCGCTGTAGTGCAGGACCCCGACATCGCCGACCGGGCGATCAAGGGCCAGCTGACCTACCGCGGCTTCCTCGCCGAGCTGCTGATGGCCGAGTGCGACGACCGGGCCCGCCGCCGCTCGGAGAGGCGGATCAAGGCGGCGAACTTCCCCCGGGAGAAGTCCCTGCGGACGTTCGACTTCGACGCGAACCCGAACGTCGACCCCGCGACCGTCCACACCCTCGCCAGCTGCGAGTGGATCAAGAAGGGGCAGCCGCTCTGCCTGATCGGCGACTCCGGCACCGGCAAATCCCACATGCTCATTGCCCTGGGCACCGAAGCCGCGATGAAGGGCTACCGCGTCCGCTACACACTCGCAACGAAGCTGGTCAACGAGCTGGTCGAGGCCGTCGACGAGAAGCAGCTGAACAAGACGATCGCCCGCTACGGACGCGTCGACCTGCTCTGCATCGACGAACTCGGCTACATGGAACTCGACCGCCACGGCGCCTAACTCCTCTTCCAGGTCCTGACCGAACGCGAGGAAAAGAACAGCGTCGCCATCGCCTCAAACGAGTCCTTCGGCGGCTGGACCAAGACCTTCACCGACCCCCGGCTTTGCGCGGCCATCGTCGACCGCCTCACCTTCAACGGCACCATCATCGAGACCGGCACTGACTCCTATCGGCTCGCCAGCACCCGCGCCCGAGCCGAAAAACCTGCCAAGGTCGGCTGACCGTGGAAGGCTCGAACGTCGATGATCCCCTCCCTAGATGATCAATTCCAAGGGATGCCTGCGGAGGGTGTGGGGTGGGCGGCGGCCGAAGCCACCGCGAGACGGTCAGGCGGCGGGCTGCCGGCCCTGGTTGTCGAGGTGGCAGCGGGCGGTCAGGCGTCAGGGTCGACTTCGGGGTGCGTGAACCGCACGGGCATGCCCAGCGACCGGGCGTAGGCGATTTCGGCTCGGGTGCTGTTTCCGATGTAGTCGCCGACTACGAGCACCTCATCAGCGAGCCGGATCTTCGCCCGGTGCAGATCGTCGAGTCGAACCTTCAGCGCCTCGGCCTCGACAGGATCGGACCAAAGTTCGTGCGGCGACTTCATGTCACAGCCCGGTTTGACGACAATCTTTCCGGCTTTGGTCTCCCGCAGATCGGCCTCGTTCATCTCGGTCATGAAGCGGGTGGAGCCGCAGATCACGACGATACGCGGGAGGCTCAACAGCTTCTTCGCGTCGGCGAGCTTCTCCTCGGGGGTGAGCAGTTGCGGGTATGACACCGGTTCCTCCTGGTGGTGTGGTCCAAGGGGTGCCTGCGGAGACGAGAACGAGGGTGTCCAAGATCGTTTTGTGACGAACGACGTGGACACCCTCGCGACAGCACTCTATGCGACGACCGACGACATGCTGAAGGAGCATCCCGACCTGGCGCCGTGGCGCCCGCCGGTCGGCATTACGCCCCGCCTGAGCGATGCCGAACTGGTCACCCTCGCCACGTTGCAGGCCATACTCGGCTACACCTCCGAGGCCAAATGGCTCCGCCATGCCCGTGCCCACCTGCGCCACCTCTTCCCCTACCTGCCCCAGCAGCCCGGCTGCAACAAGCGGCTGCGCAAGGCCGCCGGTCTGATGCGAAGCGTCAACCGGATCCTGGCCACCACCACCTCGGTGTGGAGCGACGACGTATGGGTCGTGGACTCCACCCCGGTGGAATGCGGCCGCTCCCGCGAGACCGTCAAACGCTCCGACCTGGCAGGTTGGGCCGAATACGGCTACTGCGCCAGCCACAGCCGCTTCTTCTGGGGCCTGCGCCTGCACCTGGTCTGCACCCTTCAGGGCCTGCCCATCGCCTTCGCCCTGACCGGGGCCAAAGCCGACGAACGCGAGACCCTCCTTCACCTCCTGGCAGCCGAATGCGAGCGTCTGCGAGAGCGCCCCGACGGACTCTCATCGGCGACAAGAACTACTTCGGCCGTGGTTTCGAACGCGAACTGTCCGAGCACGGAGTCCAGTTGCTGCGGCCTGCCCGTAAAGGTGAACGGGAACGGCCTGGCGCAGCCCTGTTCAAGCCGCTGCGACAGGGCATCGAATCGATCAACGAGACCTTCAAGGGACAGCTTGACCTCGAACGGCACCGAGGGCGCACACCCGGAGGTGTCATAGCCCGCGTCATGCAACGCATCCTCGCGCTGACCGCCGCGATCTGGCACAACGACGCCACCGGACAAACCGTCCTACGCTCACTGATCGCCTACGATCACTGACCCCTTGAAATAGATCATCTAGGCCCAGGGCGAGCACGCGTCCTTCCCAGGGACATCCGGCGTGAGCATTTCGTCGATGCAGCTGCGCAGTGCGTTGCCGTAGTAGTCGACCGGAGGGAGCCAGGGCACCTGCTGGAACAGCTCGCCGAGTTGGTCGGTGCCGGGATCGGTGAGGAGGGTGCGGAGTTCGTCAGGGACGGGGTCGTCGACCAGGCACAGCCAGGCGAGGGCGGCGCCGACGCGAGTCTCGAGCGGTTGGGCGGCGTCCGACCACAGGGCCCGGGTCCATGCGGGAACGGACTCGTTGTGGTCTTCGCGGGCGAGTTGGGCGATCGCCAGAATCAGGCTCACCCGGACCGTCGGATCATCTTCCACGGCCAGCCGGCTGTCGAGGGCAGACGAGATGCGCGCCATCTCGCCGGTCGCCGTCGCCAGGACGAAGGCCGTGGCGGAGCGGACCTCGGGATCGGGGTTGGGAAGAAGGGAGAGCAGGAGGTGCAGATCTGCGGTGATCGCAGAGCGAGCGGCCTGAATTGTCCAGTCCACCGGACACATTGTGGTGCCCTCCGCCACCTCTGGATCCTCGGCGACCTGGAGGAGACCTTCGCGTCTTCCGTCCCCGAAGTGCTGGCACCGTGCGATCTCGGCGACCAGCTGGAGAGTCTCCGCGCGGAGCTCGGGGGACCCGGCGGCCGCGATCCGGAGTAGGAATGGGACCGCCAGTGCTCCCACCGCGATCCCGTTGCCCTGGTGGTGCAGGTACTCCCATAGGTTCCCCAACGCCCGCCGGGCGGCGTCAGCGTCTCCGGAGGCGAGTATTGCGAGGAAACCGGGAATCTCCTCGCCCGGACCGTAACAATGCGGGAACCGCTCCCATGGGATCTGGTCGTATTTGAACCCGTCCTTGACCTCCCGCGGGATCGCACCCACGACCGTCCGCATGTCGCAGTCCGTGCCCACCCACGGCTCCGGCCACCGGTCCCAGCGGTCATCGTCCATGGCTTGGCCTTCCGGTCCACTGACACCATCCGAACCCCGGGAGTCTAGCGGCCAATGATCAAGAGCGCGGTCTGCTCTGTCGTACTCCGGCGGCACTGCCCGCGGTGACATCATTTCTCGTGAGCATCTGCAGCACTCAAGATCACCATGTGCTGCCCAAACTGATGAACAAACGCTGTCGCATGAAGCGAACGAAGCCAATCGCCCCTTTCGACTTGGTCGACTGGCCGTGGGACCTAGGCCAAGCACATGACACAGTGGGCTGTGTATCCAGAGACGTGCATCACTCCGCAGGCTTCGCGCGGAGCGCTACCTGGGGTCGCAGACTGGCGACCACTTGCGCCCGCGGGCGCGGGCAGGACTTCAGTCCAGTAGAGCGGCAAGCGATCCTGGATAAACGGCGCACGGACCAGTCCGAGTAGGCGACCCAGTCGGCCGTGGGCCGACGATTGTGGGCCGTCGTCCGATGCCGCCGATACCCCGTGGTCGACCTGATAGGGATGAGGCCAGACCTCAAAGCCCGCTCCAGCGCGAGCGCCGCGCCCTCACCGGGGTCGGACAGTGGGCCGATGCAGGCAGTAGAGGCCTTGGCCAGTTGCGGTACAGCAGCGAAGTACAGCAATCATCGAGACCGAAGGTGGGCGCCAACGGCCGCGTATAGCCGAACGATCAAGGTCCTACGCTGCAATGACCTTGCCGCTGATAGTCCGGGACGAAGAGGTCGTGCCAGAGTCGTGCCAGATCGTGCGGGGAACCACGGGAGAATGGCGGGGACCATGTCGACGGCCAGGCAAGCTCTGCCTCCGCTCCGCCGCAGGTCAGCGCAGCAACCGCCCGTAGACATCCGGAGCTTCCCAAGCCAAGCGTCCCGTCGGTGCGTGCCCCGTCAGTCGAGCCAGACGAGCAATGCGTCATCCGCTGCGGCGGCGGCCTCGAAGAACTCCGTCAGGCCGTCGTACCAGTAGCGCCCCCACTCAAGCGCTCCAGGCTCATCCCACCCCAGGGGATACACCTCAGCCCTGGTCAGGTCGGCAGTATCCACGCCGGCGATGAGTTGGTCGTACGTGGTGGTGCGAAGAGCTCGCGCCGCAAGATGTGCCCGCTCGGGCCGCAGATACCTGGGAGGTCCGTACCCCCAGTCCTCATCATCGGCAAACGGCTCCTCCCCGTGGATCACGTTGACCGGGAACTCGGCGCGCACCAGCAGAAAGCGGAGCATGTCCCAGGCCTTGTACGTACTGAAGTGGCGTGCATCGGCCGGCGCAGGCTCCGACTCCTCCTCGGCGTCCTGGACCTCTTCGACGAAGTCCAGAGCCCAGTCCGGGTCTTGGATCGCTCGATCGAGCTCAGCAGGCGTGACACGCAGGTACTCACCGATCATGCTCATGGGCGGAGACTAGGCGCGGCCACTGACACCGGCCGCCGCGCCCGTCTCACTTTCCGTCTCGTTCAGCCCGGTTCACCGACGGTCAGCCGAGACGGGATCGGATCCCACCCCGGGGGTGAGTCGCCCATGTACCCGGGGGTGCGCCCCCACACACTCAGCCCACCACCCCACCAACACAGTTGGAAAGCGTGTTGGTGACGGTCGAGTTGGCCATGCGTCTCACCCGGATGCACGACACGTGATCAGCTTGGGCCGTGGAGACCATCATCGCCAGTGCCATAGCCGTCCTCGGAACCCTGCTCGGCTCGGGTATCACATTGGCGTTTCAGCAACGCACCACCGACAGAAGCCACCGGTTCGCCCGCCGCGAGAAGCTCCGGCAAGAACGACTCGACGCCTACTCCGCCTACGCCGGCACGCTGATCAACTACCGCCGCTGCCTGGTACACCTGTGGTTCTGCGAGCACGAACAACCGCCACCCGAAGATCCGGACGCCGTCCGGATCCGCGCGTACGATCTGCGCTCCAGCGCGCAAGAGGCCCTGTTCCGTGTCCAGATGCTCACGGACGACGAGACCTTGAGTCAGGCCGCAGAGGCCGTACTCGCCGACGTCACGGCACTGGCCAAGACGGAGACCAGAAGCCGGCTCGACGAGCGCCGAGTACAGACCCGTGACGACATCGGCCGACTCGTCAGAGCAGCGAAGCAACATCTTTGAGGCACCTGCGGACACGCCCTTCCGTTCCGTACGGCCTGTCCAGAGACAGGCGCACACCGGCAGGACCGCACCACAACCGCACCGGATCGAGCGGGGAGCAGCGGGGAATCGTCTTCTTCGAGGACGAGGCGGGGTTCTTGATGAGACCGCCGCGTACCCGCGCCCGGGACCGGCATGGGCACGCGCCTGTGGTACGGGTACGCGGAAGGTCCCGGCGTCGCCGGTCGATCGCCGCCATGTGCTGACGCGAGCAGGGAGAAGCGTCTCGGCTCATCTGCCGGCCGCGCCGCCACCGCGAGCACGACCGGCTCGCCATCGCACAACTGCGCTCTTGGGTGATTGACTTGAATGCGTCAGAGGGCTTCCGGTCGGCTGGTCCGCTGGTCCGCTGGTCGTTGTTACGGCGCGGCCCGCCGGCCGACATCGCCTTCACCGACGACGACCAACTCGAACCCGCCCCGATCGACTGCTGCCCTGCCGGCACCGAACTCACCCCCACCCCGGCGGGTGCGGTGGGCGCCTAACGCTTCCGGGGCGAAGGGGGCAGGAGCGTGGCGGTGAGCGTGGCGGCCAGCCAGTCCTCGTACGTGTCGGTCGACCAGCCCCGTCCTGCTGTGAGCTGGGTGTACAGCTGTGGGCCGGCCAGGGCCCACAGGGCGTCCGCCAGGTGGGCCGGATCCGCTTCCGGGCCCAGCGCACCGGCCTCGGCGAGGTGGGTGACGAACGCGGTGACGCCGGTGAGCCGCTCGCGCTCACTGGTCTCCAGGATCTCCCCGACGTCCGGCCCGGCCTGAGTCAGCAGGGTGAACAGCGCGGCGATCCGTTCATGGATTCCGCGCACGTATGCGGCGTAGAGCCGGAGTTTGGCGTCCGGGTCCCTCGTCCGCAGGATCTCTCGCGTCTGGGGACGATCCGCCATGGGCACCGGCTCGTCGTCTCCGGCCAGCGTGATGTCCCACAGGTCCTTGACCATGCCCGGTTTGCCGCCGAACGTCTTGTACACCGTTTCGGCGGAGACGCCCGCCCGCTCGGCCACGGCACGCACGGTCGTGGCGTGGTAGCCGTCCTGGAAGAGCAGCTCACGGCATGCCGCCAGCACCGCGACGCGGTTGCGGTGCGCGGCCTCGCGCCGGCGCTCGGAGTTGTAGGGCCGGCGTGGTGTCTCGCTTGCCATCGGCACACCCTCCAAATTTGCTACAGTCGACTGTATCGAATTCTGCTCGGTTGCAGGAGGCCCGTATGTCCCGTCCCGCGCCCACGCAGGTGGCACCCGGCGTCCACCGCCTCGGCGATCACGGCATCAACTTCTACCTGATCGAGGGCCCCGACGGTCTCATCCTGATCGACTCGGGGGTGCCCGCCCATCTGGAGCAGTTGCGCGGGCTGCTGGCCGGCCTCGGCCGTTCCGTGGCCGATGTCCGTGCCGTTCTCCTGACCCATGGCCACCTCGACCACACCGGCCTGGCCCACACCCTCCAGGAGGCCGGAGCCGTCATCTGGATCCACGAGCGGGACGCCGCCATCCTCTACGACGGCCCGCGGAGCGCGACCCGCCATGCCAAGCCCGAGCGTTCGATGCTCCCCTATCTGCTGCGCCGGCCCTCCTCGCTCGCCCTCCCCTTCCAACTGGCCCGCGCGGGAGCCTTCACCGCTCCCGCCGTCCAGAATGCGCGGGTCTTCGACGCCGACCAGGTGCTGGAAGATGTCCCCGGCGCCCCGCAGGCCGTCGTACTGCCCGGCCACACACCCGGCAGCGCCGCGTACCTCTTCGCCGACCGCGGACTGCTCTTCACCGGCGACGCCCTGGTCACCGAGGACGGACTGTCGGGCCACATCGGACCTGCGATCGTGAGCCGCTGCTTCACCCACGACAGCCGGGCCGCGCTCACCGCCCTCGACCGCCTCGACGAACTGACGGCAGACCTGTTGCTGCCCGGTCACGGCGCACCCTTCACCGACGGCATCCGCACCGCCACCCGGCAGGCACGGCAACTCGGCGTGCGCTGACCTCCCACGCAGAGGCGACGTCGAAGAGCGCGAACGTGACCGCGAGCGTGCGGCGCGTCCGGGGCCGAACCTGCCCGTCGCAGGCGCGAGGGAGCTTCGTGGTCGGTCCGCCGCGGGGCCGACAACCTAGGTCCTGTCGTCAAATTCGTGGGGCAGACGGGAAATTTGACGACAGGACCTAGCGCCTCTCACCGAAGAGCGGGCCACACCCTGAGGCCGGTCTTCGGTGGCACGCGGCTCTGGCGGCCGCTTGCGCGCAGCTCGACAGCGAGATGTGCCGCGGCGCCGTACACCAGATCTCCAGGCGGCGGCCCGCCTGGCGCAACGATATCCATCACCTTCTAAGGAAACGACATGAGTTCTGCACCGCCGAACAACGACGTGGAGACGCCGGACTACTACCGTCCGTGCGTCTTGCACGTCCCCGCCGGGAAGGGCGTGGTCAAGTGGATGTCCGGCGACGTCTACGAAGTCAAGGCGACGACCGAGTCCACCAACGGCGCATTGGGGTTCATAGACTGCTGGGTGCCCCCGGGCAACGGCCCGGTAGCGCATGTGCACAAGAGCGCTGACGAGGCCTTCTACCTCATCTCGGGTGCGCTGGAATTCCTGAACGGCGATCAGACCTTCGTGGCGAACGCCGGTGACTTCGTCTTCGTGCCCAAGGGCACACGGCACCGGTTCCGGAACATCACCGACGATGAGACCCACATGGTGGCCTTCTACACTCCCGGCGGAGGCGAGGCGCTGTTCCTGGAGGCCGGGGACGACCCCGTCCCCGGCGGGAAGCCCGAGTTCTGGCCGCCGGAGCGCGGCCTGGCGCTGGCGGCGCTCCTCGGACGGAAAGACATCGACATGGAGGTGCTGCCCGAGGAAGCGGACTTCGACATCCCCGCCGACGGGGCCTGAGCGAGGACAGCACAGCAACGGTGCTCGGGCCGAGAGACCGCCGGCCCGAGCACCTTCTGAGGATGCGGCATCGCGCCGCGGCGCCGACCGGGGCTTCATCACGTGCCCCTCAGCCCCAGCAGCATCCGGCCTTCAAGAACCCCACCTCGTCCTCGAAGACTCCGAAAGCCCCCGTCGCGGCCACTCACCGACTCGTTTCGAATAACGTTATCGCACACGATCCCGGTGCCCGTCCGCGTGCGTCAAGAGGCCTCGACGGCGCCGTAGCCCTGGACGTCAGGCGCGTACCTCGCCGGAGCCGCGGACCTTCAAGGTGACCGGGACGATCACGGTCTGCACCGGGCGGCCGGGGTCGGCGATGCGGGCACGGAGCAGTTCGACGGCCGTCTGGCCGATCTCCGAGGTCTGCTGGGCGATGACGGTGAGGGCGGGTTGCAGGAGGTCGGACAGGGGGACTTCGTCGAAGCCGACGAGGGCCAGGCGGGAGGCCGTCTGCGGGCCGAGGTGTCGTAGGACCGCGAGTGTGGTGTCCATGTTGCCGGTGACCAGGGCGGTTGCCGGATCCGGGCCGCGCAGCGCCGTGTCGAGCGCCGCGGCCACGCGCTCGGTGGTGATCTCG
This sequence comes from Streptomyces sp. NPDC007896, assembly GCF_042959425.1. Lineage (NCBI taxonomy): Bacteria > Bacillati > Actinomycetota > Actinomycetes > Kitasatosporales > Streptomycetaceae > Streptomyces > Streptomyces sp. NPDC007896. Next base: position 384,635 of record NZ_JBIBKX010000007.1, on the reverse strand, counting down.
CCGGGGTACACCAGGCCTTCGACGGCTTCGCCGTGGGCGCCCAGGGCCGCGCGGAAGGCCGCGGCGCGCTCCCGGCCGGAGAAGACGCGTTCACTGTCGCCGATGTAGGCGATGCGACGGTGGCCGTGCTGGTGGAGGTGGTGGAAGGCCATGCCGACGCCGGAGGCGTTGTCGGACATGACGCAGTCCACGGAGATCCCGCTCATCGGGCGGTCCATGGCCACCAACGGCATGCCCGCGTCCAGCTCGGGCTGGAGGTAGGCGTGGTTCTCGCCGAACGGTTCGACGATGATGCCGTCGAGGCGCTGCCTGCACATGGAGATCACGATGTCGCGTTCCCTGGTCTCGTCGAAGTCCGTGGACGCGGCCAGGAGGGTCAGCCCCGAGTCGCGGGCGGTGCGTTCGATGGCCGCCAGTTCGGGGTTGACCTCGGCGATACGGCGGACGGCGGCGCCGATGATTCCGGTGACGCCGGTGCGCAGTTGCCGGGCCCGATCGTCGGGACGGTAGTTCAGCGCGGCGATCGCGGCCTCGACCTTGGTGACGTACTCCGACCCCACCGTGGGGTCGTTGTTGACCACCCGTGAGACGGTGCGCAGCGCCACCCCGGCCTCGCGCGCGACGTCGACCATCGTCGGGCGCTTGGGCCGTCCCTCGTACTCACGCCGTGCTCGCGTCATCCGGTAGCTCCTCGTCGAAACAGTGGACCGATATCAGACCGGCCCTTGACACATTCCCGCAACGCGCACTTATCCTCGCGATAACGTTATCTCGAAGGATGACACGGCGTCGATCCTGTCCGGTCCGCCCCCATCCATCGGGCCACATCGTCCCTCCAGGAGACTTCCATGCGGCGCAAACGTCTGACCGTTGTCTGCCTCGCCGCGGGGCTCGCCCTCACCGGATGCTCTGCCGCGTCGACCGGAAGCGGGAAGGGTGGCAGCACCCTGACCTATCTCACCTTCGAGACCCCCAGCCTGACCGCGACGTTCTGGGACACCTCGATCGCGGGCGCCGAGAAGAAGGTCCCGGACGTCACGGTGAAGAAGATCGTCGCGCCGAGCACGGACCGGGACGCGTACGCCAAGCAGTTGCAGGCCTCCGGGCAGTTCCCGGATCTGCTCCAGTCGATCACCCCGTCGACGTTCGCGACGGCCGGGCTGCTCAAGCCCTACGACCAGAAGTGGGTGAACGCCAACTTCCTGCTGCCCATGGGCAACGCCTACAAGGGCAAGGTCTACATCCCGCCGACCAACTCGCAGATCATCCCCGAGGTTTTCTACGACAAGAAGCTGTTCGCCAAGGCCCACATCACCGCGCCCCCGAAGACATGGCCCGAGTTCATGGCCGTGTGCGCCAAGCTGAAGGCCGCCGGTATCACCCCGGTCGAGCTGGGCGGCGGCGATCCGTTCTCGGCGTCGATGCCGCTGGTCGGCATCCTGTCCGCGGACGTGCTGGGCAAGGACCCGAACTGGCTCAAGGAACGCTACGCGGGCAAGGTCCGTTTCACCGACGCCAACGTCAAGGCGGCGGTGACCAAGTACCGGACGATGGTGAAGAACGGCTACTTCGAGGACGGCGCCCTGGGCGTCAAGTACGCCGACTCGATCACGCACTTCACGTCCGGCAAGGCCGCGATGTACATGATGGGCAGCTGGTTCCTCGGTTCGGTGCCCAAGGACCGGGCCGACGATTTCGGTGCCTTCCTCACCCCTACCGAGGGCGGGTCGCTCGTGGTGCCGTTCGCGGTGGGCGGCTCCATGGCCATCAGCGCCAAGACGGCAGCCCCGGCCAAGGCGACCGCGTTCGCCGAGGCCTGGTCGCTGGACCCGGCCAACTACAAGGCCCTGATCGAGGGGGACGGCGCGTTCCCGATGCTCAAGGGCAAGACCCTGGACGACTACGGCGTCAACGTCACCAAGGTCTTCAAGGACTCCTACTCCTACGTCACCCAGCGGAACACGAAGGTCTCGGCGTTCGGCTGGGCGACCAACGACGACTCCATGCCCTCCGGGCTCAACAACGCCTTCTACGCGGCCAGTCAGGCGCTGTTCTCGTCGAACGACGTCGACGGGCAGCTGGCCAAGCTGGACGCCGCCTGGGACTCGGCGACCAAGTAGGCCACCTCATCGGCCCGGCCGTATCGGCTCCGGCGCCGCAGATCTCCTCCGAGGGAAGAGCCATGACCACCCGAGCCGTGACCACCCGAGCCGTGACCACCAAAGTCATGACCACCCGAGTCCGCCCACGCCGTGGCGACCCCGCCCTGGGCGCGATCGCGCTCGTCGCGCTGGGCCTGTACGTCCTGTTCATCGTCGTTCCCGTGATCATGAGCGCCTGGAAGAGCCTCACGAACGAGAACCCGCTGCTGGCGCGGGCCGACTTCGTCGGCCTCTCCAACTACAAGGAGATGGCGCACGACAGCGCCCTGGCCGGAAGTCTCGGCTTCACACTCCTGCTGGCCGGCGCGGTGACGATCGTCGCCAATGCCGCCGGCATCGGGTTCGCGATGCTGCTCAACAAGACGTCGCTGAGCTTCCGGATGATGCGTACCGTCGCGTTTCTGCCGCAGGTGCTGTCCGGGGTCATCGTCGGCTACGTCTGGCGCTACATCCTGGCCCGGGACGGCATCCTCGACAACGTCCTGATCTCGCTGGGGATCATCGACCGGCCGATCACCTGGCTGGGCAGTCCGCACCTGGCCGTCCTGTCCGTCGGGCTCGTCGCGGCCTGGGTGCTGACGGGGTTCACCACCGTCGTACACCTGGCCGCGCTGCAGTCGATCCCCGGCGAGCTGTACCAGGCCGCGATGGTCGACGGAGCCGGCCGGTGGCAGCGGTTCCGGCGGATCACATTCCCGATGCTGGCCCCGGGTACCACCATCAGCGTCACCATCTCGCTGATCACGATGCTGAAGCTCTACGACATCATCGCGGTGCTCACCTCCGGCGGCCCGGCCAACTCCACGCAGTCCACCGCTCTTTACATCATCCAGCTCGCCTTCACGGACGACCGCTACGGCTACGCCTCGGCCGTCGCGATGCTCCTTCTCGTCGTCTCCATCGTCATGGCGCTGTCCGTGACGGCCCTGCTGCGCCGCCGGGAGGTGGACCTGTGAGCACATCGACATCGCAACGGCCCATGGCCCAGAGGCGAAAAGCAACACCGCGGGCCGTACCGGCGCCGCGCAGGAACCGCCGCGCCTGGGGCACTCGGGGACACCTCGTGGCAGCCGGACTGCTCACGCTGGCCTTCGTCAGCCCCGTCTATCTCACGATCGTCAACGCCTTCAAGACGCAGGACCAGATCATCCGCGATCCGGCGGCTCCCCCCGCTCCCCCGACCACGCACAACCTGACGGACGCTCTCGCCCGGCCCGACCGGATCGTCCAGATCGGGCTGACCAACTCCGCGGTCACCGTCGTCGCCTCGGTACTGCTGATCATCCCGCTGGGCGCGGCCCTCAGCTTCTGGCTGTCCCGCCGCTCGGCCCGGCTGCGCGGGATCGTCCTGGCGGGCTTCGCCGCCGGCCTGATGATCCCGCCCGCGGTACTGCTGCTGCCCACCATCCGCATCCTGACCTTCCTGCACCTGGACCACACCTATCCGGGGCTGGTCCTGGCCAACGTCGGCGGCGGCTATCTGTCGTTCGCGGTGTTCGTCTACTCCGGCTTCCTGCGGTCGATCCCCGGCGAGATCATCGAGGCCGCGACCGTGGACGGCGCCGGGAGCCTGCGGGTCTGGCGGACGATCGTCATGCCGCTGCTGCGCCCGGCCACCGCGACCGTCGCGATCTTCCTGTCGCTGTGGATCTGGAACGACTTCATGAATCCGCAGTTCATCCTCGGCCCGCTGCACGGCCAGACGATCACCACCGGGCTCTACCTGTCGGTCGGTCAGTTCTCCACCGACTACGCCCAGTTGTTCGGCGTGATGCTCCTGGCGGCGGTCATTCCCGTCGCCGGCTACCTCACGCTGCAGAAGCAGTTCATCGCCGGACTGACCTCGGGAGCCACCAAGTGACCACGAACACCGCCGCCCAGGCCGTGGACATCGGCAGGACCGGCGTCCCGGACCTGGCGGATGTCGCCGGGCACTGGGTCGGCCTGGACGAGATCGCGCACCTGCCCTCACTGCGCAACCAGCAGGGGCAGGCCCACGTCAACCACGACCTGAGCTCCCTGTCCTGGCTGGCAGCCCCGCCGTTCACCTTCGGCTACCACACCGGTGAGTTGCATGTGGACGGCGTGATCCCGGCAGCGCGGCGCTTCCTGTGGAAGCCGTGGGGCGTGCTGCGCGAGCACCGCCAAGGCGGGCTGCTGCTGACCACCGACACCCGGATGGCGCTGTCCCGGGATCTGCTCCTGTGGCGGATCACGGTCACCAACGAGAGCAGCGAGGCCCGAACGGTCGAGCTGGCCCAGGACCTCTTCGCGATGGCCGCCCACTCCGAGGTCGGCTACGGCTGGCTGTACGAGGGGCCGTGGAACCACGGCCAGCACCACGACTTCATGGCGCTGGAGCGCATCCGGGCCACCACGGGCGGCGGCGAGCAGCACTACCTGCTCTCACCGGCACCACGGCGGCTGAGGCTGGGCAAGCCCCGTGTTCCGGGGATCCAGCGCGACGAGGAACACGGTCCGATGCTCCTGGACGACGCGCTTCCGGCGCACGTCAGCCACGACAAGGAGCCGGAGCCGCGGGTCGGCGTGGCCGGGGTCGTGCGCGGGCTTCGGGTGGAGGGGGCCGATGACGGCGTGATCCTTCGGGCCGACGAGGCGATCACGTTGACGCCCGACGGCGAGACGAATCTGGATCCCTTCGCGCTCTCCCCCGGCCTGACGATCGGTTTCGAGCTACGGCTCGACACGGCGGGGCGGTCCGGGACGGTTCTCACTCACGGCAACCACCCCGACTCGCTGCAGATCGGTGTCGACGACGGCCGTCTGTGGCTCGGCATCACAGGGGAGCGGGAGTTCACCGACGTCGAACTCGCCGTCGGGGACTGGCATCACGTCCGCGTGGACGTCGAAGCCGACCATGTCGTCCTGCGCGTCGAGGGCTCAGAGATCGCCCGTACCCGGCACTGGACCGAGTCGCGCCGCTGGGTGTCCCGCATCGAGGGCGGCACGGTCGCCTTCGCGGACTCCCGATCGCCGGCGCGTGCCGTCTACGCCTTCGCCGGGCCGCCCGGCGAGCTCCGGACCGTAGGCGCCGGCGGCCGGGCGACGTGGACCTGCCGGATCGAGCCCGGCCGGAGCGTGGCCATCGGGATCGTCTGCGCGTACGGAACCGAGGCCGACGCCGTCTCGGCACAGGCCCGTACCGCCGCCGAGGACTTCGAGGCGACGATGCGTGCCGGGGAGGACGGCTGGCGGCGGCTGTGGGCCAGCATGTTCACCCCTGGCAACCCCGACTTCTCCGGGCACCTGCCGACCTTCACCACGCAGGACGCCGGGCTCGCCCGCACCTACTACATGGGGGCCCTGCAGGCGCTGTACCAGCGCAACACCCGTATCCGGCCCGGCGAGCCGGTGTTCCTCACCGGGGGTCCCCGGCTCGGGCCGACCACCACCTACTTCTGGGACCACTGCGAGTGGAGCCGTCTGTACGCCCTGCTGGAGCCCGCCGGGCTGCGCTCCTGGCTGCTGCGGGTCCTGGCCGGGCCCTACCGTGACTCCTTCGGTGTCGAGAACCTCGGCGGCGGGCCCCTGGGCAATGCCTACAGCGCCAATGACTACGCCCTGTTCCGGCTGATCGAGCACTACGTCTGCGTCACCGGCGACCTCGCCTTCCTCGATGAGACGACTCGCGGGGCGACCGGCGGGGCGACCGGCGGGGCGACCGGCGAGGCAACCGGCGGGGCGACCGTCCTCGCCCACCTGGAGCGGCTCGGGCTGGGGTGGCGCGAGAGGCGGAACCCGGCCACCGGGGGCGTGCTCGCCGACTTCGGCGACGATCCGTGGCAGCTGCTGGAGTGCGTGCCCACCTACACCGGTGTCGTCGCCTCCTTCAACGGCGCCTATGTCTCCTCGACGCGCTCGCTGGCCGGGCTGTACCGGCGGCTCGGCCGCTATGAGGATGCCGACCGGACCGAAGCCGAGGCCGGTCAACTGGCCGACGCACTCCTGGACTTGTACGCCGGAGCGGGCCACTGGCAGGTGCGCCGCCCGGACGGGACCGACACGATCGGGCACTGCCTGGACTTCGGTCTGGTCGCGGCAGCCCTCCACCGCGAACTCCCGGACGAGATACGACGGGAGATGGCCGACTTCGTCACCGGCCGTCTGCTGGTGGGCGGTTGGATGCGGGCGCTCAGTCCCGACGATCCGATCGCCGCCGCCTCCGACCGCCCCGACCACGGCGCGGCCGGCGCCTTCGCCGCCTGGCCCGGCGTCACCGCCCACGGCCTGGCGCGCCTCGGCCACCGCGACCGGGCGATCGCACTCCTGCGCAACCTCTCCTCCGCCGCCTCGGGCGGGCTGTGGGGCCAGGCCATGGAGATCGTCACCGGCCCGGACGGGCGGCCCCGGGCCCGGGTGGCCGAGCGCGGTGTGGCCACGCGCGACTGCATCGCGGGCGCGGCCGGAGCCGAGGCGGTGCTCTCGGCCCTGTTCGACATCAACCCGACGTTCGCGACCGGCGGGACCGCCGGGCTGCCCGCCACCTCCTGCGTCGAGGGCGTCGGAACGCTCACGCATCTCGGCCCGGTCGCCTGAGCGACCTGAGCCGCACTCGGAGAAAGACCCACAGAAAGACCCACAGAAAGGCTGACATCGTCATGCCGGCAGTTCGTGACTACGAAGCCGAACCCTGCCACAGCATCACAGGAGAGGTCGGCGTCGGGTACCGAGAGGCGGTCGCCCGGCTCACTCCCGGGCTGGTCCTCGCCGTCGACGGCCCGCTGGCCGTCGACTGGGAGGCGGTCACCGCCGGCATCCGCGACGCGCTGGCCGCCCGCGACATCACGGCCAAGCAGATCGACATGCGCGAGCACTCCGCCCCCTGGCAGGACATCCTCGCCCTCACCGCGTCCGCGGTGCTGGAGGACGACCCTGACTTCGCCCCGTTGTCCCGGGCCGGCCTCGCCGACTTCTTCACACAACTGCCGGAGCCCCAGGCCGCCGGCGACACCGTCACCGTCGTCTTCGGGCCGGGGGCGGCCCTGGTGTCGTACGACCTGCTCTGGTACGCGGACCTGCCCAAACGCTACGCCGAGGCCCGGATCACCGGCGGAAGGGGCTACAACCTGGGGCAGCCGGCCGGTACCGGAGCGGGCACGACACGCCGACTGTTCTACATCGACTGGCCCGTCCTGGACCGGCACCGCGACACCCTCGTCACCGACGTCGACCTGTGGCTGGACGCCCAGGAGCCGGAGACTCCGGCCTGGCTGGACGGGCCCGCCCTGCGCGAGGCTCTCGCCGACCTGGCCGGGCGTCCCTTCCGCACCCGTCCCACCTTCAACACCACGTCCTGGGGCGGACATTGGGCCCAGGAACAGCTCGGCTTCAACCGCGAGGCGGCCAACACCGCCCTGGGCTACGAGCTCATCGCGCCGGAGAGCGGAATCCTCGTCGGCACGCCCGACGGCCCGCGTGTCGAGGTCCCGCTACAGGCGCTGGTCGCGCTGCACCCCGAGGAGATCCTCGGAGAAGGCGTGCACGCGACATTCGGCACCTCGTTCCCGATCCGCTTCGACTACCTCGACACCGCCGGCGGCGGCAACCTGTCCGTCCACTGCCACCCGCAGTCGGACTACATGCGGCGGGTCTTCGGGTGGCCCTACACCCAGCACGAGACCTACTACATGATGCTCGGCGGGCCCGGCCGTGAGGTCTTCCTGGGCCTGCGCCAGGACGCCGACCTCGCGGCCTTCCGGCGCGAGGCGGACCGAGCCGTCCACGACGACGTGCCGTTGGGCATCGAACGCTACGTCCAGACCTTCCCCGCCGACCCGCACCAGCTCTTCCTCATCCCGGGCGGCACCCCGCACGGCAGCGGCGAGGGCAATGTCGTACTCGAGATCAGCGCGACACCGTACCTGTACAGCCTTCGCTTCTACGACTGGCTGCGCAAGGACGGTGAAGGGAAGCGGCGGCCGGTCCACGTGGGCCACGCGTTCGAGAACCTCGACCCCGACCGGTCGGGGGAAGCCGTGGCCAGGGAGCTGGTCCAGAAGCCGCGCACCCTGCGCTCGGGCGACGGCTGGCGCGAGGACGTCATCGGCCGTCTCCCGGAGATGTTCTTCGAGGTCCGGCGCCTCGAACTGGCACCGGACACCGTCGCGGACGACGACACGGACCACCGCTTCCACGTCATCAACGTCGTGGAGGGCGACGGAATCCTGCTGGAGACGAGCGGCGGACACCGTTGCCTACTGGCCTACGCCGAGACACTGACCGTGCCCGCCTCGGTCGGCGCCTACCGCGTGCGGGCCCTCGGTGCGGGACCGGTGCGCTACGTCAAGGCGCTGGTGCGATGAGACCCGGCGACACAACCGTCGTATCGGTGCTGGAGGTCGGCGGCACCCATGCGACCGCGGCCAGTGTGGACATCGAGACCCGCAGCCTACGGTTCGGGCGGTCGTTCCGTGAGCAGCTGGACGGCGACGGCAGTGCCGAGGACATCCTGTCGGCCCTCGTGCGCTGCGCGGCTCGCCTGCCCACGCGAGGCGCGGGCCGGTGGGCTGTGGCGCTGCCCGGTCCCTTCGACTACGAGCGCGGGATCGGGCGGTACGAAGGGGTCGGCAAGTTCGACGCCCTGCGAGGGTTCGATCTCCGGGCCGCCCTGACGGCGTCGCTGCCCGGCGCCACCACGGTCAGCTTCTGGAACGACGCGGACGCGTTCGTGCTCGGCGAGTGGTGGGCCGGGGCGGCGCGTGGGCACCGCTCGGTCGCCGGGATCACCCTCGGAACCGGTGTGGGCTCCTGCTTCCTGCGCGACGGCCGCATCCTGCGGCACGGGCCCGGGATCCCGCCCGAAGGCCGGGTCCACGCCGTTCGGTACGCGGACAAGCCGCTCGAGGAGACGGTGTCCCGACGTGCCCTGCGGCGAGCCTACGCACGGGCCACCGGCACATCACCGCCCGACGTCCGGGAGATCGCCCGGCGAGCACGGCACGGGGATCAAGCCGCGGCGAGCGTGTTCGCCGAGACGTTCAGTGCCCTGGGAAGAGTACTGGGGCCGCTGCTCGCAGCCTTCGAACCGACGGTTCTCGTGGTCGGGGGTGCCATCGCGGGCGCCTGGGATCTCGTGGCCGAACCACTGCGAGCGGGGCTCACCGAGGCCGATCCGGTCCGCGACCGACCCATCGCCATCACCCCGGCGCACCAACCGGATCAGGCCCCACTGCTCGGCGCGGCCTGCCTGGCCACGGCGTGCGGTGAGCCGCGCGGCCGTATCTCGCCGCTCTGAAACGCCCGCTCCGAGCCGCCCGCTCAGGAAGAGCGGGACCCGGATGAGAGATGAGAAGAAAGGTCCCACCGCAGTGGCATCCTCACTTCGTTACCGGCGACGCATCAGCGCCCTGCTGGCCTCGGCCCTGGTGGCCATCGGCCTGACAGCCCTCCAAGGCGGCTCGTCCGCCGCCGCCGTACCGACCATCAGCGATCCCACCCCGTCCCAGGCTCTACGCACCGTGGCGCGGTTCCAGGGCGAGTGGGAGTCCCCGCCCACCACCTTGACGAACGGCGAGACCGTCGACGCCCCGTTGATGGGCAACGGCGACGTCGGCGTCGCGGTCGGCGGCTCCATCGACGACCAGACCTTCTACCTCGGCAAGAACGACTTCTTCTCCACCGCCACCAACGGCATCGAACCGCTCGGCCGGATCGTGCTGTCCGTACCGGGGCTGGCGGGCTCCGACTATCACGTCGTACAGAACATCGCCCAGGCGCAGGTCGAGGGCACCTATACGCTCGGGAGCCAGACGCTCTCGTCGAGAAGCTGGGTCTCGGCGACCCAGAACCTGTTCGTCACCACCCTGCGGCTGTCCGGCTCGCGTTCCCAGGACGCCACCGTCACTCTGCAGGACGGACTCGGGAAGACTCCGTTAACGTCGAGCGAAGACGGCGTACTTGACACCGATGTGCGGGCCGGCACCACCGACGCTCCGGGCAACCCCCGGGCTCGTATCACGACGAAAGTGCGAGGCGCAGACGCGAGGCTGTCGGGCAACCGGATCAGCCTGACCCTCAAGCCCGGCGTGACCTACACCGTCGCCGCGGCGATACAGAGCAGCCATGACACGCCCCGCTACCAGTCCGTCGCCCACTCGACGGTCTCCGCGCTGACCGGCGGCTCAGTGGCGAAGCTGTACGCGGCCCACGAGTCCTGGTGGCGCAACTACTGGTCCCGGTCGTTCGTGCAGATCCCCGACCAGGCCGTCGAGAAGAGCTGGTACGGCTCGCTCTACCTGCTCGGCTCGGTCTCGCGCGCCGGGAAGTACGCCCCGGGCCTGTGGGGCAACTGGACCACCGGGAACATGAACTGGTACGGCGACTATCACGCCAACTACAACTACGAGGCGGCGTTCTACCCGGCGCTGTCGACCAACCACGTCGCCCAGATGGGCTCCTACGACGACCCGATCCTGGACTGGATGCCCAGGGGCAGGGCGAAGGCCGCGGCCGCCGGGTACAAGGGCGTGCTCTACCCCGTGGGCATCTCGCCCAACGGCACCAGCGCAGCCGACGACCTGTACAACCAGAAGTCCGACGCCGTGAACCTGGCCAGCGACATGGTCATGAAGTACGAGTACACCCGCAGCGCCTCCTACGCGCGCAAAGTCCTTCCCTACCTCCAACAGGTCGGACTGTTCTGGCAGGACTACCTGACCTGGGACGCGACCACGGGCACGTACAACATCCACAACGACGCGCCGCAGGAGGGCGGTGTCTATCCGCAGACCAACAGCATCCTCTCGCTCGGGTTGGTGCACCTGCTGTTCCAGGGCTTGATCGACATGAGCAAGGACCTGGGCATCAACCACTCGCTCGTCCCCGCGTGGCAGCACATCGACAGCCACCTCGCGCCGCTGCCGACGATGACGAGAAACGACCAGACCGTCTTCCGGCAGACCTCCGAAGGCTCCGGCTGGGTCAGCGACGGCAACGACGTCGCCGTCCAGGCCGTCTACCCCGGCCTCCAAGTCGGTCTGAACAGTTCGGCCGACCTGCTCCAGACCGCGCGGAACACCGTCGCGCAGCTGAACAACTGGCACAGCGACAACTCCCCGGCCACCTTGTACGCGGCGGCGGCGATGGCCGGCTACAACCCCAGCACGCTGATGGAGGAACTGCACGCCGAGGCCACCGCGTACTCGTACCCGAACATGGCGGTGCACCACTACGGCGGCGGCGTCGAGAACCTGAACGTCACCACCTCGGGGCTCGACGAGATGCTCCTCCAGTCCGTCCAGCACGACATCAAGGTCTTCCCGAACTGGCCCGCCGACTCCAACGCCAAGTTCGGCGGCCTGCTCGCCTACGGCAACTTCCTGGTCTCCAGCAGCATGCGGAACAACGCCGTCGAATACGTCAGGATCACCAGCCAGTCCGGCGGGAAACTCACCTTCACCAACCCCTGGCCCGGCAAGACCATGGAGTACTACGCCAACGGCGTCCACAAGGGAACCCTCTCGGGTACGACCATCAAGCTGAACACCTCCGTCGGCGAGACGATCGACCTGGCACCGGCCGGAACCAGCCTGGCCACCATCCACCGTGAGCTGGCCCGACCGGCCAAGGCCTCGACGACCGGTTCGCTCACCACCGGCTTCGAGACCGGACAGACCCAGCCGACCTGGACCGACACCGTCGACACCGTCGATGCCAAGGGCGGCGGCAACTACGGGGTCACGGGTCTGTGCTGCGGTCTCTCGGGCCCTCAGGCTGCCGTGCGCACGGGCGAACAGGCCCACACGGGCGACGCTTCGCTGATGTACTCGGGCTACGCCAACGGCGGGTCGTACGACCACGCGTATACGCAGGTCTACGGCTTCAACGGCGCGCCGCTCACCGTCCGCGGCGACACGACGCTGAGCTACTGGGTCTTCCCGCAGTCCGACGCCACCACTCCATGGGTGTCCGCCGGGTCCGACGACAGCACCTGCGTCGCCGTCGACCTGATCTTCACCGACGGCAGTGATCTGCGGGACTCGGGCGCCACCGACCAGTCCGGCACCGGCATGCATCCGGCCGACCAGTGCGGCCGTCTCACGCTCGACGCGTGGAACCACCTCACCGTGAACCTCGGCGCGGTCAAGGCGGGGCAAGCGATCAGCAAGATCCTCGTCGGTTACGACCGTCCGGGCGCCACAGGTGGCTATCGCGGCTACATCGACGACCTGAGCATCGGCTGACACCGAGCATCCCGTCGGTGGGCCGTCACGTGCCGTCGGCCCACCTCTGCGGAGCGTTCGTCACCTGCGTCGCCACTCCTCGGCCAGCAGCTCGTACGAGCGCACCCGGTCCGCATGGCCGTGGGTGATGGTCGTGATCAGCAACTCGTCGGCCCCGGTGGCCTCCTGGAGCTGTTCCAACTGGTCGGCGACGTGCCCCGGGGAGCCCACGAACTGAGTCTCGACGCGATCGGCGACCAGCGCCCGGTCCGGGTCGCTCCACACGTGGGCGCGGGCCTCCTTCGGGGTCGGGAACTCGATGGCGCCCTCAGCGGTACGGATGCTGCGGACCCAGAGGCCGTATCCGGCGGCGAGTTCGCGCGCGGTCCCGTCGTCCTCGGCGACGACCACGTCCGCGGACACGCTGACGTACGGCTTGTCGAGGGCGTCGGACGGCTGGAAGGCGGCGCGGTAGCCCTCCGCCGCCTCCAGTACCGTGGCCGGACTGACGTGGTAGTTCGCCGCGAACCGCAGCCCGTTGCGGCCGGCGACCGTGGCGCTCTGCCCGCCGCTGCTGCCCAGGATCCACACCTGTACCTCCGCGCCCTCGCCCGGGACGACGTGCGTCTCGACGCCGTCCGCCGACCGGTACGTCCCCGCGAGCAGGGCGAGAATGTCGTCGATCTGCTCGCCGTAGTCCTGCGACCGGGCGTGCGGCTGTTGGAGCAGCGTGCGCTGAAGGGCGACGCGGGGCGAGCCGAGCAGGTGCTCGAAGGAGAACCGGGGCGGGATGCGCAGGCCGTTCGGGGCGCGGCCGTCGACCACGGGGGTCGCGGTCGGCAGCGGGGCGGTGGGCTCTCCTGGCGGGCGCCCGCCGGAGCGGCCGAGGCCCAGGTCGAGACGGCCGGGATGCAGGGCGTCGATCAGACCGAACTCCTCGACCGTGGAGAGCGCGGTGCGGTGCCCGAGCTGTACGGCGCCCGAGCCGAGCCGGATCGTGGAGGTGGCGGAGGCGGTCAGGGCGAGGACCACCGCGGGTGAGGTGCCGGCGACTCCCGGGTTGAGGTGGTGCTCGGCGAACCAGTAGCGGGCGTACCCGAATCGCTCCGCCTGCCGGGCCAGGTCGATGGAGTTGCGCAGGGCCTCGGTCGCGGTGGAGCCGGAGGAGATGGGGACGAGGTCGAGGACGCCGAGGGGGATGTCGGACATGGGGCGGGGCTCCTCAGCGGTCGGCGGGGAGGGACGCGGGGGCGGGCACCGGCTCGGACACCGGCTCCGCCTCGGCCTCGGGCGTCGCGAGCACCGGCCCCCACGGGAACGGCGGATCGGGGATCTCGCGGCGCAGCACCGGAGCGACCTGCGACTGGAAGCGCTCGAGGGAGTCGCGGTGCTGGGCGTCGCCGAGGCCGCTCGCGTCCGCGTGCAGATGCAGCACCGTGTGCCCGAACCGCTCGTGGTAGCGGTGCACCTTGTCGATGATCTGCTGGGGGCTGCCGATGAGGGCCGAGCTGCGCTCGACGAAGTCCTCCAGCGTCGCGAAGACCGGCTCCAGGCCCAGGCTCTTCTGGAAGGCCAGGTTCCCCTCGAACACCGGGCGGTACGCGGCCAGCGCCTCCTGCGACGTACGGGCCACGTAGAGGCCCGCCGTGCCCGCGCCCACCGCGATGTCGGCCGGGTCGTGGCCGTAGTGCTCCCAGCGCTCGCGGTAGTAGCGGATCAACTCGGCGTAGGGCTCCATGGGGTTGGTGACGTTGGCGGAGAAGAGCGGGTCGCCGTAGCGGGCGGCCAGGTCGACCGACTCCTTGCTGGTCGCGCTGCCGTGCCAGACCCGGATCGGCTGCTGGTACGGCCGGGGCCACACCTGCGCGTCCTTGAGTTCCGGGCGGAAGCGGGTCTGGGCGGTCACCTTGTCCTGGCGCCAGATCTTGCGGAACACCTCGTAGCTCTCGGCGTTGCGGTCCCACTGGTCCTCGGGGGTGACGTCGAAGAGGTCGCGCTGGGCGGCCCCGTTGCCCTTGCCGATGATCAGGTCCAGGCGACCGTCGGAGAGGTGGTCGAGGGTCGCGTAGTCCTCGTACGCGCGTACCGGGTCAAGAAGGCTGAGCGTCGTCACGGCCGTGAAGAGGCGGATGCGCTTGGTGAGCGCGGCGATGTGGCTGAGCACGACGGGCGGCGAGGACGAGATGAACGGCCGCTCGTGCCGCTCCCCCACGCCGAAGCCGTCGAAGCCCAGCTCCTCGGCGAGCAGGGCGTTGTCGAGGACTTCACGGAACCGGTCGTGAGTGGGCTTCTGCACGCCGGTGATCGGGTCCGGCCGATGCACGATCAGGGTGATGGCAAGGAATTTCATGACGCCGCACGCTCGTCGCGCACGTCGTCCGGGTGCGCGAGGCCGAGGTGGTCGCGCAGGGTCGTGCCCTCGTACTCGGTGCGGTACACGCCGCGTTCCTGGAGCAGCGGGACCACGGTGTCGGCGAAGGTGTCGAGGCCGCCGGGGGTGATGTGCGGGACGAGGATGAAGCCGTCACTGGCGTCGGCCTGCACGAAGGAGTCGATGGTCTCGGCGACGGTGGCCGGGGAGCCGACGAAGGCCTGCCGGTTGCCGGTCTCGATGACCAGATCGCGGATGGACCACTTGTTGGCGGCAGCGAGCTCGCGCCACTCACGGGCGGTGGCGAGCGGGTCGCGGTACATCCGGACCTGGGCGCGGCCCCGGGCGATGGTGTGCTCGCCGAGGTCCGGGTCGATGTCGGGCAGGGGGCCGTCCGGGTCGTACGCGGACAGGTCGCGGTTCCAGACGAACTCCAGGTGCTTGATCGCGGTGGCGCCGCTGACCTGCTGGCGGCGCACCTCGCGGGAGATCTCCTCCGCCTCGGCGTCCGTGTCGCCGAGGACGAAGGTCGCGGCGGGCAGGATCAGCAGCTGGTCGCGTGTACGGCCGTGGCGGGCGAGGCGTCCCTTGACGTCCGTGTAGAACGCCTGGCCCTCCTTGAGGGTGGCGTACCGGCTGAAGATCGCGTCGGCGCTGGAGGCGGCGAACTCGCGCCCCTCGTCGGAGTCTCCCGCCTGGAAGATCACCGGGCGTCCCTGCGGGCTGCGCGGGACGTTGAACTGCCCCTGGATGTCGAAGTGTTGACCCTGGTGTACGAAGGCTCCGGCCTTCGCGTCGCGCAGGAAGGTGCCGGTCTGCTGGTCGGCGACGATCTCGTCCCCGTGCCAGGAGTCGAAGAGCTCGTTCGCCGTGGTCAGGAACTCCTTGGCCCGGGAGTAGCGCTCCTCCTGCGGGAGGAAGCCGCCGCGGCGGAAGTTCTCGCCGGTGAAGGCGTCCCAGGAGGTGACCACGTTCCAGGCGGCGCGGCCGTCGGAGAGGTGGTCGAGGCTGGCGAACTGGCGGGCCACCTCGTAGGGCTCGTTGAAGGTGGAGTTGATGGTGCCGGTCAGGCCGAGGTGTTCGGTGACGGCGGCGAGCGCGGTGAGGATCGTGAAGGTGTCGGGGCGGCCGACGACGTCCAAGTCGTAGACCCTGCCGCCCTGTTCGCGCAGTCGCAGTCCTTCGGCGAGGAACAGGAAGTCGAACTTGGCGCGCTCGGCGGTGCGCGCGAAGTGGGCGAAGGAGCTGAACTCGATGTGGCTGCCGGCCTCGGGGGCGCTCCACACGGTGGTGTTGTTGACGCCGGGGAAGTGCGCCGCGAGGTGGACCTGCTTGCGGGGCTTGTCCTGTGACGTGCTGCTCATGAGTGGGTCCCTCCGGCTCAGGCGGTGGCGGCGTAGCGGTTGACGGGGCGGGAGAGGCCGAGCAACCCGCGCAGGGTGTCGGACTCGTACGACTGCCGGAAGACGCCCCGGCGCTGGAGTTCGGGCACGAGGCCCCGGGTGACGGCGGGCAGGTCGTGGCCGAGGACAGCGGGACGCAGCCGGAAGCCGGACAGGCCGGCCTCCGCCAACTCTTGGAGCAAGTCGGCCAGTTGGACGGGTGAGCCGGTGAAGACGCGGGCGTCGCTCGTGTACGGGTAGCCGGCCAGCGTGTCGAGACGTTCGCGGCGCGCCGCGGCCTCGGCCGGGTCGTCGTCCAGGAACACCACGAGGTCGCCGAAGAGGTGCAGGGGTTCGTCGGCGCGGCCGGCCGCCGTCTGCTCGGCGCGGATCTCCTCGACGATGGCACGGGCCTGGCCGACGTCGTGCGGGGTGACGTAACCGATGTCGGCGGCCCGCGCCACCAGCCGGTAGGGGATGGTCGCGTGGGCCAGGGCGCTGACGATCGGCTGGCCCTGCGGCGGGCGGGGGGTGATCGAGGGGCCCTTGACGCTGAAGTGCTTGCCCTCGAAGTCGATGTAGTGCAGTTTGTCGCGGTCGACGAAGCGTCCGGTGGCGACGTCCCGGATCTCCGCGTCGTCCTCCCAGCTGTCCCAGAGCCGGCGCACCGCTTCCACGTAGTCCGCGGCCTCGTCGAAGAGGTCGGTCGTCAGCTCTCGCACGGCCGGGGTGTCCAGGTCCTCGATGCGCAGCGGCGGGAACGTACGGCGGCCGAAGTGCGCGGCCTCGTGGGCGCGGGGCGACACCTGCACCCGTACGCCCGCACGGCCCGTGCTCACGTAGTCGAGGGTGGCGATCGCCTTGGAGATGTGGAAGGGCTCGGTATGGGTGACGACGGCGGTCGGGACCAGTCCTATGTGGCTGGTCAGCGGGGCGACGCGGGCGGCGATCAGGACGGCGTCGAGGCGCCCGCGGACCTGGTCGGTTCGGCCGTCGGGCTCGGCGAGGTGCGAGGACTGGAGTCCGAGGGCGTCCTCGATGGTCACGAAGTCGAGGAGACCGCGCTCGGCCTCGGTGACCAGGTCCGTCCAGTACCCGGCGGTGAGCAGCTCACGGGGGCGGGCCACCGGCTCGCGCCAGGCCGCCGGGTGCCAGCCGGCGCCGTCGAGTGCGACGGCGAGGTGCAGAGGGGAGGACGAGGGGGAGGAATCGGGCAGCGAAGATGATGCGGACACGGAGGGGGTGCCTTCCTGGTCGACCGTACGAGAGCGCGGCCCTCTACGCGGAGGGCGCGGCGGCGGGGTGACAGGTCAGGGACGACAGAGCGCGCCGGCTACGCGCTGCAGATCGATGTGCGGCCGGGAGTAAAGACGTACACGGCGGCGCGGGGTGAGCACCATGACGCGAAGATCGGACCCGACTCGCACGTCCCTCACCTCCGCCCTTGCGTCCCGGCGGGCCGGTGGCCGCGCCGACATCGTGAACCTCTTCAACACAACGGCCCGCCTACGCCGTCTGTTCCTGCTGAGTGCCCGGAGTTCGGACGAGGAGGAACTCCGAGCGGCGGCGCAGGGTGAAGCCGATCGACTCGTAGAGCCGGATCGCGCCGGTGTTGGTCGCGGAGGCATGCAGGAAGGGGGTGTCTCCGCGCTCCCTGATGCCGGCCGCGATCGCGCGGACGAGTCGCGTGGCCAGGCCCTTGCCGCGGTGGTCCGGGGCGGTGCAGACCGCGCTGATCTCCGTCCAGCCGGGCGGGCGCAGCCGTTCGCCGGCCAGGGCGACGAGCCGGCCGCGGTGCCGGATGCCGAGGTAGGTGCCGAGTTCGACCGTGCGGGGCAGGAAGGGACCCGGCTCGGTCAGGGCGATCAGGTCCAGGATCTCCGGGACGTCGTCCCGTCCGAGCCGCACCGCTTCGGGGGCGGGCTCGGCGCGCAGCGAGGTGTCGACCAGTTGTACGCCCTGGCCGTGCTGCACCGTCTCCCAGCCCTCGGGCACCGACTTCGCCCCGGTCACGGGGGTGACGGTGCCGGGTCCGACAAGCGCGGCGAGATCGTCCCAGGCGCGTGGGTCGGCCGGGTCGGCGAGGGCGGTGAACGGGGAGACGTCCTGGGGGTAGCGGGCGGCGCGGCCGACACGCTCGGCAAGGTGGGCGTGCGGGCCGGTCAGCGCGGCCCAGGCGGCGTTGTCCAGGATGTGGGGTGCCGCCGGGATCTGCGACGGGGTAGGTCGGGCAACGGTGGACATGGTGGTGTCGGACCTCCGGGAGGCGATCAGGAGTTGTCGAGCGGCAGGCCGGGCGGGTTGATCCGCGAGGTGCTGACGGCCTCGTTGGAGAGGTTCCAGGCGGCGAGCCACTTGGCGTACTGCCCGTCCTTGATCAGGTGGTTGATCGCGTCGGCGACCGGCTTGGCCAGCCCGCTGTCCTTCTTCGCGGTGGCCGCGATCAGCCCCTGGAGGGTCGCGCCCGCGCCGGAGAACTTGCCCGCGTTGCGGGTCGCGTTGGGCGTCTTCGCCGTCTGGGTGATGTGGTACGAGATACCGGGGTTGGGCCCGAAGGAGGCGTCGATCTTCCCGCTGGACAGTGCCAGATAGGTGCTGTTGCTGTCCTGGAAGTACTTGACGTTGAGCTTCTTGCCCTCCTTCGCCAGCTTTGCCTTCCACTCGAGCAGGATCTTCTCCTGGTTGGTTCCCGCGCTCACGGAGACGGTCTTGCCGGCCAGGTTCTCGTAGTCGCCGGCGAAGTTCCAGGTGCTCTTCTTCAGCACCTCGAAGGCGAGGTTGTCCTGCCGGTAGGAGGCGAACTCGTACTTCTTCTTGCGTTCCTCGGTGTCCGTGACGTTGGAGAAGGCGACGTCGACCTTGCCGCTGTCGATGCCGACGAACAGGTTCTCCCAGGTCGAGTTCTTCACCTCCGCCTTCAGTCCGAGGACCGCGGCGACCAGTCGGCCGAGGTCGGGTTCGGCACCGGTGAGGGTCTTCTGGTCCTGGCCGACGTACGCCAGCGGCGGGAACCCGGCGGGCAGCGCGCCGACGCCGACGACCAGCTTGCCGCTCTTGGCGACCGACTTGGGCAGCTCGGCGCTGATGGACTTGACCTCGGACACCTTGAGGTCGGTCTGCCGCGCGGCGCCGTTGGAAAGCGCGCCCACGGTGACGGTGCCGGACGCGGCGTTGTCGGAGGTGGTGGCCGCGTCGCTCTCGCCCCCGCACGCGGCCAGCCCGGCGGCGAGGGCGGCGACGGCGGTGGAGGCGGTGAGGCCACGGAGGAGTCTGCTGCGGAGGGTGAGGGTGCGCATGGCTGTCCTTGTCCGATGTTCGTGAGGGACGTGTGGTGAGGGAAGGCGTGGTGGATGAAGGTGAGGTGGGTGCAGAGGCGGGGGTGCAGAGGCGGTGGGTGCAGAGGCGGTGGGTGCAGAGGCGGTGAGGGAGGGGCGGTGAGGGAGGGAAGTTCAGAGGACCTTGCTCAGGAAGTCCCTGGTCCGCTCGTGTGCCGGGTGGTCCAACACCTCGGTGGGCGAGCCCTGTTCGACGACGCGGCCCTCGTCGAGGAAGACGATCCGGTCGGCCACCTCGCGGGCGAAGCCGATCTCGTGGGTCACGATGACGAGCGTGGTGCCGCTGGTGGCCAGGTCCTTGATGACGGCGAGCACCTCACCGACCAGCTCGGGGTCGAGGGCGGAGGTGGGTTCGTCGAAGAGGATGACTCCGGGCCGCAGCGCGAGGGCGCGGGCGATGGCGACTCGCTGCTGCTGGCCGCCCGACAACTGCCGTGGATAGGCGTCGGCCTTGTCGGCAAGACCCACGCGGTCGAGGAGGGTGCGCGCGAGTTCCCGGGCCTCGGGCCGCTTCAGCCGTCGGGTCGCCACCGGCGCGGCCGCCACGTTGTCCAGCACCGTCAGATGCGGGAACAGGTTGAAGTTCTGGAAGACGAACCCGATCCGGCCACGCTGGGCCAGGATCGCCCGCTCGGTCAGCTCCTTGAGCCTCCCCCAGCCTTCGGCCGGGGGGACCCCCATCTCGCTGCGCTTGCCGTGCCGCCGTACGCCGATCAGCTCGCCGTTCAGGCTGACATGGCCGATCTCGGGCTTCTCCAAGTGGTTGATCACCCTGAGGAGGGTGGACTTGCCGGAGCCGGACGGACCGAGGATCACGGTGACCTCTCCGGGGCGTACCGTCAGCTCCACTCCGTTCAGCACGCGCTGGGCGCCGTACCACTTGTGCACATCGCGCACCTCGACGGCGGCCGGTCGGATCGCGAGCGTCTCGCCGGTCATATCGCCGCCTCCTTGCGGACCCGGGCCCGCAGGTCACGCAGACCGGTGCGGACCTTCTGCAACGGGGTCGGCGGGAGGGAGCGCAGCGCGCCCCGCGAGTAGTACCGCTCGACGTAGAACTGGACGACGGACACGACGCTCGTGAGGATCAGGTACCAGGCGGTGGCGACCAGCAGCAGCGGCACGATGTCGCCGGGGTAGGTGGAGCCCATGCTCTGTACCGAGCCGAAGAGGTCGAGCAGCGAGACGTAGAAGACCAGCGAGGTGCCCTTGATCAGGCCGATCAGTTGGTTGACGTAGTTCGGGGTGATGGAGCGCAGCGCCTGCGGGAACACGATCTTCCTGAACTGGTAGCCCTTGGGCAGACCGAGTGCGGAGGCCGCCTCGTGCTGGCCCTGGTCGACGGAGAGGATGCCGCCGCGGACCACTTCCGCCGCGTACGCCGCCTCGTTGAGGCTCAGTCCGACGACCGCGACGACCATGTCGGTGGCGAGCCGGGACTCGTCGAAGGTGAGGAAGGCGGGGCCGAAGGGGACACCGAGGCTCAGCGTCTTGTAGAGCGCGCTGAAGTTGTAGAGGAAGAGCAGGACGACGATGAGCGGCACCGAGCGGAACAGCCAGATGTAGACCCAGCTCACCGCGCGCAGCACGGGGCTCCTGGAGAGCCGGGCCAGGGCGAGCAGGATGCCGCCGAGCAGGCCCAACACAGCGCTGTAGAGGGTCACTTCGAGGGTGATGAGCAGACCGTCGAGGATCGTGGGACGCAGGAACCAGTACTGGAACCTGTCCCACTGGAAGAAGGGGTTGGTCGCCAGCCCGTGGACGATCTGGGCGACCACGACGAGCACGATCGCCGAGGCGATCCAGCGGCCGGGGTGGCGCAGGGGCAGCACGCGCTGTGCCGCGGCCGGGCGGGGCTCCGTCGTGCTCAACGGCACGGCGGAGCCCAGGGATTCACTCATGGAGGGCTCCAACGAATGCGGACACACCGCCGCGGCCCGTACGACGGCGGTGCGCGCGGGGACAGACGGATGTCAGGGGGTACGGAGAGGAAGGCTCACCGGCAGCGCACCAACAGGGTGGCGGGCGAGGGATGTTGAGCCGTGCGGACGTTCAACGCCGCGGAAGGCGGAAGCGGTCAGCCCTGACAGAGACAGCGGGCGCCGCGGGACGTACAACACAGTGCGGTGGCGAGGCAGCCGTGGCGCCGCGAAGCGGTCGTCCCGTCAGCTGCGTACATCGCGTTCACCGTCACCATTCCGCCCCGCTGGGCCTCGAACGCACCGGAATCGATCCGGTCCGATGCGGCGTAAGTTAGGCATGGCCCCAAACGAATGTCAACGCGCACCGGCCAGAATGACCACGTGGTGAGACCGCGCATATGCCTCCTTGACGGCTCCGCGGACCGGACCGAGACTGACGGGGACGGTCACGATTGTCAGCGCCCGTCGTGCGGGTTTCTCCCGTTCGACGCGGTTATCGGCCCCGGCCCGCTGACAGGCAACCCTTCCACCGCGACGGGGTGCCCCGGGTGACGACCGGGTTCCGCCGGTGCGGCGGGGCAAGCGTGGTCTCGCCTCTCGCGAGCCCCGGACACGGGAGCGATGGGAATGGCCAGGAGGAGCA
The DNA here is from genome assembly GCF_042959425.1 of Streptomyces sp. NPDC007896. Taxonomy (NCBI): domain Bacteria; kingdom Bacillati; phylum Actinomycetota; class Actinomycetes; order Kitasatosporales; family Streptomycetaceae; genus Streptomyces; species Streptomyces sp. NPDC007896. The sequence continues at coordinate 362,639 of NZ_JBIBKX010000007.1, read as the reverse complement.
CGAACGGTCTGACCAGGCGCCTGCACATCGATCTGCAGCGGGTCTCCAGCGCGTACTAGTCCAGGCGGTCCGTCCAGCGCGACTGGTCCCTGCGATCCGTCCAGCGCGTACTGGTCCCTGCGATCCGTCCAGCGCGTACTGGTCCCTGCGATCCGTCCGGTCGGGCACGTCCCACGATCCGGACCGGTCCGTACGTCAGCGCAGTCACTCCGTTCCGCCACCGCCGCCCAACGGGCCGCGGGGGCTTCGACGTTCCCTGGAGAGTCATGCCCAAGACAGTCTCGCTCGCCGCGCCTCGCCCCCACCGCATCCGCAGCCGCATCGGCGTCGGCCTGGCCGGCGGTTTCTACCCGGCGCCGCACCGCTATCAGCTGTACCTCACCGAGGGCTGTCCGCGTTCGCTGCGCATCTCGGTCACCCTGGAGCTGCTCGGTCTCCACGACTCGGTCGCCACCACGCTGCTGACGCTTCCCGCCGAGACACCCGACGCTTTCGCCGCACTGCGCGGCGCGTACGAGGCCACCTGGCACCACTACGACGGTCCGCTCACCGCGCCCGCGCTGTGCGACCGTTGGAGCGGACGGATCGTGAGCAACCACACGCCCGACATCCTGCGTGACCTCGCCGGGCTGCCGGGCTGCCAGAACGACGCCCGCCTCCCCCGGCTGAACCCACCGGCCCTCACCGCGGACATCGACGCCCTGCGCGAACTCCTCGACCGGGACGTCACCCCCACCTCGCCGCCGCTCGCGCGCACGACGGCACTCCAGTCACTGGACCGGCAACTCGCCCCGCAAGCCTACGTGTTGGGCGACGAGCTGACGGCCGCGGACGTCGACCTCTGGGTGGCCCTGACCCGACTCGACCCGACGGAATCCCTCGCCCCGTACGGGCAGCTCCGTGACTACGTACGTCGGCTCGACGCCCACCCGGCCTTCCACGACAAGGTGCGCTGAGCGCGTACGCCAAGGTCGCCGGGGCCGGGAGGGCCGCAGGGCCCGGGCCCCGGCGCCGCGTCGGCTCAGGCCTTGGCGCGGGCGAAGACGAGCGTGCCGGTGACGGTCGTCAGGCCGCGGATCATGCCCATCTGGTTCCAGCCCATGTCGAACTGGTCGCGGTCCACGGTGAACTCCGCGGTGAGCGTGACGCTGTCGGCGCTCGCCCCGGTCACGCGGCCGGTGACGGGCTGCGGCCGGCTGATGCCGCGCACGGTCAGCTGCCCGTTGATCTCCACGGTGTCGTCCTGGCCGAGGACGGCGTCACGGACGGCGAAGGTGATCGTGGGGTGGCGGTCGGCGTCGAAGAGGTCGGCGGAGCGGAGGTGCTTGTCCCGCTTGGCGTTCTTCGTGTCCAGGGACGCGACGTCCAGGGTGATGGTGCCGCGGGCGGTCCCGTCGGGCTGCACCTCGCCCTCTCCGGTGACTCCGGTGAAGGTGCCCTTCACGGTGACCATGCCCCACATCGTCTTGTGCTTGATGGCGACGACGGTACGGGCGGGGTCGAGCTGCCACAGGCCGGTTTCGACAGCGACGGTCATGAGAGTTCTCCAGACGGTTACGGACGGTGCACAGCGGTGCGCGACGCACGGGGGCGCGCGGCACACGGGGACTGTGGGGACAATGCGGTCATCCAAATTTGGATGACTCCACGCTAGCCGGTTCTTCAAAATTGGACAACCGGTAGACTGGGACACTATGGCCGACCCTTCCGCCCCCGCTGACCTGCCCGAACACGAGCCGTCGGGTGACGGTGAGCTGCTGCCCGCCCCGCTGCGGGCCTGGATGCGTCTCCTGGCGGCGGCCGGGGCGATCGAGCAGCAGTTGCGCGCCCGCGTCAAGGACACCCTCGACGTCTCGCACGACGAGTTCCTGATGCTGTGCCTGCTGGCCGACCAGCCCGGGTCCAGCCTGCGGATGACCCAGATCGCGGAACTACTGGGCCGCCCCAAGACGCGGCTGACCTATCAGGTGGCGTGTCTGCAGCATGCGGGACTGATCACACGGCGGTCGGCGTGCGGCGACCGGCGCGGTATCGAGGTGGTCCTCACGGACAAGGCGCGGCGGCTGCTGCGCGAGTCCACGGGCCCGCTGGCCGACGCCGTCTCGCAGGCCATCGCGCAGACGGCCTGCGCGCAGCGGTACGAGGCACTGCACGACTTGTTGCCACCCTCGCCGCGTCCCGGTGCGGACTCCGGGCAGGTCGAGGGTGGCGATGCGGCCCCCGAGGGGCCGGGGAAGTAGCGCCTTCAGGGCCGGACAGGCCTACGGGGGCGCGCAGTCGGACGCCGGGCGGCGCGGAATGCCGGGTGCCGGGGGACGAACCGGCGGATGCCGGGGGACGAACCGGCGGATCAGAACCCGGGGAAGACGCGTCGCAGGTCGTCGAGGGTGAGGGTGTCGCCCTTGAGGGTCACCTCGGCCGGGGTGTGGTCGGCGGCATGGCGGCCGGTGACGAGCCGCAGCCACCACTCGGCCGGTGCGCTCAGGACGGCGTCGGGCTCGCCAGGCTCGTCGGTGAGCACGACCGCGTCGACCAGGTCGAGCCCGAACGCGCGCCGCGGAGCGGTGGTGTGGACCGCGAGGCGAACCCGCCGTCCACCGAGGGCCTCGACCTTGCCGAGAAAGCCTATGAGCAGTCCGGCCTGGTCGAGGAGCGGCTCGACCGCGGCAGGCGCCAGGACCGCCGTACGGTCGAAGGCCACCTCCACGTCCCAGGTGTGGTGGGTGAACTCGCCGAGCCGCAGACCCGCCACCGTCGCGACGTCCACGGGCGCGGGCAGGAAGCCGAGGTCGACCCGGAGTTCGGCACGGGCCCGCGGGTCGAGAGCCTCGTACCCACGCACCAGCGCCTCGTTGGCGGTCACAAAGCTCTCGGCGCGCTCGACCGGGGACATCGCGTCCCAGCGCGCCCACACCGACTTGTTGAAGTCACCGCCCTGGGGCCCGGTGCCGTTCAGCGCGCCCTCCAGGGAGGCCAGGCCGATCTCCGCGCCGCTGCCGAGGTGGCTGAGGACCTGGGACACGTCCCACTCAGACGCGCCGGACGGCCGGGTGAGGTCGGCGGTGGCGAGCCCGTGCACCACGGCGGTCAGGTAGTCGTGTCCGCCGCGCAGGGCGTCGATGGTCTGGTCGGCACGGTCGTTCATGTCTCAACTCCGTTGAGGTGAAGGCAGTTTGTGTCGGTGCGGAGGGTTCAGGGGTTCACCCCGCGGTCTGGAAGGACCGCTTGGAGAAGCCCATCATGAAACCATCGACGGTGGTGCGCACCGCCCGGTCGGCGCTCGGGGCGGCGCCCAGCGTGACGAACAGCGGGATGTAGTGGTCGACCGTCGGATGGGCGTACGGCATACCGGGCGCCCTGGTCCGGAAGGCCGCGAGTTCGTCGACGTCCCCGCGGGCGAGCGCGTCGGCGACCCAGGCGTCGAAGTCCGAGGACCAGCCCGGCACTTCGCCCCGTGTCAGCATCTCGCGGGTGATGAAGGGCAGTCCGTGCGTCATGAACCCCGAGCCGATCACGAGGACGCCCTCCTCCCGCAACGGGCCGAGCCGGGCGCCGAGTTCGAGGAGCCGGCCGGGGTCGTGAGTGGGCATGCTGAGCTGGAGCACCGGGATGTCACCCAAGGGGTACATGGCCATCAGCGGCACCCAGGCGCCGTGGTCGAGGCCGCGGGAGGGGTGCTGGTACAGCGACTCGCCGTCCGGCATGGTCCCGGCCACGCGGTGCGCGAGGGCGGTCGCGTCGGGAGTGTCGTACGTCATCGTGTAGTAGCGCGGGTGGAAGCCGCCGAAGTCGTAGACGAGCGGGGTGTGCGCCGCCGGGGCCGACAGACACAGCGGCGCCGCCTCCCAGTGCGCGGAGACGATCAGGACGCTCTTCGGCTTCGGCAGGGACTGGGCCCACTCGAACAGTTCCCGCAGCCACGGCCCGTCGTCGAACAGCGGGGGCGCGCCGTGGCTCAGGTACAGCGCGGGAAGGGGTCCGTCCGCGGGCGTCCACACGCGCTGGGACCGGGCTCGCGCCAGCGCGTCGACCAGGAACCGGTCGTACGCTCCGGCGGGCACCTCGGGATCGAGGAGGGAGTTCATGCCGGTCCTTACGTGGGTGAGGGTGCTCCGGCTCGCGGGCTCAGGTTTTTAAGTTGAACCTTCAAGTTTGACTGTAGGTCGTCCCACTTGAGACGTCAACCAAACGGCCGCGGGTGGTGGCGCTGGAGGCCCGAAGAAGGGCGGCGTACGCGATCGGAAGTAGTCCGATCTTCGTATGCGTGATCGGACGCTGGTTGGACGCGGTGGCCGACGGGCTTCACTAGGGTCGGCTGGAGTCCACGGTCAGGCGCAGCTCAGCGGCGGACCGTCCGGAGTTCGGGCTGCCCGCCGAAGGAGTCCACCGCGTGTCGCATCATCCCTGCGTTCCCTCACCCCACGACCGGACCACCGGCCCCCACCCCGCCCGGCACACCGCGTTGCTCCTGCTGCGCGGGTACACCGACGGCGACGCGCGGTCAGTCGCCACGGCCCTGGACACCCTGGACGAGACCGCCCTCGACGACACGTACACCTACCTCTGTGCCGTCATGGACGTCACCCTGCGCCTCACCCTGACCGCCCAGCCCGCGGCCCGCGACGTGGGCCGGGCCGCCGAGCGGGCGGCCACGGCGGCTCCCCCGCACTACGAGTTCGCCTTCGGGCAGGCGGTCCGGGCCTGGGCCGCGGGCGACACGCAGGCCCTGACCCGCGCCGCCGACGCGGACCTTCCGGGGGCCGTGCATCTACTGGCGGTGATGACCGTGGCCCTGGGCGTCTCCGTTCTCGACCACGACGGTCTGAACGCCCTGCTCAACTGCCTCCCCGAAGACCCGCGCTGATCGCGACGGCCACCTGACCGGCGCTTCCCGGTCAGCACCATCCGAACCACACCGTCCGCCCCATGGCAACCGTCCGCCCCACGGCGACCGTCGCATCAACGGCGACCGTCGCATCAATGGCGACCGTCGCATCAATGGCGACGGTCCAGTCACCGACGACCGCCCCCGTGGCGCCGCGCCGACTCGTTCTCCTGGGCCATGCGGCGCAGCGCCATCAGCGCGGGTTCGAGCAGGACCGTGAGCAGCAGCGCGCGCTCGGCCAGTTCCAGCGGGTCGTCGATTCCGTCCAGTTGGTCGAGGTCGAGCGCCGCGGTCCGTTCGGCCAGCCGGGCGTACGGCACGAGCGCGCTCCGGTCGAACGGGACACCGAGGCCGCGCAGAGAGCCCAGGGTCTCGGCCAGAGTCGCCCGCGCGGGCGCCGACTCGTGGACGTCCCAGCCCAACTCCTCCACGAGCGCGTCGACTTCGGCCCGTTCAGTGGAGTCCTGCGCAAAATCCTCGGCAGGCCCGATCGAACCGAGGGTGAGGCCGAGCAGGCGATGGGTGTCCCCGGCGTGCTCCGCCAGGGCTCCCAGGACCTCCCGGGTGGTACTGACGGACAGCCCCCGGACGCCGGTCAGCGCGCGGATCAGACGGAGCCTGCGCAGATGGCTCCCGTCGTACTCGGCCTGGGTCGCCGACAGTTGCCGGCCGGCCGGGAGCAGCCCCTCTCGGAGGTAGTACTTGATCGTCGTGACGGAGACTCCGCTGAGGCGGCTCAGCTCGGACATACGCATCGGATCGGCTCCGCTCTGGTCATTGGACACCTCTACTGTCTAACATGGATAGTGGAGGTATCCAATCAGCGCTCCCCTGGGCCTCCGTCCGTCGTCCTGCCTCCGTGGAAGAAGGCGCCACCATGCCCACGCTCCCCTGGACCACCGTCAACGTGCCCGCACCGGACTCGCGGGCGTTCGTCATGGCCTCGCGCTTCGAGGTCCGTTCCTTCCGTGACGTACCGCGTTTCTTCCTGCGGTCCCTGGCCGCGTGGAAGCAGGTGAAGAGCGCGCCCGGCGCATACGGCGCCACGCTCGTCGCCCAGCCGTTCAAGCGCACCTTCTGGACGCTGTCGGCCTGGGAGGACAAGCGGGCCCTCTACTCGTACGCGAAGACCGAACCGCACCGCTCGATCATGACCGGGCTGCGGTCCACGACGAGCGGCTCGGTCTTCACGTTCTGGGAGCTTGCGGCCTCGGAACTCCCCCTCGACTGGGCGGACGCCCGGCGACGGCTCGCCGAGCAGGAGCGCGCCGACGCCACCGGCGGGCGCGGAACCTCGGGCGCCGGACCCGGCACCGCCTGACGCTCCCCCGCTCCTCCCCGCCACTGCCCTGGACCGACTCTTCATCTCCCAAGGAGACGTACCGACATGACGCTGTCCGAGGAAAGCCCGGCCCTGGACGACCCTCCGGTCGCCCCGGCGCGCGAACGACGAGGGGTGCCGCTGTGGCTCGCGATCGTCGCGTGCAGCGTGCCCATGTTCATGGTCGCGCTGGACAACCTCGTCGTCTCCACGGCGCTGCGCACCCTGGCCGTGGACCTGGAGGCGTCCACCCAGCAGCTCCAGTGGTTCGTCAACGCGTACGTGCTCAGCTTCGCCTGTCTACTGATGACGGGTGCCGCCCTGGGCGACCGGTTCGGGCGCCGACGGGTCTTCGTGATCGGCATCGTCGTCTTCACCCTGGCCTCCGCCGGCTGCGGACTGGCCGACAGCAGCGCGCAGTTGATCACCTACCGCGCCGTCCAGGGCTTCGGTGCCGCGGCCGTCATGCCGCTGTCGCTGACCCTGCTCTCCCAGGCCGTGCCGGAGCGGCTGCGCGGCCTCGCCCTCGGTCTGTGGTCGGGCATCAGCGGGCTGGCGGTGGCGATGGGCCCGGTGGTCGGCGGCGCGGTGGTCGACGGGCTGGACTGGCGGTGGATCTTCTGGATCAACGTGCCGGTGGGTGTCGTGGCCGTACCGCTCATCCTGCTGACCCTGCGCGAGAGCTCGCTTCCGGGCGTCCGCCTCGACCTGATCGGGATGATCCTCGCGGCCGCCGGACTGTGCGCCGTGGTGTGGGGCATCGTGCACGGCGACACGGACGGCTGGACGTCGGCGAAGGTGCTGGGGGCGTTCCTGGGGGGCGCGGTGCTGCTCGCCGTCTTCGTTGCCTGGGAGGCGCGTGTTCCCGAACCGATGCTGCCGCTCTCGTTCTACCGGGTACGGGCCTTCACCCTGACCAACGTCGTCTCCGCGGCGATGTACTTCGGCGTCTTCGGTTCACTGTTCCTGCTCGCCCAGTACCTCCAGATGGTGCCGCAGCGCACACCGTTCGAGGCCGGAGTACGCACCCTGGCCTGGACCCTGATGCCCATGTTCGTCGCCCCCGTCGCCGGACTGCTCTCCGACCGCGTGGGCGGCGGCCGGCTGATGGCCCTCGGGCTCTTCCTCCAGGGCGTGGGTCTCGGCTGGATCAACGTGGTCGCGGACATCGACACCCCGTACTCCTCCCTCGTCGCCCCGATGATCGTCGCCGGTGTCGGTATGGGCCTCGTGTTCGCCCCGACGGCCGCGGTCGTTCTCGGCTCGGTCAGCCAGGAGCACGCCGGCAAGGCCTCCGGCGCCAACACCACCGTCCGCGAGATCGGCGGCGCCCTCGGTATCGCGGTCCTCAGCTCGGTCTTCGTCGCCCACGGCAGCATGGGCACGCCCCAGCGGTTCATCGCCGGTCTGCACCCGGCGGTGTGGGGCGGCGTCGCGATCGTTCTCGTGGGCGCGGTGTGCGCGCTGGGCATCCCGCGCAGGCCGCGGCCGGAGGGGGTGGACGTGTGAACGCCGGTCCGCACGGCGCTCCGTAAGAGGCCGGTGCCCCCGTGGCGCTCCGTGCGCGGCGCGTCGCTGACCGCCGCGCCGCCGCAGCCCCCATCCTGGCGTGGTACGGGCGCCCGTACCCGCCCACGCAGGTTCCGCGCCGCACCCACCCACGGAGAGCCATGGCCGCCGACAGCACGTCCACCGCCGACGACACCCCCGTCCGGGCAAGCGCCGCCGCGCTCCTGCACCGGCCGAAGCTGTGGCTGGTGCCGACCGTGCTGTGCGGGCTGCTGGCGTTCTTGCTGTCACTGCTCTACATGGGCGGCATCGTGAACCCGAACGGGGAACTGCGCCACCTGCCCATCGCCATCGTCAACACCGACCAGGGCAGACCGCTGCCCGGGCAGACCACGAACCTCGGCACACAGATCACCCGCTCGGTCACCGCCGACACCTCCGGCAAGGCCGACTGGCAACCCCTCACTCTCGCCCAGGCCCAGGACAGACTGACCTCCGGCAAGATCTACGGCGCCCTGGTCGTCCCCGCCGACTTCACGACCACCACCACCGCCCTCACCACCGCGAACGCCACCACGCGGCCCACCCTGACGGTGGTCACCAACCCCGGCATGGGCAGCCTCGGCTCCTCCCTCGCGAGCCGGATCACCCAACAGGCCGCCCAGCAGGCCTCCCTGGCCATCGGCGAGCAGCTGATGGCTTCCCCCGCCACCGCACAGGCCGACGCCACCACCCGCCTCGTGCTTGCCGACCCCGTCGCCGTGGCCACCCAGGTCGGCCACCCGATCGGGGACCACAGCGGCCTGGGACTGAGCGCGTTCTACTACACCCTGCTCCTCGTCCTCGCCGGGTTCCTCGGCGGCAACGTCATCAGCAACGGCGTCGACACCGCCCTCGGCTACGCCGACAACGAGATCGGCCCTTGGCACACCCGCCGCCCCACCGTGCCCATCAGCCGCACCCAGACGCTGCTGCTGAAGATGGCCATGACGGCCGGGATCACCGTCCTCACCACCACACTGGTCATGATCGCCACCGTCGGGATCCTCGGCATGGACGCCTCGCACCTGCCGCTGCTGTGGGTCTACTCCTACTGCGCGTCGCTGGCGGTCGGCCTGGGCGTGCAGGCCATCAACGCCGCCTTCGGGGGCATCGGCCAGCTCGTCTCCATGTTCGTGTTCATCGTCCTGGGCCTGCCCTCCTCCGGTTCCACCGTGCCCCTCGAAGCCGTCCCGGGCTTCTACCGTTTCCTGAGCGTCTTCGAACCCATGCGCCAACTCAGCGTCGGTGTCCGCGCCATCCTCTTCTTCGACGCCCGCGCCGACGCCGGCCTCACCCGCGCCTGGATCATGATCGCCGTCGGCGCCGCGCTCGCCCTCCTCTTCGGCCTCGCCATGACCCGCTACTACGACCGCAAGGGCCTGCAGCGCCTCACCCCCCAACCCTCCGACTGATCCCGCGGAAGACGTCACGCGGAGAGGGAGGACGAACCCTGAGGGCGGATTCCCGTCAAGGCCCTGTCGTGGCGTCGGAACCCCGCAGTCGCTGGACGGTTCCACCGACCTTCGCGCGCAGCGGTTCGAGGACCTTCGGCTGTGCGCTGATCGCCCAGCGCGGGCCGACGAGATAGGTGCCGCCGTAGATCGCGGCGCTGTCCAGCCAGGTCAGCTTGTAGCGCTCTTCGGGGAACGTCGTGATGAGGTAGTCGCCGGTCTCGGTGTGGCAGGCACCCTCGCGGAGTTCCGTCGCGTCGATGCGGATCGTGACCTTGCATCCGGTGAGGTTCGCGATCACCTCGACGTCCGCGGGCGCCACCACCTCGACGGCGGCGGTCTTCTTCGACGCCTTGCGCTCGTCCGCCGCCTCCTCCCCTGCGGCGTCGCAGCCCACGGCCAGGGGAAGCAGGGCGAGGCCCCCGGCGACCGCGGCCCGGCGTACGAGCCGGGTGGGGGAAGGCGTTCGGCCGAGGTGTCCTTGCCGTCGCTGCTGGGGCACGTCGTCTCTTTCCTTCTGCGGTGCGGTTCGCGCGTACTCGGCAAGGAGTACGCGGGGACGCCGGGACCTGTTCACGACGGGCCGCCAGGACGACGTCCTCCGATCCGTGTGGGGCGGGATCAGTCGCGGCAGATCTCACCGCGCTGCCGGCGCGGGCAGGGCGTGATCGGGGCCAGCCACAGCGCGACGACGGCATCGGTCAGGCCGAGTCCGGTGTCGTGCCAACTGGACCGGGGCGTGGGGGTGTTGTCGGCGAGGGCTCGCTCGCGCTCGGCACACATGTGCACCATCAGCTCCCGCGCCATGTCACTGCGCTCGGCGTGCACTTCGACCGGCAGGTCGGAAAGGCACCGGTGCAGGCGTTCGAGGACCATCCGCATCGACGGGGAGCTGAGGGTCTCGTCGATCACGATCCGGCGCAGCGCCGGGTCGGTCATCACCTGCGCGGTGAAGCGGGCGTACCAGGAGGGCCGGCCGAGCTCGGCCAGATGTTCGGTGAGGGGGCGTACGAGGCAGGTCACCCAGTCCCGGATGTCGGCGCTCTCCTCGTCGATCTCGGCGAGCAGCCGCAGGCGCACCTGCTCGATCCGCACGAAGTGCTTGCGCACGATCGCCCGCACCAGGTCGGCCTTGGTGCCGAAGTGATAGCCGACGGCGGCGTTGTTGCCCTGCCCCGCGGCCTCGCTGACCTGGCGGTTGGAGACCGCGTACACCCCTTGCTCGGCGTACAGCCGCTCCGCCGCGGTCAGGATCGACTCCCGCGTCGCACTGACCTGTTCGGCCCGTACGGTTCTGGCCGCCATGGCCGGTCACCACCTCACCGGGACTTCGCGCAGCCCTCCGACGACCAGTCCCTCGAGCCGTCGCAGCTCCTCGACCGGAACGGCCAGATCGAGCGAGGGAAGCCTACGCAGCAGTACGTCGAGGACGGCCCCCAGCTCGGTCCGGGCGAGCGCCTGTCCCAGGCAGGAGTGCGGGCCGACGCCGAACGCCAGATGGGTGTTCGGGGTACGGTCGAGGATCATCTCCCCGGCGTCCTCGAAGGCGGTCTCGTCCCGGTTCGCGGCGGCCATGCTGCACAGCACGGTGGTGCCCTTGGGCAGTACCGTGTCGCCGACCTCGGTTTCCTCGCCGATGTAACGCGGCATGCCGAGTCCCGGGTTGGCGTCCATGCGCAGCGCCTCCTCGACCGCGGGCCGCACCAGCGACGGGTCCGCGAGCAGCCGCTCCCAGTGCCGCCGGTCGGCCAGCAGCATGGCGACCATCTTCCCGATCATGTTCGCCGTGGTCTCGTGCCCGGCGACCAGCAGGCCCTGACCGGTGTACACCACCTCCTGCTCCGTGAGCCGGTATCCGGTCGGGTCGGTGGCCGTGAGGAGGTCGCTGAGCAGGTCGTCACCCGGGTACGCCCGCTTGGCGGCGACCTGGACGCTCATGTAGGCGACGAACTCGGCCTGTGCCGCGTCGATTTCCGCCTGCGCGTACTTGGTGAGGTTGAGCAGGGTGTCCGACCAGTAGGAGAACCGGTCCCGGTCCTCGTCGGGAACGCCGAGCAGATCGCAGATCACCCACACCGGCAGTGGAAAGGCCAAGTGGGCCTTCAGGTCGGCGGGTTGGCCGTGCTCCACCATGGTGTCGAGGAGGCGGTCGGCCATCGCCTCCATCCCCGGGCGCAGCGCGGCCATCCTCTTGGCGGTGAACCACTTGCTCACCATCCGCCGCCGGCGCCGGTGGGCCTCGCCGGTCCGCGGCATGGCGTTGGACATCTCGTTGTTGAAGGCCCCGCCCGATTCGGTGGCGGAGATCCGGGCGGCATCGTCCGCGTTCAGCAGGCGGCTGAAGCGGGGATCGGACAGCACCTGTCTGACGTCCGCGTAGCGGGTCAGCAGGGATGCCTCGTCGCCGCTGGGCAGGGTCACGCGCGCCACCGGGCACCGCTGTCGCAGTCTCGCCCATTCCTCGGGGGGTCCCAGCGGTGTCGCGCCGGGGATCGGGTAGGTCAACGCCGGCTCGTCGTCACGTACGTCCATCGCGGTCTCCTCCGTCTCCTCCGATTCAGCCATCTCCACACGATCAGGCAACCTCAGCCAGTAATCTAAGTCAATCAACTGACTTAAAGTCTGGCCATCGCAGCACCCAGACGGAGGCTCCGCCATGCCCGAGGCCCTTGCTCACCCCTCCGACTCCGGGACGAGCGGTCCGCCGCGGCCGGACACCGTCGTGGCGGTGCTGGCCTTCGCCGGGATCGTCGTCTCGCTGATGCAGACCCTGGTGATCCCCCTGGTCCCGGAGCTTCCCGGGTACCTGGGCGCCTCTGCCTCGGACACCACGTGGGCGATCACGGCCACCCTGCTCGCGGGCGCCGTCGCGACCCCGGTGGTGGGGCGTCTCGGCGACATGTACGGCAAGCGGCGGATGCTCCTGGCGAGCCTCGCCATGCTGGTGGCCGGATCCGCCGTGTGCGCGCTCAGCGACAGCCTGGCCCCGATGGTCGTCGGACGGACCCTGCAGGGCCTGTCGGCCGGTGTGATCGCGCTCGGGATCAGCATCATGCGCGACGAACTGCCGGCCGAGCGGCTCGGCGGGGCGACCGCGATGATGAGCGCCTCGCTGGGCATCGGTGCCGCGCTCGGTCTGCCCGCGGCCGCGTTCCTCGCCGATCACGCGGACTGGCACCTGCTGTTCTGGACCGCGGCGGGCTTCGGTGTGGTGGCGGCCGTACTCGTCGTGACGCTCGTACCCGAGTCGTCCGTGCGCACCGGCGGACGCTTCGACCTGGTGGGCGCGGCCGGGCTGTCGGTCGCGCTGCTGTGCCTGTTGCTGGCGATCTCCAAGGGGGCCGACTGGGGCTGGGCGAGCGCCACGACCCTCGCCCTGTTCACGGCGGCCGTCGCCGTACTGCTGGTGTGGGGCCGCTGGGAACTGCGTGCGGGGCAGCCGCTGGTGGATCTTCGGACCACCGCGCGGCGTCAGGTGCTGTTCACCAATCTCGCCTCCGCCGTGTTCGGCTTCTCGATGTTCGCGATGGCCCTGGTGCTGCCGCAGCTCCTGCAACTGTCGAAGGCCACCGGCTACGGCCTCGGGCAGTCGATGATGGTCGTCGGCCTGGTCATGGCGCCCAACGGTCTGGTGATGATGGCCACGGCACCGCTGTCCGCGCGGATCTCCAAGGCCAAGGGGCCCAAGGTGACGCTGATGCTCGGCGCCCTCGTGGTCGCCGCCGGCTACGGCCTCAGCGTCACGATGATGTCCGCCATCTGGCAGCTCGTCCTCGTCTCCAGCATCATCGGGGCCGGCGTCGGGCTCGCCTACGGCGCGATGCCCTCGCTCGTCATGGGAGCCGTGCCGGTGTCGGAAACCGCCGCGGCCAACAGCCTCAACACGCTGATGCGGTCCATCGGCACCTCGGTCTCCAGCGCGGTCGCGGGTGTCACCCTGGCCCAGATGACCACGACGTTCGGCCCCGCGGCCCTGCCCTCGGAGAACGCCTTCCGGGTGGTCATGGCCATCGGCTCCGGCGCCGCCCTGGTCGCCTTCGGCTTCGCCGCCTGCCTGCCCCGCCGAAGCCCGCTCGCCGGCACCCCGTCGAATCCGGTGACCGGGGAGCCGTCCACGCCCGCGGACACTTCCGCGGGCGCTTCGACGGACACTTCGGCGGGTACGGCCGTGGAGACGAGGCCGTAGGCCGCGGGCCGACGGGGCCCGCGTGGCGACACGCGGGCCCGCCTGCGGGCGGTGCTCAGAACGACGGCTCGCCGTGGACGACCTCCTTGGCATCGGCGTCCGTCGCCCATGCCCACGCCCGTATCGCCTCGTGCCAGCTGGTGCCGGTGGCAATGGCCTGCCGCCAGGGACGCATGGCCTTCGGCGGCATGCCGACCGCGAGGGCTCCGGCCAGCCGGTCACCGGTGCGGTAGATGGCCAGGAACCGACGCTCGCTCATCTCGCCCTCCACCACGACGATCTCGTCGTGCCCGCGCAGATGGCCGAACGCCTGCACCTTCATGTCGTACTGGTCCGACCAGAAGTACGGCATCGGGGCGAAGGGCCTGCGGGCCTCGGGGTGGAGCAGGTTGTAGGCGGCGGTGCCGCCCTGCTCGGCGGCATTGGTCCGGTGCTCGATCCGCATCGACGTACCGAACAACGGGTTGTACCAACGGGCGACGTCCCCCGCCCCGTACACCCCCGGCCCGGCCGCGCAGAACTGGTCGCACACCAGGCCGTCGGCCACCTTGAGGCCGCTGCCCTCGAGCCACCCGGTGTTCGGCACACACCCGATCGCGACCAACACCTCGTCGGCGTCCACGAGTTCACCGCCCGCGAGCCGCACACCGTCCTCCGTCACCTCGGTGACGATCACACCGGTCCGTAGATCGACGCCGTGCTCCAGGTGGGCCGCCGAGAACACCCGTCCGACCTCCTCGCCCACCGCGTGCGCCAGCGCAACCGGTGCCGGTTCGAGAAGCGTGACCTCCGCGCCCATGCCGCGCGCCACGGCGGCGGCCTCCGCACCGAGGAACCCGGCACCGACGATCACGAGTCGCCGCCCGTGCCCCAGCCGTTCCCGGAGGGTGAGCGCGTCGTCCACCGTGCGCAGTACGTGCGCGCCCTCGCCGGGGAGCCTGCGCGGGCGCACCCCGGTGGCCACGATCAGACCGTCGTACGACAGGTGTGTGCCGTCGGCGAGCAGGACCGTACGGGCGGCCGCGTCGAGAGCCGTCGCGGCGACCCCCAGTCTCAGATCGAGATCGAGCCCGTCCAACTCCGCCTGCGCGCGCAGCGCCAGCCATTCGGGCTCCCACTGCGCGCCGAGGACCTGCTTCGACAGCGGCGGCCGGTCGTACGGCGCGTGCGCCTCCTCACCGACCAGGGTGAGCGTGCCGTCGTACCCCTCCCTGCGCAGTGTCTCCACCGCCGCGAGCCCGGCGGTCGAGGCGCCGACGACCAGAATCCGCCTCGCCTGTCCATCAGCCGGATCACCACGCCTTTGTGTGTCGGCCATGTCACTCCTCGGTCGTGGGGTCCGACCTCAGCCGCAGGCCGGAACAAGCCAGTCGAAGACCCGGTTGTAGACCTGGTTGAGCCCAGGCAACCGAACCGGGCTGACGCCTTCCGGCCTTTTCCCTGACTTCAAGCTGACGTGATCGAGGTCACACGGTTGCGGTATCAGAGGGTGGCGCGACCTAACCAGTAGCCGAAGCCCCGGCGGGTGTGGATGAGGGCCGGTTCCTCCTGGTTCACCTTGCGTCGAAGGCGGGACACGAGCTTCTCGATCGCGTTCTCGGCACGGACCTCACCCCAGACGTGCCGGCTGATCTGGTTCTTCGAGAAGACCTGTTCCGCGTTGACCAGCAGATGCCGCAGCAGCCGATACTCGGCGGGGGTGAGATCGAGCGCCCGCTGTCCGCGCCGCGCCTGACAGGCCGCGTCGTCGAGGACCAGGTCGCCATAGTGCGGCGAGCCGTCCCCGCGCCCCGCGCCCCTGCCGCGCAGCAGTACCTGCACCCGGGCCAGCACCTCGGCGATCCGGAAGGGCTTGGTGACGTAGTCCACCTCGCCCAGGCCGAGATCGGGGATGAGACTGCCCAGGGAGTCGCACTCGGTGAGGAACAGCACGGGCGGCCGCCCGGTGGGCGCGAGCCGGTGCCTGCGGGGGACGCCGCCCAGGTCGGTCGTCATCGCGTCGAGGACCACCAGGTCGAAGCGGTGCTCAGCGAGCTGGGCCGTCAACTCGGCGCCGTCGGCCGCGACTTTGACGTGATAGCCCGCCAATTCCAGTGTGGTCGACAGCAGTTCGATGATTTCGGGGCCCTCGACGACCACGAGGACATGCTGACCCTGCCCACGCACCGGCGACCGCCGCTCACTCACGTATCCGTACATGGAAAGACCATTCGTGACATGGAAAGACCATTCGTGTAGGGCCGAACTTCACGCGGGAGCGACACCGGGCGACGAGAGGAGCGCGGTCCGAGGTCTCCGCCGGCCGCCGTGCGGCGGGGGCGGTACGTCGGACGCGTACGAGTGAGTGGGAACGGTGCACTCACGGGGGCTCCTCCACGGGTCCCCGAAGGGACGTCCGCCACCGTGGAGTGTGCCGCGGCACTTCTGAGCGGGCTCCAGGGGCGGCACTTCCGAGTGGTCGGGCTGGGGGTGGTGCGGGTTGCCGCGGGCGGTTCGGCGGGGTGCGTGGGTTGCTGTTGAACGGTGGATCAGGCCGGGTGGGCAGCCCCGGCGGCCTCCCGGGGGGTCTCCTCGTCCTCGATGGCGTAGGAGAGGAAGTCGTCCACCATCCGGTGGAACAGGCCGGCGAGCTGCCGCAACTCCTGCGGCGACCAGTCCGCCAGAGCCATCTGCATACCGCGCGTACTCGCCTCGCGGATGCGGTGGACCGCTTCCTCGCCTGCCGGGGTGATCTGAATGCGCTGCGCACGGCGGTCGTCGGGGTCCGGAACCCGGGTCACGAGACCGGCCTTCTGCAGTTGCTGCACCTGCCGGGTGATGTGGGACGCCTCCACGGCAAGACGGGCCGCCAGCTCGCCGGGACGCATGGGCTCGGAGTCGGCGATCTGCCGCAGCAGCGCCGTCGCAGCGCGGTCCAGCGCCACTCCGGCCAGCGCCATCAGCCGATCGTGCTGGCGGATCCCTCTGGCCAGATAGGTGATGCGGCTCAGGGCACGCTCGATCTCCATCATGGCGGTCGAGACGGGGACGTCTGCGGGCGGGAGTGTGGGCATGGGCCCAGTCTAACATCTGATTGCCTGAGTCAAGTAACTTAGAAACCATTTGCTTGACTCAAGTACTTCACATATGTTTGCCTGACTCAAGTAAGCCAGTGGCCGACACACAGACCGGGGCCTCCTCGAGCGGAGGCGGCCTCGCCGCGCCGAACCCGTGGGGACGGGGGACGGCGCAGCCCCGGGCCCGGCGGCCGGTTCACTCCCCCCGTCCGCCGCCGGGCCCGAGGGCACCGATCCGCGTCATCTCTCCCCTGTCCGCCGTCTGATGACGGCCCCTGAATCCGATCGGGTCGCGAACCGCGCGCACCGGTCCCGGCTCGTCCGAGCCAGAAGCAAGCAACTGTCGCAGCGTCTTCAGAAAGTGAATCCCTCCATGGCCACCATGAAGTCCGTACAGACCGGCCCCGTCAACGCCATCGACATCGTCGAGGTCGAGCGCCCCGTACCCGGTCCCAAGGACGTCCTCATGCGCATCCGCGCCTGTGGCATCTGTGGAACCGACACCTTCTTCCTGCACATCGGCGGCGCGCCCTTCGGCCCCGACGGCTCCATGGTCTCCATCCCCCTCGGTCACGAGCCCGCGGGTGAGATCGTCGAGGTCGGCGCCGAGGTCGAGGACCTGAAGGTGGGCGACCGTGTGGTGGTCAACCCCCAGGACGCCCCTTCCGGCATCATCGGCTGCGGCGGCAAGTACGGCGCCCTCACCGAGTACCTCCTCATCGAGAACGCCGAGATCGGCAAGAGCGTCGCCGTGTTCCCCGGGACCGTTCCCTTCGACGTCGCGGCCCTCAACGAGCCCATGGCCGTGGCCCGCCACTGCGTCAACCGGTCCGGGGCCGGGCCGACCGACAAGGTCGTGATCTTCGGCGCCGGTCCGATCGGTCTCGGCGCGGCGATCTGGCTGAAGCTGCGGGGCGTCCGGCACGTCACGGTCGCCGACGTCATCCCCGAGCGCCTGGAGACCGCGCTCGCCGTCGGTGCCGACGCCGTCATCAACTCCGCCGAGGAGAACGTGACCGAGCGGCTGACCGAGCTGCACGGCCAGGCCGCGAACGCGCTCGGGCAGCCCCGTCCCGACACCGACATCTACATCGACGCGGCCGGTGTCGCCGCCGTCATCAACACCACGGTCGAGTCGGCGAAGTGGGGGGCCAAGCTGGTCATGGTGGCCGTGCAGAAGAAGTCCGACGCGATCGATCTCGGCGGGATGCTCCGCAGTGAGCTGACGCTCATCGCCTCGCAGGGCTACCCCACCGAGATCTTCGAGGTCACCCCCGAACTCGTCGAGCACCACGAGCGCTTCGCCAAGCTCATCAGCCACCGTGTCCCCTTCGGTGACGCCAAGCACGCGTTCGAGCTCGCGCTGACACCCGGTGCGGCGGAGAAGGTCGTCGTGACCTTCGACGACGAGCGGTAGTCCCGCGGAGCTTTGTCGGGTGCGGGTGCGTGGGGGCTGGTCGAGCAGTGCCCGCGCCCCTCAAAGACCGGGGCGCGGGCACTGCTCGAGGAGTTGAGACTCGGACGAACTACTTCCGGCTCCTTCCGATCGACGCGGGAGCCAGCAGCAGGTTGGGGTCGGTGGACGTGGTGTAGGCGGCGCTGAGCACGTAGAGCGTGCCTCGGCGCAGCGCGACGGAGGTCGGGTTCTGCAGGCCGTCGGCGGCGGTGAGCACGGTCGACGAGGTGCCGTCGCGGCGGATGCGTACGACCGTGCCGGGGCCGTTGAGCGCGGCCAGGATCTCGTCGCCGTGGCCGGTGAAGGCGAAGTCGTCGATGCCGGTGAGATCCGTCGCCCGGATCCGGACGGGGCCGGGCTCGCCGCCCGGGCCGAACGGGATGCGCAGCACGGTGCCCCGGTCGAGGTTGGTCGCCCACAGCGCGTTGTCGTGGATCTTCAGACCGTTGACGCCGAGGAAGCCGGTCGAGGCGAGTTCGGGGGCGGCGGACCAGGTGGCCGGTTCAATATCGGTGGAACCCTTCGTGGGGACGGTGTAGATCTTCCCCAGTACGGAGTCGGCGGCGTAGAGCCTGCCGCGGTGTTCGTCCAGCACCAGTCCGTTGGGCAGGCCGTCCGCGGGGAGGCCGGCGATGCGCTGCGGGGTGCCGCCCGGGCGCAGCCGCCACAGGCCGGTCAGGTCGGAAGTGCCGGTGGCGTAGAGGAAGTACAGCGTTCCGTCGTGGGCGCGGGCGATGCCGGTGGTCAGGGCGAAGCCGAGGACCGGGGTGTGCACTCCGCCGTCGGCGGGGGCCGGCAGGGTGGCCAGGACGCGGGTCGCGCCCGCTGTGGTGACAGCGGCCACCTGCCGGGCGGCCGCGAAGGTGACGTCGGCCGTGCCGTCGGGCTCCAGCGCGATGTTCTCCGGCATCTGCCCCCGTGCCAGGTCGAAGTGCGCGGCGATACGGGGCTTCGCGAGCGGCCCGGTGGAGGCCCCCGCGGGGGACGCGGTGAGGGCGGTCACTACGGTCATTCCGGCGGCCGTGACCGTGCAGGCGAGTGCGGTCAGTGTGCGTGCGGTCAGTTTCTTTCTCATGCTTCTTTCGCTGTTTCCTTCGCGATGGTTTTCGGGCGCACGGTGGACGGGCCGGCCGCCGCCGTGCTGTGGGTGAGGAGGGTCATGGCGGCCCGGGACGGCGAGTCGGCCTCGGTGGTCGCGACGACGACGTACTGTCCCTGTTCGGTGTGCAGTGTCTGCTGGGTGACGTCCATGGCGCCGACCAGCGGATGCCGCATCGCGTAGACCGCGACGTCACTGGTCTTGACCCGGTGGTCGGCCCACATCGCTGCGAACTCGGCACTGTTGAGGGTCAGTTCACCGACGAGCGAGGCGAGTGCCGGGTCGTCGGGGTACTGCCCGGACGCCAGGCGCAAGGTCCCCACGACGGCTCTGGCCTTGGCCGGCCAGTCCGCGTACAGATCGCGCGTGTGGGCGTCGAGGAACACCAGCCGGGCCATGTTGGGACGGTCACCCGGCCGGTCCGGGCCGTCCGGGTCGAGGTGTCCGGCGTACAGCGCGTGCCCCGCGCGGTTCCACGCCAGTACGTCGCTGTACCGGCCCGTCACCACCACGGGCACCTCCGGGAGCACGCCCAGGAGTTGGGCGACCGCGGGTGAGACCCGTTCCGGCGCCGGGCGGCGCGTTCGGGGCCGGCGCCGGGCTCCGGCGGACAGTTCCCGCAGGTGCCGTCGTTCGGCCTCGCTCAGCCGCAATGCCTGGGCGATCGCGTCCAGGACGTCCGGGGAGGCCTGGGACTGCCCCTGCTCCAGCCGCGCGTAGTACGACTCGCTCACCCCGGCGAGCCGGGCCAGTTCCTCGCGCCGCAGTCCCGGCACGCGACGGCGTTCGCCGTACGTGACCACGCCGAGGTCCTCGGGCCGCAGTTGCGAGCGGCGCGCCCGCAGGAACTCACCCAGCTGTCGTTTTCCGTCCATGCGCCGAGTATTGGGCTCCTCCGCGAGGGCCGGCCACACCCTGATCGGGATACCCGAGGGCTCAGCGCTCGGTGAACGTCACCTCGGCCGTGGCGTGCGCGGCGTCCCGGTGGGTGGCGACGGACAGGTCGGCGCGGTCGTCGCGGGACGTCCCGCGGGCCAGCAGGTGTTCGCCGGCGAAGACGGGGCTGCGCAGCCGGTAGGACAGGGAACGGACCTGCCGGGAGGGGGCGTCGCGGCGCACCAGTTCCAGCATCAGGAGGGCCAGGAGCGGGCCGTGCACGACGAGCCCGGGATAGCCCTCGACGTCCCGGGCGTACGGCGCGTCGTAGTGGATGCGGTGGGCGTTCGCGGTGAGCGCGCTGAACCGGAACAGCAGGGGCGGGTCGGGGTGCAGGGGAAGGTGCCAGTGGCCGTCCGGCCGGGGTGCCGCCGAGGGGTCGAGTGCCGCCTGGGTGTGGGGAGTCGAAGTACGGCCGGAACGGTAGACGAGGTCCTGTTCCTCGATGAGACAGGTACGGCCGCGCTGGCGGAGTTCGTGGCGCTGGGTCACGAAGAGGAGTTCGCCGCTCCTGCCCCGCTTGGCGGTCACGGTCCCCAGGCTGCTGACGCGCTCGGCGCGCTCGCCGAGGCGCAGCGGCTCCTCGACCGTGCACCGCCCTCCGGCGACCATCCGCTGCCGGTCGGGGATCGGCGGGAGGAAGTGCCCGTGCCGGGGGTGGCCGTCGGCTCCGAGGTCCCGCTGGGCCGGCCAGCGCAGGAAGTAGAGCCAGTGCCACAGGGGCGGCAGGGGGTCGCCGGTGGTGGCGACGGGTGCGGGCTCGTCCAGGAGGGCCGACAGCGCGGCGACCGGGGCGGCGGACAGGTCGTCCACGTCGGTCACCGCCTCGGGAGCCCATGACTCCACGGAGGACCGGAGCGGGCCTGGGGTGCGCTGCATGCCTCCATCATGTGCGCTGATGGACGAAGTCGGACAATGGAGGGTTCTGATGCCTCTTCGCACTTCACTCCCCCTCGGTCGCCGCGCCCTGCGCGAGCAGCTGTGCGGCGGGCCATCTGCCCTCGTGTACGGCCGTGCGGACCTGGCGGGTCAGCTCGCGGGCGACGACCTCGACGGCCGGTGGGGTACGCCCCGTCCTCGGCATCCCGAGGACGATCGAGCGCCACACGTCCGGCTCGGTCAGCGGCGCGGCGCTCAGGGTGCCCGCGGCGACGTCCTCGGCAATACCCACGCCCGGCAGGATCGTCCAGCCGTGACCGGCCAGGACGAGCCGCTTCTGTACGCGCATGGAGTTGGTCTGCACGGCCACGTCCAGCTTCGCTCCGGCACGGGCGGCGGCCCCGTCGATCAGGCTGCGCAGCGCGTGACCTGCCGTGGGCATCACCAGCGGGTGGGCGGCTACCCGCGCGAAGGCGACGGGCCGTTCGGGGCGCAGGCCGCCGTCCGGCGGCGCGACGGCCCACAGGTGCTCGCGGACGAGGGGATGGGCGTTCAGCGACGGGGTGCCGGCCAGGTTGTAGAGCAGGCTCAGGTCCAGGTCGCCGTCGTCGAGCCACTGCTGGAGATGGCCGGAGTACGCGGTCATCAGGCGCAGTTCGATACCGGGCCGGTCGCGGGCGAGGGCGGACACGAGCGGCTCCGCCAGCAGGTCGGTCGCGCTCTCCAGGAGACCCACGGTCACGATGCCGGTGACCGCCCCCGGGGCCGGCTGGATCTCGGCGCGGGCCCGCTCCAGTTCGTTCAGGGCGCGGCGGGCGCGTTCGACCATGAGGGTGCCGGCCTCGGTGGGGCGCATGCCCTGGCGGGTGCGCTCGAACAGGGCGACGCCGAGTTCCTCCTCCAGCGTGCGGATCTGCCGGGTGACCGCGGGCTGGACCAGGTGCAGCAGTTCCGCCGCCCGCGTGACGCTGCCGACCTCGGCGACGGTCACGAGCGCCTTGAGCTGCTTCACGTCCACCGCTGCCTCCCGTGCATCCGTGTCCCCGCACGCGCATCCGCAGCTTCGGCGGCGCCCACATCCGTATCCGTATCCGCATCCGGTATGGAGCCATCAGGTCTTGCTATTTCACCGAGGCCTCCATGAGCGACCATGATGGCATCACGGCCGCGTCGCCGCGGTCTCCCGGCCAGCCTCTGGAGGTCGCCCCATGACCGAGCTCTCCGAAGCGCTTCCGCTCTCCGGTATCACCGTCGTCAGCGTCGAACAGGCGGTGGCGGCGCCCTACGCCACCCGTCAGCTGGCCGACCTCGGCGCCCGGGTGATCAAGGTGGAACGCCCGGGAGGCGGGGACTTCGCCCGTCGCTACGACACCACCGTGCACGGCGAGTCCAGCTACTTCGTCTGGCTCAACCGCTCCAAGGAGTCCCTGACCCTGGACCTGAAGTCGGCCCGGGGCCGGGACATCCTGGAGCGGCTCCTCGCCGGTGCCGACGTCTTCGTCCAGAACCTGGCGCCTGGCGCGGCCACCCGGCTGGGACTTGGCGCCCCGGCGCTGCGGGAGCGGTATCCGTCTCTGATCCCGTGCACCATCTCCGGATACGGGACCAGCGGGCCCTGGGCCGATCGCAAGGCGTACGACCTGCTCGTGCAGTGCCAGACCGGGCTGGTCTCCCTGACGGGGAACGAGCACGGGTCCGCCCGGGCCGGGGTGTCGATCGCCGACATCGCGGCCGGGATGTACGCCTACTCGGGCGTCCTCACCGCCCTGTTCACGCGCGCCACCACGGGAGTCGCCCGCGCGGTGGAGGTCTCGCTGTTCGAGGCGCTGGCGGAGTGGATGGGGCAGCCGGCGTACTACACGCGCCACGGCGGCACCCAGCCGCCACGGCTCGGTACCCAGCACGCCACCATCGCCCCGTACGGCGCCTACCCCGCGGCCGACGGCAAGGACGTGCTCTTCTCGATCCAGAACGAGCGCGAGTGGGCGGCGCTGTGCGAGCGGTTCCTGGGGCGCCCTGACCTCGTCGACGACCCGCGTTTCGCCACCGGCTCGGACCGCGTGTCCCACCGGGAGGAGCTGAACGCGATCGTGGCCGAGCGGTTCCGCGCGCTGGACAGTCAGGAGGCGATGAAGCTGCTGGACTCGGCGGCCATCGCCAACTCCGGTGTGAACACGGTCGAGGAGTTCCTCACCCACCCCGTACTCGAGGAGCGCGACCGCTGGCAGGACGTACGACTGCCCGGGGGCGCGGGGCCGGTGCCGGCGCTGCTGCCGCCCGTCGACCTGAGCGGGGTCACTCCCCGTATGGACGCCGTTCCCGCCGTCGGCGAGCACACCGACACGATCCTGACCGCGCTGGGACACAGCGCGGCCGACATCGACGCCCTCCGGGCCGACGGCGTCGTCTGAATCCCCGGCCCGGCGCTTCCTCTCCTCCCCTCCCCGCCCGTCCCTCAAGGAGCGGCACAGCATGAGCACTCTCGACGTCCTGTCCGAGGACGAGCGGCTCGCCGTCGCCGCCGTGCGCGAGTTCGTCGACAAGGACGTCAAGCCGGTCGTCCGGGAACTCGAACACAGCGACACCTATCCCGAAGCCCTGATCGAGCGGATGAAGACGCTCGGGATCTTCGGACTCGCCGTCCCCGAGGAGTACGGCGGCACACCGGTCTCCACCTCTTGCTATGTGTTCGTCACGGAGGAGCTCGCCCGCGGCTGGATGAGCCTGGCGGGCGCGATGGGCGGCCACACCGTGGTGGCCAAACTCCTGCTGCACTTCGGCACCGTGGAGCAGAAGCGCCGCTGGCTGCCGCGGCTGGCCACCGGCGAGGTCCGGGCGACGATGGCTCTGACCGAACCCGGCGGCGGGTCCGACCTCCAGGCGATGCGGACTCTCGCCCGCAGGACCGCGGACGGCTATGTGGTCAACGGCTCGAAGACGTGGATCACCAACTCGCGGCGGTCCGGGCTGATCGCCCTGCTGTGCAAGACCGATCCGGAGGCCACCCCCGCCCACCGGGGCATGTCCGTCCTCCTCGTCGAGCACGGCCCCGGGCTCAGCGTCTCCCGCGACCTGCCGAAGCTCGGCTACAAGGGCGTCGAGAGCTGCGAGTTGTCCTTCGAGGACCACCGCGTGCCGGCCGACGCCGTCCTGGGCGGAGTCGAGGGCGAGGGGTTCGCCCAGATGATGAAGGGGCTGGAGACCGGGCGGCTCCAGGTCGCCGCCCGAGCCCTCGGCGTCGGCCGGGCGGCCCTGGAGGACTCGCTCGCGTACGCACAGGAACGGGAGTCCTTCGGCAAGCCCATCTGGCAGCACCAGTCGATCGGCAACTATCTCGCGGACATGGCCACGTCCCTCTCCGCCGCGCGCCACCTCACCCTGCACGCCGCGCGCGAGGCCGACGCCGGCCGGCGCGTGGACATGGAGGCGGGCATGGCCAAGCTGTTCGCCTCCGAGACCGCCATGCAGATCGCCCTCAACGCCGTTCGCATCCACGGGGGTTACGGCTACTCGACCGAGTTCGACGTGGAGCGCTACTTCCGGGACGCCCCGCTGATGATCGTCGGCGAGGGCACCAACGAGATCCAGCGCAACGTGATCGCGCGCCAGCTCGTCAAGCGGGGCGGGCTGGACGCGTGAGCCGGTCCCGCCCCGCCCGCGAGCCGGTCAGGACCCGGCCCTGACTCGCCGCCTCCAGCGTCGCCAGGTCACGCACCGCGAAGCGGAGGTGCTCGCACTCCTCGTCCATCACCAGCTCGGAGTCGGTGAGAGCGTCGACCAGGCCGCGTACCAGCGCCATGCGGTCGGCGCGCGCCGACATCACCTCCGCGAACGACGGACGCGCGGCCAGGTCGATGCCGAGGGCGGCCGCGTCCGCGCGCGGATACGCGCTCTGGGGGACGCCGAACGGGTGGTACGGCAGCGGCTCGTCGAGGATCGTGCGGCGCGCCCAGGCGTCGGTGACGAAGACGAGGTGGCGCAGGCTCTCGACGAACGACCACTCGTCGTGGACCCGTTGGTGGCGGGCCGCTTCGGGCAGCCGCTCGGCGCGGGTGACCGCGTCCGACCAGAGCCGTTCGATCGTGTCCCACATCGCGCGGTGGTCGTCGGCCGTCCGCATGCCCCGCAGCTGCACGCGTTCGGGGTGTCGCTGGTCCAGCTCGGCGGCCACGAACGCGGTGCCGTCGACGCCGTTGACGACGAAGTTGCTGACGTGACCGGACACGTCGACGTCGACGAGCCATGAGTCGACGATCCTGACCCGGCTCAGGTCGCAGTCGACGAACGTCGTCGCGGTGAGGTCGGCGACCGCGAAGCGCGCACCGCGGAACGCGTCCGTGTGGTCGCTGTCGTACTCCCCCGCCGACCACCGGTGCGGACCGTACTGTGCCGCTGCCATGGGCGGGCCCCTACTCGATGCCGTCGAGGAGGCCGAGCACGCGCCGGGTGAGCAGGGTGGCGGCGTGCTCGTCGTACGACGGCAGGCTGTTGTCGGCGAACAGGTGCTGCTTGCCGGGGTAGAGGAACAGTTCGGCGGCGTCGGGGGCCGATTCGACGAGGACGCGGGCCGCGTCGAGGTCGCCCTCGTCGACGAAGTACTCGTCCGCCTCCATGCCGTGGATCTGGACCGGGACCTGCTGCGGCCAGCCGCCGCCGAACTCCGAGGCCGGGACGCAGGAGTGGAACAGCAGCGCGCCCTTCGCGCCGGTCCGGTTCTGGGCGAGGTACTGCGCCGGCAGGACGCCCAGCGAGAAACCGGCGTACACCAGCTCGGCGGGCAGCTCGGCCGCGGCGGCCCGGCCGCGCTCGACGAGGGTGCCGAACCCGATGCCCTGGGCGTGCGCGGCGCCCTCCTCCAGGTTCTCGAAGACCCGCCCTTCGTACAGATCCGGCACGTGGACGGCGTGTCCGGCTCCCCTGAGCGACTCGGCGAACGCGTGCACG
This sequence comes from Streptomyces sp. NPDC007896, assembly GCF_042959425.1. Lineage (NCBI taxonomy): Bacteria > Bacillati > Actinomycetota > Actinomycetes > Kitasatosporales > Streptomycetaceae > Streptomyces > Streptomyces sp. NPDC007896. The sequence goes on along the minus strand of NZ_JBIBKX010000007.1, from coordinate 336,875 downwards.
CCGGGCGTCAGTCCGTGCGCGTGGTGGAACAGCAGTACCTCAGCCATGTCGGGCCCCCTCCGTCGGTGCGCAGCCCAGGTGACTCCGCGGGACCGAGTATGGACCGAGGCACTGACATCGCCCGGCGGTCGCCGTGCACCCATGCCAAACACCTCATCCGGTGGGCGGGTGTGGTGTTCGGCGGGCGCCCGGAGCTAGGCATTCCGCATTCCGTCCATCCGATGCGCGGCGCGACGGTGGAGTGCTTCTTTGCCGAAGTGCACGCCCCCTGAGCGCACTTGTCCCTTTTGATCCACAACGGGTTAGGTGAGCACCATGCTGCTGACCGGCAGCTGACGCGGAGAGAGGTGGTTGTGATGTCAGCTGCTGTGGTCTGTGGGATCGGCACGTGCCTGCCGGAGCGCGTCGTCAGCAATGACGACCTGGCCGCCCGGCTGGACACCTCGGACGCCTGGATCCGTTCCCGCACCGGCATCGCACGGCGCCGGATCGTGGAGCCGGGCACCAGCACCGGTGATCTCGCGGTGGCCGCCGGACGGGCCGCGCTGGACTCCGCGGGGCACGGCGCCGACTTCGTACTGCTGGCGACGACGACGCCGGACCGTCCCTGCCCCGCGACCGCGCCCGAGGTGGCGCATCGCCTGGGGCTCGGCGAGGTACCGGCGATGGACGTCTCGGCGGTCTGCTCCGGATTCGTGTACGCGGTCACGGTGGCGAGATCCCTGATGGCGTCGGGGACCTGCGCCCGCCCGCTCGTGATCGGCGCCGAGGTGTACACATCGATCATCGACCCGCTCGACCGGGACACCGCGGTGATCTTCGGCGACGGGGCCGGGGCGGTCGTGCTGCGCGAGGGCGGGGCCGCGGAGCCGGGAGCGCTGCGCGCGGTCGACCTCGGCAGCGACGGCTCGGGCGGCGAACTGATCACGGTGGCCGCGGGCGGCTCCCGTCGTCCCCGTGCCGACGGCGAACTCCCGCGTTCCCAAAGGTACTTCCGGATGCAGGGCCGTACGGTGTACCGGCACGCGGTGCACCGGATGACCGCCTCCTCTCGGCTCGTGCTGGAGCGGGCCGGCTGGTCGCCGCAGTCGGTGCGTGCCTTCGTCGGCCACCAGGCCAACCAGCGGATCCTCGACGCCGTGGGCGACCGGCTCGGCATCGGCACCCCGCACCGCTTCGGGAACATCGCCGAGGTCGGCAACACCGCCGCCGCCTCCATCCCCCTCGCCCTCGCGGACACCGCCGCACGTGACCTCGTACGGCCCGGCGAGCGCAGCCTGCTCACCGCCTTCGGCGGGGGCCTGACCTGGGGTTCCATCGCCCTGTCATGGCCGGCCGCGGTGCCGGTCCACCGGCCTCTCCCGGTCCCCGCCGCGCACCGCCCGGCCACAGTCCCGGCTCCGGTGCCGGTGCCGGTGCCCTGCCAGAACGGACCACGGCCGTGACACCCGTATGCCACCTGAGTGAATCAGTCGGATCGGATGAGTAGTCGTACTCATGCCCGCTCGCGGACGCAGCCGCCATCGTGATGTCAACGCCCCTCCGACACCCAGGCGAAGAGGGGGACCGCGCCACCGGCTTCATCCGACGGAGGACATCATGAACATCTCGCGCCGCAGCCGTACCGCGCTCATCCGGGCCACGGACAACTGGCTCTCCCGTGTCTACCTGGCCGCCGTCACCGCCGCGACCGGCTACTTCCTCTTCGACGCCCTCTTCGTCGACCACCCCGACGCCTCCATGGCCGCCGTGGTGCCCTGGCTGCTGACCGCCCCGCTGAGCCTGCTGTACACCCTCCTGCCCGACGGCACCCTCTCCGGCACGAGCACCGGCCTGTTCACCGCCCTCTACCTCGCGGGGATCGCCTTCGCCGCCCTCGCGAACGCCGCCTTCATGGGCCACGTCGTCCGCAGGCTCCGCCAGCCGTTCCCCGGTACCGCGCCCTGTGCCTGAAGGTCAACGTCCGAACGTCGACGCCTGACGGGCGAGTCGGTGGACGAGCGTGCCGACGAGGCGGGCATCGGGCCCGCCTACTTCACCCCGCCCGCATCCAGCAGCGCCGTCACCGTCGTCGTGGTCAGCCCTTCCAGCGTCTCGATCCCGGCACCGGCCCGGGCGCTCGCGCCGTCGAAGACCAGCATCAGCTGCCGGGCGAGAAGCTCGGGATCACGCGCACCCCCCAGCTCGGCCTGCGCACGGAACACCTCTTTCATGCGCCCCTTCGCACCGCCCGCGACCACCGACGCCGGGTGCTCGGGGTCCTTGAGTTCGACGAGCGCGGCGAGGAACAGGCAGCCGCGATACTCGGGCCGCACTGAGGCCGCCTCCACCCGCTCGAAGACGCCCAGGATGCGCTCGCGCGGCGTCCCGGCATCCTCCGGGTCCGGCGCGAGCTGCTTCTCGTACCGCGGAATCTGCCGCTCCAGGCTTGCCGCCAGGACGTCGTCCTTGCTCTCGAAGAGCTGGTACATCGACCGCTTCGAGACACCGGCCGACCGGCACAGCGCCTCGATGCCGACGGATACGCCCTCGCGATAGACCAGGTCGGCCGCCGCGTCCAGCAACCGGTCCCTGGTGGACGCCTTGTCTGTAATGGCCATAAGGGCAGGTTACCGCGCGGGACAAGATGGGGAAACCGATCGGTCTCCCGAGGCCGCGTGGGCGCAATCACACGTGACACAGCGGCTGAACAAGCGCTTGGATAGTGGCGATCGGACAGTGTGTCCCACCCCGCCGTGCCGCGCTGGAGGCCCCGTTGCTGTTCACATCCGTCGACGATGTCTCGGCGCGTCTCGCCGAGACCGGCTATCTGGCCTCGCCCGCGGTCGCGACCACGGTCTTCCTGGCCGACCGCCTGGGCAAGCCGCTGCTGGTGGAGGGCCCCGCAGGGGTCGGCAAGACCGAACTCGCCAAGGCCGTCGCCCAGGTGGCCGGGGCGCGACTGGTCCGGCTCCAGTGCTACGAGGGCGTCGACGAGTCCCGGGCGCTGTACGAGTGGAACCACGCCAAGCAGTTGCTGCGCATCAGCGCGGGCCGCGACGAGACGTGGGACGAGGCGCGCACGGACATCTTCAGCGAGGAGTTCCTGCTGGCGCGCCCCCTGTTGACCGCCATCCGCGGCGACGATCCCAAGGTGCTGCTGATCGACGAGACCGACAAGGCCGACGTCGAGGTGGAGGGGCTGTTGCTGGAGGTGCTCAGCGACTTCCAGGTCACCGTCCCCGAGCTCGGCACGATCGCCGCGACCAGCCGACCCTTCGTGGTTCTCACCTCGAACGCAAGCCGTGAGCTGTCGGAGGCGCTGCGCCGCCGCTGCCTCTTCCTCCACATCGGCTTCCCGGAGGAGGAGTTGGAGCGTCGCATCGTACGGCTGAAGGTGCCGGGTCTGGACGCGGCCCTGACGGAGTCGGTGGTGCGGGTGGTCGGCGCACTGCGCGAGATGGACCTGCGGAAGGTCCCCTCGGTCGCCGAGACGATCGACTGGGCGCGCACGCTGCTCGCGCTCGGGGCCGACACCCTCGACGAGACCGTCGTACGTGACAGCCTCGGCGTGCTCCTCAAGCACCAGGACGACATCCTCAAGGCGGCCGCCAAGCTCGACCTGGACGCCATGTGAGCGCGCCGACGGGCGTGGCCGAGCGGCTGACGGGGCTGGTCGGCGCGTTGCGCGCACACGGCGTGCGGATCGGCACCGGCGAGACCGTGGACGCAGCGCAGGCGGTGGCGGCGCTCGGCCTGGCCGACCGCGAACTGCTGCGTGAGGGCCTCGCCGCCACCCTGTTGCACGGCACGGGGCAGCGTCGGGTGTTCGACCCCGTCTTCGACCTGTACTTCCCGCGTCTCGTCGGGGCACCGATGCCCGAAGGGCAGGAGAGCGAGGCTCCCGCCGCCGACCGGGAGGAGCTGCGCGACCGGCTCGCGGCCGCGCTCGCCGCCGGCGACCGCGAGACCCTGGAACGGCTGGCGATCGAGGCGGTGGACGGCTTCGGGGGATACGGCTCCTCGCCGGGGTCGGACGGCTGGTCGTCGTACCAGACACTCGACCGGCTCCGCCCGCAGACGCTGATGGCGCGCGTGCGTGACAGCGTCCGGGCGCGCCAGGACGGCGTGGCGGGGTTCGCCGACCGGCTGCTGGAGGACGAGATCCGGCGGCGTATCGAGATGTTCCGCGCGCTGGTCGCCACGGAGGCGCGACGCCGGGTCGCCGAGCGGCGCGGCCGGGACGAGTTGGCGCGGCGGGCGGTGGCCCCGACCGCCGACCGGGTGGACTTCCTGTTCGCGGGGCGGGACCGGCTCGCCGAGCTGCGCAGGACGGTGCAGCCGCTGGCGCGCAAGCTGGCCACCCGGCTCGCCGCACGCCGTCGCCGGGCCGCGCGCGGCACCATCGACCTGCGGCGGACCCTGCGCGGTTCGCTGTCCACGGGCGGAGTGCCGATGCGGCCGGTGCTGCGCAGGCGCCGCCCCGTCCGGCCCGAACTGGTGATGCTGTGCGATGTGTCGGGCTCGGTGGCGGGCTTCTCGGACTTCACCATGCTGTTGGTGCAGGCGCTGCACGACCAGTTCAGCAAGGTGCGGGTGTTCGCGTTCGTCAACCGGATCGACGAGGTGACCGGCCTGCTCGTGCACGGCGCGGCCGATCCGGAGGGGCTGGGTGCCCGGATCCGCTCCGAGGCGACACTGACGGGCTGGCACGGCAGCAGCGACTACGGCGTCGCGTTCGGCGAGTTCGCCGAGCGGTACGTCGACGCGGTGGGGCCGCGCACGACCGTGTTCGTCCTCGGCGACGCCCGTACGAACATGGGCGACCCGAATCTGCCGGCCGTCCGGCGGTTCTCCGAACGGGCCCGCCGTGTCTACTGGTTGAACCCCGAGCCGCTCTCCCAGTGGGGTACGGGGGACTCGGCGGCGCCCGAGTACGCCGGGCTCGTCGAGATGCACGAGTGCCGCAACGTACGGCAGCTCAGCGGGCTGATCGGCCGCCTGCTGCCGGTCTGACCGCCGGGTGGCGGGACGGGACCGACCTCCCCGTGTCCCCGTCTCCCGACCTCCCCGTCTCCCCGTGTTCCCGTGTTCCCGTGTTCCCGTGTTCCCGTCTCCCTTACGCAACCAGCTGCGGGTACATCACGCCCAGGTCCTCGGCCAGCTGGGCCTTCACCTGCCGGGTGAGGTCGTCGGCCAGCACCTCGAAGGCACCGGACTCGATGCCGTCGAGGGCCTGCGCCGCGACGCTCTCGGGCGAGGACTTCGGCGCGTCCACCTTCGCTGCCATGTCGGTGTCGACGTAACCGACATGGAGTCCCGTGACGTCGATGCCGCGCGGCTTCAGGTCGAGGCGCAGGGAGTTGGTCTGCGACCAGAAGGCCGCCTTGGAGGCGCTGTAGGAGCCCAGGAGCCCCACCCACGACAGCACCGAGTGGACGTTGAGGATGTGGCCGCCGCCGTTGCGCTCGATGATCGGCACAAAGGCGCGCGTGACCAGGAGAGGGCCGTAGAAGTTCGTCTCGAACTCGCGGCGGACGTCCTCGACGGGCGAGTCCAGGAAGTTCGCGTTCACGGACGCGCCCGCGTTGTTGATCAGGACGGTGACGTCCTGCGCGCGCTCGGCGGCCGCGGCGACGGACGCGGGGTCGCTCACTTCCAGCGCCAGCGGCACCGCGTCGGGGTGCGTGACGGTCCGCGGGTCGCGTGCGGTGGCGTACACCTTGGACGCGCCGCGCTCGTAGAGGGCCTGCACCAGTGCCCGGCCGATGCCGCGGCTGCCGCCGGTGACCAGGACGACCGAACCTTCGATGGATGTCATGAGAACTCCCGAAGCCACGGGAAACCGATCGGTTTCCCTTCATCGGAAGAGTAAACCGATCGGTTTCCAAGGGCAAGGCGGGAGGCGGGGAGGGGGGAGGGGGCGGGGAGGGGGCGGGGAGGGGCAAGGGGCGGACACGAAAACGGCTCGCCCCGATGGACGGGGCGAGCCGTTGATCGTGTCCGGATCAGGACGTGACGGCCGCCGTCTCCACGACACTCTCGTCCGCCGCCGCATCGTCGGTGGCAGCGTCGTCGGTGGCGGAGGCCTTCTTCTCGACCGTGTACTCCTGGGCCGCACCCCTGGTCAGACCGACCAGCGCCACGCCCACGATCAGCACGAACGCGACTCCGGCGATCGCGAAGCTCAGCGTGAACTGACTCTCGGCGGGCAGCGCGGGCGCGCCGGCCGGCAGGTGCTGGATGGTCTTGGACGCCAGCAGCGAGGTGATCACGGCACTGGCGATCGCGCTGCCGACGGAACGGGAGATGGAGTTGAGTCCGTTGGCGATGCCGGTCTGGTGGTGCGGCACGCTCGCCACGATGAGCGCGGGCATGGCCGCGTAGCCGAAGCTGATCGCGACACCGATCAGCAGGCCCGCCAGGATGATCGACGCGGAGGTGTCGTGCGCCAGGGTCAGCCACGCGAAGCCGGCGACACCGAACACGGCGCCCACGGCGAGGGTGAACCGCGCCCCGATCCGCCCGACGAGGATCCCGCCGAACTGTGCGGCGAGCAGCGAGATCAGCGTGGTCGGCAGCAGGTACTCGACGGAGGCGCGCAGCACCGAGGCGCCGAATCCGTAGCCGGTAAGCTCCTTCGGCATCTGCGCCAGGTACGCGACGCCGATGAACTGGGAGAACATCGCGAAGCCGAGGAAGAGGCCGGCGAGGTTCGTGAAGAGCACCGGGCGGTGGGCGAACATCCCCATGTCCACCATCGGCGCGCGGACCTTGCGCTCGACCAGGACCCAGACGCCCGCCATGACGACCGCGGCGACGAACAGTCCGACGGTGCGGGCGGAGGACCAGCCCCACTCGTGTCCCTGCGAGATCGGCAGCAGGAGCAGGACGAGCAGCGCGGCGAGCGTTCCCGCGCCGAGCCAGTCGGTACGGCCGCCGGTCGTCGAGCGTGAGGAGGGGACGCGCAGGACGACGCCGACCAGGGCGAGGGCCGCGAGACCCACGGCGAGCCAGAACACCCGGTGATAGTCGGGGTCCGAGCCCCGTGTGAGCAGTCCGGCCGCCACCAGGGCGAGTCCGCTGCCGACCGCGAGCGTGCCGCTCACCAGCGCCATCGCGCCGTGCAGCTTCGCCGGGGGTATCTCCTCGCGCAGGACCGAGAGGGCGAGCGGGAAGATCGCGGTGGCCGCGCCCTGGAGCACCCGGCCGACGATCAGCCACAGCAGCGAGGTGGTGGTCGCCGCCAGCACCGAACCGGCGATCATCAGCAGCAGAACCCCGATCAGCGTGGGCTTCTTGCCGTGCATGTCGCCGAACCGGCCGAGCAGCGGGGTGAAGACCGCGGCCGACAGCAGGGTCGCGGTGGTGACCCAGCTGACGTTGGCGGTGGTGGTACCGAGGTCGCTCTGGATGATGCTCAGGATCGGTACGACGAGGGTCTGCATCATCGAGACGATCATGGCCGCGAGGCCGAGGACCAGGACGAGTGTGAGGTCGCCGGCGGGACGCTTCTGCGCCACGCGATCAGTGGGTGTCACGGCTTCTTCCGTAGGTCAGACGGGGCGAGGGACTACTGCACGGAAACTTGAAGTCCATAAAGCTGTAGAGGCTGGAAGTTTGATGTCCTCAAGTAACTCGTTAGAGGTAAGCATCGAAGATTGAGGTAGTCAAGTTTCGGGTTACGCTGGATGCATGTCCGCGACATCTGGAACGAGCCGCTCCACCGAGGCGTCCGACGTAGGACCCCTCGCCGTCTCCAACGTCATGCTTCTCGACACCCTGTGGGCGTCGATGGTCAGCCTCTACGCGGATCTCACCAGCGCCGCCGCCGCGCACGGCCTCACCTACAGCCAGGCCAAGGCGCTCAACGTGCTGCGCCAGGGCCCGGCTCCGATGCGGGCCCTGGCGGGCACACTGCGCTGCGACGCCTCGAACATGACCGGGATCATCGACCGGCTGGAGGCACGCGGCCTCGTCTACCGCGAGCCCAGCCCCACCGACCGGCGGGTCAAGAACGTCGTCCTCTCGGAGGACGGGGCGGCCGCCGTGTCGAGCATCCGTGACGGCATGCACGGCACCCACCAGGCCCTCGACTCACTCACCGACGCCGAGCGGTCCACCCTCGAAGGGCTGCTCTCGCGCCTGTTCGTCGCCGAGGACGACCGGGCTTCCTGACCCCCGAAGGCCCCCGAACAGGACGCCCCGGCCAAGCAACTCCTCCGCCTGCTCAGCTCCTCCTTGGGAGGGACCCAGGGATTTCCCGGAAGAGCCGGGGTACGGCGCGGCCCTAACCTCGCAGGTGATCGGCCGGGGTGGCATGCGAAGCCCCGGGCAGACACAGGGGGGTGGTCGCGGAGGGCAGTGCCGATGTGATCGCCGATGTGTCCGACATCCTGGTGCACGTCCTGACCGCCGCGGTGCGCGAATCCGACGCCCACGCCCGGGTGCGGCTCGTCGAACTCGTCGGGCAGCAGCGGGGCGGCGGCCATGGAGCACTCGGCCTCGAACTCTTCGTGTACGAAGTCGCCGAGGACCCCAGCGCACGCAACCGCCCGTCCCGCCACACCGTGGTCGAGGATCCGGGCACCGGTGCGGTCCGGCAGGAACGGCGCAGGGCGGACATGGCCCTGCTGCTGCGTTATCTGCTCATCCCGACCGGCGGCACCCCCGACGCCCAGCAGCGGATCCTCGGCCGGGCGATGCCGGCGCTGTACGACGACGCCATCCTCCAGGACCCGTTGCTGGTGCCGGCCGCGCAGAGCAACAGCGTGGCCGACGCCGGGGAGTCGCTGAAGCTGCGGCTGGCTCCCCTGTCGCTCGACGAGCGGGCCAAGGTGTGGTGGGCGATCTCGCAGCCGTACCGGCTCTCTCTCGACTACGAGGTGCGGGTGGTCAATCTGGCCTCCCGCGACATCACCACGGAATCGGCCGTCACGGGCGGTGACGTCGGGCCGAGCGCGGGAGGCCGCCCGTGACGGCCGGCGGCCCGGCGGTGGACACCGTACGGATCGCGGTGGGGCCGGTCTGTCTGCTGGAGCACTGGCCGGGGTGAGGACGGCCGGCAGTTCGGTGAGGGCGAGCGGGTTGCCCTCGGCGACGGCGAGCAGTCGGTCGGCGACGAATCGGCGCAGCGGGTGCGGGGCGGACCCCTGGAGCAGGGTCCGCGCGTCGGCCGGGTCCAGTGGTCCGAGCCTCAGCTCCGGTACGCCGGTGACGGCGGGGCGCAGGACGGATCCTGCGGCACAGCCGCGGTGTTCGGCCGTGAGGAGCAGGGCGATCGGCTCTTCGGCGATGCGCCGGGCCACGAAGAGCAGTGCCTCCCTCGACGGGGTGTCGAGCAGATGCGCGTCGTCGATCGCCAGCAGGAGAGGACGCCGTGCGGCCGCGGCGCCGAGCAGTCCGAGCGTCGCCGCGCCGACCGCGAGCCCGGTGTCCCCCGGCCGCTGCTGCCCGGTGGCCAACAGATGGCCGAGCAGGTCGCGCTGGGGTGCGGGCAGTCGTGGCAGATCGCACCGGTAGGCCTGGACGACCTGGTGCAGACCCGCGTAGCGCAGTCCCGATTCGGCTGCGGCGCCCGCGAGGTACACCGCCCGGACGGTGTCGTCGAGGGTGAGGATCCTGCGGAGCAGGGTGGTCCGTCCCAGCCCCGGTTCTCCTCCGACGAACAGCGCGCCACCGCGCCCGGACGCCGTGTCACGGAGCAACCGGGCCACCGCCGATGCTTCAGCGATCCTCCCGAGCACATTCTGCGCGGCGGTACGGGAATCAGACGCGTGGCCCCACGTCGCCGGTGCCGCTTCCCCCCTGCGTCAAGCTCGGCACGCACCACTCCCCCGGAACCCGGAAATACCCAGACATTCACCCTTCCGCTTCAGCCGAGCTTCGCGTTCTGCGCCGTGAGCACAACCGCCGGAACCCGCGGGCCGCGGGGCTCGCCGTCGACCCGGGCCGTACCGTCCACCGCCACGTAGACGGCGATGACATCACCGCTGCGCACGACGGTGGTGCGGACCGTGCGAGTGACACCGCCGACCGTGGTCGCCGCCCTGTAGGCGAGGGCTTCGTCGCCCGCCGTACCGGCTTCCTCGACGGCGACCGAGGGTACGTCCGGGTGGCGCCGTTCACCGCGCGGGCGGTGAAGCCGAGGCGGCAGGAGTCCACTCCCCTGGCGAGGAGGGTGTCCATCGCCGCCGTCGCCATGCCTCGGTCGTACACGGCGAGCGTGACGTAGGTGACGGCGGTGGTCTCCTCGGCCGGGGTGCCGACGGACTTCTCGGCCGGGGTGCCAACGGACTTCTCGGAGGAGACGACGCGGGTGAGGAAGGCCTGCGGCCTGCCGAGCGGCAGCTGGTTCATCGCCGCCGCCAGTGGGTGGCACGGGCCCCTGTCCACCGTGATCCGGTCCGGGGTCTCGGCGAAGGCGGACTTCTCCTTCGCCACGGAGAAGTCCCGCACGGAGTAGCCGTGGCCTAGGTCGGCCGCGGTGATCATCTGCGTCGCCAGCCTCCGGGCCGGTCCGGGTTCCTTGGCCCGGGAAGCCTTGGGTGTGGGCTCGTCCGCCGCATCCGAGTCACCGCTCGCACAGCCGGCCGGCCCGGCGAGCAGAGCGACGGAGAACGCCGAGGCGGCCAGGACGGTTCGCTTCATGCGGGGCACGGGGCTCCTCGGTTCCTGGAGGGGTCGGCGGATTGTACGTGTCGCCCCTCCCCGGGCCAGGAAATTTCTGGCCTGTTTTTTACCAACCCGTTGGTGTGAGAACGGCCGCCAGGCCCGCGACCTCAGCCTCTTCATCCGGCTGATCAACCGAACAGTACGCCGTAACCAATCGTGTCCGAATTCGAAACGACGAGTTCACGGGCTCGCAAGTTTCTCCTGTGTCCATAGCGGAGAACCCGCAGATCACAGGGGTTGAAAAGGTTTCCTCCCTTTCTGCGAGACGGGCCAAGAGGTGCGCGTGATGGACGAACTGCGTGTGCTGTCGATCTATGAAGGATTCTTCTCGGGCGGGGCCCGGATCGTGCACAGTGATGTGGTGCTGGGGCTCCACGAGGGTGGCCAGCGGCATGCGGTGCTGAGTGTGAATGGCGAAATGTATCGGGAGGAGACCCGGCAGCGGATGGAGGACGACGTCTGCTACCGGTCACTGACCGCGGCGGGCGTGCCGGTCACCTCGCTGGGCCGCGCCCCCGGGGCACCCGACGGCCCCGAGACCTTCACCGGGCCGGAGCTGGCCGCCACCACGCGGGCCGTGGCCGCCGCGGACGTCATCCTGTCCCTCAAGGAACAGCCGCTCGGCCTGCTCAACCAGGCCGGTCTGCCCCGGCGGCCCGTCGTGGTCTGTCTGCACCGCTCCGACCCCGAGAACCAGGGGGCGGCCCTGGACGAGCTGCGGACGGCGGTCGCCGACGGCCGGATCGCCGCCGGGATCTGTTGCGCCGAGTCGACGCGCGCCGCGTACGCCGCGGCCGGGATCCCTGCCGGCCTGCTGCACGTCATCCCGAACGGCGTGGATCTGCTGCGATTCCGCCCCGACCCGTTCAGACGCGCTCTGCTGCGAACGTCGCTGGGCATCCCGGAGCGTGCGCCCGTGATCGTCTTCGCGGCACGCTACGCCACGATGAAGAACGTTCCGCTGTTCCTCCGGGCGGCCCGGGCCTGGCTGCGCCGACAGCCCGACGGCCACGTCCTGATGTGCGGCGCGGGCATGACGCGGGCCAACGGCTGCCTGCGTGAGGACATCGCCTCCGCGTTCGGCGAGGACGCCCCGCTCGCCGAACGCCTTTCCCTGCTCGGCGTACGGCACGACATGGAGAGCGTCTACGCGGCCGGCGACGTGGTGTCGCTGACCTCCTCCAGCGGCGAGGCGGCACCGCTGTGCCTGATCGAGGGCATGATGTGCGGGGCCGTTCCGGTCGCCACCGATGTCGGCGACAGCGCCTCGATCGTGACCGGGCACGGCTTCCTCACCCCGCCCGATCCCGAAGCGATCGCCCTGGCCTGGTCCGAGGCGGTGGCACGCGGCGCCGAGTTCGCACCGGCCCTGGCCCTCAGCCGCGAACGGTTCAGCCGCACCCGCATGATCGCCGCGTACGCCGCGCTCATCGAACAGGTGCGCAGCAGGTCGGGCCGGGTGCCTCTCCCGGAACCCTTCTGAGAGACCCGCCGGGAAGGGGCGCCCCCGGGGGCGCCCCGGGACCCGTGCAGGCTCCGCGGGTCAGGCCTCCTTCTCGCCCAGTTTCTCGACGTACTCCCGCGCCTTGTCCACACCGGTCTCGATCTTGTCGGTGTATTTGCCGTCCGTCTTGTCGTCGACGATGTCGCCGGCCTTCTCCAGTCCGTCGGAGATCGTGTCGCCGTGGGCCTCGGCGAGTTCCTCGGCCTTGTCCTTGAGGTTCTTGAGGTGGTCGAACACGCGTGACTCCTTCTCCGGCGGCACCGCCTGATCAGGGTCACGATCCCATCCGACCCTCGGCGGACAACAGGCCCACGGCGCGGCGCCCTTGGGCAACGGGAGCGCACGGCGCGGACCGCTCCGGCCCGCCGAGGCCCAACGCGCCCCCGCACGCGGGTGCACCGGTTCCCGGGTGCCCGCCGCACAACACCTCATTCGTGGCAGGTTCTGGACAAGAATTGGATAAGCCCCGGGACGCTCACCCGTCCCTCGTGGTCCTGTCTGTCCCAAGGCTGCATCAACGCCGTTCGGGAGGACCACGTGCCAGTAACCACCCGCAAGAGACGATGGCTCACGATCTGTGCCGTCACCGCGTCGGCCGCGCTCGTCGCCCTGCCCGCCGGCGCCGCGCCCGGCCCGGACGGGGGCCGTCCCTTCGGGGCCCGCGCGCTCGCCCAACTCGCCGCAGGCCGCGCGCAGTCGACGGGCGGCATCACCCCGAAGGTGACCGCGCAGGACTCCGACGGCGGCAACGAGTCCGGCGAGATAGCCGAGGGGGCCGACCAGTACGCCGAGGCCCGCACCTCACCGGGTGTCGTCGCGCCGGGGGCCTACGGCGCCGCCTGGAGCAGTCTGAACAACCTGCCTTCCACCGGCGGGAGTTGGCGGAACGTCACCGATCTTCCGTACAACTCGGACGACGCGCGCTACCGCGACTTCGACTCCAACTCCAGCGGCGGTTCGGGCAACGTCACCGGCCGCCTGGCGGCGATGGCCGCCGACGACGACGGGTACGTCTACGCGGGCAGCGCGGGCGGCGGCGTATGGCGCTCCCGGTCCGGCGGCGGACACTGGGAGCCCATCAGCGACCGGCTGTCCTCGCAGTCCACCGGCGCACTGGCCCTGGACGGGTCCGGGCGGCTGTGGCTCGGCACCGGTGAGGCGAACACCAACGCGGACGCATACCTCGGCAGCGGGGTGTACGTGCTGACCGACTCACACCACGGCACGTTCTCCGCGCGCAGCCGGGTCGGCGGCGACGAGCTGGAGAGCACCACCATCCACCAGCTGCGCTTCGGCGACGGGAAGGTGTGGGCGGCGACCAGCGAGGGCGTGTGGAGCCACTCCACCAAGACGCTCGGCGGCGCCTGGAAGCTGGAGTTCGCCCCCAACCCCGGCTACCTCCCCGGTGGTTCACTGGCGAAGGACCCTTCCGCCCCGTACAAGAACCTCGCCAACGACATCGCGATCGACCCGAAGGACCCCTCCAAGGTGGTCCTCGCGGTCGGCTGGCGCAGCGGTGACGACTACAACGGCTTCTACACCAAGGTGCGCGGCGCCTGGACACGGATCACCAGCGGTCTGGGCGATCTGCCGTCCGACGCGGACAACGTCGGCAACGTCACCTTCGCCCGGTCCGCCGACGGCTCGCGCTACTACGCCATCGACCAGTCGCCGAAGCAGCTGAACACCAACCGGGACAGCGGCCTCGAGGGTATCTACGTCGCCAAGTCCGGCTCCCCGTTCGGCCCTTGGACGAAGATCGCCGACTACAAGCAGCTCGCCGCCGACGGCTCGGCCCTCACCTCCAGCGGCTACATGCCCGGCGTCCAGGCCTGGTACAACCAGTTCCTGACCGTCGACCCGGCGAACGCGCAGCATGTGTACGCCGGTCTGGAGGAGGTCTACGAGACCAAGGACGGTGGAGGAACCTGGTCCACCGTCGGCCCGTACTGGAACTTCGGCTTCCCCTGCTGGAGCATCGACCCCGCCAAGCAGACCGGCGACTGCAACGCGACGACCCACTCCGACCAGCACGGGGTCGCCATCGGCCGCTACCACGGCAAGAGTTACGTCTACGTCGGCAACGACGGCGGAGCCTATCGGCGGCCGCTCGACGGCGCCCAGGACTCCTCCGGCCACGCCACCGACTGGACGTCCCTGAACGACGGCACGATCGACACGCTCCAGTACTACTCGGTGGGCATCGGCAAGGACCTCGCCCACGGCGGCGTCTCGGTCACCGGTGGCCTGCAGGACAACGGCCAGTCCATCCTGCGCGGCGACGACAAGGTGATGGGCTCCAACTTCGGCGGCGACGGCGGCGACACGCTCACCGACCCGGCCAACGGCTGCGACATCGCCGAGGAGTACGTCTACCTCGCCGTCCAGATCACCCAGAACTGCGCCGTCAACGACGGTTCCTGGGTCAACGACGCGAGCAAGGTCACCTCGTACAACGTCGCCCCGGCCGACAACGCCACCAGCGAGGCCCGCTTCATCGCCCCGCTCGCCGCCGACATGAAGAACAGCTCGACCTGGATCGCGGGCGGCCGGCACGTGTGGGTGCAGACGCACGGCTACGCCATCCGCAGCGGCTCCGAGTGGACCAGCCTGTACGACCTCGGCGCGGGCCGCACCGCGACCGCCGTCGCCGCGTCGGGCGGGAAGGTGTACGCGGCCTGGTGCGGCCCCTGCAACAATCAGGGCTTCGCGCGCGGCATCTCCGTCGGCAACGAGGACGGCACGGGCTGGCACGACGTGGCACTGCCGGTGGACGCGACCGTGCCCAACCGCTACCTCAGCGGCTTCGCCGTCGACCCGAAGAACGCCGACCACGTGTACCTGGAGGTCAATGGCTTCTCCCGGCACTGGACCGAGGGTCCCGGCGCGGGCGTGGGCCATGTCTTCGAGTCCAAGGACGGCGGCACCACCTGGACCGACATCTCCGCGAACCTCCCCGACGTGCCGACCAACTCCGCGGTCGTCACGGCGGGCGGGGGCCTCGCCGTCGCCACCGACCTCGGCGTGGTCTACCGCGCCCCGGGCCGTACGGCATGGCAGCGCGTCGGCCGGCTCCCGGCGGTGGCCGTGCTCCAGCTGAAGCTGAGCCCGGACGGCGGCACGCTCTACGCGGCCACCCACGGCCGCGGCATCTACACGATCAAGGTGCGCGACTGCGGCTGACCCGTACGCACCGAGGAGGGGTGAACTCGCCGCAGCAAGCGACGGGTTCACCCCTCCTTCGCGTACGGGACCACACTCACCCGGAGCGTGAACGCGGTGCGCGCCGCGCCCGCCACGTCCGGAGCCTTCGCCGTCACCGTGATCCCGGCCGCCCCGCCCCGTACGCTCGCGCAGCGCAAGGTGGCACGGCCGGTCCCGTCGGCGTCGACGCGCCATCCGGAGACCAGTACCACTGCGGGCGCCGCACTCCGGACGGCCGTCCAGCGCCGGTCGTCCGCACGCGGCCGCAGGGTGACCGAGACCACCGCCCCGGTCCGCACGCACAACCGCCGTTCGACCGCGTCCCCGGGCGAGACGGTGACCTCCACCCGCCCGGCAAAGCAACTGGCCACCGGGGCGGCGGATCCGGGGCCCGACGCGGACGGTGTCCCTCGCCCCGGTTCCGCCGTCCCACTCGTAGAAGCACTGGCGGAGGCAGTCGAGGAGGCACTCGTGGAGGCACTTGTGGGTCCGGGCGACGGTCCCCGGCCTGCGCCTCCCGATCCACCGCACGCCGCGAGCAGCACCCCTCCTGCGACCGCCGTCCAACCGGCCCACCACCGCATCGCGCGCCTCCGCCCGTCTGCCCGTCCGCCCGTATCCCGACGAGCACCAGCATGCCCGCCTCCCGGGGGCCGTGCGGCGTGAGCGCCGAACTGGCGTGCTCGCGTCCGTGTCAGTCGCCGCGCACGGCGGCGAACACACCGCCGTCCGACTGGCGCCACGAGACGGCGGCGGTGGCCGAGCCCCTGACGGTCGGGCCGCACAGTACGGAGGCCGCCATGGCGAAGCCGTACGCCTCCGAGGTCGCCAACCACGCAGCCTCCGCATCGGTGCGGATCCACGGCGGTTACGGCTACGTACGGGGGTCGGAGATCTCCCGGTTCTACGCCGACGCGAAGATCCTGGAGATCGGCGAGGGCACGAACGAGATCCAGCGCAACGTCATCACCAGAGCCCTGGTGAAGCAGGCGTGAGGAGGCATCCCGTGGTGCGTCGTGGCGCACCACGGGTCCGGTCAGCCGCCGACAGCGGCAGGCTGCCACTCCGCCTCGGGGTCGAGCGGCAGGTCGGGGCGGTCGCGCTTGAACGCGGCGGCCCGCTCCTCCAGGTCCGGCAGGGCGTTGTCGGACGCGCCGAAGCCGCGGAACAGGGTCGCGCAGTACTCACGCGACAGGAACGCGGCGTCCCACTGCCCCTCCGGGCGCACCCATTGGTAGGTGTGGTTGTGCAGGTTGAGGAACTGCCGGGTCGCCAGGCGCGGTGGGAGCGCACGGAAGATGCTCTGGTCGACGGCCTCCGCGAGCAGGCCGGAGACCAGGTGTTCGAAGTCGGAGCGCTGGCTCAGCAGGGTCTCCAGCTCGTCACCGCTGAGACTGCGGTAGTCGTGCTCGTAGACCCAGATGTGGTCGAGCCTGCGGAAGATGATCGTCAGCAGCGACTCGGACAGCAGGCGCAGCCGCAGCAGGGGATCCTCGTCGAGTTCCGCGATCTGCCGCGCTCGCGACAGCAGCGGCCGCATCACCCGACTGGATCTCGATGAGCAGGTTCTCCTTGGAGCCGATGTAGTAGTACAGGGCTCCCTTGGCGAGCCCGACCGCGCGGCCCAGGTCGTTGATGGAGGTCGCCGCGTAGCCCTGTTCGGCGAACAGGGAGGCCGCGATGTCGATGATCTTCTGGCGTCTGACTTCGAAGCCCGGCCCATGACCCGGTGGTCGTGGCATTGACGCACTCCCCGCCTGATGTGACGCCACTCCGGTTTGCTAGACCAAACGGTACATTAAATGATGGACCCGGGCGTCTCGCAAGCGCGCCGTCTGCGCGAGCAATGCGAGGACGCGCAGGACTGAGGCACCGCAGTTCACCCACGCAGTCGTCGGCACCGTTTCCACGCACGCGGAGCAGCTCCTGGAAACGCACCGTCGGATCCGCCGGTTCGAGGAGCGGGCCTGCGACCTGTACATGCGACGGAGATCCCCGGCTTCCTGCATCTGTCGATCGGACAGGCATCTGCGCAACGACGTACCACGACGTTCCCCACTCCCCCGGCTCGACCTCGACCTCACCCACCAGGGCCGGGCACAACAGCTCCAGGCCGAGCCGCCCCCGTGTGTAGCCTCTGCGTACGGTGTCGCGATCTTGGTTCACCGATGCCGTACGGAATCAGGGGACCGACGAACAGGGGAGGACCATGCAGGGAAGAACACGCCTCAGACATGGCAGGAGTTGGGCCACGGCGGGCGGGGCGGCGGTCCTGGTGCTGCTGACCGCGACCGGCGCGCACGCCGAGGGGAGAGGCGACGTCCGGGTCGTGAAGACCGTCGTCAACGGCGGCAGGAACGTCACCGTGGGCACGTCGAAGACCGTCACGTTCCCGATCGCCATCACCGTCAAGGACAACTCGGGCGTGAAGGGACTCACGGACGTCAGCACCTTCAACACGTCCAACGGCCGCGGTTTCGTCGACTGGACCGGGTCCTCATGCGTGAAGAAGAGCTCCACCACGTCGGTGTGCACAGCCACGATGACCGTCGATCCAGCCTGGATCCCGGACACCAGTGACACCGATGCCAACACGATCGCCGGCGTCTGGCAGGTCGACGCCACCGTCAAGGCCAACGACGGCGACTACTGGATCTCCGACCGCATCGCCGAGTACAAGGTGAAGCGCGCCTCGAAGCTGACCACCGACGCGTCGCCCGAACCGGTGGCCAAGGGCGCCAAGCTCACCGTCACCGGCAAGCTGTCCCGTGCCAACTGGGAGGACCTCACCTACCACGGTTTCACCGGGCAACAGGTCAAGCTCCAGTTCAGGAAGGCCGGGGCCGCCCACTACAGCACGGTCAAGACCGTGAAGTCGGGAACCCACGGGAACCTCAGCACCAAGGTGACCGCCACCGCGGCGGGCAGTTGGCGCTGGTACTTCCCCGGCACGACGACGACCGCGAGGATCGTCTCGGCCGGGGACGCGGTGGCACTGAAGAAGTGACATCGACGGACTGAAAGCCTCGCTCAGGGCGGCGGCCCGAGTCGCCGCCCTGAGCCGGGGTCGAGAGGTGACGGCCGTACGGCCCATGCCCTGACGGCCGCCGCGGCCGCCGTCGGGAGCCAGGGCTCCCGACGCCCGGCGACGATGTGGAAGACGTACGCGGTCAGGGACATCGTGCCCACCGCGATGACCGGAGCGGCCAGTCGGCGAAAGCGCGGGAGGGTGTCGGTGGCGGCGAGGCAGGCGGCCGGGACCGCGATGGCCACGCCGGTGTTGGCCACGACCGAGAGGGTCGTCTCGCTGTGCGGCGAGGCCGCCGGCGGCCAGGCCGGGGTGGTGCCGGTCGGGTGGCACGCGGTGTCGGACCACCCGGCCGACATGACCGAACCGCCCTCGCCCCAGCCGAAGGCGCGGAGTGCGGAGGCGACGCCGGGGACGAGGCGCAGAGCCTGGAAGGAGCCGCCGTAGCCGAGGACGGCCGGCGAGACACCGGTGATCGCGAGGCGGGTACGGACGACGGTGGAGGCCAGGTCCAGCCGGGCCACGGCCATGCCCGCGACGACGAACGGTATCCGGGCCAGGGCCGGGTAGCCGCCGGTGAAGAGCAGCGGGACGATGCCGTCCGCGTCGGCGGGCCAGGCCCAGATCCCGCCCGGACCACCTCCGTCGCCGCCGCCCGGGTTGAGGGCCTGCTGCACCACGTACAGGACTTGAGGCAGGATCAGCGCACTGCTCGCGGCGATGACCGCCAACGGTCGGGCGCCGAGCCGGTACAGCGACAGGACGGCCGGGTATCGGGTTGTTGCGTGGTCTCGGACGCCTCCGGTCGGGGCGGCGCCACGGGCTCCGGTCGAGGCGGTGGCACGAGCGCCGTGTCGTCTGCGCTCCGCGTCATGGCTCACAGGCTGGAGAGAACGGCAATCGCCCAGTGGCCGACAGGCGTCCGCTCCACACCCCCCGGACGACTGGAACCGACCCGCCACGTGGCCGGGCCGTCCCGCAGGAGCACCGCACCGGGCTTTTCCCGTTCTACGGTCACGGTGACGACAATAGACATCGAGGACATCGATGACATCAAGGACGAGGCGGAACGCGCGTGATCCGGGTAGTGGTGGTGGACGACGAGGCCCTGGTGCGGTCCGGCTTCGAGCTCATCCTCGGCGCGGCCGACGACATCGACGTCGTCGCGACCACGACGGGCGCGGAGGCGGTGGACGCGGTACGGCGGGAGGGACCGGACGTCGTACTGCTGGACATCCGGATGCCGGACGTCGACGGTCTGACCGTACTGCGGCACCTGCGGGCGCTGCCGAACGCGCCCGTGGTGGCGATGCTGACGACGTTCGACGCCGACGAGTACATCCTCACCGCACTGCGCTCCGGGGCGGCCGGCTTTCTGCTCAAGGACACCGAGCCGGACCAACTCGCCCAACTGGTACGGACATTGTGCGCGGGCGGTGTCGTGATGTCACCGAAGGCGTCCCGTGCCGTGTGGCAGAGCCACCCGGGCGCGACCGCCGCGGACGACGAGGAGGCCGCCCGCGTCGGACGGCTCACCGAGCGGGAGCGCGACGTGCTGGTGCTCATCGCGGAGGGGCTGTCCAACGCCGACATCGGCAGCCGCGTCCACCTGAGCGCGGGCACCGTCAAGGACCACGTCAGCGCGATCCTGACCAAGCTGCGCGTGAACAGCCGGGTGCGGGCCGCGCTGCTCGCCCAGCGGGCGGGCCTGCTGGACGAGCGGAACGGATCGGAGGATCGGGGATGAACGCGGGCAAGCCGTGGTGGGCGCGGATCCCGGATCCGGTCGTCGATGCCGTGGTCGTCGCCGTGGCCGCCGTGGACGTCCTGATCAACCTGGGGGACTCGAGCCGCCTCGCGACGGCCGCGACAGCGGTCGCCTGTGCCGCGCTCGCCCTGCGCCGCCGCTTTCCCCTCACGGTGTTCCTGCTCACGCTCCCGGCCAGCCTGATGGTGGACATCGTCTTCGCCTCGTTCGCCGCGCTGTTCACCCTCGCCGAGCGCTCCCGCGACCGTCGGCTCCTGGTCGCGGCCGCCTTTCTGTTCGCCGTCGCCTCCGCCGTGCCCTGGCCCCTGGGCAACGTCGGCTCGCACGAACGCGCCTGGACGGTGATCTACTTCTTGTACACGCTGGCCACGGCCGCCGCCCCCGTCCTGCTCGGTCAACTCGTCCAGGCCCGGCGGGACCTGGCCGACCGGCTCGCGGAGATCGAGAAGGCCCGCGAACACGAAC
The DNA here is from genome assembly GCF_042959425.1 of Streptomyces sp. NPDC007896. Classification (NCBI taxonomy): domain Bacteria; kingdom Bacillati; phylum Actinomycetota; class Actinomycetes; order Kitasatosporales; family Streptomycetaceae; genus Streptomyces; species Streptomyces sp. NPDC007896. The sequence continues at coordinate 316,253 of NZ_JBIBKX010000007.1, read as the reverse complement.
GGCTGCTGCACTCCCAGGCCGTCCTGGCCCGGGAACGCGCCCAGCTGGCCCGCGAGATGCACGACGTCGTCTCCCACCAGGTGAGCCTGATCGCCGTACAGGCGGGTGCGCTTCAAGTAGCCGCCAAGGACCCGGACTTCAAGGAGGGCGCCCGCACCATCCGTTCGCTGAGCGTCGACACGCTCGACGAACTGCGCCACATGGTCGCGCTGTTGCGGGCCTCCGGGGGCCGCGTCGGCGAACTCACCCCGCAGCCCACACTCGCCGACCTGCACAAGCTCGTGTCGACCAGCGGCATCGAGGCGACCCTGACCGGTGAACTCCCCTCCGTCATCGCCACCCCCACGCAACGCGCCCTCTACCGCACCGTGCAGGAATCCCTGACCAACGTACGGAAACACGCGCCCGGCGCGGCCGCCACCGTCCATCTGTGGCACACCGGCGACCGCTTCGGCGTCACAGTGACCAACAACGCCCCCACCCGCCCCTCCCTGCCCCTGCCCGGCTCCCAACAGGGCCTCGTCGGTCTCCGGGAGCGCGCCGAACTCCTGAACGGCACCTTCGAGTCCGGCCCCACCCCCGACGGCGGCTACCGCGTGACCCTCCGCATCCCGACGGACGCGGACTGAGCGCGACGCCACGGCCCACCACCGCCGCCGCCGCCCACGGACACCGGTGACGACACCACCGCCGAACCGCCCCCCGCACCGCCGTCCGGAACAGCGCCCGACAACAACGCGCACGCCGACGCATCACCGGCGCCTCCCAGCACGTGAGCGAGCATGTCGAGCACGACCGATCGCCTCTTCGCACAGCGGCGGCACGTCTCCACCTGGTGGTGGTCGGCGCCGGGCTGGTGCTGCTCGTGATGTCGTCGGCCATCGCACCGTACGGCTGGGTCGCCCCGCTCACCGTCGCGGCCGGTCTCCTCCTCGGCCAGCGCCGGGACACGACGAGCGACCGTCGAGCCGGTCTCCGGCACAAGGCGGTCCCGTTCTTCGCGGCGGCCGTCATCCTGTTCTGGGCACTGACCCAGATCACCTGGCAGCTCGGAGAGCGGGACGCCAAGGAGCGCGCTCGTGATGTGACGCGCTGGGCCGGGGTGCGGCTGCTCCTGGAACGCGATGGGCGGTACTACGTGGTTTCCCGCGGCTGGAAACCACGTAGGGATCCGCTCTATGTGATCCGGGAGAGCGACGACATCTGGGGTGCCCTGACGTCCGGCACGCAGCCACGCAGCACCTAGCCGGGTGGATGAATCCGCTCCTCGTCGCCGCCTGCCTCCGGGTGGTGTGCCGTCAGCCCTGACGGGCCTTGAAGCGCGGGTTCTTCTTGTTGACGACGAAGACCACGCCTCGCCGACGGACCACCTGAGCCCCCGGCTTGGACTTCAGTGAACGCAAGGACTTGCGCACCTTCATGGATCTGCCCTCCTCGTGCGGGGAACGGTCATGCTGTGAACCGGTCATGCCTGACGTCACACATGACACCGGTCGTGATGGAAGCCGGTCGTGCCGGCGATCGGCCCGCCGTCAGTGCCGCGGCGAGGCCGTACGGCCGTAACGACGCTCGAAGCGCTCCACACGGCCTGCTGTGTCCAGGACCCGCGAGGTCCCGGTGTAGAACGGATGGCTCGCCGACGAGATCTCGACGTCGATCACCGGGTAGGTGCTCCCGTCCTCCCACTCGATCGTCTTCGACGAGTGCGCGGTCGAACGGGTCAGAAACGCGACGTCCGCGGCCCGGTCACGGAAGACGACGGGACGGGATTCGGGGTGGATGCGAGGCTTCATGAGGTTTCCTCCCTTGTGGCGGTCGACGGTCCTGTGGCGGTTCGCCCGGTGGCGCCGGGCTCGGCTCAGCGCTCCTCCCGGAACGGGACGTGCTCACCGACCACCGGGTCGTACTTGCGCAGGACGAGCCGGTCGGGGTCGTTTCCGCGGTTCTTCCGCGTCACGTAGGTGACGCCGGTCCCGGCTGTCGACCTCAGCGTGACGACGGGTCGCGCGCTGTTGCGTGCCATGAGGTGCTCCTTCCGCCCACATCACGCGATCTTGACTCGCGCATGTCAGCTACGTGTGCTGTAACAGCGGACCTGGTCGGCGCATTCCCGGGGGCAGGGACAGGGGGTCAGAGGCAGGGGCGGGAGGCAGAGACAGGAGGGAGACAGCTGGCGGCAGGGAGGCTTGGGGCGAAATGAAACAAGCCCCGCCTCCGGAGTACAGGAGGCGGGGCTGTGGAGCGCCGGGCAGGCCTTGCACCTGCATCTCCCCGCAGGAAGCGGGGCGTCTTTCCTTGGACCACCAACGCGAGGCCTACCGCCGAAATCTTCCGGCGGGCTGCTCAAGATCAATCATAGCGCAGCCGGAACGGTGCCTGACACCACCAGGGTTGCCGCGTGTCCGGGACGAGATCCAGAACTCGGAACGGTTCATCCAGCGGCACGCCGACGGCCCCGGGCCATGAACACGGACGTCCTCGACGCACGCGCCCGGCATGATCAGGGGCCCTCGCCCTTCGTATACCCCTTCCTGCGTCCCTTCGCATGTCCCTTCGTATGCCCTACTGGTGTCGAAGGGCTACGGGCTACGGGCTACCAGGTGACCGGCAGCGCGGCGACGCCGTAGGCCATCGCGTCTTCCTTGAAGTCGATCTCCTCCAGCGTGGTGGCCAGTCGCAGCGTGGGGACGCGCCGGTAGAGCGTGCCGTAGACGACCTGGAGCTCTACGCGGGCGAGCTGCTGGCCCAGGCACTGGTGCACGCCGAAGGCGAACGCGTTGTGCTGGCGGGCGTCGCGGAGCAGGTCGAGGCGGTCGGGCTCCGGGAAGGCCTCCGGGTCCCAGTTGGCGGCGGGAAGGGAGACGATGATGCCGTCCCCGGCGCGGATGACCTCGCCGCCGATCTCGATGTCCTCCAGGGCGATCCGGCGCTGGCCGGTGTGGGCGATGGTCAGATAGCGCAGCAGCTCCTCGACCGCTCCGGCCACGACCTTCGGATCGTCCGTCTCACGCAGCAGGGCGAGCTGCTCCGGGTGCTCCAACAGCGCGAGGGTGCCGAGCGCGATCATGTTCGCGCTGGTCTCGTGCCCGGCGATGAGCAGGATGACGGCCATGAGGGATGCCTCACCCATCGTCAGTTCACCGGCCTTGACCAGGGCCGCCAGGTCGGACAGCGCGTCCTCGGCGGGGTTCTCCGTCTTGGCCTGGATCTGCCGGGCCAGGTACTCGCCGAGCGCGACGCTCGACTCGCGGTCCTGCTCGGCCGATGACGTCTGGCTGACCGCGACGGTGGCGTGGTACTGGAAGAACTCGTGGTCCCCGTAAGGGACTCCGAGCAGTTCGCAGATCATCAGCGTCGGAATGGGCAGACCCAGTACCTGGACCAGGTCGGCCGGCTTCGGCCCGGCCAGCATCGCGTCGATGTGCTCGTCGGTGACCTTCTGGATGGCGGGGCGCAAGGCCGCCATCCGCTTGGCGGTGAAGGAGGAGGTCAGCATCCGGCGGAGCCGGGTGTGGACGGGGGCGTCCGTGTTGAAGAGCGTGTCGGGGTGGTGGTGCGCGTTCTCCGCCATGGCCTTCTTCGGGAACGGAAAGCCGGGCCGCTTGTCGTCGACGCTGACGCGGGGGTCGCCGAGGACGGCCCGCAGGTCCTCGTGGCGGGTGATGAGCCAGGGCGTACTGCCGTCCCAGATCCGCACCTTGCTGATCGGCTTCTCCTCGCGGATCTCCGCGAGGGCCGGCGGCGGCGCGAACGGACAGGCGGCCGCCCTGGGCGGCACGAACTCGGGGAACTCTTCGGCCGCGTCGCTCGCGGTTCCAGTCAGTGTCTCAGCCATGTCACTCCTCGGTGGGGGGCTCCCCCGGAACGGGGAGCGGGGTCTCAGAGGGGCTCTGGGGCCTATGAGATCGGAGCAGGCTGACGGCTTCGGGCCACTTCACTGACGGGAACCTGACGTGACTCGGATCACGTGTACGCGCCCCACAACCGGGCGTCGGCAGGCCATGACGCGGCATGGCGTGGCGCGGCGGCGAAACGGACCTCAGTCCTGCGCGGTGGGACGCACGACGATGTCACCCACGTCTACACCGTCCGGCTGCTCGACGGCGAAGGCGACGGCGCGGGCCACCGCGGCCGGCGGGATCGCGATGCTGTCCATTTTTTCGACGATCTGGACCTTCACCTCGGAATCCATGCGGTCGGCGAAGTCCGTGCGGACGAACCCCGGCGAGACGACGGTGACACGCAGGCCCTCGCCGGCCTCCTGGCGCAGGCCCTCGGAGAGGGTACGGACGGCGTTCTTCGTGGCGGCGTACACCGCCTGGAGCGGAGTGACGCGCAGTCCGGCGGTGGACACGATGTTGACGAAGTGCCCGAAGCCCTGCTCCCGGAAGACCGGCAGGGCTTCGGCGATCCCGTACAGCACGCCTCTGAGGTTGACGTCGATCATCTCCTCCCAGTCCTCGACACGGAGGTCGTCCAGGCGGGAGATCAGACCGACTCCGGCGTTGCTGACGAGGACGTCGAGCTTGCCGTACCGCTCGCGGGCCAGCCGTACGAGGCCGGACAGATCCTCGCGCCGCGTCACGTCCGTACGGACCCAGGCGGCTTCACCGCCCGCCTTTTCGATACGGGCGGCCAGGGCCTCGAGACGCTCCGCACGGCGCGCCCCGAGGACGACTCGGGCGCCGCGCTCGGCGAGCAGGAGCGCGGTCGCCTCGCCGATGCCGCTGCCGGCACCTGTGATCGCCACTACCTTGCCTTCGATTCCCGACATGATCGACAGTCCTTTCGCAGGAGGAACGAGGGCATGTCATAACTTCCCGACCCGGGAGGCCCTGATCGAGGCCGCGTACTGCAACGAGGTGGCCCGGCTGTGCGAGGCCGTCCCCGAGCTCCTGGCGACGATGCCGCCCCGCGAGGCCCTACGCGCCTGGACGCGTCGCTTCATCGACTACGCCACCGCCAAACTCGGCATGGCCGACGCCCTACGAGCCGTCGTCGCCTCGGGAACCAACCCCTACGCCGAGAGCCACGAGCTGATTCAGGCCGCCCTCACCTCCCTCATGAACGCCGGAACCGCCGCCGGCGCGATCCGCACCGACATCAGCCCGACCGACATGTTCGCCGCCCTCGCCGGCATCGCCCTCACCTCGGCCGGCCCCGACCAACGCGAACAGGCGGAACGCCTCCTCGACCTCACCCTGGACGGCCTGCGACCCACGCCGCCGCAGGCGCCCGACAACTGACGCCGAGAATCCGGCCGCATGGCAGGCAAGCCCGGAGACGTTCAGGAACGCGCTGACGCAGGCATTTCCCGATGCCTTCCTGGAGACGCTCACTTGCCGAACCCGAGTGACCCGCCCCGCACCACGTCCCAGCGGTACCGCTCAACAACCTCGCCGCGCACCTATGCCTTGCGCCGTAGCGTCGCCGAGAGGTGGTGCTGCAACGGCTGCCCCATCGCCGCGAGGTCGTGGACGAACGTGAGCGTGTCGTCGTCGATCAGGTCGTAGGTCCGACGCGTGGCGTTGACCTCCTTGGCCGTGGGCGTGAGGGCCACCTCGTGGGTGGAGAGGTCGACCGTGTTGTCGGCCGCGCGGCCGACGGCGATCTCGGCGATGCCGGTGGGCTGGGTGATCAGTGCCTCCACCCGGCCGTCGGGCTGCAGCCGCCACCAGCCGCTCTCCCGAGCCGACGGGCGCAGCGGTGTGTCGTCGGCGTCCAGCAACCAGGCCCGGGCCTCGTAGCGGAGGAAGGGGCGGCCGTCGTGGCTGAAGGTGACCTCCTGCGCGTACGCGAAATCCCCGGCGAGCGTCGGATACCCGCCGTGGCCCCGCCCGTGCCAGGTGCCCAGGAGTCCGATCACCGGTGCGAGAAGCGCGTGCGGGGTGGGCGCTTCATCCGGTCGGTGGACGTCGGGGTACGGATACTCCGGTGCGGGGTCGAACACGGTGTGCGCTCCTGGGTGGGATCGGGGCCGGTGCCGGATCGCAGCCTAGGCTGTCGATGTCGATACACGCGGGGACCGGGCGGGAAGGGCCGTCCTACGACCCGTCACGGCCGTCAGTCCTGGGGCGCACGAACTCGTCCGCGGACCCCAGGTTCCCGGATGATCCGGGGAAGATACGCGGCAGCGGCCCCTCGGTCGTGTCTCCGGGCTCAGCCCGTGATGGTGGACTTCGCGCCGGACGGGGCGACGGCGTACCACGTATTGCCCTTGGCCTGGCCGTTCGCCTGTCCGGCCTGTGTGTCGCCCGCGTATCGGTACAGCGGCCAGCCGCCGAGGGTGAGCTGTTTCATGCCCTTCCGGTGGACCGTACCGAGAAGGCTCTTCTCGACCCCCGTGGTCTGTACGGAGTCCTGCACTATGACGGGTATCCACGTCTTCGTGCACTCGCCGGCGCACGTCCACTTGGACGGATTCGCCTGGTCCTTGTCGTAGCGGTAGAGGGTCATCCCCTTGTCGTCGGTCACCACGCTGCCCGTGCCGTTGACCGTCCTGGCCATCACCATGGTGGTTGCGGCCGTGTGCCCGCTGCCGGAGTCACCGCCGGCGGCCGGTGCGGAGGGCGTGGGTTCCGAGGCGGTCGGCGCAGAGGTCGCGGACTCCGAGGCGGCCGTGGCGACCGGAACGGCGTTGCCGGGGCTCGTACCGGTGGAGGTCTTTTCCGTCGAGCTGCCGCACGCCGCCAGAAGGAACGCGGAGGCGAGCCCTGCGGCCGAGAGGAGGACGATGCGTCGCTGGATCACGGAGTTTCCCTTCGCCGGACCTACTACTTACTCCCTTAGTACGTTGAGCAACTCCCGCCCGCTCAACCACCGGTGGCACATGGCGAAGCCTTGACCGACTGCGGCGGAGAACTCAGGAAGCATGAGTTCACGGCTTCGTCTGTCGGCCCATGTTGCGCAGAGCCCCGCGCAGTGCGGCCACTTCTTCCTGCGACATGTTCTCCACGAAGTGGCGCAGCGCGGCCGAGCGGTCCTGGCTCTCCCCCAGGCCGTCCTCCATGAGCGCGGCGGCGTAGGCCTCACGGCTGCGGACCGGGGCGTACAGCCAGGCGCGCCCCTGCTTGCCCCGCAGCAGCCAGCCCTTCGTGTAAAGGATGTTCGTGACGGTCATCACCGTGGTGTACGCGATGGGGCGGGTCCTGTTGATGTCGTCGACTACCTCGCGCACTGTTGCCGGACGGTCCCACGTCCAGAGGCGGTCCATGATCTCCGCCTCCAGATCCCCCAGCCGCCGCATGGCCCGACTCCCTCACGCCATCGAATACGTAGGGCCATAGTAGACGGCTGACCTGTCGCGTTTCCGTGGGCAACATGCTCAGCGGCGCTTGACGGCATGCAGAAGTGTGATGCCGAGCCACGGGCCGCCGTACCAGTACCCGGGGCCGAGTCCGCGCAGCGTGCCCTGGCCGATGTGCTCGGCGTACTTCCTGGCCATGGGCCAGAAGTCGGCGACGAGCAACTGCCCGCCCGGGCGCAGCACCCGCATGGCCTCGTCCACCGCGCGGTATCGCCCCTCGGGGGACGGGATGTTGTGGATCGCCAGCGCGCTCGTCACGACGTCGAAGGAGTCGTCCGCAAACGGCAACGCGGTCATGTCGGCCGTACGTACTTCCACCCGGTCGGCGACCCCTGCCGCAGCGGCGTTGGCGAGCGTGGCCTCGGGCCGGTTACCGCTCTGGTCCTTCCCGGACCACAGGTCCACGCCCACGGCGTGTCCCGTCGGCAGCCGCCTGGCCGCCTCGATCAACACCGCGCCGCGACCGCAGCCCAGGTCCAGCAGCTGCTCGTCACCCTTCAAGTCGGCCCGGTCCAGCTCCTGCCTCCAGATGCGGAGCTTGCCGTGCAGTGTGGTGTGCAGGTAGATGCCGGTGCTGGCAAGCAGTACCGTCCCCGCGGTCACCATCGCGTTCCGTCCTGGCCGCCACCGGCCGGCGGCGAGGCAGCAGGCCGCGCCGACGGCGCCGAGTGTCGCAGGGAACGCTGGAGCGTCAACGCCGTACCGCGGCGGCTGAAGGCGCGGCGGTGGGGAGTCATCCCGGTTCTTGGACATACGCGCAGTGTCACAAGCTCAACTGCCGGGCGGCTTGTAGAAATGTTCCCCCGTGACGGCGCTACCGGCCTCGCGCCTGCCGGGCGCAGACTGTCGAATGCAGACCGTCGGGTTCAGATCGTCGAATGCTGATCGTCGGGTCAGGACTTGGACAGGTACTCGGGGGCGGCCCACGCGACGTCGTCGACCGCAAGCCACGGCGCAGCCGCAACGGCCGTGGGCGTCACACCGGCGAAGGCCATGACATCCCGATGGAGGTGGGACTGGTCGACGTAGCCGATCTCCGCCGCCACCCGTGCGGCGCTGTGCCCCGCGGCCAGACGGTGGGCCGCGTGGTCGAAACGGACAAGCTGAGCAGCGCGCTTGGGGTGGAGACCGATCTGGGCCCGGAACCGGGACCACAGTCGCTTACGGCTCCAGCCGACCTCGGCTGCCAGCCGCTCGACCCGAACCCCTCCCAGGTTCGTCACCATCTGCCGCCACACGAAGGCGACTTCGGGCTCGATCGCTCGGCCTGCCTCGTGTCGTCGAACGAGCGCCGCCTGCGCGATCGCGAACCGGTCGTCCCATGACCTGGCAGCGCGCAGTTGCTCTTGGGTTCGCGCGGCATCGCGGCCCCAGAGGTCGTCGAGGGAGACCACCGTCCCGCCCAGCTCCGAAGAGACGCCCAGCACGGCGTGCGCGATCACCGGCGACAGCCGCACCTGCAGGCACTCGATGTCACGGCCGCGCCCTCGAACGCCGCTGGGCACGAGTCCGACGACGACACTGCCGCTCTGCTGCCGGCCGTTGCTGTCGTCGACGGTGAACGGCTCGTCGCCCAGGCTGACGGCCACCGTGACAGCCGGGTACGGAATCACGCTCAGGTCGAAGAACTCCGTGGTACGAGCGCTGAATCCGGCCATGCTGACCCCTGGCAGCAGGCCGGGCCCGGACGGGGTGGCGATGTCCCACACCGCCGCAGCGTCATGAGCCGACTCGGCGGATCGCATGTCGCCAAGCTACGCGACATTCGTCCAAGACGGGATAGCGGAGGCGCGACGACACTGACGGCTTCTGCAAGCACCGCGGACCAGAAGGGACCGCTCGTGACGCTCTCGCCGATTGACCCGTTCAACCCGTTCGACCCGTTCGACCCGTTCACGCCGGCCGTCGAACTCGCCGCAGCCATACGACGAAAGGAGGTGAGTCCGGTCGAGGTGGCCGACTGCTATCTCGAGCGGATGGACGAGCTCGACCCCCGGCTGAACGCCTTCTGCCACCGGGCCGACGACGACGTCCGCAAAGCCGCGGCTGCCGCGGCCGATGCGGTGGCGCGGACCCCGTCGGCCGAAGACCTCCCGCCGTTCCTCGGCGTCCCGCTGCCGATCAAGGACCTGCTCGACGTGGCCGGATGGCCCACCACCCATGGGTCCGCCGGTGCCGGTCGGGCGCCGGCCGCGGCATCGGACCCGGTCGTGCAACGGTTCGTGGACGCGGGGTTCATCCTGCTCGGCAAGACCACCACGTCCGAGTTCGGTGCCCTGCCCTTCACCGAGAACGAAGCCCTGGGCATCTCGCGCAGCCCGTGGGACCCGGATCGAACGCCGGGCGGATCGTCGAGCGGAGCGGGCGCTGCCGTCGCCGCCGGGATGGCGCCCATCGCCCACGCCGAAGACGGCGGCGGGTCGATCCGCATCCCCGCGTCGTGCAACGGTCTCGTCGGGCTCAAACCCACCCGCGGCCTGGTCACCAACGCGACCGTCAGCGTCGAGGGTCTCGGCACCAGCGGCGTGCTCACCCGCACGGTGGCCGACACCGCGGCCGCCCTCGATGTGCTGGCGCGCCATGATCCGGCCGCGTGGTGGTCACCCCCGACCCCGCACGGGTCCTTCGCCACCGCGATGCAGACGGACCTGCCGACCGGGCTGCGGATCGGTGTGCTCACGGCCTCCCCTATCGACGGGATACACGTGCACCCGGCGTGTACGGAAGCCGTCACCGTCACTCTTCGGACGCTCGAGTCGGCCGGTCACGACATCGTCGACACTCGCCTTCCGCTCCCCCCGACCGACGAGCTGGTGGCGGCCTTCACGACCATCTGGAACATCGGCGCCAGCGGAGTCGCGCTGGCGGATCCGGACCGGGTCGAGCCCCACAACCGTGCCCTGCGGGACGCGGCACGATCGATCGACTCGTGGTCCTACGCGGAAGGGGTGCGGAAGACCCAGCAGTTGTCGCGGCGCATCGTCGAGGGCTTCCTCGCCGGCTTCGACCTCCTGGTCACGCCCACGATGGCGTGTCTCCCGCCGCTCGTCGGAGCCTGGCGTGCAGGCACCGACGCCGATCCCCTGATGGCACTGCGGAACAGCTACCCGATGGGTGTGTTCACGTCGGTGTTCAACGTGACAGGCCAACCGGCGATCTCCGTCCCCGTCCACCACGACGACGCCACCGGCTTGCCCGTCGGCGTCCAGATCGTCGCCGCACCGTGGCGGGAGGACCTCCTGCTCCAGGTATCTCGCACCCTCGAACTGGCACACTCCTGGACCGATCGACGCCCGCCCGTCAGCTGAGTGGGGAGGGAGTCAGTCCACAGGGGATTGGCTGAGCATCTGCTCCCGCTGGGAGAGTGCCTGGAGCCGGTATTCCTTGGGGGAGAGCCCGTAGGCGGTGCGGAAGGCGCGGGTGAATTCGGAGGCACGGGGGAAGCCCCAGCGGGCGGCGACCGCGTGGATCGGCGTGGTGCGCAGCGAGGAGTCGGCCAGGTCGCGGCGGGCGCTCTCCAGCCGCCGGCGGCGGATCCAGGCCGCGACCGTCTCGCCCTGCGACTGCTGCTGAAAGATCCGGTACAGGTAGCTGCGGGAGATGTGGTGCGCGGCGGCGATCGCGGGCGGCGTCAGCTCCGGGTCGTGGAGGTTCTGCCGGATGAACGCCTGGATGCGTTGTGCTGTGGCCCGCTGGCGGGTCTCCTGCGGAAGGGCGGCCTCTGCGTCCAGTACCTGGGCGAACCAGGCCGACACCAGGTCGAGTACGACCGTACCCAGGCGTGGCGCGTCGGAGGGCTGAAGGGTTTCGGCCTGCCGGTCCAGGCCAACGAGGAACTCGGTCAGCAGAGCGCCGGTACCCTCCCGCCCCGACAGCCCCCGGCCCAGCAACTCCCGGACGCGGTGCGGCGGCAGGGGCAGCAACGCCTTGGGGAAGTCCACACCGACCCCCTTGACGGCTCGGCGATCCCGGTCGTCCGCCGGCCGGAGGTCGTACGGCCGCGAGCCGTCGACCATGTGCAGGTCACGCGGGCCGAACGTGTCGGTCCGTCCGGCGTGTTCGAGAGCCAGTCCTCCATCGAGCAGCAGCGTCAGGTGGTACAACTCGGGGTCGGACCGTCGCACCATTTTTCCGCTCCGCCGGTAGCGGGTCGGCAGGAACGACGACGGCCATACGGTCACCGGCCCCAGCTCCATCAGCCGGTACTCCGCCCAGTAGTCGGCGGTGTGGGCACTGATCAGGTCACTCGATCGCGTCCGGCCGACCAGTTCCCGCCAGTACTCGAACCTGTCCTCCGCAGGCACGTCCTCGCTTCGGAACACGGTCCCGATCATTCCGTCTCATCTCCCCTGGCCCCAAGACCGTGGCCACCCATGTCCACACCTGAGCTACTTGCCTGCGCGCATCAGCAGATGGCCATGGCGGAACTGGCGTTCCTCCTCGCGCGGCGTACGCAGCATCCGGCCGACCTCGACGAACCCGGCTTCACCGGCCAGCCCCGCGAGTTCGTCGATCGGCCATCGGTACGCCGTCACCACTTTGTGGTCGAACGCCGTGACCGGCTCGCCCTCCGACTCGAAGAAAGCGAGCGAGAGGTGGCCGTCAGGCGCGAGTATCCGCCGGAACTCAGCGAAGTACGAGGGCACCTCCTGCGGTGGGGTGTGGATGACCGAGTAGTAGGACACGATGCCGTTCAGCTTGCCGTCGGCCAGGTCCAGGGCGTCCATGGAGCCGACCTCGAACCGCAGGTCCGGGTATGCCTCGCGGGCGAGATCGATCATCACCGGCGACAGGTCGACGCCGAAGACGTCCAGTCCCAGGTCCCGCAGGTGTGCGGTGATGCGTCCCGGGCCGCATCCCAGCTCCGCGACGGGCCCGGCGCCGGTGGTCCGTACGAGGTCGGCGAACGCGGCGAGCATCGCGCGATCCAGCGGAAGAGCGTCGAGGTCATTACGGAAGAGTTCGGCGTAACGGACTGCGACGGCGTCGTAGGCATCCGCTGTCGCACCGAGGTGCGAGGAGGGCCCGGTCACAGAGGAGGGTTCAGTCACAAGCGAGGAGACTAGCTCGTCGCGCGGGGCCATCTCATCGAGGGCAGACAGGAGTTGGTAGAAGCCCTGTGCCATGCGGAGGGGTCACGGGGGGGGTGGCAATGCCCAGGCGGCGGCCTTGCTGTGCGGGATCGGGGGTGGGCCGGCGGTCCGGCTCCGGGTCATTGGGTGCGGTGGTGGCGGAGGGCCGGCAGGGCCAGGAGGACGCCGAGGACGAGCGCGGCGGCGACGACGCGCAGGATGCCGCCGAAGCCGAGGCCGGTCAGCGCGCCAGTGAGCTGCGGGCCCAGGCTGGCGCCGATGAACATGCTGCATCCGTAGAGGGCGACGGCCGCGCCGCGGGCGTGCGGGGCCGTGGCGTTGATGGTCTCGACGACGGCGGGTGCCGCTGCCGCGACGGCTGCCACGAACAGGAGCAGGGCGAGGGCCAGCGGCACGGTGTGGCCGCCGAGGAAGGAGCCGGCCGCGACGGTGAGGGCGGCCAGCGCGAGGGCGAGGACCGCGCGCAGGGGTGCGGCCAGGCGCTGGAGCACACGGGCGAGCACGGGGATGGCGACCAGGGCGGGCAGCGCACTGGCTCGCAGGGCGAGGATCGCGGAGGAGTTCCCGGCGATGCCGGCCGGCCCGGCGATGGCCACCGCCGTGTAGACGGCGACGAAGGAGGCCATCAGGGCCACGGTCGACAGGTAGAGGGCGACCATGCGCGGCCGGCGCAGTAGTCGCGGCATCGCCGCGAACGCCTGGCTCAGGCCGCCGCCGGTGCCGTGGCGGAGGGTGGGCCGCAGGACGCGGCGCACCGGGATCAGGCTCAGGGCCATGAGGGCGGCGCCGAGCCAGAAGACGGCGCGCCAGCCGAGCCCCTCCGCGACGGCCTGGGCGCCGATCTGCAGGAGCACGGCGGCGGCGAACATGCCACTGGTGATGCAGGTCAGAGCCGTGCCGCGACGCTGTGGCGCGATGTGGTGGACGACGTAGGAGAGCGCGGAGGGCGCGAAGGTCGCTGCGGTGAGTCCCTGCAGGCTGCGCAGGGCGATGGCCGTGGGGAGGTTGGGGGCGGCGCTGACCGCCAGGGTGGCTGCCGTGGAGGCCACGAGCCCGGCCGTGATCACGGCGCGCGAACCGTAGCGGTCCGACAGCGGACCGGCCAGCAGAAACCCGGCGGCGTAGGCGAAGCCGAACGCCGTGGCCGTCCAGGTGACCTGCTCTGGTGTGGTGCCGAGCGCGGTGGCCATGGGATGCAGCAGGGCCAGGACGGTGTACATCTGGCCGACCATCAGGACGCCGAGTGCGGTCAGCAGCGCGATGGTCGGGGCGGCGGGCGCCCAGGAGGGCGGCTGGTCCGGGGTGCTGGGCGCGGCTGTTGTGTGCCGGGGGGACGTGGTGGGAGTGGTGGGAGTGGTGGGAGTGGTGGGAGTGGTGGGAGTGGTGGGAGTGGGGTGGGACATGGGAACTCCAGAGGGGGGCGTCTGGTCGCCGCCCCGCGTTTTTGCGCGCGGCACGATCGGCCGATGGCACCACCGAGATCGGGTGGGTGCCCCCGGCCGTGGAAGGAACGGCCGGGGGACGATGGAGGGGAACGGTCGGGTGGCGGGGAGATGCTCAGGCGGCCGGGGTGTTCAGGACGTACTCGCGCGAGGCGTGCACCTCGCTGCGCAGGGCGGGCAGGTTGACGTCGAGGACCTGTCCGTTCCACTTGCGGGGCTCGCCGTTGATGAGGACGGCGGTGATGTTGCGGGCGTCGGAGCCCAGCACGAGGGTGCCGATGGGGTCGTTGAGGGGCATGTTGTTGAGGTCCTCGGCCTGGACGACCAGCAGGTCGGCCTTCTTGCCCGGGGTGAGTGAGCCGGTGACGCCGGCCAGACCGTTGGTGCGGGCGCCCTGGAGGGTGGCGAAGTCGAGGACGTCGTGGGTGGTGATGCGGGAGGGCTGCTGGTCGGTGCCGTAGACGGCGTTGACCGCGCGCATCCGCTGGATGGCGTGCAGGGCGCGCATCTGCGTGAACATGTCGCTGGCCAGGGCGACTTCGACGTCGATGCTCAGGCCGGGGCGGATGCCGACGGACAGGGCCTCGTCGACGGCGGGGATCGCGGTCTCGAGGCCGATCTGTGCGTCGGACGTGGGGGCAAGGGCGACCGTGGTGCCGGTCTCCCCCATCGCCTTCCATGCCTCAAAGGTCAGTCCGGTGGAGTGGATGAGGGTGACGTCGGGGCCGAGAATGCCGTCCTTGGCCCAGCGCAGGACCGCTTCGGAGGAGGAGGTGCCGAAGACGGCGTCCACGCTCACTCCGATGCCCAGGTCCTTTGCCACGCGGGCGAGTTCGGGACCGTAGGCGAGGGCCGGTCCGGCGATCTCGTCGGTGGCCAGGGTCGCCAGGCGCAGGGTGAGCAACTGGTCGTCGCTGCTGAAGTACTGGTCCTTGAGGCGGGTCAGGTCGCCGGGCCACTGCCGGTCCCACGCGCCGAAGTGCGGTCCCATGGAGGCGTGCACGCCGCGGATGCCGGTGTCGAGGAGGGCCTGGATGGCGGCGTCGGAGTGCTCGCGGGTGCGGGAGTTGTGGGAGAAGTCGAGCATGGTCGTGATGCCGCTGTCGATCGCGGTCAGCGCGGCCAGCCGGGTGCCGATGTACATGTCCTGGGGCCGGTAGACCGTGGCGTAGCCGGCCAGGGTGGCCATGACATAGCCGCCGAGGTCGTCGACGTCTGGCATGATCCGGCGCAGCTGGGCCTCCCAGGCGTGCCGGTGGGTGTCGACGAAGCCGGGGGCGAGGATCGTGCCCGTGGCGTCGACGACCACGGCGTCGCCCGCGCTCAGGCCGGGGCCGACCGCGGTGATCGTGTCGCCCTCGACAAGAAGGTCGCCTTGGTCGATGACACCGAGGCCGGGGTCCATGGTGACGATGGTCGCGCCGGTGAACAGGATGCGCCGCCGGTCGGCGGGCCGACGCCGGAGCTCTTCGAGCACGGCGGCACTGGTGGTGACGTTGGCGTTCATGAGGGGTCTTGTCTCCGTAAGGGTGAGAGGGCCGGGAGGGTAAGGGGGCCGGGACGGTAAGGGGGCGGGGAGAGTGGGCGGCCGGAAGAGTGGGCCGTACGCCGGGGAAGGGGGAAGGCGGAGAGGGCGCGGAGGGCGACCGGAGGGAGGGTCAGCCCAGCTTCATGACGTAACCCGCGTGGTGGAGTTCGTCGCCCTGGAACTCTCCGTAGGCCCAGAAGCCGAGGTCGTCCAGGTAGTCGATGCGGTCGCCGTCGATCCAGTACCGGCCCTGGTAGGCGTGCGAACGGCCGCCCCGGGTCTCGTCGTAGCGGCCGTCGGCGGTGAGCTCCTGGTGCAGGAAGTCGTTCTTGTCGATCCAGACGCCGACGCGCGGGCTGCCGGTCAGGTCACCGGAGGCCGGGATGCCCGCCTCGGGGGCGGTGGCCCGGCCGGGGACGTCGGTGCCGGCCCACAGGACGGGCCGGCCGGACGCGACGAGTGCGCGGACCTGCTCCGGCCGGGTCATGAGTGTGGCCACCGCGCTCGGCACGTCGGCGGCGAGCGCGTCGGGCACCACCAGGAAGTCGGGGGTGTTGCCCGGGGTCAGCGTCGCGACGTACTCCGAGCGGTGACCACGGCCGCCGGCCAGCGCGACGGTGTCCACGACCGCGGGGGCGATGGTCATGCCGGTGCAGTCGACGACGATCGCGTTGTCGTCCTGTGCCGCGGTGACGATGGCGGGGCCGACCCCTACGACCAGGGAGCCGACGAACAGCAGGTCGGCGCCGGTCATGGTCCCGATCAGCGGGTCCATCGTCAGGATGCGGGCGTTGGTGAACAGAACGGGACGCCCCTCGTCGTTCGAGAGGATCTCGTCGAGGGCGTTGGAGTTCCAGCTCACGGTGACGGTGTCGGTGATGCTCATTGCATGCTCCCCAGTGGAGTCGGCGGCTGTTCGGCAGCCACTGCGGCTGCCTGACCACCAGGTTCGTCTCGCGATGGCATCGGAACCAGGCCGCCGTGTCCCCAGGTGTCAGGCACCCACCATCCGTCCAGCCGCGTGCGGCGGAGAGGGCCTGGGGCGGTCTCGGGCGGCCCGCACCGCTGCCGCACCGCACGAAGAGCCCGGATGCTCGCGATACTGGGTGCGCGGCACCCAGGAAGCCCTCACCTGGGGAGACCGCGGCCTGGTTGTCACCGGCCGCCGGGCGGACCGTAGAGCCATGACCAGCAACGACACGCCCCGCGACCCGCACCCGTATGTCGGGATGTGGGTGACCGCGGACGGCTTCATCCGCCAGGAACTGCTGCCGAACGGCCGCTACGACGAGGCCCGCGGCAACCGTCAGAGTGCCTACACCGGCAGCTACGCCGTCACCGGCAACCACCTCGACTACGTCGACGACACCGGCTTCACCGCGACCGGCGACATCCGCGACGGCGTTCTCTTCCACGAGCACCTGGTGCTCTACCGCAAGGGCGACGAGCGCGCCCGGCGGCGAGCCTGACCACGACCGAGATCCACAGTTCGGCCTCTGCACCCTCCGAACCTTGTTCACCTCTTGACTGGCGGCCGACGCGGTTCGAGCAACGACTCGCCGCGTCGGCTGCTGTCCCGTGAAAGGGGTCTGGCCATGAACATGCCCATGCCTATGACAGCGGCATCGCGGCTGCTCTGCCCCTCATACAGACCCAGCACCGCGGGCACTTCATCAATGTCGCCTCGATCGGCGCCCACCAGGTCTCCCCGACCGCAGCCGTCTACAACGCCACCAAGCACGCCGTGTGGGCCATCTCGGAAGGTCTGCGCCAGGAGGTCGGCGGCGACATCCGTGTCACCACCCTCTCCCCGGGCGTGACCGAGTCCGAACTCGCCGAGTCCATCTCCGACCCGGAGGGCCGCGAGAGGATGCGTGCCCACCGCAGCGTCGCCATCCCGGCCTCGTCGGTCGCGGCGGCGATCGCGTTCGCCATGGACCAGCCTGCCGGTGTCGACGTCAGCGAGATCATCGTCCGTCCCACGGCCGGCCAGACCTGAGCGGTTCGCTTACCTCGTCCCCGTATCCGTATCCGTATCCGTATCCGTGCGCGCCACGTCGAAGTCAGGTGTCGCTGAGAGCCCGGCCGGATGCTTCCTGCCGAGTCCGTGCGGATTCCCCGCGGTCGGCCCGGGAACGGAGTTCCGCGAAGGCAGTCGCGGTGGAAACTGGCGGGCTCGGCCTGGTAGACGACCAGTTGCTGATGCGGAGCACCGTTGACCGTGAATGCCGAGAACTGGATCTCCAGAGCACCGACCTCGGGATGTGCGAGGTTCTTCGCCTGCTGGGTCTTGCCCTTCACCTCGTGCCGCGCCCACAGCTCGGCGAATTCCGGGCTCTTCGAGCAGAGCGCGTCGACGACCTCGGTGATCCGCGGGGAATCGGGGTCGTATCCGTAGGCCGCGCGGATTTCAGCGACGCAGGAGTTCGCGGCCCTCTCCCAGTCCCGGTAGAAGCTGCGCCCGGCCGGGTCGAGGAAGACCATGCGGGCCAGGTTGTCGAACCGCTGGAATCCGCTGTGCAGGACCGCGGCGAGCGCGTTGTGCGCCAGGACGTCCAGGGCAGGTCCCAGAACGAAGGCGGGGGTGTCGGGCCAGCTGTCGAGCAGCCGGAGGAGCTGGGGGCTGATCCTGTCGTGCCCGGCGGAAGTACTACGGCGCTCCTGAGGTGCCCTGGTGAGTCTGCGCAGGTGGTCGAGTGCCTCGTCGTCGAGGTGGAGGGCGGCGGCGACCGCGTCGATCACCTGCGGCGAGGGGCTGGTCTCGCGGCCCTGTTCCAGACGCATGTAGTAGTCGGAGCTCACACCCGCGAGCATGGCGACCTCCTCGCGGCGCAGCCCCGGTACCCGCCTGCGGCCGTGCTCCGGCAGACCCACGTCCTGCGGCTTGAGCGCTTCACGCCGTGCTCTGAGGAACTCTCCCAAAGGAGTGCCGTCGCTCATGAACCCCACCTCATCATGATCCGGGTCATGGCCTCATTCTCCTTCGCGTCCGCCCAGGTGGGGAGTCGTGATCCTGGCCCTGGCACACCCAGGAAACACCGGGCCGGCTCGTACGCGGTCTCAGAGGGCGGTATGCGAGTTAGTAGGTGATTTGTCGTCACCTGATTGTGTGGGGCTGCGGCAGTCCAGCCGGTTGGCGGGCTCGGGCGTGCTGGGCTGACCACCGTGAGCGAGCGCAAGCCCTACAAGACCGACCTGTCCGACGAGCAGTGGGCGCTGGTTGAACCGGTGATCGCCGCGTGGAAGGCCGCGCACCGCTCGGTCAGAGGCCATCAGGGCCGGTACGAGATGCGGGAAATCGTCAACGCGCTCCTCTACCAGGGCCGCACCGGCTGCCAGTGGGATCTGATTCCGCACGACCTGCCGCCGCGCGGCGCGGTGATGTACTACTTCACCAAGTGGCGCGACGACGGCACCGACCGGACCATCCACGACCTGCTGCGCTGGCAGGTGCGGGAGAAAGCCCGGCGGAAGGCGGACCCGAGCCTGGTGGTGCTCGACACCCAGAGCGTGCACGCGGCGGCCGGGGTACCCGCGGAGTCGACGGGGTGTGATGCGGCAAAAAAAGTACCGGGCCGCAAGCGCGGCCTGGCCGTTGACGTGTTGGGCCTGGTGATCGCGGTGGTGGTGCTCGCCGCGTCCGTGCACGACAACGCCGCCGGCATCGCGCTGCTGGACAAGGTCGCCGCCGACACCGACACCGTTCAGAAGGCGCTGGTCGACCAGGGCTTCAAGAACGCCGTCGTCGCGCACGGCCAGACGGTGGGCATCGAGGTGGAGATCGTCGAGCGCAACCCGGGCCAGGCCGGGTTCGTGCCGATCCCCAAGCGGTGGATCGTGGAGCGCGCCTACGGGATCTTGATGCTGCACCGCAGGCTGGTGCGCGACTACGAGCACCTGCCGCGCAGTTCGGAGTCGCGGGTGTACTGGGCGATGACCGCGGTGATACTGCGCCGGCTGACCGGGGCCACCGCTGCGGCCTGGCGCGCATGACCGGCGGAGAGCTGACCCTCGGGGCGGTGCTGGTGCGGTTGGAGGAGCGGGAACGGGAGATCACTGCGCAAGCCGACGCGACGAGGGAGCAGATCGCGCAGCTGACCGCACGGCTGGACGAGCTCGGCCGGGCCGCCGAGGAGGTCCGGATCACCCGCAAGACGCTGCTGGAGCTGCCCGATCCGCAGCCGCCCGCGGCGCCGGCCCCGGAACTGCCGGACCATCCGGCCTACCAGCAGATCATGGCGGTGTTCGCCACGGCCGACGCGCCGCTACGGGCGCGGCAGGTGTGCGAGGCGATGGACATGGAGATCGCACCCAACAACATCAACAACACCCGCCTGAAACTCAAGCGGCTCGCCGAGCGCGGAATCCTGGTCGAGACCGAGCAAGGCTTGTTCACCCAACCGCGGCCGTAGCCGCCCGGCGACGCCGCAACCAGCGCACTTGCCCCTCCCCACTGACCGGCCGGCTCGTCGACCGGTACGGCCGTACGCCGATAGCCGCAGCCTCCGGCCTCACCCTCCTCGTCGCCGGAATCACCGCCGCCGCGGCGCCTGCCGCGGCTGGGCTGGAACCTGGGCCTCGTCTCCGGCACCGCGATGATCACCGATGCCGTGCCGCTGGCCACCCGCGCCAAGACCCAGGGCATGGTCGACGTCTCCATCGCCATCGCCGGCGCCACCGGGGGCTTCAGCTCCGACCTCGTCGTCTCCGCCTCCGGCTGCCCCGTCCTCGCCCTCACCGGCGGCATCCTCGCTCTCGCCGTCCTCCCCGCGATCGCCACCAGTGCGAGCAGCCGGTGACCCGGCCTGCCCCGTCGGGGGGAGCCGGCCGCCCTCACCGTCGACGGCACCGGGCACCGGCGTCCACGTCTTCGCCAGAACCTCATCCGCCCGATGCTGAACTCGACAGAGACCGCCAACCCGTCCTCTGCGGCCTCCAGCCAATGGAGGCGGTGCGGTGGATCAGCTGCGGTGCCACGCCGGTGCGGTCACTTCCAGTCGCTGTTCGATGGCGCCGTCGCTGTTGGCTCCGTTTCTTGGGCGGCCGCTTGCTTGTGCTCGATGAGGGCCGTGGTACCGGCTACCACCGCAGAAAGAGCCACGGCGGCGGACAGCATGGCCGAGGTACGGCTGACGTCGCGCCGCAGGCCCGCAGCCAGGAAAGCGGCGGCATCGACCGAGTCCATGACGATGTTCACCGCAAGAAACTGCTGCTGCTGGGGCCGGGTGAAACTGTCCATCCGTTGCAGTCCAAGCCCGAGAGCAGCGTTGCGGATCGCGAACATCCGCGAATAAGGGATCGCGGGGGTACCGCTGGCCGTGAGCTGGAAAACCCGCGCGGCCAGCCGCGGGGTGAACAAGTGGGTGGCCGCGACGATGAAGCGCCCGGTCGTCAGCGCTCTGCGGGAAGGAACCAGGTGGAGGGGGAATTTGGACATGGAGAATCCTTTCAATCCGGAACGGGCCGGTCAGTTGTTCAGGAGGTGGCGGGTCAGGAATTCGACCTGGTCCGCAACGACGGTGTCGAACGCCGGCAGGCCGCTCATCCTGGGACGCTTCAGCGCGAGTCGGGGCGGGCGAGGCCCGAAGCGGCGTCGAGGCTGTCGATGGCGGTTCGGGTCTCGGACACCGCGGCGGCGATCGCGGCGGCGGCCTGCCCGGCTTGTTCGGGTGTGGGGGAAGGATTTCTATGGGGTTCAGAGCTCGGCGACGACGCGTCGTAGTGTGCCCGGCGCGATGCGCAGCATGGCGGGCATGGCTTTCGTCTGACCGGGGAATGCCATGTTCCGCCTCCGCCGAAGAGCTTTCATCGTGACCGCCGCCACCTGTGCGGGAGTCAGTTTCTTCCCCGTGGCTTCGGCGTTCATGGGCGTGTCCGTGGACGGTGGGAGGACCTCGAGGACATGGGTGCCTTTCGGGGCGAGTTGACGGCGCAAGCCGTCCGCGAAGCCGTGCAGGCCGGCCTTCACCGCGCCGTGGGTAGGCGCGCGAGTGGGCGAGACCAGAGCGAACCCCGAGGTGATGAATACGATCGCGTCGGGCGATGGCCATCGCTCGAGCACTTCACCCGTCAAGTGGATGGGGGCGGTGAGGTTCAACGCCACCTCGTCATCGAGAGTCGCATTGGGGTTCTTGCCGGCGGCGTAGTCTCGTTCCTCGAACGTGCCGGCGTTGTTGACCAACACGTCCAAACGCCCGAAGCGATCAGCGACTGCTCGCAGCAACGCTGCCCGGTCAGCTGCGTTCGTCACATCGGCTCGCACGGCCAGCGCCTGCGGGTGTGCCTGCGCGAATCGGTCAAGCGCAGCCTGCGAACGCCCGCAAACGACGACAGACGCCCCGAGCTCCACGAAGGATTGCGCGAGGCTCAAGCCGATGCCTGAGGTTCCGCCCGTGATGAGCACGTTCTGTGACATAACGCTGCCTCTCCGTATACCGTACTGATTGGTACGAAACACGTTAGCACATCCGTACCGATCGGTATCGAAGGGGTAGGATGAAGACATGTTCTCGACGACACCGGTCCCTCGTGGCAGGCCTCGCGCGTTCGACATCGACGAGGCACTCGATCGTGCAGTCCTGGTGTTCTGGTCAAAGGGTTTCGAGGGCGCCAGCCTTGACGACCTCACCGAAGCGATGGGTATCAGCCGCCCCAGCCTGTACAGGGCGTTCGGCAGCAAAGAAGACCTCTTCTACAAGGCGCTGGAGCGGTACACCGAGGGCTTGACCTCCTACTTCGCTCGAGCTCTGGCAGAGCCCACAAGCGGAGCAGTGGCTACTGCTGTGCTCCACGGAACGGTCGAGGCGGCAACCACGCCGGGACTCCCCACGGGCTGTCTTGGCGTGCTGGGTGCGTTGGCTACCGGGGATGAGAGCCGCCAAGTCCGAGACGCACTCATCGCATGGCGCGAGGAGGGGATAGCCCACTTGACGCGCCGGTTTCAACAGGCGGTGGACGCCGGTGACCTTCCGCCTTCCACAGATCCTCATCTTCTTGCGCTCTACCTGAGAACAGTCGCCAATGGGATTGCCGTCCAGGCCGCGAGTGGTAGTTCCCGCCCTGAGCTGCTGCAAGTCGCGAACCTCGCGTTGGGCAGCTGGCCAAAGCTGTAGTCAGCTAGTTAGCCCGGGATCTGCGCACGTACTTCGACTTTCTGTGGTTCGCGCGAGGCCGGCGTTGACTGGCGCGACGCGTCCATGGATGACCGGGCGGCGTACGAGTGGTGGCGTCGTCGCGACGAGCGTGGACCTCGTCTGCAGGACACGAGCTGGGACCGGGAGGTGTCCACGGTCAACGGGCTCACGGAACCGCCGCGACGGGTGGAGGAGCTGCGGGTGCGTCACCTGGAGCGGTACCTGATGTCGACGCGGCAGACGTGCGGGGAGAAGTCATCCCGCCGGAACCTGTACGAGGAGGCCATCCGCCAGCCGGCCCTCGAAAACGACGCCCTGTGCAGCGGCGCCGCCGTTCTTCCACTGCCCACCCGCAGCACGCCCGCGCCGTCCTGAATCCGGCACTGCCCCCGGAGGCGTCTGGCGTGCGAAGGGACGCTGGGCGTGGCGCGCAGCCAACTACCGATGATCAACTGTTCATCAAGCCGTGCGTGCCGGCGGCATCCCGGCTCCCGCCCTTGTCGCGTCGGTGCCCCAGCTGGCCAGCAATCGTAGTGCCTCCGCCGACGGGGAACCGGGTTCGGCGTAGTACGTCGCCTCCGTGTAAGCGGGTACGTCGGGGCCGGTGGCGTATCGCCTTGCTGGGGCACCGGTTACTGCCGCTCGGCGCACGGGGTGTTGTTCGACGTGATCGAAGCCGGCCGCAAGCTGGACACCTGGCTGCGGTGGGTCCGGTTCGTCGCGGCCGCGGAGGGGCGCCCCGGAGCGTTAGGCGCTCTCGGTGCTCGTGTAGGGCTCCACGCGGCCGACGCTCTCCTTGAGGACGAGGTCGAGCAGTCCGGGGAAGCGCTGGTCCAGATCTTCCTTGCGCAGGGTGTTGAAACGTCGGGTGCCGACATCGTGCTGCCGGATGAGACCGGCCTCGCGCAGGACGCGGAAGTGGCGGGTGAGTACGGACGCGGTGACGTCCTGCGTGAAGCCGCTGCAGGCCAGGCCAGGGGAGACGGAGAGGGTGACGACGATGGTGAGCCGGGTCTCGTCGGTCAGCGCGCTCATGATCTTGAAGAGGTCGAGGTCGTCCGTGTCGGGGTGGACGAGGGGGGATGAGGTGCGGCTGGCCATGAGGAAAGAATAACCCTCACCTCATGTTCGCGTCTACGCGTACATGGGTTACAGTGAAGGCACGGATTGCCCCTTCATCCGTCATCCACCGGGTTGCCCATCACCGGTACTACGGCATGCCACGAACGTCTTTGACGGCGCGGCCTGCATCAAGAACGGAGCACACCCCATGACCACAACACAGGCGACCGAGTCGAGGACGCACCGGACGGAAACGGCCGCGGAGGCGGTCGGCCGCCTTCGTGCGACGTTCAACACCGGCGTCACCCGCGGCCTGGACTGGCGCGTCAGCCAGCTGCAGCGGCTACGGGCCCTGCTGGTCGAGAACGAGCAGGAACTGATCGAAGCCCTCTGGGCGGATCTGAGGAAGAACCCCGCCGAGGCCAAGACGCAGGAGATCGACTTCACCGTCGCCGACATCGACGAGGCACTGGCGAACCTCGAAAACTGGCTTCAGCCCCGCCCGGTGGAGGTTCCCGCCCACTTCGGTCCCACGACCACGGCCTACACCACGTACGACCCGCTCGGGGTCGTCCTGGTGATCGCTCCGTGGAACTTCCCGCTGCACCTTCTCATCGACCCCATCATCGGCGCGCTGGCCGCCGGGAACACCGTGGTGGCCAAGCCGAGCGAGATGTCGGTGCACACCTCGGCGGTCGCTTCACGACTCCTGCGTGAGTACTTCGACGCCGATGTGCTCACCGTGGTCGAGGGAGGCGCCGAGGAGACCACGGCCCTCCTGGCACAGCGCTTCGACCACATCTTCTACACCGGCAATGGCACGGTCGGCCGGATCGTCATGGCCGCGGCCGCCAAGAACCTCACCCCCGTCACGCTCGAACTCGGGGGCAAGTCGCCGGTCTTCGTGGCGCCCGACGCCGACGTGGAGGAGACCGCGAAGCGGCTGGTGGGCGCCAAGTTCGGCAACGCGGGGCAGCAGTGCATAGCCCCCGACTATGTCCTGGCCGATCCTGCCACCGCCGCCGCACTGGTTCCCGCCCTGCGTGCGGCGGTCGACACCCAGTTCGGCACCAGCCCGCAGACCGCGGCCGACTTCGGCCGGATCATCAACGAGCGGCATTTCGACCGGCTCACCCGTCTGCTGGACTCCGGCCGGGCGGCGGTGGGAGGCCGGCACGACCGCGACGACCTGTTCATCGCACCGACGGTACTCACCGATGTCGACCCCGCGTCGCCGGTCATGCAGGAGGAGATCTTCGGTCCGATCCTCGCCGTCGTCGAAGTCGAAGACCTCGACGCCGCCATCGCCTTCATCAACGAACGCGACAAGCCCCTCGCGCTCTACGCCTTCACCACGTCCGAGGCCACCAAGTCGCGCCTGGTGAACGAGACGTCCTCCGGCGGCGTCGCCTGGGGCCAGCCGGTGATGCAGCTGCTCATGACCGGCCTGCCGTTCGGTGGCGTCGGCGAAAGCGGCATGGGCCGGTACCACGGCCGGTATTCCCTCGAGACGTTCAGCCACCTCAAGGCCGTCGCGGACGTCCCGCTCAACTAGCCTCGCGCTTTCGTGAAGCAGGCTGTCCGATGGGCGATCGGCCGGCGGACGTGCCTCAGGCCGGTGAGAATGAGGATCGCTGAGATCGCTGTTCCCACCCCCGCCGCAATCGCGTTCCAGGCGAAGCCGTGTATCGGTCCTCATCGCGGGGGCGCGTCAAGGGAGTCGGCCGCGGCGCGCGCTGCAGACACCGATCCGTACCGACTCCGGCGGCGGCACCCAAGACTTCGTCACCTGGCCGGCCGCTGATCGTGCGCAAGGAGCGAACGCCCGTACCCCGGCGGGCAGTTGCACTTGACCGGCGTCGACACCGACGCCGACGGCATGCGGCTCTCACCGCGTTCGCCGCCAACACCACCCACACCCCGATCGCGGTCCTGGAACCGCGTCACCGCCGGCGGGCCCGCGCCTGCCCGAGGACCGCATCCGCGCCTGCCCCGGGACAGCCTGGACCCCCTGCGCCGCAGACATTCATCCCCTCTCCCTCCGTATCACAGAAAGAAAACCCATGCCTGTCAACACTTCAGAAGCTTCGCCCGTTCCGTCGCTTTTCTCCCCCGTCGCACTCGGGAAGATCGAGCTCACCAACCGCATCGTCATGGCACCGCTGACCCGGGTCCGCGCCGGCTCCTCCGGCATCCCCGGGGACCTCATGGTCGAGCACTACCGGCAGCGGGCGAGCGTCGGAATGATCATCACCGAGGGCACCTACCCCGACCACGCGTCACAGGGGTATGTCGGTGAGCCGGGCATCGCCACCGACGAGCAGGCGGCCGGCTGGCAGCGGGTGTTCGAGGCGGTGCACGCCGAGGGCGGCCGCATCGTCCTGCAGATCATGCACGCCGGCCGTGGCACCCACCCCGACATCAACGGCGGCCGCCGCATCCTCGCCCCCAGCGCGATCGCCATCGACAATAAGACGTTCACCGAGAAGGGCGAACAGCCCTACCCCGTACCGGAAGCGATGACCACCGCAGAGATCCGGGCAGCAGTGGAGGACTTCGTCACCGCGGCCCGCCGGGCCATCGAGGCGGGAGCGGACGGCGTGGAAATCCACGGCGCCAACGGCTACCTGCTCCACCAGTTCCTCTCCCCGGCGGCCAACCAGCGCACCGATGGATACGGCGGCTCGCCGAACAACCGCGCCCGCTTCGTCGTCGAGGTCGTCACGGCCATCGCCCAGGCCGTCGGTGCCGATCGGGTCGGGCTGCGGATCTCGCCGGAGGTCGACTTCGGGGACGTCTTCGAGACCGACCGGGACGACGTCCTGGCCACCTACGGCACCCTGCTCGACCAACTGCGCCCGCTGGGCCTGGCCTACCTCTCCGTACTGCACACCGAGCCGGGCGGCGACCTTGTACAGGAGCTGCGGCGGCGCTTCGACGGCAAGCTGATCGTCAACAACGGCCCCTTCGGGGGGCAGACCACCCGCGAGCAGGCGCTCCAGCAGATCGAGGCCGGCCACGCCGACGCCGTGGTCGTGGGCCGGGCTCTCATCGCCAACCCCGACCTGGTCGAGCGCTGGCAGGGTGGCCACCCGGAGAACGAGCCGCGGCCGGAACTGTTCTACGGGCCGGGCGCCGAGGGCTACACCGACTACCCCTTCCTCGAAGCGGCTTGAGGCCCACGGTCACGCCTGTCCATGCGGCAGCCCCACTCACCCATGGACAGGCGCCCGACCGGCGACACTGTGCCCGCCCCTGTGAGCCCGCGGTCACACCGGCGATCACGCCCCGCTGCGGGCACGGCAGGTCTGCGAGGCAATGGACATGGAGATCGCGCCCAACAACATGAACAACACCCGCCTGAAACTCAAGCGGCTGACCGAGCGCGGCATCCTGGTCGAGACCGAGCAGGGATTGTTCGCCCAGCCGCGGCCATAGCCGCCCGGCGGCCCTCCGAGCAGCCTGCCTACCCCAGCCGACAGGGCAATACAGACATCAAGTCACGTACCGCCCTCTCAGTCGGTGCCCATCGTGGTGTCCTGCGCGGGGACTGGGCCGGCGCTCAGCGAGCCGAGCAGGGCGAGGGCGTCGGCGGACGTGCTGCCCGGTTCGGCCTGGTAGACGATGAGCTGCTGGGTAGGGGCGCTGTCGACGGTGAACGCCTCGTAGTGCAGTTCCAGGTCGCCGACCTGGGCGTGGTGGAAGAGCTTGGCCTCGCGGGTCTTGCCGCGTACGTCGTGGCGGGCCCACAGAACGCGGAAGTCGGCGCTCTTCATGGACAGTTCACCGACGAGCTCCCGCAACCGCGGATCTTCGGGGTCGATGCCGGCCGCCCGGCGCAGGGTGGCCACACTCGATTCGGCGGCCCGGTCCCAGTCACGGTAGAAGTGGTGCGGGTGTGTCGCTCCAGGTGTCGAGGAGTCGCCGCAGGTGCGAGGCGACGCGGCCGACGTCCTGCTCCTGGGGAAGGACCTCGGAGTGCTCGCCCGGGGCTGGTGCGACAGACGCCGTCAACGGACAGCGGTTCCCAATCCCCCGCTGTCCTTCACGACGGTGTCCACACTGTCCATGAGCCGCATGGCCTCCGCCTCCGTGGCCGTGGGCGGTACCACCAGCAGGTCCCACCGGCCGCGGCCGGGCGCCAGCAGGCAGACGGTGGACGGGGTGCGCTGCTGGGTGTGCGTCCGGCTCAGGCGTACCACTTGGTCCGCGACGAGCTGCCGCGCCGGGAACGGGGACCATACGGCCCCGTCCACCAGAACGCTGCTGACCTGCCCCCAGGCCTGCGGCAGTCCGGCCAGCAGCCGGGGGAGTTCGGACGTCAGGTCGGGCGAACGGGGCCACCAGGCGCCGTCGATGCGCCGGGGCATGTGGCCCTGTGCCGGCTGGGCCACCAGGCGCAGGCGGACGGCGGACGATGAGGAGAGCGGGGGCGGCGGGGCGAGTGTCATGAGAACTCCTGAAGGGGACGCGGTCGGTCGGGTTCACGCGCGGCGGGCGGCGATACGGTCCGGGGTCGGCCAGCGCACGTCCCTGACCCAGCCGAGGCGTTCGAAGAGGCGGATGGCGGCGGCGGACGGGTCGAGCTGGCCGCGGTCGACACCGTGCCGGGCGCTGGTGGGGTCGGCGTGGTGGAGGTTGTGCCAGCTCTCGCCGAAGGAGAGCAGAGCCAAGGGCCACAGGTTGGTGGCACGGTCGTGGCGACGGGTGCGGAACGGACGCTCACCGATCACATGGCAGAGGGAGTTCACGCTCCAGGTGACATGGTGGAGCAGAGCGATGCGGACAAGTCCCGCCCACAGCAGGGCGGTCAGGGCCGACGTCCAGGTGCCGCCGATCAGCAGGCCCGCGGCGAAGGGCAGGGCGACAGTGAGCACACACAGGACCGGGAAGGCCCGGGACACGGCCCGGATGTCGCGGTCGGCGACGAGATCGGGAGCGTAACGCGCCGTGGACGTGGGGGCGTTGCGGAACAGCCAGCCGACATGGGCATCCACCAGACCCCGCAACTGGCCGCGCACGGACGCGCCGTAGCGGTACGGAGAGTGCGGATCGCCCGGCCGGTCGGTGAAGGCGTGGTGGCGACGGTGGATGGCGACCCAGCCGATCACGTCGCCCTGGAAGCTCATCGACCCGGCCACCGCGAGCGCGATGCGCAACGGCCGTACGGCTCGGTAGCTGTTGTGGGTCAGGCCCCGGTGAAAGCCGACCGTGACGCCGAGGCCCGTGACCGTGTAGAGCACCACGGCGAGCAGGACATCGACGGGTTGGATCAGGCGCCCCCACAGCAACCAGCCGGCCAGGCCGAGTGCCAGGAACGGCAGGAAGACGATCAATGCCGTGATCGCCAGGGACAGCCGCTCGCTGCCGGTGCGCTCGGGGGCCGTTCCGTCTCGCGGGAAGGGTGCCATCCCGTCGTACTCCGGGGGTGGGAGGGTGCTTTCCGGCGCGGCTGCGGACGGGGAACGGAGGGACTGGAAAGACATGGGCGGTCCTTGACCTCGGTGACGACAGTGCGGCCGGGGTCTTGGGCTGCGCCTCTTCGACGGTGGATGCGAACGGCATCGCTGAAAGCGGATGCGTGTCGCACGGGCAGTGGATACGTGGGGCTTACGTAGGGTTTCGACTGGCTTCGACGATGGAGGTGGGCGGCGGGGCCGTCAAACGGTCTCGCCTTGGTGGGTGCGATCGGCGGGCGGTCTACGGGAGTCGCGCCAGGAGCGGAGCGGACCGGCGGCGTGCGAGGTGTCCACTGCGAGCAGCACGTGCTGCTCGCGGGGTGAGCTTGTCCCGTTCGCCCTGCGGGACCAGTTCCGCGCCTGGCGGGTGATCGGGGTGGTCAGCGCTGATGCCGGGCCTCCCGCATTTCCTCGGTGCCGCTCTGGTCGCGGGCTGCCGCGTGCATACTGCGGTAGCCCTGGACGACGTAGGCGTGGTGAACCGAGAGGGCGGCCAGCTGCTCCTCGAACTGCTCACCGTCCGGGAAACCACGGTCTCTTGCCAGGCGCGCCAACAGCGCATCCGCCTCGGTGACCGCCTTCTGCGGTGAGCCGACGAACTGTTCCTGGACGGCGGCCCACTGAGCCACGTACTGCTCGCGGACCTCGGGCGACAGCGGCTGTTCCTGGAGGGAGCCGTGGCGCCGCACGCGCTCGCCCAGTTCCCGCTCCGCAGCCCGGACATCACCGTTTTGAAGGGCGACGGCACGCTCGTACTCGGGCCCGAACCGCCACTTCAGCCCGCGCCCGCCGCTGCCCCGGGCTCGCCCACGTCCGGTGTGGAGGAGAGCGGCCAGGCCCATGACGAGCACGGCGATGACTACGACGGTGATCATGACTGCCCTCTTCGGCTCTCGGTTCGCAGGTCGGTCCGCCTCGTTGCCGTCAATTCCTGTCGGTTCATTGAGCGTCGGTGCCTGCCGGGTGGCACCCACGCGAACCGCGGGGTGGGATCGGGCCCCGAATATGGAATACGGTCGATGGTGCCGGTGGCCGCCACGGCTGCGTCCACGCCGACGAAGCCGACAATCCCGAAGACCGGCGGAAGGAAAGGGATCCAGAGCGGCACGGCCGGGCCTCCACACGGTCACAGGGACAGATCCTGCGTTCCGCGGGGGCCGGGCGAAGCGGAAGGTGGAAGGCTTTGCCCGGAGATATCCGGAGCGATGCAGCCCCACACCTGCTGTCAGTCAACGCCTGGCCACTTCCTTTGTCAACGTCACGTCGACACGCGAGAGTTCCGGGGGCTGGGCAGAGGCCGCTGGGGTGAACGGAGCCTCGGCGGGGGCTTCGACCGGTTCGGCCGACAGCAGAACATGGTCCTCCCACCAGGACAGGCCCATGACGGTGGCGAGCAGGACGAAGGGGGTCGAAGCCGGAACGATCAGCGCGTACATGCGTACCGCCTGCGGTGGAATGCGTGCGACGCGGCGGGCAGTAGATCGCTACCCGCATGGGGCGCATCGAGGCTGCGTCTGGATCGCGTAGCGACGGCGAGTGCGGGAGCGGCCCGTTGGTGGCGGGGCAGGTTCCGACACTGATGCGCGAGGTGCGCCCTCTAAGGAGCGCGAGAGGTGATCGACGCTGCCGGGGGCACGGGCCGCACCAGGCGCGCCAGCCCTCGCCGCACTCCCTGAACAGATGCCAAGTGGCCATCCAGTTCCGGCGGAAGGCGCTGTCGTGGGGTGCTGTCCGCAACCTCTGGGCAGGGATACGCTGTTCGAACAGGCCCCGGCCCCCGGCAGTGATGCGTTGTTCCGCCCCGGGAAGGCCCGCCGTGTTCGTCTCGCTTCTCATTCTCCTCGTGGCCCTGTTCGGCTTCAGCTTCGGCTTCCTCCGCCCCATCTGGTGGGTGGCCGCGGCCGTGCTGGTGTTCGGCGCCGCCCAATACGGTCGCCATGGTGACGACGGGGGCTGGGACGAACACCACGGGTGACCGAGGAGATGACCCGCCGTCCAGCAGGGGTTCCTGGGCAGGTTCAGCCCAGCCGGCCGCGCCGAGAACGACCAGCTGTGGCGGGCGCCGGCCGGTCGCATGGTCATCGACCAGGCCTGCGGCACGGTGACGGTCCACGCTGGATCCTTGGACGCCGTGCCCGGCCGCTCCGAGGGCAGCCACCCGCTGGCCGACACCCTCGGTGGCATGGAGCCCGGCTTCGACCGGGTCGTCGACCGTGAGGCGCTCCGACCCCTGCTGCGGGCGCTGCCCGAACGCGAGCGGCAGATCCTGTACATGAGGTTCTTCTGCGCAATGACACAGGCTCGCATCGGCCTACAGCTCGGCGTCTCTCAGATGCACGTCTCCCGTCTGATCACCCGCACCTGTGCACGTCTGCGCGACCAGGTGACGGCCGACGCCCACGATCCCAGGAGGGCATCGTGAGGACGTCCCGGCTGCACGGGCGACAATCGGGTTGACGGGGCCCCACGAGGCCACTGTTGCCGTCGGTTGACTCCGAGGGCACTCCTATCTGCGAGAGGCACGCTGCGATGAGCGAGCAGGACAACCAGGCCATACACCATCCCGCAGTGGTCGCGCACCACCAGACCCGTGCCGGGGACGTCCAACTGCGTGTCGCCGATGCCATCACCAAGTTCGCCGGTTCAATGCCGTTCGTCTATATCCACGCGGTCGCTTTCGCGTTGTGGATGCTGTTCTTCGAGGCCAACCCCTGGCCCACGTTGACGCTCGTGGTGTCACTGGAGGCGATCTTCCTGTCGGCGTTCGTCATGATCGGCCAGAACCGGCAGGCTGCCTTCCAGCAGATCAAGGCCGATCACGATTTCGTCGAGCAGGAGTTGGAGCTCAAGACCAACACCGAGCTGACCCGTGCGATCCATGCCATGACCACGGAACTCCACAGCCGTTTGATCGACGACCGCGCAGAACGGTAGCGGTCCCGGGTGGTCAGGTGCCCAGGCCGGGGAGGGGTTCGGAGTCGTCGATGAAGGCGCGGGCCACGTCGGACAGGCGCCGGTTGTGGGAACGGGCATAGCCACGCAGGGCGGTGAAGGCCTGTTCCATGTCGATGCTCTGGCGTTCGGAGAGTTTTCCCTTGGCCTGTTCGATCAGTACGCGGCTGTTCAGCGCAGTCTGCAGCTGTTCGCTGAGGACGGTGCTGCGCTGGCTGGAACGTTGTTGTAGCAGGCTGATGGTGGCGACGTCGGCCAGGGCCTGGGCGAGCGGCGTGGCGGCCAGGTCGAAGGGGCCGGGGGTCGCACGGAAGAGGTTCAGGGCACCGACGGTCTCGTCCCGCAGGCGCATGGGCAGGGCCTGGACGGCCCCGAACCCGCTGCGGTGGGCCGCCGTGACGAAGCGTGGCCAGCGGTCGATCTCCCGGGTCAGGTCGGGGACGATCACCGGGGTGCCGGTGCGGAAGCAGTCCAGGCAGGGGCCTTCGTCGTTCTGGAGCTGGAAGAGTTCCAGCAGACGTACCTGTTCGTCGGAGGCGGCCATGACGCGAAGTTTGTCGTCCTGGTCGGCGAGCAGCACCCCGGCGGCGCTCGCGTCGAGCATGCCCACGCAGCGGTCGGTCAGCAGGCGCAGGAAGTCGATGAGGTCGAAGTCGGCGACCAGGTTGTCGGCCAGCTCGACGAAGGTCTTGGCCAGGAGCCGCTGATTCATCGTAGGCACCCTCGTTTGAGACTAGTCCCGCCGGGAGAGGGCGGGAACCGCCGCTTGAGGAGTGGCAGCGCTGGGGCAGCGTTGCCGGCCTCTCGCCCGCCGTGCTGGCTCGGCTGGCGGCACACGCCGTACCGCAGCCGGTGGGCACGCTCACCCAGCCGCTCCGCCTGTCGAAAGCGGTCTCCGAGCTGCCGAACACCGGCGTCCTGTGCACCGCCAACGGTTCGAGCATCGCCATGGTCAAGGCCCTGGTGGGACTGGGGGACCCGCGCTTCCAAGTGCTCACCGACCCGCGGGTGAGCTTCTTCGAACTCGACACCGGGCACTGGCCGATGCTCTCCTGCCCCGAGGAGGTGGCCGAGACACTGGTGCGGGCCGCCGCGGGAGAAGGGCACCGGGTGGCCGCGGCGGCGAACGAACAGCCGGCGCATCTTCGCCCCTTCCTGATGGATGTGCCGGAGCGGCCTCGCGAGCGGGTGGGACGGGTCGATCTATACCTCCCCGACGACCTCGCTGAAGCCGACCACCCGCGGCCGGCGGTGGTGTTCGTCCACGGTGGCCCGGTCCACCCCGATGTGCGGCCGACTCCCCGGGACTGGCCGGGCTTCGTCGGCTACGGCCGGTACGTGGCGGGTTTGGGGGGAGATCGGCGTGACGCTGGACCATCGGCTGCACGATCTCGCCGACTGCGGTCGGGCCGCCGAGGACACAGCCGAAGCGGTCGACCTCGTACGGGCCGATCCGCGCGTCGACGGGG
Organism: Streptomyces sp. NPDC007896; assembly: GCF_042959425.1. NCBI lineage: Bacteria > Bacillati > Actinomycetota > Actinomycetes > Kitasatosporales > Streptomycetaceae > Streptomyces > Streptomyces sp. NPDC007896. The sequence continues at coordinate 282,809 of NZ_JBIBKX010000007.1, read as the reverse complement.
ACCGCGTGGCGCTGTGGTACTTCTCCAGTGGCGGGCTGTTGTCGGCGGACTGGCTCGCGGCGCCCCCGCCGTGGTTGCGGTGCGTCGCGGCGAGCTATCCGATACTCACACCGCTGCCGAACTGGGGGCTTGTCGATTCCCTGTTCCGTCCGGCGGACGCGGTGCGTACCGCGGGACGGTTGCCGATCGTGTTGACCCGGGTGGAGCTGGAGCGCGCGGAGATCGCGGTGACGGTCGAGGAATTCCTGGCCGCCGCCGAGAAGTACGACGCCGATGTCGAGGTGATCGACGTTCCGCTCGGCCACCATGGTTTCGAGACCATCGACCGTACCGAGCAGGCGTGCGACGCCGTGGAGCAAGCGGTGCGATCCGTCCTGGGGCACCTGCGGCGCTGAGACAGGGTCAAGGGCCCTGTTGATTCCGGAGCACGCATCCCTCCCTCTTCGGGACGCTTTTCGCCGAAGGGCTTCACAGGGCCCAGTGGCGGAAAGCTTCGATCCATTCGGCGCCCTCGGGCGGAGGGTCGGGCAGCGGGAGGTCTCGCAGACCTATGGGTTGGAGGATCCGTCCGCGGCGGCAGATCGCCACCACCCCGCTGCCTGGTCGCAGGTCGATCTCCTCGACGATGACGTCGACTCCCAACACTTCGGTGGTGAAGGGCACGGTAACGCGGTCGCTGAGCACGGCATGGAAGCCGACCAGTTCCTCGTCCTCGCCGTAGGCGTCAACGAGCGCCTCGGCGATCATGGCGTCGAGGTCCTGGTCCGACAGACCCTCCACTGTGTGGTCCTTCCCTGCGAGATCAGTTCCTGGCCGGGGCGCCGCAGCACTTCTTGTATTTTCGGCCCGAGTCGCACCAGCATGGCCCGTTCCGCGGCGGGGGCCAGGCCGGCGACTCGTCCGGGTGCGCGCGCACCACATGCCTGCTGAACGCGCGACGGGTGTCCGGGTTGTCGGCATCGCGCCCTTCACGGACGGCGAACTCCTCGCACGCGGCCAGGGTGGCGCTGACGATGTGCACCCGGGCGGCGCCGGCCTCCGCGTAGGTGCGCGCGTCGGTCTGCAGCCGCTGTATGTAGGCGGTGTAGTCGTCCCCGTAGGAGGGGGTCGACTCGGGCCAGCGGGTGCGTACCGCGGCGAAGTCCTCGCGTACCCAGCGCAGCCCGATCCCGTCGAAGGCCGCTGTGTCCTCGGGCACCTCCACCGGCCTCCCCGACGGCAGCCCACTCAGTGCCCGGTCCAACTCTTCGCCGAATTCCCGTAGTTCGGCGTCAGCCTCGGATTCGGCGGCCAGGTCGTCGTCGGTCGGCTCCAGACCGAGGTCCCGGCGCAGGAGAGCCCGGCTGATGCGCAGCCCGCGGCGCAGTCGGGCGGCCTCGCCACCAACGGTCCCCTCGTTCTCCCGCGCTGCGGGATGTGCCAGGGCGGCCAGACACCAGTCAAGGGCCCGTTCGGACCTGCCGATCTCCCCGAGCATGTCGACCATGTCGTCGAAGACCTGCAGGTCGGGCACGGCCTCATCGGGCTGCTCGGTCAGCTCCTCGCGTAGGGCTTGCTCGGCCTGTTCAGCGTCCCGCTCGCGGTCCTGCGCGTAGAGCGTCGCCACCACCCCGACCTGCGCCTGTCGGCCGGCCGCGCCGCTGAGTTTCGTCGCCCGAGTGAACAGCTCCAGCGCCTTTGCGTCGTCGCCCTGGTGCTGCTTGCCGCGGGCGGTCAGCCATCCGGCGTGCACCGGGGCGCGGCCCTGGTCCGGATCCCCGGGGTGCTCGTCGGCCCACTGTTCACACTGCGCCGCCGTCGGCTGCCTGCCCACCGTCGCGAGGAACTGCTCGTACGGGGAGTCGACGGCTCGGACTGGCGGTGGGGATGCTCTGCTCATACCGCGACCCTACCGAGGACCGGCAGCCCAACTCCCCTTTCATTTACCGGCCTGACACCAGGACGGGCCATGTGGTATCGACGGCCGACATCGCCGCGCTGCGGTCGGGCTGTGCCTGGACGTGCCGCACGCGCCCGCCTCTGGCCGTCCCCAACTCCGTGCCGAAGCCGCCCGGCCCAGTGGGTGGCTTCGGCGCACACCCACGTATGAAGGCGCCTTGGCTCGGCTCGCCCGGCCGGACGGTCAGGGGTGGGGGAAGCCCAGGTCGTCGAATCGGCGCATGAGCGAGGGCTTTCCTCGGTGGGCGGTGCGCAGTTCGCCGGATCTGCGGTCGAAGTCGACGGCGCTGCCCTGACGTGCGTGGAGTGCGCGCAGGTCACTGAGCAGCGCGACGGCCTGATCGTAGGCGGCCGGTTTGCGCTGGGCAATGAGGTCGTCGACGGCTCGCCAGGCGGTCGCCTGGTCGCGGGCCAAGTGGTCCAGGCGCGCGTCGCGGGCCTCGGCGACCGCCCGTACTCGCGCTTGCTCCGCCGCCCCGCGTGCGGCGCGCTCCCGCTGGGCGCGCACGGTGCGGTGACGGTGGGCCGCGTCCAGGAGCTGGGCCGCGCTGCGGCGTACCCCGGGGCCGCCCTCGCTGGTGCGTAGGGATTGCCGGAAGCGGGCCAGGAGTCCGGGGCCGAGCTGGGGGGGGCTGTGCCGAGGGCTGCCTGGAGCAGCAGGGTGTCCTTCTCGGGCGCCGGAAGTCCGGCGATGAAGGCGGCGAGCCTGTCCGGGGCGGCCGCCGACTCGGTGGCCGGAGCGCTGTCGGACGCTGCGACGGCGAGCAGGTCCTGCGGGACGCGCAGGAAGTCCGCGAGGGCCCCGCTGCGGCCCGGTCAGTTCGGCCAGCCCGGCGGGGACGGATGGCTCCGTTTCGCGCTGGTACTCCTCTTCGTCATCGTCCGCGAGCTCCCGGACGGCGACGGCGGCCAGCCCAGGTACAACGGGCGAAGGTCCCCAGCCGCGAGCTCGGCGCGGAGCCCGGCGAACGAGGCGAGCTCGAAGGAGGTCTCGAAATCCCACTCGCCGCCGTCCTCGGCGCTCAGGGAGAAGTCCAGCAGGGTATGGCCGCCGCGCGTCCACACCGCGCGTGTCTCCTGAAGCGCGTAGCCCTGCGCGATCTTGGCCGGGAGCACGGAGGCGGGGATACGCAGCAGTAGACGGCGGCTGCCCCAGTTCGCGTAGTACAGGTGGGCGTCGTAAAGCTGCTCGGCGAGCTTGGTGGGATCGCCGTGGAAGTCACCCCAGTGATATTCGTTGACGAAGCTGGTGGAGGTGATCCGGGCCCGCGTAGACAGCGCTCTTACCTGGGCGATCTCGGCCTTGGTCAGCGGGCGGTCGACGGCCAGGAACTCGTAGTACTGGTACTCGCTCACGGCCCGGCAGCCTACCTGCGCGGCGGTTTGATGGGATGTCCGGATGAGCGAGGTTGAGGAGCTGGCCGAGCCGGTGGACGGGCTGCGCCGGGACAGGCGCCGCGGCTCCTGCGCCGGGGACGGCGAATACGTGGATGCGGCCCGGGCCGTCCACGAAGCGGCCGAGCGGCTGCTGGACGGCGGGCTGGCGGACCAGGTGGCGCCGGAACTGCGCACCGCGGTGGACCGGGTGGCGAAGGCGTTGATGTACCTGGATGACTCCGGCGGCACTGTGGGCGACGCGTTGCGTGCGTTGACGGCCCTCTACGCCAAGGCCGTATGTGCTGCGCCGCCGAGGCGTCCGCAGACGTTGGCCACGTGGATCGACAAGACCACCTTCGACGGGCCCGGCCGGCCCGACCTCCAGGTGGCGGATTTCGCTGCCGGCCTCGGGCCTGTCGGACTGGCGCACCTCGCTGACCTGGTCGAGGACCGGGCGTCCGGCCTTACGGATGAGGACCGGTACGGGGCCGCTTTGCACATTCAGGATCTGCGTGAACAGCTGGCCGCGAACGTCGGCGACACGGACCGGTACATCGGTGTGGTGGCGCGCGACCTGCGCACCCCGGGCCAGTATCTGAAGATCACCGAGGCGCTGCGGGACGCTGCCCGCACCGAGGAGGCGACCGTCTGGGCGCGCCGCGGTCTGGCCGCCCACCCCACCAGCCCTTACCTGCCGCCGCTGCGCGATGCCCTGGTGGACCTGCTCACACGGGCGGGCAACGCAGCGGAGGCACTCGCCGTGCGCCGCGCGGACTTCGAGCGCACCCCCGCACACGCGGTCTTCCATCCGCTGCAGGCCACCGCCACCCGCAACGGAAGTCCACAGACCATTCAGTGGGCGCTCGGCCTGCTGCACGAACGGCTGCCGGCCCACCCCACCAACTCCTCGTGAGAACTGGTTGCCACCGCCCGAGTGGCTGTTCGCGCACTACTCGGAGAAACCGCCGGCCGCACGGCGGGCGCGCGGGTGATCAAGATGTCCCGCAGAACCTCACCGGCGGTGGACGCTGACGGCATAGCCGCCGCCATCGTAAGGGTCGGCGTCCCAGGTGGCGAAGCGGTCGGCGAAGGTGAGGCCGGCCGCGGCACAGCAGTCGTCGTACTCTGGCAGCGTGATGCTGGGCGGCACCGGCAGGTGGGCCTCGTCCAGGCCGAAGCCGGCGACGATCAGACCGCCCGGGCGCAGGGCCGCGGCCAGGCGCTCGACCACCGTGGCCTCGGTGCCAGCAGCGAGCAGCGGGAAAACGTTGCCTGCGGCGACCACGAGATCGAAGTCCGCGGCGATGCCGAGCAGGGCCGGGTCGAACTTGGCCAAATCGACCTGGAACCAAGGCAGTCCCGGCGCCTCCTTCTGCGCCACTGCCAGCATGGACGGATCAAGATCCACCCCGACACAGTCGTACCCTTGCTCCGCGAGCCGGATCATGATCCGTCCGGTACCGCACCCGGCGTCCAGCACCCGCGCTCCGGCAGGCACGAGCGCCGTACAGAACCGCGCCTCACCGTGCATGTCCTTCCCGCTATCGGCCAGGACCGCGAACCGCGCAGCGTAGTCCTGCCCGGACGTCCCCCCGGTCAATTCCGCCCAACGGCTCATGGCGGCAAGCATAGGCCGACCGTGTGCCGCTCGAAGATTCGACTCAGCTCGCGGTGCTGTTCTCCATGCACACTGCCGGGTCACGTCCCCGGCTCGTCGTGCACACCGACGGGCGGGGGGTAGTCAGCCATGCCGGATCCCGAGCCCCACAGGCGGAGTCCCTCAAGGCCGCCGGCATACCTGTCATACGGTCACGCGGCCGCCGGCGTCGCCCTTGAGCGCCAGGAAGCGCCAAGTCCTCAGCGGCGCCGTTTGCCGCCCCGTCCACCGTTCTCTCGGTGGCCGCGCTGCTGAACAAGGCCGACGTGGGTTTCGCGCTCCCGGGGCACACACTCGGCGAGGGCCTGAAGGTCCGCGAGGCCCTCCCGGTCCGGGTGACCGGAGGCCAGAGCCGCCCGGAGGGCCTCTTCGGCCTCGCGACCCTGTTGGCGTAGTACCTCCCTCACCCCGTCGGCACCGGTCGCCTCACAGAGCTGCAACAGGCTCTCAGCGACCATGAGCAGGCTTTCCGGCTCCGTGAGGTCCTCGGGGGTGAGAATCTCCCGGCGGGCCAGGAGGCTCAGCGCGGTGGGAGCCAGCGAGGAGTCCGAACGCAGGCTTCGCAGCAGGAGCTCCCCGTCGTCGAGCAATGAGACGAGGACGTCCAGCATGGCCTCGGCCCGGGTACGGAACGGCATGGTCCGCACCGCGTGGACGAGCTGCTCCAGCGCCGCGGACCGGTCGCCGTGGACGGCCATCCACGCGGCGAGCTCCACCCGGGCGGACTCCGGATCGTAGTGATCGGCGAGGACGCCCAGCAAACCGGCCGGCGAGGCCTGGGCAAGCTCGCCGATCAGGGGTGCATCCCGGCCTTCGGCCAGCAGCCGACGGCGCACGGAGTCCGTTCCGAGGTCAGTGAGACGGATCAACTCGACCGGGCCCGAGCTCAGTTCGGACTTCAGTTTCCGGGCCCGCTGGCTGGCCTCGTCATCCAGCAGAGCGCCACTCAACAGGGCGTCATCGGGCGGGGCGCCGTCCAACACGGCGTCACCCGACAGGGTCTCGTCCAGCAGGGCGTCGTCCAGGTCGTTCTCGCTCATCGCCAGATCCGCAAAGACAGGGTCGCCCATCCCCTGGTGGCACTCGATCGCCCCCAGGTCCTCCAAAACACTCAGCACGGTGCGCAGATCGTCATCCGCCTGTCCGAACCCGATGGAGTCCGTGGCGAAGACCTCGAGCAGGGAACTTGAGCGGTAGGCGAGGGGGACGGTGTCCCGCAGCCCGGGCCAGGGCATCGGGTACGGCAGGCTGTAGAGGGTTGCCAGTACGTCGGGCAGGACGACGCCGTACATGTCGTACTCGTCGAACAGCACGGATTCTCCGTACCTGCCGCCGCGCCCGTCCCTCACTGGGCTGGGCAGCTCGCGGAACGCGTCGAACGCGCGCCGCCACAGTGCAAGCGGGTCGTTCAGCACAGGCTCGGCCTTGGCCACCGCGTACAGCCTCCCCTTGACGACTCGTATCAGCCTGGCTGTCTTCGCCCACTCCACAAGGAGGTTCAGGCGCGGCAGGTCCGCGGACGAGCGGACCGAGTCCGTGTCATCTCCGGTGTCCAGCCGCTCTACGAGTTCCCGGGCATCCGACAGACGCAGCCTGCCGGAACCGGTGAGCGTTCTGCGGTCGCGCCCCGCCCACTCGGCCAGCTCGCGCAGCTGCCGCAGGACCGGTGACCGGCCGGCCTGCTCCCGCAGGACGTCGTCGCCCGGGAGCGCGACCGGGAGCTGAGGCTCGGACCGTACGGGCCCGGAACTCCGCATGTGCCGCTCGACGATGGTCTGAAGCACCTCCGGGTCGTAGGGCACCTCGCCACCCTGTGCCCGCCCCACGAAGTCCTGCAACGCCTGCTCGTCGTGGACGTCGACGCCCTGCTCCGCGGCGGTAGTGATCCAGAACTTCGCCAGGCCCCAGAGGCTGCGGTCGGCCATCGCCTCCGCGTAGTGGGGCGCCGCCGCGTCGACGGCCTCCAGCACCTCGGGCAGGGACGCCCCTCGGGGATCGGCAAGATGGACGGCGTCCAGATACCGCAGCAGGCACCGCAGAGTGCCCGGCGCATCGGCGGGTTCCTCGTCGGGAAGTACGGTCACCGTCCGCGGAACCCAGTCGAGCAGGAACTCCTCGATGTGCCGCTGGTCCCACAGTCCCAGCCTGCCGTCCGGCGTACCGAGATGGCGGTAGTCCAGCGCGGCTTCGACGACGAACGGATCGGCGTGGATCCCGTTCTCCCAGGCCCACTGTTCGAACCGGTGGACAAGAAGACCACAAACCGCCTCGTACTCGTTCTCCTCAGCGGGATTGAAGATCATCCGCATGGTTTCCCGCTCTTGTCTTTCGCAGGGCTCTGTCTCGTTGCCCACGCTACCGGCCGTGACGAACAAGCCGGTCCCAGAACCGACAGGACGCCGAGAAGAGGTGCGGCAGTGCTGCCGCGGGTGCTCACCGCACGGGCACACCGGCTCTCCCTGCCGTCCCCCGTCAGGCGCACCGCACCTGATGCGTCGCGGTGCGAGCGGAACAACCGTAGAAGGCCGGGTGCGCGGCACCCTGGAGGAGAAGAGAAGGTGTGAAGGCGGGAAGAGGAGGCGTGATGCGGACCAGCGACGAGATCTATCACCGGGTCCGCTGGGACTCGCGGTTCGACCCGGCCCGGTTCGTGCTGGGGATCAGCCAGCGCGGGGATGCCCTCAAACGCATCCCGCTGTCGTCCTTCGTGCCCGGGGGCGACATCCCGTGGCACCGGGTGATGTTCATCGAGGCGGACGGCGATGTGGTCTGGGACCGGGCCACGGGTGTGGACCGCTTCGACGCGTCGGGCGCCGGCCGAGTGCGGGACCCGCAAGCGGACCTGAGCTTCGACACGAGCTCCGGCAGGGGCGAGCCCGCCGACGCCCTCGACGTGTCCCCGACGGCCCGCACGGCGGTGGCCTGGATCCCGCCTGCGGAGCTGTGGCCGCCGATCCAGGACATCCGCCAGGACTACGATCCGCAGATCCACCGCTGGCCGCCGCACGTCAATGTGCTCTTCGGCTTCGTGCCGGAGTCGGACTTCGAGCGGGCGGCCCCGCTGCTCGCCGCGGCGACGGCCGAGACGCCGGTGTTCACCGCCCGGCTGGACGGGGTGCGCACCTTCCGGCACAGGGCGTACTTCACCGTGTGGCTCGACCCGACGGCGGCCGGCAAGACGCCGTGGGCGGACCTGCACCGCCTACTGCGGCAGCGGTTCCCGCGCTGTCGTGGGCCCGCCAAGAACTTCACCCCACATCTGTCCCTGGGCCGGACCCGGGATCCGCGGCAAGTCACCGCCGACTGCGCCACGCGGCTCGACGCAATGACAGCGACAGTCTGGGAACTCGTCCTGCTCTCACGCAGGGGCGACGGGCCGATGCGGCCACGGGCCACGGTCGCCCTGCGCACGGGCGAGGTCCGTCGGCTGCCCGCGCCCGGCCCCGAAGCGCCGGGCCCGGAGGACACGGCCTGGCTCTCCGAGATCACCGACAGGTGAGGCACATAGCCAGGTGAGGCAAAGCGCCGCCCGGGATTCAGGTCGCATGGGCGGAGTGTTCTGACACCTGCCGGAGATGCGTCAGCGCCTGCCCCACCGAGAGGCCGCCCCGGCAGACCGTCCACCACACCCACCGTCAAGCAACTCGTCCTGTGCCTGGCCAAGGAGAACAGTACCTGCGGCCACCGGCGCATACAGGGGCGAACTCGCGCGCCTTGGCTACTCGATCGCCCCGTCCACGGTCTGGCTGATCCTGCACGCCGCGGGCATCGCCCCCGCCCCGCAGCGCTCCGGCCCGACCTGGCGGCAGTTCCTCACCGCCCAGGCCCACGGCATCATCGCAGCCGACTTCCTCCACCTCGAGACCATCTCGCTCAAGCGCCTGTACGCCCTGGTCTTCATCGAGCACGGCACCCGCCGCCTCCACCTCGCCGGGGTCACCACCCACCCCACCGCCCAGCGGACGGTCCAACAGGCCAGGAATCTCGCCATGACGTCGGGGTGCCGCATGGACTCTCCGCGCTTCCTCATCAGGGACCGGGACAGCAAATACACCGATGCCTTCGACGCGGTCTTCGAGGCCGACGCCGTAAAGGTCCTCTCAGCCCACTTCGGGCACCGAGAGCGAACGCGACCTGTGAGCGAGCCGTGGGCACCCTACGCCGCGAAGTCCTCGACCGGATCCTGATCCACAACGAGACCCACGCCCAAGCAGTCCTAGCCGAGTACATCCGGCACTACAACCAGCATCGTCCCCATCAGGCTAGGCAACAACTGTCCCCGGACAGCACTGCACCACCCGCCCCGGCCACCGTCATCGACCTCCACGCGCATCGGATCCGACGACGGCCCGTCCTCGGCGGCCTGATCAATGAGTACCGACACGCTGCCTGACCGAATGGCATCGCCGCAGCGCACAGCATCGAATCGTATTTTCGAGTGGTACAACCCCCGAGGCTCAGGACCAGCCCGCTATCGGGCACGCCCCCACCCACGAAGGCTCCTACGCACCCGCGTCCTCGGCGGAGTCATCAACGAGTACAGATATGCCGCTTGAGCTGCAGCGATGACTTTCCGAGCCCCACAGGATCGACTACGCGCCATCCGTCAGTCGAGCAGGACCTCGGCGACGCACTCGACGGCGCGTGGCCTTCACCACAGTTTGCTCATTTAAGGACAGATGAGCCCATATAAGTAGTTTTATAGCTAGCTACACACCCTCGGCATCCAGCTCCAGGGATTCAACGACCAGTGACACGGGAGAAGCGTTTGATAACGGCACATAAAGGACGCACCCGGCTGGTGGCTGCGGTCGGCGTACTCGGCGGTGTGCTCTCACTCACCGCCCTCGGCGGTACCAGCAACGCTGCTACCAGCGGTAACGATGCCGGGAATCACCCGAAACCGCAGGCGCGGGCGGATCAGGCGGCCACCCCGGAGGCTTCCGACGCCCGAATAATGATCACGCCCAAGCAAGGTGCCTACGCCGTCGGGATCAACGACTCCGTCAAGGTCACCGTCAGCAACGGCAAGCTCACCAAGGTGACCATGACCGCCGTCGCGACCGGTGCCGAGGTTCCGGGCACCCTGTCCGCCGACGGCACATCCTGGAAGCCGAACGGCCGGCTGGAGCGGGCCACCAAGTATCAGGTCGCCGCGGAGGCCAAGGACGCCAAGGGCCGCTCCGTCACCGGCAACGCCACGATGACCACGGTCTCCCCGGCGAACAACTTCATCGGGCACCTCTCCCCCGAGGACGGCTCGACCGTCGGCGTGGGCATGCCGGTGACGGTCAACTTCGACAAGGCGATCAGCAACAAGGCCGTCGTGGAGTCGAAGATCCAGGTCAGCTCCAGCAGCGGCCAGCAGGTCGTCGGCCACTGGTTCAACGACGACCGCCTGGACTTCCGCCCCAAGAAATACTGGAAGCCCGGCTCCACCGTCACCGTCACGCTCAACCTCCACGGCATCCAGAAGACGGTCACGTTCAAGATCGGCCGGAGCCAGATCAGCACGGTCGACGCCAAGACGAAGCAGATGACCGTCGTACGGGACGGCAAGACGATCAAGACCATCCCGATCTCGTCCGGCAGCACCGAGCACCCGACGTACAACGGTCAGATGGTCATCTCCGAGAAGTTCAGGCAGATCCACATGAACGGTGCGACCGTCGGCCTCACGAAGAAGGACGGCAAGCCCTCCTACGACATCGAGGCCGTACCGCACGCCATGCGCCTGACCGCCTCGGGCACCTTCATCCACGGCAACTACTGGGGTGCCGACGCGGTCTTCGGCAAGGTCAACACCAGCCACGGCTGCGTGGGCCTCAAGGACGTCAAGGGCGGCGGCGACGGCAAGCAGCCCGCCGCATGGTTCTTCGACAACTCGATGATCGGTGACGTCGTGATCGTCAAGAACTCCGAAGACAAGACCATGTTGGCCCCCGACAACGGCCTCAGCGACTGGAACATGCCGTGGAGCGAGTGGGTCGCGGGCAGCGCGACCGGCTGACGCCACGTCACTCCCCAAGCATCTGGACCTGAATCCCTTCCGCCAGGCGGCGGGCGACACCGTGTCGCCCGCCGCCTGCGGCGTCAGGGTGCTCGAGCAGCCCTCGCCGCGTGTGGGACCGCGATTGCGTCACGTCGCCCAACAGACGACCGATGTCGGCGGACCGGTGGGCTGTTCGACACCAGTACTGTGCGCCCATCGCCCGCCAGTCCCGCTTGGTACTGGGATGGAAGAAGCGTGGTTGTGGAAAGCCCCACTTGCCTGCGCAACGGCCACGAACCGTCGCGCAGGCATGTCCTGTTTCCGCAGGTGAGACGCGCAGCACCCGAACCGCCACCGCACCGCCCCCTCACCGAGCCGATCACGCGACCCGAAGGCCCCAGGAACGACGAAAAACCGGTGAGCCATATGACTCAACCGGCAATTCGCGAACGTACTGGGGACGATCTCGTGAAGGTCCCATGTGTGTCCGAGGGGGGACTTGAACCCCCACGCCCGATAAAGGGCACTAGCACCTCAAGCTAGCGCGTCTGCCATTCCGCCACCCGGACTAGGTGTCTGCCGCCTGGCCGGAGGTGTTCCCCGCGGCGACATGGACAACAATACCAAGGTTTCGCAGTGCCTTTCACCTGCATATCCGGGTCGCGGGAGCACCTGCGCGGAGGCAATCAGGGTGCTCACGGTGCGCAATCGGGCGGCTACCGGATGTCGCGGAGGTGACCGCGGACGGCACCTCGGTGACGGTGGCGCACACAAACTCCGTGAGACCAGACCTGCGCCGTCACTCCGTGACCTGACGCTCCTCCACCACCAGGATCTGCAGGGCCCGCACGAGCGTGGCCGCCACCTCCTCGTCCAGCGGGGCGAGGAAGCGGCGCTCCATCGCCCGGCGCGCACGCTCGGCCCGGTCGAGGCAGTCCCGGCCCACGGGCGTCAGTTCCACGATGTTCTTGCGTCGGTCCTGCGGACTGCGGCGCCGCTCGACCAGCCCCTGGTCCTCCAGACCGTCGACGAGCGCCACCATCGTGGTGCGGTCGACGCCGAGCCGTCCGGCCACCTCGACCTGCGACAACGGGTACTCGGCGGCGAGCACCGCCAGCACCGCGAGCTCATGCCCGTCGATCCCGAAGGGCGCCAGCGCTTCCGCGGACGCCCGCGCCAGCCTCTGCTGGGCGTGCTTGAACAGATAGCCGAGCCGGGACTCAAGGGGCACGGGAGGTACAGAAGAGCGCTCACCGGTCATGCCCATAACTGTACCCAAGACTGATTGTCAGGACTGCTGATGATTTACTACGCTGACCGATATGAGCGATCAACGCGTGCGCTTCGGCATCAAGACCACCCCCATGCACGTCTCCTACGACGACATCCGCCGTGTCTGGCAGGAGGCCGACGCCCTGCCCGAGATCGAGGACGCCTGGCTCTGGGACCATCTGCTTCCGCTCCGTGGCCCCAAGGACGGCCAGATCCATGAGAGTTGGACGCTGCTCAGCGCCCTGGCCGCCCAGACCGAGCGGCTGCGACTCGGGCTCCTCGTCACCAGCAACCGCATCCGGCCGCCCGCCGTCCTTGGGAAGATCGCCTCGACCGTGGACGTGATCTCCGGCGGTCGGCTGGTCATGGGCATCGGTGTCGGCGGCACCCATCAGCCGCCCGGCGCGGGCGGGATCGCCGGCGAGAATCCGGCGATCGCCGAGTACGAGGCGTACGGGCTCTCCCTCGTCCCGCCGGGCGAGGGGGTCGCCCGGCTCGGCGAGACGGTCGAGATCCTGCGCCGGATGTGGACGCGGGACGACCCCTTCGACTTCGAGGGGCGTTACTACCGGCTGCGTGGCACGCGGAACGAGCCCAAGCCGGTGCAGCGGCCCGGGCCGCCCCTGCTGATCGGCGGCTGGGGAACTCGACTGCTGCGGCTCGTCGCCGAGCAGGCCGACATCTGGAACGTCCCCGGACCGCCGCACAACGACGTCGAGTTCGTCGCCGAGCGCGGTCGGGTGCTGGACGCGCACTGCGCGGACATCGGACGCGATCCGCGTGAGATCACCCGTTCCGTACAGGTCGTCGTCTCGTACGACGATCCTGCCGCCACCCGCGCCACCGTCGCCGATCTCATCGGCATCGGGGTGAACCATGTCGTGCTCAGTCTGCCCCAGCCCTACCCGACGGGTGTCGCCCGCTGGCTGGTGGACGAGATCATCGCAGGAGTCCGCACGAGTCCAAGGGAGCGGGCGGCGCCCTGAAGCGGGTACCGCCCACCCTCATCTCACGGAACGAGCTGGTACTCGGGGAAGTTGCCCGGCAGCCGCTCCCCCACCGGCCCCTGCGTGACGGCGCGCACGAGCAGCTCGCCGCCGACGAAGGCGCCGCGCCAGGACGCGCCGAGGCCGCCGAAGAGCTCGTCGCGGTCGCCGCGGGAACGGGGCTTGCCGCGGCCGACCTTGAACGCGCGGATCTGCGGGGCCAGTCGGGCGTACGTCGCCTCGTCGTCCGTGGACAGCGTGGCGACGAGCGCGCCGTTCGACGCGTTCATCGCGGCGAGCAGCTCCGCCTCGGTGTCGACCAGGACGATGGTGTCGACCGGGCCGAAGGGCTCCGCGTGGTGCAGCGGTGAGGACGGCGGCGGGTTCAGGAGCGTGACCGGTTGGACGTACGCCGCGGTGTCCTGGCCGGGCAGGAAGCGTGCGTCGGTCAGCCTGCCGCGGTGCAGCGGGACGGCGCCGCGGTCGATGGCCTCCGCCACCTGGTCGTGCAGCTCCTTCGCCTTGGCCGCGTTGATGACGGGCCCGAAGTCCAGCGCGGGGTAGGGGTCTTCGGGGTGCTCGACGGCCAGTGGGTGACCGACCCGCAGGGTGCGGACGGCGGGGAGGTAGGCGGCGAGGAACTCGTCGAACAGCGAGCGCTGGACGACGAAGCGCGGGTAGGCGGTGCAACGCTGCTTGCCGTAGTCGAAGAGCTTGGGGATGACGGCCGTCAGTGCGTCCCAGTCCGTGTGGTTCCAGATGCCCCAGGTGTTGAGTCCTTCCTGTTCGAGTACATGCCGCTTGCCGAGGTCGGCGACGGCGGTGGCCACCGCGGCGCCCGTGTCACGGCCGCCGACGAAGGAGACACAGCCGATCTCGGGCGCGCGGACCAGCGCCTCCGACAGCTCGCCTCCGCTGCCGCTGACGAGGGTGACGGGGATCCCTTCGCGTGCGGCGAGCGCGCCGGCCAGGGTGAGGCAGGCGACGCCGCCGTCGGTCGGGGTCTTGGCGATGACCGCGTTCCCTGCCAATGCCTGTACCAGCATTGCGTGAACGAGCACGCTCATCGGGTAGTTCCAGCTCGCGATGTTGGACACGGGCCCCTCGAGCGGAGCCCGGCCGTCCACCATGGGCTCGATGCCGTCGACGTACCAGCGCACGCCGTCGATCGCCCGGTCCACGTCGGCCAACGCGAGCCGCCAGGGCTTGCCGATCTCCCAGACGAGGAGGAGGGCGAGCAGCTCGCGGTGCTCGGTCAGGGCGTCGAGGGTGGCCGCGACGCGCGCCCGTCGCTCGGCGAGCGGGACGTGGCGCCAGGCCCGGTGCTGGTCGAGTGAGGCCCGTACAGCCAGGTGAGCGGTTGCGGCGTTCAGGCGGGGCGGGCCCGCGATGGGGCTTGCGTCGACCGGACTGGTGGCGGGCAGTGCCCGGCCGTCCGCCCGCCAGGAGGCGTCCCAGAGATTGAGGACGCGGTCTTCCTGGAACGCCTCGGGGGCGACGGCGAGGCAGCGCTGCCAGGCGTCGTCCCAGGACGTACCGGACTTCAGGACGAGGGGGGTGTTGAGGGTGGATGCCATTCGGATGTCTCCGCTCTCGGTGCACAGTCGGGGGCGGGAGGTGCCTGGCTCCTGCCGAGCTGCATGGTGCACGGGCCCGGACGAGGAGTGGTCGCATCCGTGCGGAGGAGGACGGTGGTCGCGTCCGCACGGAGGGAGGGGTTCGTACGCGAGGGGTGGTCGCGTACGTACGGAGGGAAGCGTTCGTATGCGAAGGGTGGTCGCGTACGTACGGAGGAAGGTACTGAGGAGGCTCCGCTCGTGACAGTCACCTCACATCAACTATGAGTGACGTCTCATCTCACCCCTGTGCGGCGACACGCTCCGATTCCAACCGGGTCAGCACCAGCCGGGCCGTCTCGGTCGGTGTGCCGCCCACCCGTACTCCGGCCGCCTCGAGGGCCTTCTTCTTGGCCTGTGCGGTGCCCGACGAGCCGGAGACGATCGCGCCGGCGTGGCCCATCGTCTTGCCCTCGGGCGCGGTGAAACCGGCGATGTAGGCGACGACGGGCTTGGTGACGTGATCGCGGACGTACGCGGCGGCCCGCTCCTCTGCGTCGCCGCCGATCTCGCCGATGAGGACGACGAGTTCGGTGTCGGGGTCGTCCTGGAAGGCGGCCAGGCAGTCGATGTGACTGGTGCCGACGACGGGGTCGCCGCCGATGCCCACGCACGTCGAGAACCCGATGTCGCGGAGTTCGTGCATGAGTTGGTACGTCAGTGTGCCCGACTTGGACACCAGGCCGATGCGCCCAGGCTTGGTGATGTCGGCGGGGATGATGCCCGCGTTCGACTGCCCCGGAGTGATCAGGCCCGGGCAGTTGGGGCCGATGACCCGGGTGCCCTTCGTGGCGGCGTACGCGTGGAAGGCGACGGAGTCGTGGACGGGGATGCCCTCGGTGATGACGACGGCGAGCCCGATGCCCGCGTCGGCGGCCTCGGCCACCGCGGCCTTGGCGAACGCGGGCGGTACGAACACGACGGTGACGTCGGCGCCGGTCGCCGCCATCCCCTCGCGCACCGAGCCGAAGACGGGCACCGCCCGGTCGTCGAAGTCGACGGTCCGGCCCGCCTTGCGCGGGTTGACCCCGCCGACGACGTCCGTGCCGGCGGCGAGCATCCGCCGGGTGTGCTTCATGCCCTCGCCACCGGTCATGCCCTGGACGAGAACCTTGCTCTCCTTGGTGAGGAAGATGGCCATGTCCTGTTGCTCCTTCAGCCGGCGGTGGCGAGTCGGGCCGCGCGGTGTGCGGCGTCGTCCATGGTGGTGGCCTGCTGGACCAGGGGGTGCGCGCGGCCGTCGAGGATGGCGCGGCCGCGGGCGGCGTTGTTGCCGTCGAGGCGGACCACGAGGGGTTTGGTCAACCGCACGGTCTCCAGCGCCCGCACGATGCCGTCGGCGACCGCGTCGCAGGCCGTGATGCCGCCGAAGACGTTGACGAAGACGGATTTCACGGCCGGGTCGGAGAGGATCACGGAGAGGCCGTCGGCCATGATCTGGGCGGAGGCTCCGCCGCCGATGTCGAGGAAGTTGGCGGGGCGTGCGCCGCAGCCCGCGACCACGTCGAGCGTCGACATGACGAGGCCCGCGCCGTTGCCGATGATGCCGACCTCGCCGTCCAGTTTGACGTAGTTGAGGCCCTTGGCCGCGGCCGCCGCCTCGAGGGGGTCGTCGTGCGCGGCCTCCTGCTCACCCCAACGTGCCTGGCGGAAGCGGGCGTTGTCGTCGAGGGTGACCTTGCCGTCCAAAGCGAGGATCTGTCCCCGGGCGGTGCGTACGAGGGGGTTCACCTCGACGAGCACGGCGTCCTCGCGGGTCAGCACCCCCCAGAGGCGTACGAGAACGTCGACGGACTCCGGGGGCAGCCCCGCGGCCTCGGCGATCTCGGTCGCCTTCGCCGAGGTGACGCCCTCGGCCGGGTCGATGAGGACACGCGCCACCGCCTCCGGGCGGCGCGCGGCCACCTCCTCGATCTCCATGCCGCCCTCGGCCGACGCGATCGCGAGGAAGCGTCCGGCGGCGCGGTCGAGGACGTAACTGACGTAGAACTCGCTCTCGATGTCGACCGGTTGGGCAAGCATCACCTTGCCGACCGTGTGGCCCTTGATGTCCATGCCGAGCATCTGACGTGCCGTGAGCTCGGCGGCGGCCGGGTCGGCGGCGAGTTTGACGCCACCCGCCTTGCCGCGTCCACCGGTCTTCACCTGGGCCTTTACGACGACTCGGCCGCCGAGCCGACGGGCGATCGCGCGTGCTTCCTTGGGCGAGTCCGTGACCTCGGCCCTCGGCACCAAGATGCCGTGTTCCTCGAAGAGTTCCCTTGCCTGGTGCTCGTACAGGTCCATCACCGGCTCCTGACTGCTGTGTCTGTCCGGGGAGCGACCCCCAGACCCCCGGAAAATGCCGCACGCCCCCTGGACACCACCCACCGGATGCGGGATAACAAGCTTCATACAGTATTCGTCGACTGTATGCAATGTACCGCGAGAGCGTTCCAACCCCCTACGAAGGGACAGGACTTCGCCATGCCCGACGACATCAGCCAGGACTCCATCTCCGGTGGGCATCTGGTCGCCAAAGCACTCAAAGCAGAAGGTGTGGAGGTCATCTACACCCTGTGCGGCGGCCACATCATCGACATCTACGACGGCTGCGTCGACGAAGGCATAGAGGTCGTCGACGTCCGTCACGAACAGGTCGCCGCCCACGCCGCCGACGGCTACGCACGCATCACCGGCAAGCCCGGATGCGCCGTCGTCACGGCGGGTCCCGGTACGACCGACGCCGTGACCGGCGTCGCGAACGCCTTCCGCGCCGAGTCCCCGATGCTGCTCATCGGCGGCCAGGGGGCGCACACCCAGCACAAGATGGGGTCCCTGCAGGACCTGCCGCACGTCGACATGATGACGCCGATCACCAAGTTCGCGGCGACCGTGCCGGACACGGCGCGCGCCGCCGACATGGTGTCGATGGCGTTCCGGGAGTGCTTCCACGGCGCGCCCGGCCCCTCCTTCCTGGAGATCCCGCGCGATGTCCTGGACGCCAGGGTGCCGGTGGAGAAGGCCCGGATCCCGGCCGCCGGCCACTACCGGGCCTCGACCCGCTCGGCCGGTGACCCCGAGGCGATCGAGAAGCTCGCCGACCTCCTCGTCCACGCCGAGAAGCCCGCGATCCTGCTGGGCAGCCAGGTGTGGACGACACGCGGCACCGCGTCCGCCATCGAGCTCGTCCGCACCCTCAACATCCCGGCGTACATGAACGGCGCCGGGCGCGGCACACTGCCGCCCGGGGACCCGCACCACTTCCAGCTCTCGCGCCGGTACGCCTTCTCCAACGCCGATGTCATCGTCATCGTGGGTACGCCCTTCGACTTCCGCATGGGCTACGGCAAGCGGCTCTCCCCGGACGCGACCGTCGTGCAGATCGACCTCGACTACCGGACCGTCGGCAAGAACCGGGACATCGACCTCGGAATCGTCGGCGACGCGGGTCTGATCCTGAAGTCGGTCACCGAAGCGGCCTCAGGGCGTCTCAACGGAGGCGCGTCCAAGCGCAAGGAGTGGCTGGACGAACTGCGGGCCGCCGAGCAGACGGCCATCGAGAAGCGGCTGCCCAGCCTGAAGTCGGACGCCTCGCCGATCCACCCGTACCGCCTGGTCAGCGAGATCAACGACTTCCTCACCGAGGACTCGATCTACATCGGGGACGGCGGCGACATCGTCACCTTCTCCGGGCAGGTCGTCCAGCCCAAGTCCCCCGGGCACTGGATGGACCCTGGCCCGCTCGGCACGCTCGGCGTCGGCGTCCCGTTCGTGCTCGCGGCCAAGCAGGCACGGCCCGACAAGGAGGTCGTCGCCCTCTTCGGGGACGGCGCCTTCTCCCTCACCGGCTGGGACTTCGAGACCCTCGTCCGCTACAACCTCCCCTTCGTCGGCATCGTCGGCAACAACTCCTCCATGAACCAGATCCGTTACGGCCAGGCCCAGAAGTACGGCCTGGAGCGCGAGCGGGTCGGCAACACCCTCGGCGATGTCCACTACGACAAGTTCGCGCAGATGCTGGGCGGTTACGGCGAGGAGGTCCGCGATCCCGCCGACATCGGCCCGGCGCTCCAGCGCGCCCGGGAGTCGGGCAAGCCGTCGCTGATCAACGTCTGGGTCGACCCGGACGCGTACGCCCCCGGAACCATGAACCAGACGATGTACAAGTGAGGTGCCCCCGATGACCCCGATCACCCCGATGACCCCGATCGCAGGCACGTCGACCAAGGCTCTCGAAGGCGTCCGTGTCCTCGACATGACGCACGTCCAGTCGGGTCCGTCCGCCACGCAGCTGCTGGCCTGGCTGGGCGCGGACGTCGTCAAGCTGGAGGCACCGACCGGTGACATCACCCGCAAGCAACTGCGCGACCTCCCCGACGTCGACTCCCTCTACTTCACGATGCTCAACTGCAACAAGCGGAGCATCACCCTCAACACCAAGACCGAGCGCGGCAAGGAGATCCTCGCCGAGCTGATCCGGCGCTCCGACGTCATGGTCGAGAACTTCGGACCGGGCGCGGTCGACCGCATGGGTTTCACCTGGGACCGCATCCAGGAGATCAATCCGCGGATCGTCTATGCCTCCATCAAGGGGTTCGGGGACGGCCCGTACACCAACTTCAAGGCGTACGAGGTCGTCGCGCAGGCCATGGGCGGGTCGATGTCGACCACCGGTTTCGAGGACGGGCCGCCGCTGGCGACGGGAGCCCAGATCGGCGACTCGGGCACGGGCGTGCACGCCGTGGCGGGGATTCTCGCGGCGCTGTACCAGCGGGAGAACACCGGGCGCGGGCAGCGGGTCAATGTGGCCATGCAGCATGCCGTGCTCAACCTCTGCCGGGTGAAGTTGCGCGATCAGCAGCGACTGACACATGGCCCGCTCGCTGAATATCCCAACGACGACTTCGGCCTCGAGGTTCCCCGCTCCGGCAACGCGTCCGGCGGCGGCCAGCCGGGCTGGGCGGTCAAGTGCGCGCCGGGCGGCCCCAACGACTACGTGTACGTCATCGTGCAGCCCGTCGGCTGGAAGCCGATCACCGAGCTCATCGGCCGGCCGGAGCTGGCGGACGACCCCGAGTGGGCGACCCCGGAGGCCCGGCTGCCACAGCTCACCAAGATGTTCCAGCTCATCGAGGAATGGTCGGCCACGCTCCCCAAGTGGGAGGTGCTGGAGAAGCTCAACGCCCACAACATCCCGTGCGGTCCGATCCTGTCCACCAAGGAGATCATCGAGGACGAGTCGCTGGTGGCCAACGAGATGGTCGTGACGGTGCCGCACCCCGAGCGGGGCGAGTTCGTGACCGTGGGCAGCCCACTGAAACTCTCCGACTCCCCCGTGGACGTGACCAGTTCGCCGCTGCTCGGCGAGCACAACGAAGAGGTCTACATCGGCGAGCTCGGCCTCGGCGACGAGGAGCTGCGCCTGCTCAAGTCGAACGGAGTGATCTGAGTGATGGCCGAAGACCGGGTGCTGAGGGTGCGCACGCTCCTCGACGCCGTGCGGGCCGAGGGGCGAACCGCGCTCACCGCGCCCGAGGGAAAGGTGATCGCCGACGCGTACGCGATCGCCGTACCGGGCGAGGAGCTGGCGACGGACGTCGACGAGGCGGTGGCGTACGCGGCGCGCTTCGGCGGGCCCGTCGTGATGAAGATCGTCTCGCCGGACATCCTGCACAAGACCGACGCCGGCGGGGTGATCGTGGGCGTGGAGGGCGCGGCGGACGTACGCGCCGCCTTCCACAAGATCGTCGACAACGCGCGGGCCTACGACCCGCAGGCCCGCATCGAAGGCATCCAGGTCCAGGAACTGCTCCCCCAGGGACAGGAGGTCATCGTCGGCGCGGTGACCGACCCTACGTTCGGGAAGGTCGTCGCCTTCGGGCTCGGCGGGGTGCTGGTGGAGGTCCTGAAGGACGTCACCTTCCGGCTCGCCCCCGTGGACGCCGACGAGGCGCTGTCGATGCTGGACTCGATCAGGGCGGCCGAGATCCTGCGCGGGGTGCGTGGCGCCCCGCCGGTGGACCGGTGGGCGATCGCCGAGCAGATCCGCCGGGTCTCCGAACTCGTCGCGGACTTCCCCGAGATCGCCGAGGTGGACCTCAACCCGGTGATCGCCACTCCGGACGGCGCGGTCGCCGCGGACATCCGTGTGATCCTCGCGGACTCGGTCCCCAAGGAGCGGCGCAAGTACACGCGCGAGGAGATCCTCACGTCCATGCGGCGGCTGATGGAGCCCTCGTCCGTGGCCGTGATCGGTGCCTCCAACGAGCGCGGCAAGATCGGCAATTCGGTCATGCGCAACCTCGTCGACGGGGGCTTCTCCGGCGAGATCCACCCGGTGAACCCCAAGGCCGATGACATTCAGGGCCGCAAGGCGTACAAGAGTGTCACCGACGTTCCCGGTGAGGTGGATGTGGCGGTCTTCGCGATCCCCGCCAAGTTCGTGGCCTCGGCCCTGGAGGAGGTGGGACGCAAGGGGATCCCCAACGCCGTACTGATCCCCTCCGGGTTCGCGGAGACCGGCGAGCACGAGCTCCAGGACGAGATCGTGGCCATCGCCGAGCGGCACGGCATCCGGCTGCTCGGGCCGAACATCTACGGCTACTACTCGACGTGGCAGGACCTGTGTGCCACGTTCTGCACACCGTACGACGTGAAGGGCGGCGTCGCGCTCACCTCGCAGTCCGGTGGCATAGGAATGGCCATCCTGGGCTTCGCGCGCACTACGAAGACGGGTGTTTCCGCGATCGTCGGGCTCGGCAACAAGTCGGACCTCGACGAGGACGACCTGCTCACCTGGTTCGGTGAGGACCCGCACACCGAGTGCATCGCGATGCATCTGGAGGACCTGAAGGACGGCCGCGCCTTCGTGGCGGCGGCGCGCGCGACGGTCCCGAAGAAGCCGGTCGTCGTCCTGAAGGCGGGGCGTACGGCCGCCGGGGCAAAGGCCGCCGGCTCGCACACGGGCGCGCTCGCGGGCGACGACGCCGTGTACGAGGACATCCTGAAGCAGGCCGGCGTCATCAGGGCTCCCGGGCTGAACGAAATGCTGGAGTACGCGCGCGCGTTGCCGGTGCTTCCCACCCCCAAGGGGGACAACGTCGTCATCATCACGGGCGCGGGCGGCAGTGGTGTGCTCCTGTCCGACGCGGTGACGGACAACGGCCTGTCCCTGATGGAGATCCCGCCGGACCTGGACGCGTCCTTCAGGGCCTTCATCCCGCCCTTCGGGGCCGCGGGCAACCCGGTGGACATCACCGGGGGCGAGCCGCCGTCGACGTACGAGGCGACGATCCGGCTGGGCCTGGAGGACCCGCGCATCCACGCGCTCGTCCTCGGCTACTGGCACACCATCGTGACCCCGCCCATGGTCTTCGCCGAGCTCACCGCGCGCGTGGTGGCCGAATTCCGTGAGCGCGGCATCGAGAAGCCCGTGGTGGCGTCGCTCGCGGGTGACGTCGAGGTCGAGGAGGCCTGCCAGTACCTGTACGAGCGGGGGGTCGTGGCGTACCCGTACACGACGGAGAAGCCGGTGGACGTGCTCGGTGCGAAGTATCGCTGGGCGCGGGCGGCGGGCCTGTTGGGGGGCGGTTCATGAGGTGAACCAGGGCGGGGGCGGCGGACGGTGCGCGTCGGCCGCCCCCAGGACCCGTGCGCACACGAAAGGCATTTGGACAGGGGGCGCTGGCCAGATCTTTCGACGCAAGGGGTGCTGAACCGACATGACAACCACCGACCTATCGACGTCCGTCCCCTTCAGGGAGGTGACGGATCGCAACGGCCGCCTGTACCGCATCGGTGAGACCGATCGGGACATCATGGGGCGACCACGCTGGACCATGGTGCTCTTCCCCTGGATGGGGATGATGGGCATCAGCTCCTCGGAGTACGCGTTCACCTCCGCCGAGGACACCCTGCACGACGCCCATCTCTGGGGCAGTGGGCACATCTTCTGGCTGATGGGCGTCTGGATATTCTTCCAGGCCGCCGTCGCCTTCCCGGCCGGGCAGCTGCGTGAGAGCGGACGGCTGCCCGCGCGGTACGCCATGATGCTCGGCGCGCTGGGCACGGTGCTGGGGTACCTCTCCCTGGCGTTCGCGCCGCATGTGACCGTCGCGTACATCGGCTTCGGCATGTTCAGCGGGATCGGCGCCGGCCTGGTCTACGCGACCTGCGTGAACATGGTCGGCAAGTGGTATCCGGAGCGCAAGGGCGGCAAGACGGGCCTGGTCAACGGCGGTTTCGCCTACGGCTCGGTGCCCTTCGTCTTCCTGTTCACCTCGTACATGGACCTCGGGAACTACCAGGGCGTCCTGGTGACGGTGGGCCTGGTCTGCTGTGCCGTGGTCGCCTTCGCGGGCTGGTTCTTCAAGGACCCGCCCAAGGGCTGGTGGCCCCCGCACGTGGACCCGCTGAAGGTGTCCGACGACCCGAGGATCCGCCGGGCGCTGGAGAAGAACCCGCCCGCCGTGAAGCAGTACACCCCCAAGGAGGCCGCCCGTACGCCCGTTCTCTGGATGATGTGGTTCTGTCTGCTGTGCACCGCCGGGATCAACATCTTCGGCATCGCCTTCCAGGTGCCGTTCGGCAAGGACATGGGGTTCGCGGGCGGGATCGTGGCCACCGCGATGTCCCTGAAGGCGATCGTCAACGGCACGGGACGCGGCGTGATCGGCTGGATCTCCGACCGCTTCGGACGCCGCAACACACTGATCATCGTCTGTCTGGTGCTGGGCTCCGCCCAGTTCGGGGTGCTGGTCTCCGGCCAGATGGGCAGCATGCCGTTCTTCCTGTTCTGCTCCATGGTCTCCGGATTCGGCGGCGGGGCGATCTTCCCGCTGTTCGCGGCCATGACGGCGGACTACTTCGGCGAGAACAACAACGCGTCCAACTACGGAATGGTCTACAGCTCGAAGCTGATCTCGGGCCTCGTGGGCTCGGGCATGGGCGCGGTCGTCGTCGGCGCGTGGGACTACCACGGGGCCTTCGTGCTCGCGGGCTCCATCGGCCTCGCCTCCGCCGTACTGGCGCTGTTCCTCAAATCACCGGACCGGCCGAAGGCCCGGAGCATCGTCCCCAACCCGCAACCGCTCGGCGAGGAGATGGCGTGACATGACGACAGAACCCATCGCCACCCAGGGCGCGTCGGCCACCGCCGGCGCCTCGAACCGCTCGTACCGCGAAGTCACCGACGCCCGGGGCCGTGTCTACCGGATCGGTGAGACGGACCGCGACATCCTCGGCCACTCCCGCAAGTTCATGGTGTATCTGCCGTGGATCGCCATGATGGCCATCAGCGTCTTCGAATACGCGTACGGCTCGGCCGAGGACACCCTGTCCCACGCCCACGGCTGGACGCAGAGCAACACCTTCTGGATATTGAGCGTCTGGGTCTTCTTCCAGGCCGGCATAGCTTTCCCGGCGGGCTGGCTGCGAGAGCGGGGCATTCTCACCGCCCGCAGGGCCATGTACATCGGCGCGGTCATGTGTGTGATCGGCTTCCTGGCCCTCTCGCACCTGAGCAACGTGCTCCTGGCCATCCTGGGCTTCGGCGTCATCGGCGGCCTCGGCTCCGGCCTGGTCTACGCGACCTGTATCAACATGGTCGGCAAGTGGTTCCCCGAGCGCCGGGGCGCGCGGACCGGGTTCGTCAACGGCGGATTCGCGTACGGCTCCCTGCCGTTCATCTTCATCTTCAACTACGCGTTCGACACCGGGAACTACCACCGCGTCCTGGACCTCATCGGCTGCTACGTGATGATCGTCGTGCTGTCCTGCGCGTTCTTCTTCAAGGACCCGCCGAAGAACTGGTGGCCCGCGGACATCGACCCGCTGACGTACGGCGGCAACAGCAAGACCTCCGCCGCCCTCGCGAAGAACCCTCCCGCGGTGAAGCAGTACACGCCCAAGGAGGCCATCAGGACAGGTGTGCTGCCCCTGATGTGGATCACGCTGGTCATGACGGCGGGCGTGTCGATCTTCGGAATCTCCTTCCAGGTCGACTTCGCCAAGGAGGTGGGCTTCGGTCCGCTGGTGGCGGCGTCCTCCATGGGCATCATGGCCGTCATCAACGGGATCGGCCGGGCGGTGGTGGGCTGGCTGTCCGACACCTGGGGCCGCAAGCTGACCCTGGTGTTCGTCATCGTCGTGCTGGGGCTCGCGCAGTTCGGCGTGATCTGGGCCGGTGACATCAAGAGCGAGTGGCT
This sequence comes from Streptomyces sp. NPDC007896, assembly GCF_042959425.1. Lineage (NCBI taxonomy): Bacteria > Bacillati > Actinomycetota > Actinomycetes > Kitasatosporales > Streptomycetaceae > Streptomyces > Streptomyces sp. NPDC007896. The sequence goes on along the minus strand of NZ_JBIBKX010000007.1, from coordinate 257,784 downwards.
GTTCCTGTTCTTCGCCTTCCTCTCCGGGTTCGGCGGCGGCGCGTTCTACCCGATGTTCGCGGCTCTGACCCCGGACTACTTCGGCGAGAACTACAACGCCACCAACTACGGCCTGGTGTACAGCGGCAAGCTGATCAGCGGCCTGTTCGGCGGCGGTCTCGGCTCGATGGTGGTCGCGGCCTGGGGCTACAACGGCGCGTACGCGCTGGCCGGCGGTATCTCGATGCTGGCGGCGGCGATCGCGTTGCTGCTGAAGCAGCCGGGGCGCGACAGCGAGGTGCGCACTCCTCAGCCGCAGCCCGCGGGCTGAGAAGTCTCCTGGACAACGGGTTGAGAGATTCTCCTACGGCACGGAGCACGGATCGGGCGGCCCTCCCCACGTGGCGCGTTGTGGGGAGGGCCGCCCGGTGCACTGCCGCGAAGTCAGTGACGCCGCTTGCGGAGGGCCGCGAGGTTGTCGTAGCCGATCTTCGCGTGCGTGAGTGACTGCCCGGGGTCCGTGGCACTCGGGGCGTTGTCCTGCTCGACCATCGGGTTGTGGTAGTTCCGGTCACCGACGCGCGAGAAGAACGTGGTGTAGTCGATGACGCCGGTGCCGAACGGCACCATGTCGTAGCCCATGCCGTTCGTCGTGTTGACGACGCCGTCCTTGGCGTGGAAGAGCGGGTAGCGATTGTTGTTGCGGACGACGAGCCCGGCGGGATCGAACACCTTCTCCTGGGTGGAGCCGTCGTGGGCCGTGTACGTGTGGAACTTGTACTGGGCCACGTGCGCCCAGAAGATGTCCATCTCCAGCCAGACCACCTTCGGGTCGGTGATCTTCAGGAAGTACTCCAGCTTGCGGATGCCGGAGCTGCGGGTCGGGTTGCCCTGGGCGTCCAGCGGGCCCCCGTCGAGCAGGAAGCCGTACGCCGCGTCGTGGTTGTGGGTGTACAGCTTGATGCCCTCCCGGTGGGCGATCTCCCCGAGCGCGTTCCACTTGTCGGCGGCCACGTCCCAGTCGGCGCGGTAGGCACTGCCGGTGGGGTCGCCACCGGTGCCCATGTGCGCCATGCCGAGGATGTTGGCGATCTCCAGGTGCTTCTTGAAGGTGTCCAGGTCGGCCGTGGTGAGGGGCCAGGACGGGGGTATGAAGCCGTGGTTGCCCTGCGCCCGCAGCCCGTACGCGTCGAGCCAGGAACGCAGCAGCTTGGCGCCCTGTACGGACTCCAGGCTCGCGCCGCCGGGAGCGTTGGCGTGCTGGCCGTATCCGGCGAACTCCACCTGCCGGTAGCCGAAGCGCGAGAGCTGCTTGAAGACCTCGCGGAAACCGGAGGGCAGGTCGGTGGCGAGCGGGTCGCGGCCCGTGGCGTCCCGGACGGTGTAGAGGATGATGCCGCGCTTGTTCGCGGGGACGAGGATGTCACCGCCGTGGCCGTGGCCTCTGTCCCGGTCCTGGGCGAGGGCTGGTGAGGCGCCGAGGACGGGTGCGGCGATCGCCGCGGTCGCGACGGCGGTGCAGGTGCTGAGGAAGCGGCGGCGGTTGATGCCGAGAGTGCGGCGCAGGGCGTCGCCGGCGGCGGATTCGTCGTTGAACGCGGTCACGGTTTCTCTCTTTCGGATCGGTGTGCGGCGGTGTCGAATGCCGGGTAGGTCTGCTGCTCGTGCGCAGGTCAGAGGCGTGCGAAGCGCTCGCCGGACGCGTTGTCAGTGGCGCGTGCTTCACTTTCCGTAGTTGCTCGTGACGGGTCGTGACGGGTCGTGACGGGTGGTCGTGGCTCCTACGGCCTCGTCATGCGAGGCCGGCCAGATCGAGCAGCAGGGATTTCACTTCGGTGGCCGCGATGCGGCCGGGAGCGGTGTGGGGGGTGGAGCAGATGATGAGCGGACCTTCGTCGTCGCTCGTGGGAAGGCGGCCGTGGCTGCCGCGAATAGGTGAGGGGTCCAGCGGCACGACCGCCATGCGGTAGCGCAGGCCGAGCTTCTTGCGTGCCAGTGCCGTGGCCGCCTTCACCTTGACGTAGGGGTCGAGGGGATCCATGAAGAGTTCGACCGGGTCGTAGCCGGGTTTGCGGTGGATCTCGACGAGCTGCGCGAAGTCGGGCGCGCGGGCGTCGTCGAGCCAGTAGTAGTACGTGAACCAGGCGTCCGGCTCCGCGACGGCGACGAGTTCGCCGGAGCGCGGATGGTCGAGGTGATGGGTCTTCTTGCCTTCGTCGTCGAGGAGCCGTTCTACGCCGGGCAGATCGGCGAGGGCTGCCTTGGTGGTCTCCAGGTCCTCGGGGCGGCGCACGTAGACATGGGCGATCTGGTGATCGGCGACCGCGAAGGCTCGGGAGGCCATCGGGTCGAGGTACTCCATGCCGTCCTGCGTGTGCACTTCGAGGAGTCCGGCGCGGCGCAGGGCGCGGTTGATGTCGACGGGGCGGTCCGCGCGGGTGATGCCGTACTCGGAGAGCGCGACGACGGTGCGGCCTTCCGCCTTCGCGTCGTCGAGGAGGGGGGCCATGGCCGCGTCGAGGTCCGCGGCAGCCTGGAAGGAGCGCGGGTCGTCGGGGCCGAAGCGCTGGAGGTCGTAGTCGAGGTGGGGGAGGTAGCAGAGGGTCAGGTCCGGCCGGCGGGTGCGGTTGATGTGGCGGGTCGCGTCGATGATCCAGCGGCTGGAGACGAGGTCGGCGCCCGGACCCCAGAAGTGGAACAGGGGGAACGTGCCGAATTTCTGGGTGAGTTCGTCGTGCAGGGCCGGGGGCCTGGTGTAGCAGTCGGGTTCCTTGCGGCCGTCGGCGTAGTAGACGGGACGGGGAGTGACGGTGATGTCGGTGTCGGCGCCCATGGCGTACCACCAGCAGATATTGGCGACCGTGTAGCCGGGATGCGCGCGCCGGGCGGCGTCCCACAGCTTGTCGCCGGACACCAGGCCGTTGTGCTGCCGCCACAGCAGTACGTCGCCCAGCTCACGGAAGTACCAGCCGTTGCCGACAATGCCGTGCTCGGAAGGGTGGGTGCCTGTGAGGAAGGTGGACTGGGCGGCGCAGGTGACGGCGGGCAGGACGGTGCCGAGCGGGGCGCGGAAGCCGGACTGGCCGAGTGTCTTGAGGTGGGGCATGTGGTCGAGGAGACGGGGGGTGAGGCCGACGACGTCAAGGACGAGGAGAGGAGTGGGGCCGGCCGGCTCCTGTGGTGGTGGGGTCACGGCAGCTCCTTGAGGCCGAGGTCCGTCAACAGGTCCCGGGCGAGGGTGAGTTCGGCGGCGATGCCGTCGGTGAGCTGGGCGCGGGCACGGGGGCGCAGCTCCGGCGGGAGGGCCTGCCAGGTGTAGGTCTCGACCTCCAGGTGGCGGGTGAGGGGGTGTGTGCCGCCGACGAGGCGGGTCAGTGCGGCCCGCAGGACGGGGAGCGTGGAGGTGAGGGGTGCGGCGGGGGCCGCGTGCAGCGGGACGTGGAAGTGGGCGCGCCACGGGGAGGCGTCGGGCAGGGCATCACCGGCGAGGGCCTCGCCGAGGTCGTCGGTGCCGCGCAGGCCCGCGGCGGTGAGGGTGCGGGTCTGGTGCAGGAAGCGGGGTTCGTCGAAGGCGGCGAGGGCCGTGCGGACTTCGGGGAGATGGGGGTGTTCGGCGTGCAGGGCGGCTGAGAGCTGGGATTTGACGATGGGGACGTGGGCCTGTGTGAGCGCGTCCAGGGCGGTGTGCGGGTCTTCGAAGGAGGTGGCGAGATGGCAGGTGTCGACGCAGATGCCGATGCGGTCGTGACCGATCGCGGTGAGTGGGGCAAGGGCGTCGCGGGTGGTCTCGACGGTGCAGCCGGGTTCCGGTTCCAGGCCGATGCGCAGAGAGCGGCCGGTGAGTTCATGGAGGGCGTCGAGGCGTTCGGCGAGCGTGGCCAGCGCGGTGTGCGCCGCCGTCGCCCGCTCCTGGTCGTAGGCGGTGCGCCAGGCGAGGGGCAGGGTGGAGATGCTGCCTTCGGTGACGTCGTCGGGCAGGAGCTGGGCGAGGACCCGGGCCAGGTCGGTGGTGTGGGCGAGGCGTTCGGGGTCGGCCCAGTCCGGCTGGTAGACGCGGTACTTGACCTCTTCGGCGCCGAAGCCTTCATAGGGGAAGCCGTTGAGGGTGACGACTTCGAGGCCGCGGCGTTCGAGTTCGGTGCGCAGGCCGCGCAGCGCGGAGGGGTCGGTGACCAGCGCGTGGGCGGCGTCCCTGGCCAGCCACAGGCCGATGCCGAGGCGGTCGCGGCCGAGGCGGCGGCGGACGGGTTCGCAGTGGTCGCGGAGTTGGGCGAGGACGCCGTCGAGGGTCTCGGCCGGGTGGACGTTGGTGCAGTAGGCGAGGTGGACGGTGGAGCCGTCGGGGTGGCGGAAGCGCATCGCTCACTCCCCGCCGCGCAGGATGGAGTTGCCTTCGTGGGTGACGTCGGGGGTGGTGACGTCGAGGTTCAGCCGTCCGCTGAGGCCGTAGAAGGCGACGGGGTTGCGCCACAGCACCCGGTCGACGTCGTCGTCGGTGAACCCGGCGGCCAGCAGGGCGTCGGCCACGCGGCGGGTCTTGAGCGGGTCGCTTCTGCCCCAGTCCGCGGCCGAGTTGACCAGCACCCGCTCCGGCCCGTACTCCGTCAGGACGGCGACCATGCGTTCCTCGTCCATCTTGGTGTCGGGATAGACGGAGAAGCCCAGCCAGCAGCCGCTGTCCTTGGCCTCCTTGACGGTGTTCTCGTTGAGGTGGTCGACCAGGACGTGGTCCGGGGACAGCGCGGACTCCCGGACGACGTCGAGGGTGCGGCGCAGGCCGGCCTGCTTGTCGCGGTGCGGGGTGTGGACGAGCGCGGGGAGCTCGTGGTCGGCGGCGAGCTGCAGCTGGGCGGCGAGGGCGGTGTCCTCGGCGGGGGTCATCGAGTCGTAGCCGATCTCGCCCACCGCCACGACCTGGTCCTTGACGAGATAGCGGGGCAGCTCGTCGAGGACGGGGACGCAGCGGGGGTCGTTCGCCTCCTTGGGGTTGAGGGCGAGCGCGCAGTGGTGGGCGATGCCGTACTGGGCGGCGCGGAAGGGTTCCCAGCCGAGGAGGGAGTCGAAGTAGTCGAGGAAGGAGGCGACCGAGGTGCGGGGCTGGCCGAGCCAGAAGGAGGGCTCGACGAGGGCGCGGACACCGGCGGTGTGCATGGCCTCGTAGTCGTCGGTGGTCCGTGACGTCATGTGGATGTGGGGATCGAAGATGCGCATCAGGACTCCTTGCCGGATGTGCGGGAGGTACCGCACGAGCCTGCGGGGGCGGCGGTGGGCTCGGTCAGGGCCAGCACGCGGTGCAGGTCCTCGGGGACGGGACGGTCCGCGGCGGTGCGTTCGCGCGCGTAGTCGCCGAGCATCCGGGCGAGTTCGGCGTCCGCGTGGGCGCGCGGCTCCAGGTCGGCCACGACGTCCACGGGTACGCCGGTGAACAGGCACTTGAGGACGGCGTGCCGCCAGGTGTGGGCGTCCAGGTGGCGGGCGGCGTACGGGCCGAGGGCGGCGGCGACGAGCCGGGTGTCGTTGGTGCGCAGGGCGTCCTCGACGAGGGGCAGCGCGTCGGGGCCGGGCACGAGGTGGGGCAGGGCGTGCAGGACGGCCCGGCGTTCGGCGGCCGTGCCCTGCCGGTAGACGCGGGCGAGTGCGTCCGGGTCGGCGCGGGCGGCGTGCAGGAGGAGCACGCGGGCGGCGTCGGCGTGCTCGGGGCCGCAGCGGCGGCCCGCCTCTGCGATGCGCAACTCCCAGACGGAGATGGGTCCGTGGGTGCCGGGGTGGTCGGCGGCCTCGTCGAGGGCCTGGTCCAGCCAGGCGCGGGCGGCCGGGGCGAGGGAGGTGTTCAGGCGGGTGTGCAGGGCGGCGAGGGCGGGTTCGGCCGGGTGGCCGGCCGTGCTGCCGTGGGGTGCGTGCGGGTGGTGGTTCACGGGGTGCTCCCTTCGGCGCCTGCGGGGATCGCCCGGGCCGCGCGGTGGAGGAACGGAAGGGACTGTGCGGCGAAGTGGGGGCCCGCATGGGAGTGGCGGGGCAGTTCGACGACAGTCAGTGCCTGGTAGCCGGTGGCGGCCAGGGCTTCGAGTACGGGCGGGAAGTCGATCTCCCCGTCCCCGAACGGGAGGTGTTCGTGGTGGCCGCGGCGCATGTCCTCGATCTGGACGTGCCGCAGCCAGGGGGCGGCGGCGCGGACGCAGTCGACGGGAGACAGGGGTTCCAGGCACTGGCAGTGGCCGATGTCGAGGGTGAGGCCGAGGGCGGGCGGGTCGCCGAGGAGGCGGCGCAGGTGGTGGAAGTCGGCGAGGGTGGCGAGCAGATGGCCGGGTTCGGGTTCGACGGCGAGCGGAATGCCGGCGTGGGTGGCCGCGTCCAGTACGGGGGTGAGTGCCTCGGCGAGGCGCTTCCAGGCGGTTTCCTCGGCTGTGTCGGCCGGGTTGGCCGTGTCGGCTGGGTTGGCCGTGTCGGCTGGGTTGGCCGAGCTGGACAGTTTTGCCGGGTTGGGCGGATTGGCCGGGTTGGCCGGGCTGGCCGGGCTGGCCGGGCTGGCCGGGCTGGCCGGGAGTACGCCGCTGAAGCAGTGGACGGCGTGGGCGCCGAGGTCGGCGGCGATCCGGACGGCGCGGATGAGCAGGTCGACGCGGCGGGCCCGGTCGGCCGGGTCCGGGTCGAGGAGCGAGGGGCCGTGCTTACGGCGGGGGTCGAGGACATAGCGGGCGCCGGTTTCGACGGTGACGCCGAGTCCGAGGGTGTCCAGCCTGCGGGCCACCTTCCGGGTGCGGGCGGCGACGTCCGGGGCGAGGGGGTCCAGGTGCATGTGGTCGAGGGTCAGGCCGACGCCGTCGTAGCCGAGGTCCGCGAGGAGGGCGAGGGCGTCGTCGAGACGGAGGTCGGCGAGACCGTTGGTGCCGTAGCCGAAACGGAGGGGGTGGGCGTTCGTGGCGTGGGGCCGGGGGTTCGTGCGGCGGGGGGCCGGGGTCATGTGACGCTCACCTTCCTCGCGAATCTGCGGGCCGCCGGGGCGAGGGCGGCCGTGAGAAGGGCGGAGGCGAGGGCGCCTGAGCGGGCCGCGAGGGCGGCCTGGAGGGGGATCATGGCGCGGATTCCGCCGCCGACCGCTCGCTGGGTGAGCGGCGGTGAGGGGTTGAGGGTGGCGTGGAGGAGGGGGCGGCCCGAGGTGGTGAGGAAGGCGGCGGCGAGGGCGGTGCGCAGGGCGTCCGCGGCGGGGTGCCGTGAAGGGGCCGCGGCGGAGTATCGGGAGGAGGCCGTGCCCGGGGCCCCCGGAGTTCTCGTCAACGTCCAGGCGAGCGTGCCCGTCGTGATGAGCGCGGCGAGCGGTGCGAGCGGCGAACCGCCCCGGGTCTCACCGCGGGACACCGTGGTCACCGCGAGGGTGTGGGTGGCCAGGGTCAGGGCGGCGGGCAGGGCGGGACGGGCGCTGCCGCCGGTGGCCGTCGCGCCGAGGAGCAGGTCCAGGCCGCGGGCGGTGGCCATCGCCGCCGGCCCGGCGGGGGTTCGCTTGAGCGCGAGGTCGTACGCCCAGACGGTGGCCGCGAGGGGGGCCGCGACGGCGAGGGCGGGGCGTCCGGCGCGTGCTGCCAGGGCCAGGCCCGTCGCCGTGAGGGCGCCTGCGGCGGCGAGGGCCGCGGCCGGTCGGATGCGTCCGGAGGGCAGCGGGCGGTGTGGGCGTTCGAGGGCGTCCTCGGTCTGGTCGGCCCAGTCGTTGAGGGCCATGCCCGCCTCGTACAGACAGAGGGAGGAGGCGATGGCCAGCAGGGTGCGGGGGTTGGGGCGGGTGCCGGTGGTGGCGGCACCGGCGAGGGTGTCGCCCGGGACGGTGAACAGGGCGGGCAGGCGGAGGAGTTCGGCCCAGGCTCTGGCCGTCGTACTCGCCGCCGGGCTCGGAATCGGGCTCGGGCTCGGGCTCGTCGTGGTCGGGCGGTCCTGCCTGGGTGAGCGCGGCGTCATCGGGTCTCCCCGGGGAGTGCGCGGAGCCGTCGCGCGAGCCCCGCCAGGGCCGCGTACTGCTCGCCCAGCGCCGCGGGCCCATCGCCCACCGGGTCCTTGAAGTAGAAGCCGAGTTCGCTCAGGGGGCCGGAGAGTCCGGCCTCGTGCGCGCGGGACACCAGGCGGGCGAGGTCGAGGACCAGGGGCGCCGCCAGTGCGGAGTCGCAGCCCTGCCAGGTGGTCTGCAGGATCATCCGGGTGCCCAGGAAGCCGTCGAAGGCGATGTGGTCCCAGGCGGTCTTCCAGTCGCCGAGGGTCGGTACGTCGTCGATGTGCACCTCGCCTTGCGGGGCCCCGCCCAGGGTGTCCGCGAGGACCCGTTCCTTGCCGGCGTTCTTGGCCGCGGCGGCGGCCGGGTCGGCGAGGGAGGCGCCGTCACCGCCGCCGAGCAGGTTGGTGCCGGACCAGGCGCGGACCGCCAGCGCGCGCTGCGCGAACATCGGGCCGAGCACCGACCGCAGCAGGGTCTGGCCCGTCTTGCCGTCGCGGCCGGCGTACGGGAGGCCGCCGGCGCGTGCCGTCGAGGACAGCGCCGGGTGGTGCAGGCCGGTGGACGGGGTGAAGTTCACGTAGGGGCAGCCGGCCGCCAGCGCTGCCGCCGCGTACAGCGAGCTCGGAGGCAGGGCGGAGCCCACGGGTGCGGGTTCGGTGGAGGCCACGTTCAGCACGACCGCACGGGTCAGGCCCCGTCGTCGTACGAAGTCGCGCAGGTCGGCCGCGAAGGCGTCCACGAGTTCGGAGTCGTCCCGTGTGTCGCCGGGGACGGGGCCGCCGGGGCGGATCTCCGCGTCGGCGGCCTCCAGTTCGGCCGCGATCGCCGAGGGGAGGCCGGGAGGCAGCACACCACCGGCGGCCAGGGCCTCGGCCCGTTTCGGCAGTGGGCAGTCGACGGTGTCGTGGCCGCCGAAGACGAGGGAGGAAAGGGTGGGCAGGCCGCACTCGGCGAAGAGGGATGTCTCGGTGACCATGCCCGTCGGGGGGTGCAGGCCGGCGGTGAGGGCCGCGCAGCCCGCGATGACGGTGGTGGCGACGGAGCCGCGGGCTCCGATCAGCCACACCCCCACCCGAGGTTCGGAAAGGGACGCGGGCATGGGGGACATGGGCAGCCTCCTTGTCGTACGTCAGCCACACAGGAGATGAGGAGAGAGGAGAGAAGCGAGGTGGGCGAGACGGCGGGCGGGGGTCCGGCGTCCCCCGCCCGCCGCCGGTCAGTCGCCCTTCGTGGGCAGTTCCTTGATCCGGACGTCGCGGAAGGACACCTGGTCGTCGGCTCCGTGGTTCTGGAGGCCGATGTGTCCGTCGCGCAGGCTTCGTACCGGATCGGTGTTGGTGAAATCGTTGATCTTCACGCCATTGAGCCAGACGCGGAGGCGCTCGCCCTCCACGCGGATCTCGTACGTGTTCCACTCCCCCGGCGGGTTCAGCGCACGGTCGCGCTTCTTCACGTCGGCGGACTGGAAGCTGTACACGGCCCCGGTGGTGCGGTCGGGGGCGTCGGTCGCGTCGATCTGGATCTCGTAGCCGTTGTCGACGGCCGACCAGGGGTCCTCGGACTCCGGAAACCCGACGAACACTCCGGAGTTGTCGTCCCCGGCCACCTGCCAGTCCAGCTTCAGCGAGTACGAGCCGAACTCGGAGCCGGCGTACCAGAGCATCCCCAGGCCGCCGTGCGACGTCAGCGTGCCGTCGTCGCTCAGCGAGAACGAGCCCGGGCCCGCCTGTTTCCACGCCGTCAGCGACTCGGTCGTGCCGTCGAAGAGCGGCCGGTAGCCGTTCTCCGGGCGGCAGTCGGCCTGGGCGGCGCCGATGGCGTACCGGATGCCGCCCAGCAGGTGCTGCCGGAAGGCGGGTTCGGCGTACGACTCCTTGGTGTGGCCGCCCCCGGTGTAGAAGGCGCGGCCGCCCCGGTACTCCTGGCACCAGGCGATCGGATGGTCGCCGTTCATCGTGCCGCCGGTGTACGAGGACTCGTCGAGCGAGGCGAGGACGTGGGCCCGGTCGCGCGGATTCGAGCGGTAGTTGTACCACTCGTCCGTGCGCTCCCAGGATCTCGGGAGCCCCGAGGTCGCCGGGTGGGACCGGTCCTCGACAGTGACCGTCGCGGGCTGGATCGCGGGGTGCGACTGGAAGTACGCGCCCGCGAGGCCGCCGTAGAAGGCCCAGTCGTACTCGGTGTCGGCGGCCGCGTGGATGCCCACATAGCCGCCGCCCCGCTTGATGTACCGCTCGAAGGCGGACTGTTGGGTGGTGTCGAGGACGTCACCGGTCGTCGAGAGGAACACGACGGCGTCGTACCGCGCCAGGTTGCGCGCGGTGAAGGCGCCCGCGTCCTCCGTGGCGTCGACCGCGAACCCGCCTGTGGCCCCGAGCTCCCGTACGGCCGCGATCCCCTCGGGGATCGAGTCGTGCCGGAAGCCCGCGGTCTTCGAGAAGACCAGGACCCGACTCCTGTCGGCACCGTCCGCGCCCTTCGACACCGCCGGTCCCGACACGCAGCCGAGGAGCAGGCCGGCAGCGGCACCCACGGTCAGCATGCGTACCGATGTGCGCATGACCGCCACCCCCCGTCAGCTCGTCGTGAAGGTGAAGTCGTCCACGTCGTAGAGCGCTCCGGTGCCGCTTCCCTTGAAGACGAGGTAGAGCGTGGTGGTGCCGCGCGGGGCGTGCGCGAGATCGGCGCTCACGTCCTGGAAGGTGTCCCAGCCGCCCGTCACCGGTACGGTCGCCCGGCCCAGCGTGCGGCCGGTCGGGGAGCCCGCGCGGATCTCGAGGGTGCCGCCCGCGCCGGCGGAGGACACGCGTGCCGTGATCTTCTTGGCGTCGCTCAGGGAGTAGGGCGTGAAGGAGATCCAGTCGCCGTTGTCGATGTCACCGACGGTCTTGCCGCCGTGCGCGGTGGTCTTCGACTGGACGGTGATGCCGGAGGCCTTGCCGTAGTGCTCGGCCTGGCGGTGCTTGGGCTGGAGCACGTTCTGGTCGTGGGTGGTCAGCGGGGCCTGGCCGCCGCCTCCGCCGTCGGTGTACTCGGCGTCGAGGACTCCGAAGATGTTGGCGTCCTGGTCGTGGCCGCCGTCGGCACTGGTCTGGAGGGTGCCGGAGCAGCCGTTCGCCGAGGTGAGCGGGTGGCCGTGACTGTCGTGGCCGAGGATGAAGGTGACCTTCACCTTGGCGCAGTCGATCGCGCGGCCGTCCTCGGGGTCGGTGACCTTCACCTTGAACGGCACGGGATCGCCGAAGCTGAACAGCTGGCCGTCACGCGGTTGTTCGATCACGACCTTGGGTGCGGTGTTGCCGACCACGATCTGCACGCTCGCGCTGCCGGTGCGGCCGGTCGCGTCCTTCGCGGTCACCGTCGCCGTGTAGGTGCCGTTCGTCCTGTACGTGTGGGACGGGTTCGCCGCCGTCGACGTGCCGCCGTCGCCGAAGTCCCAGCTGTAGGTAAGGGCGTCGCCGTCCGCGTCGGACGAACCGGCCGAGGAGAACTGGACCTTGAGCGAAGCCTGCCCCGAGGTGCGGTCGGCCGCGGCCTGGGCGACGGGCGAGTGGCCGTCGGTGGCGTTCTCGATGCGGTAGAGGCCCGAGTTCTCGTCGCCGCCGAACCAGGCGGTGCCGTAGTCGAGGACGTACAGGGCGCCGTCCGGTCCGAACGCCATGTCCATCACCTGCGTGCCGGTCCACGGCACGGAGTTGATGGACTGCACCGTGCCCGCGGAGTCGCTCGCGATGCGCTTGATCCAGCGGCGGCCGAACTCCCCGGCGAAGAAGTTCCCGTCGTACGCCTGCGGGAACTTCACGGGCGAGTCGAGCGAGGCGTCGTAGTGGTAGACCGGGCCGCCCATCGGGGACTCCGAGCCGCTGCCGAACTCCGGGACGGAAGCGCCGTCGTAGGGGATCCAGGCGGGCTGGGCCGGGGGCAGGTCCGTCAGTCCCGTGTTGTGTGGGGAGGTGTTCTTCGGGGCGTTGCAGTCGAAGGCGGCGCCGGAGGTCTTCGTCGCGAAGTCGTAGTCCACGTAGGCGTCGTTCTTGCCCGTGCAGTACGGCCAGCCGAAGTTGCCGGGGCCGGTGACGCGGGCGAACTCGACCTGGCCGCCGGGGCCGCGCGCCGGGTCGGCCGCGCCCGCGTCGGGGCCGTAGTCACCGACGTAGACGATGCCCGTCGCCTTGTCGACGCTGAAGCGGAACGGGTTGCGGAAGCCCATCGCGTAGATCTCGGGGCGCGTCTTGTCCGTGCCGGGCGGGAAGAGGTTGCCGTCGGGGATGGAGTACGAGCCGTCGGCGTTGACCTTGATGCGCAGGATCTTGCCGCGCAGGTCGTTGGTGTTGCCGGCCGAGCGCTGGGCGTCGAAGACCGGGTTGCGGTCGGGGCGCTCGTCGATGGGCGTGAAGCCGTCGGACTGGAAGGGGTTGGAGTCGTCGCCGGTCGACAGGTACAGGTTGCCCGCCGCGTCGAAGTCGATGTCGCCGCCGACGTGGCAGCAGATGCCGCGGGTGGCCTGGACGTCGAGGATCTTCTTCTCACTGGCGGTGTCGAGGGTGCCGTCCGTCTTGAGGACGAAGCGGGAGAGACGGTTGACGCCGTCGAAGGGCGCGAAGTCGGCCGCCGTGCCCGTCTCGGGGGCGTCGCCCGCCGGGGTGTTCAGCGGCGGCGCGTAGTAGAGGTAGATGAAGCGGTTGTCGGCGAAGCCCGGGTCTACGCCGACGCCCTGCAGGCCTTCCTCGTCGTGCGTGTAGACGTCGAGCTTGCCCGCGAGCCTGGTGTTTCCGGCCGCGTCGGTGAGGCGGAGTTCGCCGTCGCGCGAGGTGTGCAGGACCGAGCGGTCGGGGAGCACGGCGAGCGACATGGGCTCGCCGACCTCGGGCTCGCCCTTGGCGAGGGTGACCTGCTGGAAGTCCTCGGCCGCTGCCGTGTTCCCCGGGTCGGCGACGGCTGCGCCGGCCGGAGGTGCGGTGAGGGTGAGCGAGGCGGCCGCGAGCAGCGCGCCGCTCAGCAGGGCGAGCGCTCGGCGGAATGCGGGGCGTCGTCTGTGGGTCTCGGTTCTGTCGGTGCGGGTGGCGCGGTCTTTCCCGTGCACGAATGCCTCCAGAAAGGGGCTGGTTGTACGAGCGGGTGCTTGCGCCGGGGTGCGCCGTCACCCCGGAGACACAGGAGAAGTCAGTCGTTGCCGCCGAACGCCGCGTCGAAGGATGCCGACGGCGGCTCGAAGTCGTACGCCTTGAGGCGGGTCAGGGCCTCGGGTGCGCCCTGGAGCCGGTCCATGCCGGCGTCCTCCCACTCGACCGAGATGGGGCCCGTGTAGTCGATGGAGCGGAGCATGCGGAAGACGTCCTCCCAGGGGACGTCGCCGTGCCCGGCCGACACGAAGTCCCAGCCGCGCCGGGGATCGCCCCAGGGCAGGTGCGAGCCGAGGCGGCCGTTGCGGCCGTCGAGCCGCTTGCGGGCTTCCTTGCAGTCGACGTGGTAGATGCGGTCGCGGAAGTCGTAGAGGAAGCCGACCGGGTCCAGGTCCTGCCACACGAAGTGCGAGGGGTCGAAGTTCAGCCCGAACGCCGGTCGGTGGTCGACTGCCTGGAGCGCGAGCTGTGTCGTCCAGTAGTCGTAGGCGATCTCGCTCGGGTGGACCTCGTGCGCGAACCGCACGCCCTGCGCGTCGAAGACGTCCAGGATGGGGTTCCAGCGCGTCGCGAAGTCCTCGTAGCCGCGCGCGATCATCGACTCGGGGGCGGGCGGGAACATCGCGACCAGGTGCCAGATCGCCGAGCCGGTGAAGCCGACGACGGTGTCGACACCGAAGGCCGCCGCGGCGCGCGCGGTGTCGGCGATCTCGGCGGCGGCCCGCTGCCGTACGCCCTCGGGTTCGCCGTCGCCCCAGATCCGGGCGGGCAGGATCGCCTGGTGCCGCTCGTCGATGATGGCGTCGCAGACGGCCTGGCCGACCAGGTGGTTGGAGATCGCCCAGCACTTGAGGCCGTACTTGTCGAGAAGCGCGTGCCGGGAGTCGATGTACGAGGGGTCCGCGAGCGCCTTGTCGACCTCGAAGTGGTCGCCCCAGCAGGCGAGTTCGAGGCCGTCGTAGCCGAAGTCCCGGGCGAGGCGGCAGACCTCTTCGAGGGGCAGGTCGGCCCATTGGCCGGTGAAGAGTGTGAAGGTGCGCGGCATGTCCGGGGCCTCCTCAGACCGCAATGGGTGTGTAGACGGAGTTCTTCTCGGCGCTCTCCTCCACCGCCGCGAGGACGCGCTGTACGCGCAGCCCGTCGGCGAAGGACGGTTCGGGGCGCCTGCCCGCGGCGATGGCCCGCACCAGGTCGCGGGCCTGGTGGGTGAAGGTGTGCTCATAGCCGAGGCCGTGGCCCGGCGGCCACCAGGCGTCCAGGTAGGGGTGGTCGGGCTCGGTGACGAGGATCCGGCGGAAGCCCGCGTGTGTGCCGGGCTCGGTGTGGTCGTGGTACGAGAGTTCGTTGAGCCGTTCCAGGTCGAAGGCGAGCGAGCCTCGCTCGCCGTTGAGTTCGATGCGCAGGGAGTTCTTGCGCCCGGTCGCGAAGCGGGACGCCTCGAAGGAGGCGAGGGCGCCGGAGGCGAAGCGGCCGGTGAACAGGGCGGCGTCATCGACGGTGACCGTGCCGACGCCCCCCGTCCGCGGGCTCGTCTCCGATACGGCGGACAGTCCGCTCGACATCGCGCCGGGCAGCGGGCGTTCCCTTACGAACGTCTCGGTGAGCGCGGAGACCCCGACGACCGGCTCGCCCGCCAGGTACTGGGCGAGGTCGACGATATGGGCCCCGAGGTCGCCGAGCGCGCCCGATCCCGCGAGCTCCTTGCGCAGTCGCCAGGTGAGCGGGAACTCCGGGTCCACCAGCCAGTCCTGAAGGTACGTCACCCGCACATGTCGCAGGGCTCCCAGCCGCCCCTCGGCGACCATCTTCCGGGCGAGTGAAGTCGCGGGCACCCGGCGGTAGTTGAAGCCGACCATGGACATCTGGCCGCGGGCGAAGGCTGCCTCGGCGGCCTCCGTCATCGCCTCCGCCTCCTCGACCGTGTTCGCGAGGGGCTTCTCGCACAGTACGTGTTTGCCGGCGGCCAGGGCGGCGAGGGCGATCTCGGCATGGCTGTCGCCGGGGGTGCAGATGTCGACGAGATCGACGTCGTCCCGGGCGATCAGGGCCCGCCAGTCGGTCTCGGACGCCGCCCAGCCGTGCCGGTCGGCCATGGCCCGCACCGCGCTCGCGTCCCGGCCGCAGACGGCGGCGAGGACCGGGCTGCGCGGCAGGTCGAAGACGCGGCCCACGGTGCGCCAGCCCTGGGAGTGGGCGGCGCCCATGAAGGCGTAACCGACCATGCCCACGCCGAGCGTCGGCCTACCCGCGTTCGCCCCTGCCGCCTGTGCCCCGGGCCCGGAAGCGAGTCCCGCTTCGGCCCCGGGCCCGGCAACGAACCCCGCCTCCACCCCGGCTGCCTCGCCCTGGTGCGGCTGTCCCATACGGATGTCCTCCTCGTCGTCGTGACGCTGTGGGGGGTGTGAGCGGGGCGGATCACCTGAAGCCGGTGGCCATGTACTGGCCGACGTTGTCCTTGTCGACGACGGCCGAGTAGAGCGTGAGCGAGACCGGGATCTCGAACTCGGCGAGCCCTCCGATCCCCTTGCCCTGGCCGAGCGCGCGAGCGAGGTCGATCGCGGAGGCGGCCATGGTCGGCGGGTAGAGGACGGTGGCCTTCAGGACGCTGTTGTCGGCCTGGATGGCCTGGAAGGCGGAGAGCGCGCCCGCGCCGCCGACCATCAGGAAGTCCTCGCGCCCGGCCTGCTTGATGGCGCGCAGGGCGCCCACGCCTTGGTCGTCGTCGTGGTTCCACAGGGCGTCGAACTTCGGCTGGGCCTGCAGGAGTTGGGCCATCTTGGCCTGACCGGACTCGACGGTGAAGTCGGCGGCCTGACGGGCGACCTTCTTGATGTTGGGGTAGTTCTTCAGGGCCGCGTCGAAGCCCTGGGTGCGCTGCTTGGTGAGTTCCAGGTTGTCGAGCCCGGCGAGTTCGATGACCTTGGCGTCCTGCTTGTCCTTCAGCTTCTCGCCGATGTAGTGGCCGGCGCTGAGGCCCATGCCGTAGTTGTCGCCGCCGATCCAACAGCGGTACGCCTGCGGGGTGTTGAAGATCCGGTCGAGGTTGACGACCGGAATGCCCGCGCGCATCGCCTTCAGGCCGACCTGGGTGAGCGCCTTGCCGTCGGCGGGCAGCACCACGAGGACGTCGACCTTCTTGTTGATCAGTGTCTCGATCTGGCCGATCTGCGCGGCCGTGTCGTTGGAGCCCTCGGTGATCTCCAGCGTCACGTCCGAGTACTTCTTGGCGCGGCTCTTGGCGTTGTCGTTGATCGCGTTGAGCCAGCCGTGGTCGGCCTGCGGGCCCGCGAAGCCGATGGTGATGTGCTTGCCGGGCTTGTCGTCGGCGGCCGGCCGGGTGTCCGCGGCCGTCTTCTCGTCCTTGGTGTCGTTGCTGGTGCACCCGACCAGGAGGGCGCCGGCCGAGGCGGCGGCGGTCCCGAAGAGGAGTCCTCTGCGGCTCGTGAAGCTGGTGGAGCTCGTGGATTCTGGCATGGCGGTGGGCCCTTCCCGTGTCAGGTGCTGGTTGCTGCCGTACGCCGCTGGACCAGGACCGCGGCGACGATGATCGCGCCCTTGGCGATCTGCTGGACGTCGCTCTGCAGGTTGTTCAGCGCGAAGATGTTGGTGATCGTGGTGAAGATCAGGACACCGAGCACCGAGCCGGTGATGGTGCCGCGGCCCCCGCTGAGCAGGGTCCCGCCGATGATCGCGGCGGCGATGGCGTCGAGTTCGTACAGGTTCCCGTTGGTGTTCTGGCCGGAGCCGGACAGGATGATCAGCAGGAAGGCGGCGATGCCGCAGCACAGTCCGGAGAGCAGGTAGAGGTACAGCCGCTGGCGCCGTACGTCGATGCCGGCGAGCCGGGCCGCCTCCGCGTTGCCGCCGACGGCGACCGTGCGGCGGCCGAAGGTGGTGCGGTTGAGAATCAGCCAGCCGATGATCGTGACGACGGCGAAGACCAGTACCAGCGGCGGGATGCCGAGGATGTACGAGTCGCGTTCGCCGAGCTTCAGGATCCCGTCGATGGTGACGATCTGGGTCTTGCCGTCGGTGATCTGGAGGGCGAGGCCGCGGGCCGAGGCGAGCATGGCGAGCGTCGCGATGAACGGGACCATCCCGCCGTACGCGATGAGCAGGCCGTTGACCAGGCCGCAGCCTACGCCGACGAGCACCGCGGTGAAGAGGATGCCCGCGAAGCCGTACTCCTGGGTGGCGAGCGTCGTGGCCCACACCGACGACAGCGCGACGATCGCGCCGACCGACAGGTCGATGCCGCCGGAGGTGATGACGAAGGTCATGCCGACGGTGACGACGCCGATCACCGAGGCCTGGGTGAGGACGAGTTGGAGGTTGCGGGTGTCGAGGAACTCGTCGGGCTTGGTGATGCCGCCGATGACGATCAGGGCGACGAGCACGCCGAGCAGCGAGAGGGTGCGGACGTCGGCGCGGGCGGCTAGAGCACGCAATGGGCCGCCCCGGGACACCGCGCGATCGGACTTCCGTGCGGCCGTTGATCCTGGCGGGTGCAGTTTGCTGAGCACGGGCAACTCCCGTCGTAAATGCCGCTAGATTGGCAAGTGCCTTCAGGCAACGGTCAGGGCTTGACCGTCATGAGGCCGGTCAACGGCCGATTGAGAAGCCACTTCCTTCGGGAAACGGCGGAGTCACGACAAGGTCGAGTACGCGAAACTCGTCCAGTTCCCGCGAAGGGCCGAAGTGGATCACCCGGCCCTCGCGGAGAATCATCACCCGGTCAGCCAGCCCCAGAACTTCGGGAATCTCGCTGGAGACCAGAAGTACGGCGAGGCCTTCGTCGGCGAGGCGGCGGATGACCGCGTACAGCTCGGCGCGGGCACCGACGTCGACACCGCGGGTGGGTTCGTCGAGGAGCAGGACGCGGCAGCCGCGCAGCAGCCAGCGGGCCAGAACGGCCTTCTGCTGGTTGCCGCCGGACAGCGTCCGGACGGGGACGGACGGGTTGTCGGGACGCAGCGACAGCTCACGTGTCGCGGCGCGGGCGGCGCCTCGTTCGGCGCTCCGGTCGATCCAACCCCCGTGCGAGAAGCGGGACATGGAGGACACGGACACATTGCGGGTGACGGACTCCAGCATCAGCAGGCCCTGCGCCTTGCGCTCCTCGGGGGCGAGTCCGAGTCCGGCGCGGACGGCGGCGCGTACGCTTCCGGGCCGCAACGTCCTCCCGTCGATGCTGACTTGACCGGCCGTCGACTTGCGGGCCCCGTAGATCGTCTCCAGGATCTCGGAGCGCCCGGAGCCGACGAGCCCGGCCAGGCCGACGATCTCGCCGGCGCGCAGTTCGAGGTCGAGGGGCTCGAACTCGCCCGCCCGTGCGAGTCCTTGGACTCTGAGCACCGGCTCGGACGTGGGCGGTCTCGTGGGCCGTTGCGGGAAGACGTACTCGACGTTGCGGCCCGTCATCAGCGCCACCACCTCACGGGTCGGGGTGGACTTCGCGGGCAGTCCGCCCGCCACCGCGCGGCCGTCCTTCAGTACGGTCACCCGGTCGCCGATGCGGCGGATCTCCTCCAGCCGGTGCGAGATGTAGACGACGGCGACGCCGTCCGCGGTGAGGTCGCCGACGATGCGGAAGAGGTTGTCGACCTCGTCGGGGTCGAGGGCGGCGGACGGCTCGTCCATGACGATGAGGCGTACGTCGTGGGAGAGTGCCCGCGCCATGGAGACGATCTGCTGCTGGGCGGCCGACAGCTCACCGACGAGGCGCGCCGGGTCGATCTCCGGATGGCCGAGTCGGCGTAGCAGCTGCGCCGTCGAGGCCTTGGCCGCCTTTCCCCGTACGACGAAACCGGCGGCGGTGGGTTCATGGCCGAGGTGGACGTTCTCGGCCACCGACAGGCCCTCCACCAGGTCCAGTTCCTGGTAGATGGTGGCGATGCCGAGGCGCATGGCGGCGATCGGGGAGCGGAGCGTGACGGGTTCGCCGCGCCAGCCGATGGTGCCGCCGTCGGGCTGGTGGGCGCCGGCCAGGACCTTGATGAGGGTGGATTTTCCGGCCCCGTTCTGGCCGAGCAGACAGTGCACCTCGCCGGCCTGGACGTCGAGGTCGACGCCGTCGAGGGCCCGGACTCCGGGGAACGACTTGGTGATGCCGGACATGGTGAGCAGCGGTGGTTCTGGTGCCATGACGGTTCCCCTTGGCGGGCGTGCGGGCCGGTTTCAGGGCGGTGCGTCCGCGGAGCGGGCGTTTTCGGGCAGGGCAGAGCAGGGCGCTGTACAGGTGGGGTGGTTTTGGTGAGGTGCTTTGGTGAGGTGCTTTGGTGAGATGACTTTTGGTGCGGCTCTGGCAGGAGTGCTTCGTGCGGCTCTGGCAGGGTTACGCGGGCGAGAACAAGTGGTCGCTGATGAGCCGGGCCGCGCCGATGACCCCGGCGGTCGGTCCCAACTCCCCCAGCACGATGGGCAGGTTGCCGGTCGCCAGCGGCAGTGACTGGCGGTACACCTGGGTGCGGAGCGCGGCGAGCAGCGTGTGGCCGAGGCCGGTGACGCCGCCGCCGATCACCACCAGGCCCGGGTTGAAGAACGAGACGAGGCCGGCGATGACCTGCCCCGTGCGGTTGCCGCCCTCGCGGATCAGCGCGAGGGCGGTGGCGTCGCCCGCGGCGGCCGCGGCGGCGACGTCGACGGCGCTCAGTGTGCCCGCCGCCTCCAGCCGTGCGGCAAGCTCCGCCGAAAGCCCCTGCTGGGCGGCCTCCGTGGCGTCCCGGGCGAGCGCGGCCCCGCTGAAGTGGGCCTCCAGGCAGCCCCGGTTGCCGCAGGCGCACGGACGCCCGTCGGGTACGGCCTGGATGTGCCCGATGTCGCCGGCGCTGCCCGTCGTGCCGCGGTAGACCTCACCACCGACGACGATGCCGCAGCCGATACCGGTGCCGATCTTGACGCAGAGGAAGTCGCCCACCGAGCGTGCGACGCCCGCGTGCTGTTCCCCCATGGCCATCAGGTTCACGTCGTTGTCGACCATGACGGGGCAGCCCAGGTCCTGGCTGAGCGCCTCGCGGACCGGGAAGCCGTCCCAGCCGGGCATGATCGGCGGTGCGACCGGAACGCCCTCGGGGAAGCGGACCGGACCCGGGACGCCGATCCCGGCGCCGTCGAATCCCTCCGCGAGCCCCGATGACCTCAACTTGGCTGCCATGGCCAGGACTTGCTCGAAGACGGCGACCGGTCCCTCGCGGACGTCCATGGGCTGGTTGATGTGGCCCAGGACCTCCAGCTCGGCGTTGGTGACGGCCACGTCGATCGAGGTGGCCCCGATGTCGATGCCGAGGAAGCGCAGCGCAGGGGCGAGCCGGATGTTGTGGGAGCGGCGGCCGCCGCGGGATGCGGCGAGGCCGTCGGCGACCACGAGTCCGGTCTCCAGGAGCCGTTCCACCTCGACGGCCAGCTTCGACCGGGAGAGGTCGACCTGATCGCCCAACTGGGCACGGGAGTTGGGGCCGCCGTCGCGCAGCAGGCGCAGCAGGCGCGCCTGGTGCGCGTTCGCGGGTCGTGCCGTCATGCGTCTCACGAGCCCCTCCCCGCCTCAATCGGCCAGTGTCCAACGGGTTTTGGCCACATCACCGTGGCTTGCTTTCGATGGGAACGTAGCAGCGGCTGCCGGGAGTGGGAAGAAGTTGCGCAGAGATTGCCGTCAACTTTCTCCACTGAGTGGACAAAGAGAGACCCGGACGCGGCCGGTCCGGGTCACAGGGGGGGCTCTCGCATGAGGTGGGAGACGCCCCGGATGGGCTACTTCTCGGTGGGCTACTTCTCGCGCTCGTGGTACGTCTTGCGCGTGTGTTCCGTGTGGGCGCGCATGACCTGGGTGGCGCGGGGTTCGTCGCGGGCGGCGATGGCCGCGATGAGGTCGCGGTGCTCGATCCAGGACTGGTGGCCGCGCTGCCGGGCGACCGGGGTGTAGTACCAGCGGACCCGGCGGTCGACCTGGGCGGCCAGCTCGGCGAGGACCGCGTTGCCCGCGAGCTCCATGACCTTCGCGTGGAAGCGGGCGTTCATCGCGACCGCGCCGTCCACGTCGTCGGCGGCGACCGCGCGCTCGCCCTCGGCGCACAGTTCCTCGAGTGCGGTGATGCCGGCGGTGCCCGCGTTGGCGGCGGCGAGCCGGGCGGCCTCGGCCTCCAGCAGCGTACGGACCGTGAGGAGCTGGTCGGCCTCCTCCTCGGTCGGCTCGTGCACGAAGGCGCCCTGGGCGGGCCGAAGATCGACCCACCCCTCCGTGTTCAGCCGCTGGAGCGCCTCGCGGACCGGCTGCCGGGAGACTCCGAGATGCCCGGCGAGCTCGCTCTCGACCAGGTGCTGGCCCGGCTGGAGGGCGCGGGTCGTGATGAGTTCGAGCAGCGCCTCGTAGACGCGGTCGCGCAGCGGGCCGGGCCGCTCGAGCTTGGGCACCGCCCCCGGCGGCAGTCCTGTCGACAACATCGCGGTCCCCTCCTGCCGAGCCATCCCGTCACCCTCACCGCCACCGTCGCCGTCACCGGAAAGCAGGTGTCAACCGACAGTATCGATTGTCTTTCGTCTACAGTCTACGGCGCACCATGGCCAGGCCCGGGGAGGGTCGGACGCGTCACACCCGGGTGTCCGCGCACGTCAGGGGCAGCGGACGACCTGTCCCGCATACGAGAGGTTGCCGCCGAAGCCGAACAGGAGCACCGGGTCGCCGGTGCTGATCTCGCCGCGTTCGACGAGCTTGGAGAAGGCGAGCGGGATGCTGGCGGCGGAGGTGTTCCCGGAGTCGACGACGTCGCGCGCGACGACGGCGTTCACGGCGCCGATCTTCGCGGCGAGGGGTTCGATGATGCGCAGGTTCGCCTGGTGCAGGACGACCGCGGCGAGGTCCTCGGGCGCGAGCCCGGCCCGCTCGCAGGCCTGCCGGGCGATCGCCGGGAGCCGTGTCGTCGCCCAGCGGTAGACGCTCTGCCCCTCCTGCGCGAACCGCGGGGGCGTGCCCTCGATACGTACGGCGTGCCCCATCTCGGGCACCGACCCCCACAGCACCGGCCCGATCCCGGGCTCGGTGCCGGGGGCGGCGGCCTCGACCACCGCGGCCCCCGCCCCGTCCCCGACGAGGACACAGGTCGTACGGTCGCTCCAGTCCGTGACCTCGGACATCTTGTCCGCGCCGATGACGAGGGCGCGGGTCGCCGCCCCCGCGCGCACGGCGTGGTCGGCGGTGGCGAGCGCGTGCGTGAAGCCCGCGCAGACCACGTTGACGTCCATCGCGGCCGGGGAGGGCACGCCGAGGCGGGCGGCGACCCGGGCGGCCATGTTCGGGGAGCGGTCGATCGCCGTGGAGGTCGCGACCAGCACCAGGTCGATGTCGCCCGAGGTCATTCCCGCCGCCGCGAGCGCCTTGGCCGCGGCGTGCGCGGCCAGCTCGTCGACGGGCTCGTCGGGACCGGCGATGTGGCGCGTGCGGATGCCCACCCGGCTCGTGATCCACTCGTCACTGGTGTCGACCAGGCCCGCCAGGTCCTCGTTGGTGAGTACCTTGGCGGGCTGGTAGTGGCCGACGGCCGCGATGCGTGAGCCGTTCATTGGGGGGTCTCCCTCGTTGCCTTGGGTAGGGGGATCCTCCAGTCTGATCAGTGACTCGCGGGTACGACGGCAGGTGTTGCCACAGGAAAGCGGCGTCAGGCTTGTCGGCTTCTGTCAGACCTTCGGACGTCCTGGCAACGTCCGCACGCACGCCCGGCGTCCGAATCCGTACGCCGGGATCTATCCCGTGAACAGCTGCTTGGCCTTCAGGACGAGCTCGTACAGGCCGTAGCAGAGCGGCGCCCCCACCCAGAGCCAGGCGAAGGCGATCAGTGGACGGCGGTCAGGCGGACTGCTGGGGCTGGACGGAGTCGTCATCGGCGGCCTCCCTCGGGGCGGGGATGTGGTGGCGGGCGTGTACGGGTCGCACCAGCTCATTGGCGACGAACCCGACGACCAGCAGCCCGATCATGATCAGGAACGAGGTGTCGTAGAGCTGCGCACCGTGCTTGCCCGCCTCCTTCTGGCGGTCCGCGATCCAGTTGACGATCAGCGGGCCGAGGACGCCGGCGGTGGACCAGGCGGTGAGCAGCCGGCCGTGGATGGCGCCGACCTGGTAGGTGCCGAAGAGGTCCTTCAGGTAGGCGGGAATCGTCGCGAAGCCGCCGCCGTAGAAGGAGAGGATCACCAGGGCGCAGACGATGAACAGGGGCTTGGAGGAGTCCCCGAACTGCGAGATCAGCAGATACATGATCGCGCCCACGCCGAGGTAGACGCGGTAGATGTTCTTGCGGCCGATCAGGTCGGACGTGGAGGACCAGCCGATCCGGCCCGCCATGTTCGCGGCCGAGAGCAGCGCCACGAAGCCCGCGGCGGCGGAGACCGACACCGGGGTGGAGGTGTCCGCGAAGAAGTCCGTGATCATCGGGGCGGCCTTCTCCAGGATGCCGATGCCCGCGGTCACGTTCATGCAGAGCACGACCCACAGGCACCAGAACTGCGGGGTGCGCACGGCGCTGTTCGCGGACACCTGCACCCCGTCGAGCGGCGCGGGTCCGGCCTTGACCGGCGGTTTGTCGTCGCGCGGCACCCGCACCAGCAGGACGCCGAGCGTCATGAAGACGGCGTACGACAGCCCGTGCACGAGGAAGGCGAGCGCGATGCCGGAGGAGTCGGAACCGAAGGACTTCAGCATCTGCGCGGACCACGGCGAGGCGATGAGCGCACCGCCGCCGAAGCCCATGATCGCGATGCCGGTGGCCATGCCGGGCCGGTCCGGGAACCACTTGATCAGGGTCGACACGGGCGAGATGTAGCCGATGCCGAGGCCGATGCCGCCGACGAAGCCGTAGCCGAACACGATCAGCCAGTACTGCTCGGTGGCGGCGCCGAGCGAGGCGATCAGGAAGCCGGTGGAGAAGCAGACCAGGGCGACGGTCATCGCCCAGCGCGGTCCGTTGCGCTCGACGAGGGTGCCGCCGAACGCGGCGGACAGTCCGAGCATGACGATGCCGAGCTGGAAGGGCAGCGCGCTCTGGGTCCCGCTGAGGCCGAGCGCGGATTCGAGCGGCGGCTTGAAGACGCTCCAGGCGTACGCCTGGCCGATGGAGAGGTGGACGGACAGTGCGGCGGGCGGGACGAGCCAGCGGCTCCAGCCGGGTGGCGCGACGGGGGGACTCATGATCCCGGACGATAGGAAGCGGTTGCCCGGTTGTGAAGCCGTTCGACACCAACTCGCCGACGGTATGCGGTGAGCGGTATCCATCGCGCGACGAACGGTCGACGGGTCCTCGCGGTGGCCCGTCGAGGTGCTGCGCGAAGCCTTGCCGCCCCAAGTTACATACTGTAGACAATATTTCGTCGACAGAGTTCGGCAGTTCCTCGGTACCCTCGACCGAACGGAGCGAGCCACAGTGAAAGTCGCCGTTCTCGGCGCCGGTGCGATCGGCGCCTACGTCGGCGCCGCGCTGCACCGCGCCGGCGCCGATGTGCACCTCATCGCCCGTGGACCGCATCTTGCGGCCATGAGGCAGCACGGAGTCCAAGTCCTCAGTCCGCGCGGCGACTTCACCGCGCGCACCCATGCCACCGACGACCCGGCCGAGGTCGGTCCGGTCGACTACGTCCTGCTCGGCCTGAAGGCCAACTCGTACGCGGCGTGCGGGCCGCTGATCGAGCCTCTGCTGCACGACACCACGGCGGTGATCGCCGCCCAGAACGGCATCCCCTGGTGGTACTTCCACCGGCACGGCGGCCCGCACGACGGCCACCGTGTGGAGAGCGTGGACCCGGGCGGCGCGGTCAGTGCGGTGCTCGCGCCCGAACGGGCCATCGGGTGTGTCGTGTACGCCGCGACCGAGCTGGAAGGACCCGGCGTCGTACGGCACTTGGAAGGCACCCGGTTCTCCATCGGCGAGCCCGACCGTTCCCTGTCCGAGCGGTGCACGGCGTTCAGCGAGGCCATGACGGCCGGCGGCCTCAAGTGCCCGGTCGAACGGGATCTGCGCAACGACATCTGGCTCAAGCTGCTCGGCAACATCTCCTTCAACCCGATCAGCGCGCTGGCCCGCGCGACGATGCGGCAGATGTGCCTGCACGGCGGCACCCGCAAGGTCATCGAGATCATGATGACCGAGACGCTCGCGGTCGCCGAGGCGCTCGGCTGCGAGGTGGGCGTCTCCATCGAACGGCGGCTGGCCGGCGCCGAGCGCGTCGGCGACCACCGCACCTCCACTCTCCAGGACCTGGAGCGCGGCAAGCCGCTCGAACTGGACGTACTGCTGGCGGCGGTCGTCGAGCTGGCGGACATCACCGGCGTCGAGGTGCCCACCCTGCGCACCGTCCACGCCATCTCGGACCTGCTCGCACTGAGGAGCGCCGCATGAGGAAACGTGAATCGAAGATCTACGCCCGGCTCACGCACCCCCTGGTCCGTGACTCACGCGACGAGCCCTTCCGGCGGGCCGGCTGGGACGAGGCCCTGACCCGCGTGGCGGCGGGACTGGGTGCCGCCCGCGGCGCCTTCGGCCTGTTCTCCTGCGCCCGCGCGACCAACGAGATGAACTACGTGGCCCAGAAGTTCGCCCGGGTCGTGATGGGCACGAACAACGTGGACTCCTGCAACCGCACCTGTCACGCCCCGAGCGTCGCGGGCCTGAGCGCCGCCTTCGGTTCCGGCGGCGGCACCTCCTCGTACGCGGAGG
Source organism: Streptomyces sp. NPDC007896 (assembly GCF_042959425.1). Classification (NCBI taxonomy): domain Bacteria; kingdom Bacillati; phylum Actinomycetota; class Actinomycetes; order Kitasatosporales; family Streptomycetaceae; genus Streptomyces; species Streptomyces sp. NPDC007896. The sequence goes on along the minus strand of NZ_JBIBKX010000007.1, from coordinate 232,012 downwards.
TCGAGGAGACCGACCTCATCGTGATGTGGGGCTCCAACGCCCGCTTCGCACACCCGATCTTCTTCCAGCACGTGCTGAAGGGGATCAGGAACGGCGCCCGGATGTACGCGGTCGACCCGCGCCGTACGTCCACGGCCGAGTGGGCGGAGAGCTGGCTCGGTCTGAACGTCGGCACCGACATCCCGATGGCGCACGCGATCGGCCGCGAGATCATCCACGCGGGCCTCGCCAACCACGCCTTCATCGAGCGGGCGACCAGCGGCTTCGAGGAGTACGAGGAGCTCGTCGAGCCCTGGACGCTGTCGCTCGCCGAGAAGGTGACGGGCGTACCGGCGGCGGCGATACGGCAGTTGGCGCACGCGTACGCCCGCGCCGAGCGCGCCCAGCTGTGCTGGACCCTCGGCATCACCGAGCACCACAACGGCACTGACAACGTCCGCGCGCTGATCAACCTGTCGCTGCTGACGGGGCATGTCGGCCGCCACGGCTCCGGGCTCCAGCCCCTGCGCGGGCAGAACAACGTGCAGGGCGGCGGAGACATGGGCGCCATCCCCAACCGCCTCCCCGGCTTCCAGGACATCCTCGACCCCGAGGCGCGGCTGAAGTTCGAGTCCGCCTGGGACACCGTCATCCAGCCGCACTACGGGCTGAACCTGACAGAGATGTTCGAGGCCATGGAGGAGGGCACGCTCAAGGCCGTCTACTGCATCGGCGAGAACCCGGCTCAGTCGGAGGCGGACAGCGAACAGGCGGTACGGCGGCTGGGCGCCCTCGACTTCCTCGTCGTGCAGGACATCTTCCTCACGAAGACAGCCCAGTTGGCGGACGTCGTACTGCCCGCGACCGCCGGGTGGGCGGAGACGGAGGGCACCACCACCAACAGCGAGCGGCGCGTGCAGCGTGTACGCGCCGCGGTGACGCCGCCCGGTGAGGCCCGCGAGGACATCGACATCCTCTGCGACCTCGCCGCGCGCCTCGGGCACGAATGGAAGTACGAGGACGCCGAGGCCGTCTGGAACGAGCTGCGGTCGGTGTCGCCGGACCACTACGGGATGACGTACGAACGTCTGGCGGAGCACCAGGGCATCCAGTGGCCCTGCCCCGACACCGGGCGGCTCGAACCCACCTACCTGCACGGCCGGTTGTGGGCCGCAGACCCCGCCGAGCGCGGCCGGCCCGCGCCGTTCGGGATCGTCCAGCACGACCCGCCCGTGGACCTGACGGACGAGGAGTACCCGATCCGGCTCACCACCGGGCGGCGGCTCGACTCGTACAACACCGGTGTGCAGAGCGGCGGCTTCGCCTCGCCGCTGCGACGCGGCGAGTACGTCGAGCTCTGCCCGGAGGACGCCGAGCACTACGGGGTCGTGGTGGGCGAGGAGGTCCAGATCTCCTCGCGCCGGGGATCCGTCGTGGCCCCCGTGTGGATCGACACCGCGCTGCGGCCCGGACTGGCGTTCATGACCATGCACTTTCCCGACGAGGTGGACACCAACCAGCTGACGATCGAGGCGAACTGCCCGATCGCGGGGACGGCGGAGTTCAAGGCGTCGGCCATCCGGATCGAGAAGCTGCCGGTCGCGATTCAAGTGAGGTGATGTGGTGGATCTGCACTTCGGTGACAGCAAACCGACGGACGAGGAGCGGGCGGCGATCGACGCGCTGCTCGGTCCTGCGGAGTCCTCGTGGGAGGGCGCCGCGCGCGATGAGATGAGGGCCGCCGACCTCAGGTGGGCGCGCGGCGGCCGGGAGGCGCGCGAACGCCGCGACCTGCTGTTGCCGGGGCTGCACGCCGTCAACGACCGGATCGGCTGGATCAGCGAGGGCGCGCTCGACTACCTGTGCCGCAGGCTGACCGTGCCACCGGCGGAGGCGTACGGGGTCGCGACCTTCTACGCGATGTTCTCGGTGAAACCGCGCCCCGCGACCGTGCTGCACGTGTGCACGGACCTCGCGTGCGCGGCGGAGGGCGCGACGGAGCTGTGTGCCGGGGTCGAGGCCCTCCTCGGGCCCGGCAGCGGCGTCGGCGTCGAGCGCAGCCCCTGCCTGGGTCTGTGCGAGCGCGCTCCGGCGGCCCTCGCGGTCAGGGCGGGCGATCCGGTGCGTACGGCCGTGTCGGCGCCCACCACCGTCGCGTGGGCGGCGCAGGCGGCGAGCGCCCCCGACTCCGCGCCCGAGGAGCCGCCCGCGGCCTTCGCGGTGCCCCAGGCGGGCGATCCCTCGCTCGTGCTGCTGAGCCGTGTCGGGGTGGTCGACCCCACCTCGCTCGACGACTACCGGGCACACGGCGGGTACGCCGCGCTGCGGCGGGCCTTCGCACTCGGGCCGGCCGGGGTCATCCGCGAGGTCACCGACGCGGGTCTGGTCGGGCGCGGCGGCGCCGCCTTCCCCACCGGCCGCAAATGGCAGGCCACGGCGTCCCAGCCCGACCGTCCGCACTACCTGGTGTGCAACGCCGACGAGTCCGAGCCGGGCACCTTCAAGGACCGGGTCGTCATGGAGGGCGACCCGTACGCCCTCGTCGAGGCGATGACGGTCGCGGCGTACGCCGTCGGCGCGCACAAGGGTTACCTCTATCTGCGCGGCGAGTACCCGCGCGCCCTGCGCCGCATGGAGCACGCCATCGGGCAGGCACGCGCGCGTGGCCTGCTCGGCGAGGACGTCCTCGGCCAGGGGTACGCCTTCGACATCGAGATCCGGCGGGGCGCGGGCGCGTACATCTGCGGCGAGGAGACCGCCCTGTTCAACTCGATCGAGGGGTACAGAGGAGAGCCGCGTTCCAAACCGCCCTTCCCTGTGGAGAAGGGTTTGTTCGGCAGACCCACTGCCGAGAACAACGTCGAGACCCTGGTGAACGTCCTGCCGATCCTGACGAAGGGGGCCGAGGCGTACGCGGCGATCGGCACCCCGGGCTCCACCGGCCCGAAGCTGTACTGCGTGTCGGGCAGCGTGGACCGGCCCGGAATCTACGAACTGCCGTTCGGGGTGACGCTGGGCGAGCTGCTGGAGCTGGCGGGCGTGCGCGAGCGGCTGCGCGCGGTGCTGCTCGGCGGCGCGGCGGGCGGTTTCGTACGGCCCGACGAACTCGACATCCCGCTCACCTTCGAGGGCACCCGGGCAGCGGGCACGACCCTCGGCTCAGGTGTGGTCATGGCCTTCGACGACACGGTCCCGCTCCCCCGCCTCCTGCTGCGCATCGCCGAGTTCTTCCGCGACGAGTCGTGCGGGCAGTGCGTGCCGTGCCGGGTCGGAACCGTACGGCAGGAGGAGGCGCTGCACCGGATCGCCGAGCGGACCGGCGCGGCGGCATCCGACGACGTCGCCCTGCTCAGGGAGGTCGGCCGCGCGATGCGGGACGCCTCGATCTGCGGTCTCGGGCAGACCGCGTGGAACGCCGTGGAATCCGCGATCGACCGCTTGGGGGCCTACGAATGACCGCGATACCGCTGGGAGTGCCGCGTCGGCTCGTCGAGTTCACCCTGGACGGGCAGGAGGTCAGGGTTCCCGAGGGCTCGACGATCCTCGACGCCTGCCGGGCGGCGGGCAAGGACGTCCCCACCCTCTGCCAGGGCGACACGCTCACCCCCAAGAACGCCTGCCGGGTCTGTGTCGTCGAGCTGGAGGGCGCCCGGACCCTCGTCCCGGCCTGCTCCCGCAAGGCGGAGGCGGGCATGGCGGTACGGACGGGCACCGAGCGCGCCCGCCACAGCCGCAAGATCGTCATCGAGCTGCTCGCCTCCTCGGTCGACTTGTCGACCACCCCGCAGGTGGCCGGGTGGATCAAGGAGTACGAGGCGAAACCGGACCGCTTCGGCCCCGACGCGGCGCGCCTCGACGAGGAGCCGAAGATCGACAACGGCCTCTACGTCCGCGACTACGACAAGTGCATCCTCTGCTACAAGTGCGTCGACGCGTGTGGCGACCAGTGGCAGAACACCTTCGCCATCTCGGTCGCGGGGCGCGGTTTCGACGCCCGGATCGCCGTCGAGCACGACGCCCCGCTGACCGACTCGGCGTGCGTGTACTGCGGCAACTGCGTCGAGGTGTGCCCGACGGGAGCACTGTCCTTCAAGTCGGAGTTCGACATGCGCGCGGCGGGTACATGGGACGAGTCGGCGCAGACCGAGACGACGACCGTGTGCGCGTACTGCGGAGTGGGCTGCAACCTCACCCTGCACGTGCAGGACAATGAGATCGTGAAGGTCACCTCCCCGCACGACAATCCGGTGACCCACGGCAATCTCTGCATCAAGGGCCGCTTCGGCTACCAGCACGTACAGAACCGGGACTGATCAGGACATGGGACGAGTCACGGAACGACGCAAGGTGATCCGCATCCGGGACGGGGCCATCTCCACCCGCCCCGACACGCTCGTCGCCGAGGAGCCACTGGAGATCCGCCTCAACGGGAAACCGCTCGCGATCACCATGCGCACCCCGGGCGACGACTTCGCGCTCGCGGCGGGCTTCCTCGTCAGCGAGGGGGTCTTCGGCCGGGCCGACGAGGTGCAGAACATCGTCTACTGCGCGGGCGCCACCGTCGACGGTTCCAACACGTACAACGTCGTGGACGTCCGGACCGCGCCGGGCGTCGTGCTCCCCGACATCACGCTGGAGCGCAACGTCTACACGACCTCGTCCTGCGGCCTGTGCGGCAAGGCGAGCCTGGACGCGGTCCGTACGACGGCCCGCTGGGCCATCGACGACGGCACCGACGCTCCCCCGGTCCGGCTGGAGCCCGCTCTCCTCGCCGGCCTCCCCGACCGGCTGCGCGAGGCCCAGCGGGTCTTCGACCGGACCGGGGGTCTGCACGCCGCGGCCCTGTTCACGGAGGACGGGGAGATGCTCGACGTACGGGAGGACGTGGGCCGGCACAACGCGGTCGACAAGCTGGTCGGCCGCGCCCTGCAACGCGGCGACCTCCCGCTCTCCCGCACGATCCTGCTGGTGTCGGGCCGGGCCTCCTTCGAGCTGGCGCAGAAGGCGGTCATGGCGGGCATCCCCGTACTGGCGGCGGTCTCGGCACCGTCCTCGCTGGCGGTGGACCTGGCCGCCGAGACCGGGCTGACCCTGGTGGGCTTCCTGCGCGGCCCCTCCATGAACGTGTACGCGGGCGAGCACCGCATCGCCCTGCGGGCCGCGGCCGCCCAGGGCTGACCGGCTCCCCGCGGCACGGCGGCGGGGTCCCGACCGGCGGGGAGCGCCCCCTGCGCCGTAGGGGCCCCGCCTCAGCCCACCGCAGCCGGGCTCACGGCTCCTGCGCCCGCGCCGGGTCGGCGAGAGGCGCGAGCGGGGCGAAGGCGGTGATCAGGGGCGAGCTCCGGCTCGCCTCCCAGGCGAGCAGCACCTCGTCCCGCTCCGCGTCCGGCACCGGTACGTAGGTGATGTCCGGGCGCGAGTACTGCTCGGCGACGGACTCCGGTACGAGCGTGATGCCGGCCCCGCTCGCCACGGACTCGAACTTCTCTTCGATGGTGCGGATCGGCAGCTCGCCGGGACCGGGGTCGGCGTACCTCAGGCGCGGTTCGTCCGCCAGGTCGGCCAGGGCGAGCTCCGGTTTGCCCGCGAGCCGGTGGTCGGCGGGGAGCATCGCCACGCGTGCCTCGCTGAACAGCGGCACCAGCGTGAGTCCCTGCTCACGGATGGGGCGGCGTACGTAGGCGAGGTCGACGGTTCCGTCGAGGATCAGCCGCTCCTGGTCGTCCCATTCGACGCGGCGGGCGAGTGCCTCGACGTCCGGGTGGGCGGCCCCGAAGGCGCGCAGGGCGCGGGTCACGACGACGCCGGCCCGGAAGCCGACGACCAGCCGACGCGGTCCGCGGGCCGCCCGGCGCACCCGAAGGCGGGTGGCATCGGCGGTGGAGAGCAACGGCCCCGCGTCGTCCAGGAGTTGTCTTCCCGCGTCCGTCAACCGCACCCCGTGGCTGTCGCGTTCGAAGAGCACGGCGTCCAGGTCCTTCTCCAGGGACCTGATCTGACGGCTCAGCGCGGGCTGGGCGATGTGCAGCCGCTCCGCCGCGCGGCCGAAGTGGAGCAGCTCGGCGACCGCCACGAAGTAGCGGATCTTCCGCAGGTCGAGGTCCACGGCCGCCCCTTCCGTCGTCGCGGTGGCGATGCCTTCAGGGTATCGCCGACGCCGAAACAGGTCTTGGACGACGGCCTCCCCGCGGCAGCAGGCTGGAACACGTCAAGCAAGCACGGAAGAGGAAAGCGGAAGAGGGAAGGGGACCGGACATGAGTCTGCGAGGAGAGCGGGTCGTGGTCATCGGCGGCACGGCGGGCATCGGGCTCGCGGTGGCGGAGGCCGCCGCACGGGAGGGGGCGGACGTGGTGGTCGCCTCGCGCCGGCAGGCGGCCGTGGACAGCGCGCTGCGGCGGCTGCCGGGAGGGGCCGAGGGGCATGTGCTCGACGTGACGGACGAGAACGAGGTGCGCGGCTTCTTCGCACGGATCGGGGACTTCGACCACCTGGTGTTCACCGCCGGGGAGTCGCTGCTGCTGGAGGAGCTGGCGAGCGCGGACATCGACCGGGCCCGGCGCTTCCTGGACACCCGGTTCTGGGGCGCGTACGCGGCGGTCAAGTACGGTGCCCCGTCGATCAGGAAGGGCGGTTCCGTCGTGCTCACCACGGGCACCGCGGGCCGGCGTCCGATGCCGGGCACGACCGTGGCGGCCGGCCTGTGCGGGGCGATGGAGTCCCTCACCCGCGCACTGGCACTGGAGCTGGCGCCGATCCGGGTCAACGTGGTCTCCCCCGGTGTGGTCCGCACCGAACTGTGGCGGGAGCTGCCGGAGGCCGACCGCGAGGGCCTGTTCGCGTCCGCCACGCAGTCGCTGCCGGTCGGGCGGCCCGGGGAGCCCGAGGACGTGGCGGAGGCATACCTCTACCTGATGCGCGGCCGGTTCAGCACCGGTTCGACCGTCGTCGTGGACAGCGGCACGGTGCTGGTGTGACCGCGCGGAATCCCCTGCCCCGCCCCGCGCCTCAGCCCGCGCTGAAGTGCACCTGCGCGACGGTCACGACCGTGCCCAGGCGTGGGAAGTCGAGGCGGACCGACGCCTGGTGTTCGGGCGCGGTGAGGGCGGCCATCGCGTCCTCGGCGAACACGAGGTCGTAGCCGAGGTCGCCGGCGGCGCGGGCGGTGGACTCGACGCCGAGGTTGGTGGCGATCCCGCCGAACACCAGCGTGGAGATGCCGCGCTCCCGCAGCCGCTCGTCGAGACCGCTGCCCTGGAACCCGCCGATGGTCCGCTTCACGACCTCGAGGTCACCCTCCACCGCGAGCCCGGCGACGAGTCCGCTTCCGGGCGGCTGCTCGGGCAGCCCGGGCCGTTCGCCCCGGACGAGCACGACGAGCGCGCCCGCCTTGCGGAAGGTGGCCGCCAACTCCTCGGCGGCGGCGAGGACTTCGGTGCCCTTGCGGGGTTCCACGGGCAGGCCGACGATGCGCTCCATCAGATCCACGAGCACGAGGGCGGTGCGCGCGGGGTCGAGGGCGAGTCGGGGTTCGGTTTCGGGTGCGGTCATGACGGAACGTTAGCCCTCATCAGCCGTCCGTACCGGAAATCCGGATCAACAAACCCATGAACTGCTCCCGCTCGTCCTCCGAGAGCGGCGAGAGGAGCGCGTCGTTGGCCTCGCGCGCCGCCTGCTCGCAGCGCGCGAGGAGGCGCGCGCCCTCCTCGGTGATGGACACCGCGTTCTTGCGACGGTCCCTGGGGTCTGGTTCGCGCAGGACCAGGCCCGCGTCCTGGAGGTCGTTGAGGACACCGACCAGGTCCTTGGGGTCGAGCTGGATGCTGCGACCCAGTTCGGCCTGGGCGACGGGACCGAGATCGGAGACGGCGGAGAGCACCACGTGGTGCCACATCTTCAGTCCCTCGGCGGCCAGCGCCTCGGCGACGAGGGCACGGCCGCGGGCGGCGGCGCGACCGAGGAGCCAGCTGGGGAGGGTGCGGATGGCGGACAGGGGGGCGGAGGCGGGCATGGGACCAGCTTAGCGAATAACCGTTGGGCTTCCCCATGAATCTCGGATACCGTTGGGACTCCCAACGAATTGAGGGCTCGCCCCTTCACCCCTGGAGGTGCGATGCGTCGCGTCCGATACGAGCACACCGGCGGCCCCCTGTTCCTGGAGGACGTCCCCGTACCCGCCGCCGGGCCCGGCGAACTGCTGGTGCGCGCCGAGGCGATCGGCGTGACCCTTCCCGTCGTCCGCAAGGTCACCGAGGCCGTGGAGCCGGTCCCGCTCGGCGGTGAGATCGCCGGCGAGGTCGTCGCCGTCGGCGCGGGCGTCACCCGCTTCGCGGCGGGCGACCGCGTCACCGGACTCTGCTTCGGGCACGGGTACGCCGATCACGCCCTGCTGAACGAGGCCATGGCCACCCCGGTCCCGGCGGGCGCGAGCGCGGTCGACGCCGTCGCCCTCGTCCGCAGCGGGCTGGTCGCGCTCGGCGCCCTGGAGGCGGCGCGCCCCGCACCCGGCGAGTCGGCGCTGATCACCGGCGCGGCCAGCGGGGTCGGTCATCTCGCCGTCCAACTCGCCCGGCTGCGGGGCGCGTCACATGTCGTCGGGGCCGTGTCCGCGCTCGCTTTCGGCAAGGCGGAGTTCGTGCGGGGGCTCGGCGCGGACGAGGTGATCGCGTACGGCTCCGAGGACTGGGGCGAGCCCGTCGACTACGTCCTCGACGCGGTCGGCGGCGATCTGCTCACCCCGGCCGTCACCGCCCTCACCCCGGGCGGACGGCTCGTCGCGTACAGCTCGGGCGGCGGGAGCGTGCGGGCGTACGACCTGCTGGTGGGCGCCAAGTCCGTGATCGGCTTCCAGATGGCCCGGATCGCCCGGAACGAGCCGGGGCGGTACGAGCGGTGGCACGAGGAACTGTGGCGACTGTTCACGGAGGGAGCCCTGCGGCCCGCCGTGCACGGGGAGTTCGCCCTGGAGGACGCGGCGAAGGCGCACGCGGCGATCGAGTCGCGGAGCAACCTGGGGAAGGTGGTGCTGCGCCCCTGACCTGCGCGCCCAGATTTGGCGTGAACACGACCGGCACTCGCTTCTTGTGGGGCCGTTGAAGGCCCAAGTAGCGTCTGTGGCACACACATCAGACGTCGGATGTCCGATGTCCCATGTCCGGATCAGCCAGGCGCATGAAGGGCAGGTCGCACCATGTCGGCACGTCTCCGCGCACGTCTGAGATCCACCCTGACCGCCGTCCTCACGGCCGCCGCACTGTGCGTGCTCGCGCTGCCGAACCCCGCGAGGGCCGACGCACCGGACGCGGCGGACGCGTCCGGTGCGTTGTTCGAGCAACAGGTGCTCTTCAGGGCCTCCCAGGATCCCGGCTACGCCTGCTTCCGCATTCCGGCCGTCGTGCGCAGCACCCACGGCACCCTGCTGGCGTTCGCCGAGGGGCGCGTGCACGACTGCGGCGACGCGGGTGACATCGACATCGTCGTCAAGCGGTCGACCGACGGCGGCCGCACCTGGGGGCCGCTCCAGGTCGTCGACGAGGGGGCGGGCGACACTCACGGCAACCCCGCCCCGATCGTGGACCGCGAGACCGGCCGCATCGTGCTGGCGGAGACGTACAACACGGGCCGCACGGACGGGCGCGGTTGCGACGTCCCCTGCGACCGCACGCCGCATCTCCAGTACAGCGACGACGACGGCCTCAGCTGGTCCGCTCCGCGCGACCTGAGCTCCGAGATCCTCCCGCCGGACTGGAACTCCTGGTACGCCACCGGTCCCGTGCACGGCATCCAGCTGACCCGTGGCAGGCACGCCGGACGGCTCGTCTTCGGCGTCAACACCGAGACCTGGAACGGCAGTCGGGTCACCGCCAACAACGCCGCCCTCATCATCAGCGACGACGGCGGCGACCACTGGCGGATCGGCGCGAGCGACTCCTGGCCGATCGCGGACGACGGCACCTTCCGCCAGAAGCCGTCCGAGCCGGCGCTCACGGAACGCGCCGACGGGTCCGTCCTCGTCAGCGGGCGCGAGCAGGACGGCACCGACCTCGGCCACCGCACCCAGACCCTCAGCCGCGACGGCGGCGACAGCTTCACGGCCCCCTTCCGCGACCTCCCCGGCCTCTACGCGCCCCAGGTCCAGGGCTCCGTACTCCGCCTCGGCGACCGCATCCTGCTGGCCTGCCCCGGCGACCCCGACCGCCGCAGGACCATGATGATCCGCTCCTCGTACGACGGCGGGCGCACCTGGGACAGCGTGGACCGCGGCACGGTCGTGACCACCGACTGGTCGGGCTACTCCGACCTGGTCCGGATCGGCGACGGCGCCGTGGGGCTGCTGTACGAGGGCGGCGCGGTCGACGCGCGCGACGAGATCCGCTTCGCCCGCTTCACCGAGGACTGGCTCACCCCGCGCCGCGGCCCCGACCCGACGACCGCCGACCTCGCCCGGCACGCCGAGCCGGCCGCGGTCCTCGGCGGCGCCCGGGAGACGGCGGGCGTGCGCGGTGGCGCGCTGGAGTTCGACGGCGCCGACGACGCCGTACGACTGCCGTATCAGGACCGACTCCCGCTCGGGACGAAGGACTTCACCGCGTCGCTGTGGTTCCGCTACACGGCCACCGGCGGGGAGCAGCCGCTGCTGTGGATGGGCGGGATCGGGACGACCCAGCCGCAGGTGTGGATGCGCGCCGAGCCCGCGTCCCACAGGATCACCGCGCTCATCACCACCAGGAACGGAGCAGCGGCCCCGACCTCCGCCTCCGTGCGCACCGCGAGCGCCTACAACGACGGCCAGTGGCACCATCTCGCGCTGCGCAGGAGCGCAGGGCTGCTCACACTCTCCGTCGACGGTACGGCGGTCGGCGCCGCGGACGTGCCGGGATCGGTCAGCCGCAACTCGCCGTTCGGGGTCCATGTCGGGCAACGGATGGACAGCCAGGCGTACTTCACTGGAGCGATCGACGAAGTACGCGTCTACGACCGGGCGTTGAGCGACGACGAGCTGTCCGCGCCGCCCTCCCGGGAAGTGACCCGGGACACCGTCCTGTATCTGCCCATGGACCAAGTGCGCGGCGGACACTAACGTCCCGTCCGTGCCCGACGACGCACGAGCACGACGACGACGGACCGGGGCCGGCCTCGGGGTCCTGCTCGCCCTGGTCTGCGCGGCCGTGCTACTCACCGCCCTCCCCGACCACGACCGGGAGGGCGGCGGCGCGTGCACGGCCCGTACGCTGCGGTCCTGGAGCGCGGACGCGCGGCTCACGGGCGAGTTCGCCCGGTACGGCGACGACGCGAGCCGTGTCGACGACTGGACCGGAGGCGACGGCACGCACTCGGTGCGGCTGCCGGACGGGCGGGTGCTGTGGCTGTTCTCGGACACGTATCTGGGCCAGGTGCACGGGCCGCCGAACCCGGTCGGCGAGTCGTACGCGTGGCGCGACACGAGCGCGCCCCTGGTGCGGAACTCGGCCGTGGTGATGTCGAAGGACGGGCGGCTGGAGACGACGCTGCCGACGCCGGTGTTCCCGGACCCGGGGCCGGGGCGGTGGCGGTGGCCGGTCGCGGCCCGTGTCGAGCCCCGCTCCCCCGGCTCCTCGGAGCAGGTCGTCCACGTCCTGCTGTGGACCCGTACCGCCGGCCGGGCCCCCTGGATCTACGGCGTGCCCACGTCCACGGAGGTCGCCACGCTCTCCCTGCCCGACCTGCGGCTCGAAGGCATCACCACGGTCCTGGACCAGAGTTTGGTGGCGGATCCCTCCCGACGGGTGCTGTTCGGCACCTCGACGGTCGACGCGGGCGCGTGGACCTATGTCTTCGGCGGCGACGACGGGCAGGCCGCCTCGCGCCCCGCCTCGCAGGCGTACGTGGCCCGGGTGCCGCGCGGTCGGCTCGGGCAGCCGGCTGCCTGGGAGTACTGGGACGGCAGCGGATGGGCGGTGCGGGTACGGCCGGGGCCGGTGCTCGGCGACGGGCGGCGGACGGGGGTCGGCAGCGCGTTCACGGTGGTGCGCGACGGCGGGACGTACGTCCTGTTCACGATGGCGGCGGGCACCGCGGGCCTGACGACGATCACCTCGTACTGGGCGTGCGCGCCGACCGGCCCCTGGCACGGGCCCACCCGGAGCTTCGGTCCGTCCCTGCCGCAGGGGCAGGTGGCCGCGTACAACCCGCAGGTGCACGCGGAGCTGAGCGACGGCGACCGGCTCGTCCTGAGCTATGACGTGAACTGGCTGGACACGACGGGCGGTGTCTCGGCGCAGGCGAACCTCAGTCGGAACGTGGCGCTGTACCGACCGCGATTCGTGACGCTGCGACTGGGGGAACCGGGGTCGTAGCCGCCTCGGGGTCGTGGGCGCGGCGCTTGGCGATCACCGCGCACACCATCAGCTGCATCTGGTGGAAGAGCATCAGCGGCAGCACCGCGAGCGAGGCGTGCGCGCCGAACAGCACGCTGGCCATGGGAAGCCCCGAGGCGAGGGACTTCTTCGACCCGGCGAACTGGATCGCGATGCGGTCCTCCCGGTGGAAGCCCAGCGCCTTCGCGCCGTACCAGGTGAGGGTCAGCATCACCGCGAGCAGCACGGCCTCGACCGCGAGCAGTCCCGACAGTCGCACCGCGCTCACCTGGTGCCATATGCCCTGCACCATGCCCTCGCTGAACGCCGTGTAGACGACGAGCAGGATCGAGCCGCGGTCGACGTACCCGAGGACCTTCTTGTGACGCGTGAGGAACCCCCCGATCCAGCGGCGCAGCACCTGCCCGGCCAGGAACGGCACCAGCAGCTGCAGCACGATCTTGACCAGCGAGTCCGCGGAGAAGCCGCCGCCGCTGTTGCCCAGCAGTGCCGCGGCGAGCAGCGGGGTGACGACGATGCCCACGAGGGAGGAGAAGGAGCCGGCGCAGATCGCGGCGGGCACGTTGCCGCGGGCCATGGAGGTGAAGGCGATCGACGACTGGATGGTCGAGGGGACGAGCGTGAGGAAGAGCAGACCGCTGTAGAGGTTGTGTGTCAGGAGCACCGGTTCGAGGCCGCGGGCGGCCAGGCCGAGCACCGGGAAGACGACGAAGGTGCAGGCCAGAACGGTGACGTGGAGCCGCCAGTGCTTGAGGCCCTCGACCGCCTCACGGGTGGAGAGCCGGGCCCCGTAGAGGAAGAAGAGGAAGGCGATGGCGGCCGTGGACGCGCCCGACGCGACGTCGGCGCCCGTGCCCCGTGCCGGGAGCAGGGCCGCGAGGCCCACTGTCCCGAGCAACAGCAGGATGTACGGGTCGATCGGCATCCAACTCGGCCACTGCAGGCGTTTCACGGTGCTCCACTGCTCAGACGTCGTACGGGGCGGCCCGGGCAAGGGTGGTCCCGGGGCGGGTCGTGCCCTCTCCATCGTCCTCTTCCGGCCCGCGATCGGGAATCCGTCATACCGTTCTGACTGTCATCGCGAGTCGCGATAACGTGGGCGGTGTGTACGACCCCTCCCAACTGCGTACCTTCCTGGCGGTGGCCCAGACCCTGAGCTTCACGCAGGCCGCCCGGCGGCTCGGGCTGCGCCAGTCCACCGTCAGCCAGCACGTACGCCGCCTGGAGGACGCCGTGGGACGGCAGCTGTTCTCGCGGGACACGCACTCCGTGGAGCTCACCGAGGACGGCGAGGCGATGCTCGGCTTCGCGCGCCGCATCCTGGCGGTGCATGAGCAGGCGACCGCCTTCTTCACGGGCACCCGCCTGCGCGGCCGACTACGTTTCGGCGCCTCCGAAGACTTCGTACTGACCCGGCTCCCGGAGATCCTGGAGGGCTTCCGGTACGACCATCCGGAGGTGGACCTGGAGCTGACGGTCGAGCTGTCCGGCACGCTGCACGAACAGCTCACGGCGGGCAGGCTGGACCTGGTGCTGGCGAAGCGGCGGCCCGAGGACCCGCGCGGCGAGCTGGTCTGGCACGACCGCCTGGTGTGGATCGGCGCGGAACGCCTGCGGCTCGACCCCGACCGCCCGGTCCCCCTGATCGTCTACCCGCCCCCGGGCATCACCCGCGCCCTCGCCTTCGAAGCCCTGGAGCGCCAGGGCCGCGCGTGGCGTATCGCCTGCACCAGCGGCAGTCTGAACGCCCTCGTCGCGGCGGCCCGCGCGGGCCTCGGCGTGATGGCCCACTCTCGTGGGCTGATCCCCCCGGGCCTCGTCCGTGTCCCGGACCGCGCGGGCCTGCCGGAACTGGGCGAGGTCGACTTCGTCCTGGTGCACGGGCAGCGGCGTACGTCCGCGCAGGGGGCGGCGGACGCGCTCGCGGCGGCGATCCTGGGCGGCGGGGACCGGCTGCTCCGGGGTGGCGGGGCTAGCGGGTCGGTCTCGCGTACGTGAGTTGTTTGATGCGGCGCAGGAACGGGGTCGTCTCGACGTGCTGGACCCCTTCGAGGGTGCCGAGGCGGCCGCTGAGGTAGGCGTAGAGGCCCGCCGTGTCACGGGCGACGGCGGTGACGACGATGTTGGAGGGGCCGGCCGTCGCCGCGGCGAAGGCGATCTCGTCGTGGGTGGCGAGGGCCTCGCCGACGGAGTGCAGGGCCGCCGGGGCCGCGGTGATCCACAGGACGGCGGCGCAGGCGTAGCCGAGGGTCTCGGAGTGGTACTCGACGTCGACGTACACGGCGCCGGAGGCGAGCAGGGCGGCGAGGCGGCGCTTGACGACGGACTCGGAACGGCCGGTGGCGCGCTGGAGTTCGGGATAGGTGGCGCGTCCGTCGCGTTCGAGCGCGGCGACCAGCGGCTCGTCCTCGGGGTCGATCCGGACGGGGCCCGAGGGGGCGGAGAGCCGCGGCCGCAGCGCGGCCATCTGCTCGTCCGTCAGCGCGTCGAACCTGCTGACCCAGCCCGTCGGTCCGCCGAAGAAGCGGTTCAGGATCTGGTGGGCGCGGATCTCCATGATGCTCGGGGTGCGCGGCAGCTTGCCGAGCAGCAGGTCGTCGCGGTCGCCGGGGCTGCGCGGCCGGGTCATGCAGACCACCTCGGTGCCGCCCGAGGCCAGTGCGATCCACGCGGTGTCCGGCCGCTTGGCCAGCGCCTGTGCGATCGTCTCCGCGCTGTCGGGCGCGCAGCGCAGCCGAAGCATCCACTGGCTCTGGCCGAGCCGTTCGGCGTCGCGCACCGCGACCACCCGCAGTCCGCCCTCGGCGGAGAGTCTGCGGAAGCGGCGCGCGATCGTCTGGTCGGAGACGCCCAGCACCGCCGCGATCCGGCTGAAGGGCGCGCGGGCGTCCAGTTCCAGCGCGGCCAGCAGTTGCAGATCGAGCTTGTCGAAGGTGTGGGATTCCATCTCCATGGGGGCCGTCCTCGTCGGATTCCGGCGATCCGGTGCCCGAGGCCACCGCGATCACCCCTCAGGAGCTCATCGTACGGAGGCATACGCATCCACGGCACGGGGTTCTGGAGGAGTTGAGGACATGCGTACATGGGGGCCGCTCACGGCGGTGTGCCTGGGGACGTTCATGTTGTTGCTGGACGTGACGATCGCGGTCGTCGCGCTGCCGGATATGGCGCGGGCGCTGCACGCGTCGCTGAGTGATCTGCAGTGGGTGATCGACGGGTACGCGCTCGCGCTCGCCGCGCTGCTGCTGGGAGTGGGGGCCGCCGCCGACATTCTGGGACGGCGCCGGGTGCACGTGGCGGGCGTGGTGCTGTTCGCGGTGGCGTCGCTGCTGTGCGGGCTCGCGTCCGGGCCCGGGATGCTGGTGGCCGCGCGCGGGCTGCAGGGGGTGGGCGCGGCGGCGATGTTCGCGACGACCCTGCCGCTGCTCGGCTCGGTCTACCAGGGGCGGCAGCGGTCGACGGCGCTCGGGGTGTGGGGCGCGGTCAGCGGTGGGGCGGCGGCGGTCGGGCCGGTGCTCGGCGGGCTGCTCACCGAGGGGCCGGGCTGGCGGTGGATCTTCTTCGTGAACCTGCCGGTGAGCGTGGCCTCGGTGTGGCTGACGCTGCGGGTGGTGCCGGAGTCGCGCGGACCGCGCGGGATGCGCATCGACTGGGCGGGCACCGTCGCCTTCGCCTGCTTCGCCGGGGCGACCACGTACGGGGTGGTGCGGGCCGGGGCGGACGGCTGGACGTCTGGGGTGGTGACGGGCTCGTTCGGGACGGCGGCGCTGGCGCTGGTCGCGTTCGTCCTCGTCGAGCGGCGGGTCGCCCACCCGCTCCTGGACCTGTCGCTGCTGCGCAAGCCCGCGTTCGTGGGCGTGATGGCGGGCGCGCTCGCCTTCAACGGGGTGGCATTCGGTGTGATCCCGTACCTGTCCATCTGGATGCAGACCGTGCTCGGCATGAGCCCGGTGCGTGGCGGGCTCACCCTGCTCCCGCTGACCGGCGCGACGATGGTGGTCGCGATCCTCGCCGGGAAACTGCTGCACGGGGTTCCGGCACGGCTGACGATAGGAGGCGGGCTGCTCCTGGTCGGCTCGGGCGCGTTCTGCCAGGCCGTGCTGGACGCGGGCACGAGTTGGACGGTGCTGGTGCCGGGCCTCGTCCTGGTCGGCATCGGCACGGGCTTCGTGTCCCCCGCCATCGCGGGCGCCGCGCTCGCCGCCGTCCCGCCGGAGCGGGCGGGCATGGCGGGCGGCGCGGTGAACACGGTCCGCCAGCTGGGGTACGCGCTCGGGGTCGCCGTCTTCGGCACGGTGCTGACCTCCCGCATGCAGGACACGCTCTCGCACGACGCGGCCCACACCCTGGCCGGCGGCGGCGCCGGGGCACTGCGCGGCCCCCTCTCCGAGCACACCCTGCGGGCCGCGTTCGCCTCGGGGCTCGACTCGGCGTCGGTGGCGGCGGGCGTGACGGGGATGGTCGCCGGTGCGCTGGTACTGGTGTTGGTGCGGACGCCGCGCGCTGTGACGGACACGGCCGAGGCACCGGCGAAGCGGGCGACGGCGTCCCGCGCATGACACCGGTGAGGGCCCGGTCATGACACCGGCGGAGCCGGTTTCGGAGCCACCGGGACCGGCTCCGGCGGTAGCCGCACAGCGCGGAATCGGAAACTCCGTGTCCGGTATTCGGCGCCCCGTGCCCCGTAGGAGGGTCGTACAGATTCCGTGGAGATTACGGGACCGAAACCTACGGAACCGTAAGGGATTCTGTCCGGCCCTTCCCCATGTGCGGGCATTTTCTCTGCTGACCTGTGCGGATGCCGCACACACCCCCGGCCGACCCCTGCTCCGGCACCCCTCCCGCCCGACGGCGAGGTGGGGTAGCTTTCACGGCGCTGTGCGGAGCGCCACTAGGAGCGGGATTGCGCGAGTTCACCAACCCTCCGTTGGCGTCGGCGCCGCCGGTGGGCGGCCTGGCCGACGTCGTGTTCGACCATGCCCAGGAGGACCCGCTGCGGGCCGCGTTCGGCCGCAAGGACGAGAACGAACAGTGGCGCGATGTGACGGCCGCCGAGTTCCGTGACGAGGTCCTCGCACTTGCCAAGGGACTGCTCGCCCAGGGAATCCGATTCGGCGACCGGGTCGCGATCATGTCCCGTACCCGCTACGAATGGACACTCTTCGACTACGCGTTGTGGACGATCGGCGCCCATGTCGTCCCCATGTACTCGACATCCTCGGCCGAGCAGGTCTTCTGGATGCTGCACGACGCGCAGGTGTCGGCCGCGGTGGTCGAGCACGAGGACCACGCGATGACCATCGCCACGGTGATCGACCGGCTGCCCCAGCTGCACAAGCTCTGGCAACTGGACTCGGGCGCGGTGCAGGAGCTCTACGAGGCGGGCGCGGGCATCGACGACGAGGTGGTGCACCGGCACCGGCGCGCCGTCACCCCCGAGTCGATCGCGACGATCATCTACACCTCGGGCACCACGGGCCGCCCCAAGGGCTGCGTCATCTCGCACGCCAACTTCATGGCCGAGGCGAGCACCGTCATCGGGCTCATGGAACCGATCTTCACCTCCAAGCGCGACAACGGGGCGTCCACGCTGCTGTTCCTGCCGCTCGCGCATGTCTTCGGGCGGATGGTCCAGGTCGCGGGAGTCCTCGGGAAGGTCAAGCTGGGCCATCAGCCGCAGATGCATGCCGCCGTGCTGCTGCCCGACCTGGCCGCGTTCCAGCCGACGTTCATCCTGGCGGTGCCGTACATCTTCGAGAAGGTCTTCAACGCGGCCCGCCGCAAGGCCGAGAAGGACGGAAAGGCCGGAGCCTTCGAGAAGGCCGTGGAGGTCGCGGTCCGCTACGCGGACGCGATCGAGGCGAAGGCGTGGGGGATCGGCGCCGGGCCGTCGGCGAGCCTGCGGATGCAGCACCAGTTCTTCGACAAGGTCGTCTACACCAAGATGCGCGCCGCCCTGGGCGGCCGGGTCAGACACGCGGTGTCGGGCGGCTCCGCGATGGACCGTCGGCTCGGGCTGTTCTTCGCCGGCGCGGGCATCCAGATCTACGAGGGATACGGGCTCACCGAGACCACCGCCGCCGCGGTCGTCACCCCGCCCGAGCGGACCCGGTACGGGACGGTCGGCCAGGCCATTCCGGGCACGACCGTGCACATCGCGGACGACGGCGAGATCTGGCTGCACGGCGGCAACATCTTCCAGGGCTATCTGAACGACCCCAAGGCCACCGACGCCGCACTGCACGACGGCTGGCTCGCCACCGGCGACCTCGGCACCCTCGATGAGGATGGCTTTCTCACCATCACCGGGCGCAAGAAGGAGATCCTGGTGACCTCCGGCGGCAAGAGCGTCTCGCCGGGCGTCCTGGAGGAGCGTGTCCGCGACCATCCGCTGGTCGCCCAGTGCATCGTGGTCGGCAACGACCGGCCGTACATCGCGGCGCTCGTCACCCTCGACTCCGAGGCCGTCGAACACTGGCTCCAGATGCGGGGCAAGGCGCGGCTGTCCCCGTCCGACCTGGTGCGCGACCCGGACCTGGAGACCGAGGTGCGGCGGGCGGTGGTCGCCGCGAACACCCTGGTCTCGCAGGCCGAGTCGATCCGTACGTTCCGGATACTGGCGAACCAGTTCACCGAGGAGCACGGGCTGCTGACGCCTTCGCTGAAGTTGAAACGGAAGGCGATCGAGAACGCGTATGCGACGGAGGTGGAGGCGTTGTACCGGTCATGAGCCCGGTACAACACCTCCGGTCCGGCTAGTTGATGCTCACCTTGAAGATCTTGTCCGAGCCGTCCGCCGCTCCTCCGTTGTTGTCGCAGTTGGTGGTGGAGAGCCAGAGCTGGTCGGCGCCGGGCACCTTGGTGACCGTGCGCAGGCGGCCGTAGGTGCCGACGTAGTACGCCGTCGGCGTGCCGACGTTCTCCGTGTCGCCGGTGATGGGGATGCGCCACAGCCGTTCGCCGCGCAGGGACGCCATGTAGACGACGTTGCGGACGATCGCGATGCCGCTGGGGGACGCCTCGGAGACGTTCCAGGTCGCCTTCGGGTTGGTCATCCCGGAGACGCTGCAGCTGCCCTCGCAGGTCGGCCAGCCGTAGTTGGCGCCCGGTTTGATGAGGTTGAGTTCGTCCTTGGAGCTGTTGCCGAACTCGGCCTCCCACAGGCGGCCGTTGCGGTCGAAGGCGAGGCCCTGCGGGTTGCGGTGCCCGTAGCTGTAGACGTAGTTGCCGAACGGGTTGCCGGGGGCGGCCTTGCCGTCCGTCGTCATCCGCAGGATCTTGCCGTTCAACGACGTCTTGTCCTGGGCCAGTTCGGGTGTCTGGGCCTCACCGGTGGAGACGTACAGATAGCCGTCGGGACCGAAGGCGAGGCGTCCGCCGTTGTGGTAGCGGTTCTTCTTGATGCCCTGGAGGAGGATCGTGTAGTTCGTGAGGGAGCTGCCGTCGTAGGTCATGCGCACGACACGGTTGCCTTCGGAGGCCGTGTGCATGAAGTACACGTAGTGGTTGGTCGCCCACTTCGGGTCGACGGCCACACCCAGCAGTCCGCCCTCGCCGTTCGTGGTGACGGCGTTCGGCACGGTTCCGACCTGGGTCCTCGTGCCGTCCTTGGTGACCTTCCAGACCCGGAAGTCGTCCCGTTCGGTGACCAGCGCCGTCTGTCCGTCGGGCATCCAGTACGTGCCCCACGGGATCGTCCAGCCGCTGGAGACGGTCCCGATGGACGAGGGGACCCCGCCGTCGGTGGCACAGGCCTTGGTCGTGAAGGTGACCGTGTTGCTCTGCGGCGACACGTTGCCGGCCGCGTCGCGCGCCACCACGTTCAGCGTGTACGGGCTGTTGCAGGCGAGTCCGGTGAGCGTGGTCGACGTGCCGGTGACGCTCTTGTAGACCGTCGTGTCGCTGCGCACGTCGTAGCCGACGACCGCCTTGTCGTCGGTCGAGGCGCCCCAGCTCAGGTCGGCGCTGGTGGCCGTGACGTTCGAGGAGGTGAGGGTGCCGGGTTTGCCGGGCGGGGTGGTGTCGGAGCTGGGCCGAGTCGTGCAGTCGACGACAGGGCTGGCCTGGGAGGCGTTGCCGGCGGCGTCGCGGGCGATGACGGTGAGGTTGTAGGTGGTGTTCGGACTCAGGCCGGTGAGCACCTTGGAGGTCGCGTCGCCGGCCGCCTCGCCGAGCTTGTTGCCGTGCTCGTAGAGGTCGTACGCGGCCACGCCGACGTTGTCCGTGGAGGCGCCCCAGGAGAGGGTGAGGGCGTCCTCTCCGATGGCCGAGCAGCTCGGTTGGCCCGGCCGCGAGGGTGCCTGGGTGTCGGCGGCGGTACCGACGCTGACGCGGTCGAGGTTGGGGCCGCCGTTCGCCGTGGTGGCGGTCGCGCGGATCTTGTTGGAACCCGCGTCGAGCTGGACGTTCACACTCTTCGTCGCCCAGGTGTTCCAGTCGGTGGTGGCCGGGAAGGAGACCCCGGAGGCGACGACCGTGCCGTTGACGGAGAGGTCCATCGGGCGGTCGGTGCTCGTGCCGTTGGCGTAGCGCAGGGCCAGCGAGGAGGTGCCGGCCGTGGCCGCGCTCACCGTGAACTCCACGTACGAGCCGGTGATGTTGGTGTAGTCGACGAAGCCGGTGCCCGTGTAGCCGGTGTGGTTGGTGGCCACGGCGCCCTGCGAGATCGTGGCGTCCTCGGCCTGGTAGTCGGTGGCCGCCTGCGCCGCCGTGCCGGTCAGTGCGACGAGCGGCACGGCCAGGACGAGCGAGAGGCACCAGGGCAGCGCTCTGTTGAGTTTCATGGGTTCGTCCCCTCAGCCCGTGTACTGGGCGAAGACCTTGAGGTAGTCGTACGGCTGCTGCGACACGCCGCTGCAGGAGTCACCGTCGGAGCCGGAGCCGCAGGCCCGGTCGCGGTTCACCGACCAGTAGGTGAGACGCCCGATGTGGTGCTGTTGGGCGTAGGCGAGCATGGTCTTGAAGTCGGCGACGCGGACCAGTTCGCCGGAGTCGTCGGTCTTGCCGTTCATGGACGACAGGCCGATGTGCGCGTACGCCGTCGTGTCGCTGTATCCATAGGCCGACTTGACCCGTGCCTTGAGGCCCTCCATGGCCTGGGTGGTGAGCGTGCCCATGTTCGTGGTGCCGCCGCCGAAGTCGAACGGCATGATGCACCAGATGTCGTTCGCCAGGCCCGAGGCGGCACCCCGCTTGATCATGTCGACGCCGGTGGAGTCCGGGCCGCTGGTCGTCGTACCGAAGGTGACGATCGTCTTGAGCCCGGAGTTGTTGGCCTTCACGATCTTCAGCGCGTCGATCACGCGTTGCCGGACGGTGGCGTTGCTCCACTCGGTGTTCTCGATGTCGATGTCGATGACCTTGAGGCCGTAGGCGTTGATGACCTTCTGGTAGGCACCCGCGAGCGCCGAGGCGCTGGAACACTTCTCGCCGAGTTTGGCGCCGCTCCAGCCGCCGATGGAGACGACGACGTCACCGCCGGCCGAGCGGATCGCGTTGATCTTCGACTGGTCGTTGCCGCCGGTCAGCGGGCGCGAGCCGTCCCACTTCGGGTTGCAGGAGCCGTCGGAGAGGACGAACGCGAGCGTGAACCACTTCACCCCGGTCGCCGACATGACCGACGTCGGGTTCTGCGGGCTGCCCCAGCCGAGGTACTCGTAGGGCGCCACCGCCATGCCGGGTGAGGCCGCGGCGGCCTTCAGCGCGGTGCTCACCGGCTTCACCCGGATCAGGCGCGTCTCCCCCGGGCGCAGGGTCGCGCTGTACGAGTCGGTGATCGTGCCCTTGTGGGAGCCCGACCACAGGTCCGTGACATCACCGGAGCCGGTGAAGCCGACCTGCGACCAGTTCACACCGACGGTGGAGTTGCCTGACGTACCGGTGTTGAAGAGGGCGACGACGTACTGGCCGTCGCTCTCCTTCTTGCTCCAGACCTGCTTGACGCCACTGCTGACGATCCGTTTCGCGGCGGCGCCGTCCTGGTCGACGCCGATGAGGCGGTCGTTGCTCAGCATCGGTCTGTCGACGGGGTCGAGGTTCGTCAGGTCCGTGCCGAGGAGCAGGGGCGCGCCCGCCATCGCCCACAGGGTGAAGTGTGACCGGCGCTGGTCCGCGGTGAGGCCCGCCTGGTCGCCGTTGCCGATCTCCAGCGAGTCGAGGTCGTTCCAGCCGCCCGGTCCCGCATACGCCTGCCAGTTGGCGGCCGAGGTGAAGCGGGCCAGGACGTGGGACCAGTCGGTCAGCGGATAGCCGCTGCCGTTCGCGCCCGAGCCGCAGTAGCACTCGACGTCGCCCTGGGTGCGCCAGCTGTTCGCCAGGGACTTCCAGGTGGAGGCATGGGCGATCGGCAGGTTGTTGGAGAGGGCGAAGGTGATGGGCCGGCCGCTGGCCCGCAGTGCCTTGTCCCAGGCCTGGACGTCGGGGATGTCGGCACTGCCCACGCCGTCGATCTTCAGGTAGTCGACTCCCCAGGAGGCGAACTGCTTGGCCCATGAGTTCACGAACTCCTGGGCGCCCGGCTTCCCGTAGTCGATGTAGTACATGTTCTTGCAGTTGTAGTTCTTCTCGGTCTTCGAGGTGTCCGCGATGTCGGCCGCGTGGTACGAGGTCCCCTCGATCGGTGTGTTCTTGGTGACGGCGTTCTTGGCGATGCCCGGCGTGACGTAGAAGCCGAACTTCAGTCCCTTGGAGTGGATGTAGTCGGCCAGCGCCTTGATCCCGGAGGGGAACTTGGCGGTGTCGACGCTCCAGCGTCCGTAGGAGTCGACGACGAATCCGTTCGCGTCGCACTTCTGCCAGAAGTCGTCGAGGTTGATGTGGACGAAGCCGTGATCCTTGAGCCCACTCGCGATGAGCGCGTCCGCCTGGGCCTTGATCTTCGCCTCGGTCGGCCAGCGGCGCACGAAACTCCAGCTGCTCCAGCCCATGGCGGGGCGGAGGGACTGACCGTTGTCCGAGTAGGTGCCGAACGAGGGCGGAGACGTGGACCTGGACGTGGCCGCCGGGGTGGCGTACGACGTGCCGATCCAGGCCTCGTCGATCCGCAGCCGCTTGTAGCGGGTGGTGTCGGTGGACGCGGCCCAGGTGGAGTCGACCTCGAGGCGTACGTAACGGGCGTTGGCGGCCGTCAGGTCGATCCCCTGGATACCGCGCCGGCTGGCGAGCTGACCGGTCCTGACCGCGCTGCCCCAGGTGGACCCGTCGTTGCCGAGGAACACCTTGTAGTCCTTGATACGTGCGGACTGCTCGGTGTCGGAGCGCGCGTAGGCGACGGAGTCCTCACGCTGGTTGAGGCCGATGTACTGGACCTTCTTCGCGCTGCCGAGGTCGAAGGTGAGGTTGACGGGCAGCGTCTTGTTGCTGTCCCAGTAGGTGAGGTAGTCGCCGTCGCCCGCGGCCGCCGCGCCATGACCGCTCGCCGAGGCGCTCGCGGACATCGTGACGCCGGACGCGATGCCCTGGCGGCCGCCCGTGGTGACCTTGAAGACGGTGTCGTACGGGTCCCAGTTCGCCAGGCCGCTCAGGGTGAGCACGCCGCCCGACTGGGACCACGAAACGGCCGCCCCTGTACGGAGGTTGGTGACGGAGGCGATGCGGTAGCCGTTGTCGCGGACGCGCAGGGTACTGGTGCTGGGCGGGGTCAGTACGTGGATGTAGTGGAGGTCGGGGTCGGTCTTGCTGACCGTGGTGACGCCGTGGGCCCCGTCGTTCCAGAAGCCGGGCTTGAGGCCGCCGTACAGGTAGCCGCCGCCCTCGGTGCCGTGCAGCGACTGCCAGATGGGGCCGAGGTAGGAGTTGGCGAAGTTGTTGAAGGCTTCCTGATTCGACGGGAACTTGCCGTTGACCTGCGCGGTCTCGGCCATCAGTGCCTTCACGGACGAGCCCGCGTTGGTGATCAGCCGGCCGAGAGTGAGCATCTTGTCCACGGACGGGTTGGAGCCGTCGTACCACCACGCTCCGCTCGACGGGAGCTTGAAGTCGGCCTCGGTGAGGCGGGGCCCGGCCGTGTAGAGGGCCTGGGGGTAGTCGTAGGACGGGGTCATGCCCGTCTTCTGCTCATTGCTGATCATGTCCATGATCGGCGTGTCTTCGTTGTTGTTGCTGAGCGTGTAGTTCGGGCGCTTCTGCTGGATCTGCGCGTAGAGGTCGTGGCTCTCCCAGTACGCGTTGTCGTTGTCGATCCAGAAGCCGCCGAGGTCCGGGTAGCGGTCCATGACCTCGAAGAAGTTGTCGTAGCTGAAGCGGCCGAAGCCGTCGCGGGTGGTGAGGTCGACGTCGGTGCCCTTGTAGGCGGAGTACGCGGCCGAGTCGAGCCACTCGTGACCGCCCTCGTCGTGCCATTGGGGGTCGTCGGTCATGTAGAGGATGACCTTGAGACCCTTGGCCTTGGCAGCCGTGATCAGCTCACCGAGGAAGTCCCGCTTGGTGGAGCAACTGCCGGGGATCTTCGAGGGCCAGGGGCGGGCGTAGCCGAGGCGGCTGTGGAAGGTGGCGAGGACGAGGTACTGGGTGTGCAGTTTCTGGGCCTCGTTCACCCAGTAGTCGGGGGTCCAGCCGCCGTTGGTGACGTCGTTCTCCCAGGCGGTGCAGCTGGTGTGGGCGGGGGCGGTGCGTTCGCCCCAGTGCAGGAAGAGTCCGCCGACGGAGCCGCGCAGGAAGGCCTGGCGGGGGTTTTCGAGGTCGAGCGGCTTCACACCTGTGTGCGGCTGCCGCACGGCTCTGGTCGTCACCGCCGTGCTCTTGGCTGCCGTACCGCAGTTCTCGCTGGAGCCGCTGTTGGAGACCCTCAGCGTGCCCCCCGAGGTGTTGTGGCTGTCCGTCAGGCAGTAGCCGGTGACGTTCTGGAAGCCCATGTCGTGCGGTGAGTTGCTCCCCCGCTGGGCCGTGAACCGGGTGAACCTGATCCCGTTCGCGGCGTTCGCGATGAAGGCCGGGCGTCCGTCGTCGGCCGCGTACTTCACCGAGCTGTCCGTGAAGGTGACGTTGTCGGCGTTGTGGAGGTACCAGCCGTACGCGGGCCGCGTGCCGATGGCCTTCGGGTTGTAGTCGCCCGGGTCGTTGCTCGGCACGGCGGTGGACATGGTGCCGTTGCCGCCGGGAACGGTGATGTTGACGTCGGTGAAGGTGACCCCGTTGATCCGGTGGCCGCTCTCACCCCACAGTGTCGGGCTGAAGGACGGACTCACCCCGGTCGCCGTGATGTTGTCGTACGTGACGTTGCTGATCGAGCCGACGCCGGGACTGTTGCCGCAGCGCTTTCGGGTGCCGATCTTCTGCATGATCGGCGAGTGGACGCCGGTCATGGTGATGTCTCGGTAGTGGACGTCGGAGATCTTCGCGCCGTCCATGGAGACCATGCCGAGCCCGGACTTGCCGGAGCCCTCGATGCGGATCTTGGCGAACTGGTAGTCGGTGAAGTCGCCGCAGGTCTCGGAGCCGAACATCAGGGCGTTGCAGCACACCGCCGACAGATGGGAATCGCTCACCCGGACATGACCGTTGGGGAGCTTGGCGCCGAGCGCGTAGTCGCTCTTGAAGACGAGGGCGTCGTCGTTGGCCTTGATGTTGGCGTTCGTGACCGTGACGTCGGTCGTGCTGATGATGTTCCAGCCGTCGCGGTCGCTCGCGGTGTCGATGGTCAGGTGGTCCGAGGTGACGTTCGTACAGCCGTTGATGAGGGCCGCGAAGTGGCCGCCCCTGCGGAGGGTGAGTCCGTCGCCGAGGCGCAGTCCGTCGCAGCGGGTCAGCGAGAGGATCTTGTCGGCCTCGCCGGACTTGGGGTTGCCGGTGATGAGGTTGCCGAGGCCGTCGATGACGCCCTCGCCCACGAAGCCGATGTTCTTCAGCTTGTCGCCGTAGATCATCGCGTTGTGGAAGTGGCTGTGCCCGTAGTCCTGATAGGCGTCGTTGGGGTTGGTCTCGGGCGGGTCGTAGGTGTCCGCGCTGGAGCCCTGGATCGTCGCGCCCTTGTCGACCTGGAGCGTGACATCACTCCTCATGCGGATGGTGTTCTTGGACTTGTACTGGCCGGCCGGGAAGCGGACCGTGCCGCCGCCGGCCGCGTTCGCCGCGGTGACGGCCTTGTTGATGGCGGGGGTGTCGTTGGTGGATCCGTCGCCCTTGGCTCCGTAGTCGTGGACGTCGAAGACCGCGGCGTGGGGCGCTTTGGCGGAGGTGGACGTGGACGTGGGTGCGGTGGCGGTTCGGGAGGCCGCGAGGGCCTCGGGGTGGGTCAGGCCGAGTACGACGGCGAAGGCGAAGAAGACACTCGCCGCCCAACTCCGCTTTCTCATGGGGGGTTTCATGGAACGGCTCCTCACACCAGTTGGTAGCCGCGCAGGTTGGTCAGCAGCAGGTAGCAGTCCTGCAGGGACCCGGAGGTGTCGCCGAGGG
The DNA here is from genome assembly GCF_042959425.1 of Streptomyces sp. NPDC007896. Classification (NCBI taxonomy): domain Bacteria; kingdom Bacillati; phylum Actinomycetota; class Actinomycetes; order Kitasatosporales; family Streptomycetaceae; genus Streptomyces; species Streptomyces sp. NPDC007896. The sequence goes on along the minus strand of NZ_JBIBKX010000007.1, from coordinate 205,288 downwards.
ACCGGTAGATGCCCCACTTGGGGCGCACCCGGTCGGCGAGGAAGGTGTCGACGCCGGACCTGGACGCGTCGATGACGGTGGTGGAGCCGTTCTTGAGGATCCAGCGGATGGTGCCCGCGGAGCCGTTGCCGACCTTGATCTGGAAGTCGACGTCGATCCATTTGTTCTGCAGCGGCTCCAGATCGGTGCGGCCGACAAGGATGTCGTCGATCGCGAGCTTCAGCTCGATGGTCTGCATCCCGTTCACCCGGCGCAGTGACTGCACGACGATCGGCGAGGTGCCGGTGCCGGGCTGCTTCATCTGCATGATGTGGGTGAAGGTGGTGGTCGCCTTCAGCGAGCTCGGGATATACATCGAGTACGTGACCCGCCAGGTCTGGCCCACGGTCCACTTGAGGTAGTCACTGCCGCTGCCGTTACGCAGGCCCGTGACTTCTTGGCGCTGGCGGTCCGTCGAGGTGTCGCGGTCGGCGGTGTGCAGGTTGAAGCGCCAGTTGTCGCCGGTGGCGAAGATGTGCGGCCGGCCCGCGGGGTGCGAGTCGGCGCGGTCGTCCTCGATCGTCTCGAAGGCGCCGAGCTTGTCGCTGCTCGCCGATGGGGACCACTTCAGCTGCCAGGAGGCTGCGTGGGCCGCGGTGGCCGTCGCCGGGATGCCGACCGCGGCTCCGGCGGCGCCGCCGAGCGCCGCGCCGAGCAGGGTTCTTCTGGTGGTGCTCATGGCTGACTCACCTCGTCCTGAGTGGGTGGGCTGTGAGCTGTTCGTTCATGATCAGAAAGGCGCCGAGGCCGTGGAAGTCGTTCGTGGCCCGGTCGCGGGCGATGTAGTACGCGTAGTCGCCGACGTTGGTGCCGATGGAGATGTCGGTGAGGTTGGTGCGGCCGTCGGAGCCGACCGAGATCCTGGCGAGGACGCCCTGGTAACCGCGCCCGGCGACAGACGCGTAGTGCGGGTCGAGGTAGCCCTGCTGGGCGCCGCGCGAGAGGGCGTAGGTGAACATGCTGGAGCAGGACGTCTCGGTCCAGTTGTCGCTGCGGGCGCCCTTGTCGATCACCTGGAACCAGCGGCCGGTGGCCGGGTCCTGATACTTCTCCAGACCTGCGGCCAACCTCCGCAAAATACCGACCAGTTGGGCCCGTCGCGGATGGTTGACCGGGATCGCGTCGAGCACGTTGACGATCGCCATCGCGTACCAGCCGACCGCCCGGCACCAGTGCTCCGGGGCGAGACCGGTCGCGGGGTCTGCCCAGCTCGCCGTCTTCGACTCGTCGTAGGCGTGCTTCAAAAGGCCGTTCGCCACCTGGAGATGGCTGCCGTAGACGTAGAGCTGCTTGGCGGCTTCGTCGTTCGCGTAGGTCGCGTCCCCGAACTCCTTGCCGTACTCGACGAGGAACGGGTTCACCATGTAGACGCCGTCCGACCAGAGTTGGTGGGCCCGGCTGCTGGTGTCGGCGTGCCAGAAGCCTCCGTCGGAGGTGCGTGGGTAGGTGTTCAGACGGTTCCGGATCTTCAGGGCCGCCTTGCGATAGCGGTCCTGGCCCGTCTCGTGGTGCAGGATCGTCAGCAGCCGGCCCGCCTGCATGCTGTCGAGGCTGTTGAAGCTCTGGCCGATCGAACCGTCGCTCGATACGAAGCGGTCGACATAGCTCTTGATGTAGGCGAGATAGCGGGCGTCGTGCGTGCGCTTGTAGGTGAGGTACTGGCCGTAGAGGTACAGCCCGACCGGGTACGACCAGCCGCCGATCGTGCTCGGGGTGTAGCGGGCCATGGTCGAGTCGATCAGTGCGACGGACCAGTCCTGGGCGGCGACGGGCCTTCCAACAGGTGCTGGGGGCAGAGGTGCTGGGGGTGCGGTGGCGGCCACCGTGGTCAGGCCGGCGGTGGCGAGCACGCCCGCCATCAGCGCTGCCCGCAGTCGTCGTCTCATGTTCCTCCCTCTCGGTAGGCGTAGGCGGAGTTCCTGAGCGGTGCCTCGTCGACGAGAGCGCGGACGAGGTGGTGGTCGGGTGCGTGGCGGCAGGCCGGGTCGGTGCGGGAGGCGTCGCCGGTGAGCGCGTACGCCTGACAGCGGCAGCCGCCGAAGTCGGTCGTGCGCAGGGCGCAGCCGCGACAGGGGTCCGGCATCCAGGCCTCGCCCCGGTAGGCGTTGAAGGCCTTCGACTCGCGCCAGATCCAGTCGAGCCGGTGTGCGCGCACGTTCGGCGCGTCGAGTGCGGGGAGTGTCGCGGCGGAGGGGCACGGGAGCGCGGTGCCGTCCGGGGCGACGGTCAGGGAGACTGCTCCCCAGCCACCCATGCAGGGTTTCGCGGTGGCGTCGAGAAGGTCGGGAGCCACCCAGACCAGTTCGAGAGACCCGTTGAGTTGTTCGCGCCGACGGCGCACCGTGACGCGGGCCCGTTCGGCCTGGTCCCGGGTCGGCAGCAGGGCGGTGCGATTGCGGGCGGCCCAGCCGTAGTACTGCGTGTGGGCGAGCTCGATCCGGTCGGCTCCCCAGGCGAGGGCGAGCGTGATCAGGTCGTCGACGGCGTCGATGTTGGCCCGGTGCAGCACGACGTTCAGGCCGAGTGGCAGCCCTGCCGCCCGCACCAGCCGTGCGGCGCGCTCCTTGGCCGTGAACGCACGGGCCCCCGCGATGAGTCCGGCGGCCCCGGGATCGGTGTGCTGTACGGAGAGCTGGACGCTGCGCAGTCCCGCGTCCAGCAGCTCCGCGAGCCTTCGCTCGTACAGGCCCACACCGCTGGTGACGAGCTGGGTGTAGAGGCCCGCGGTGTCGGCGGCGGCGACGATCCGGGCGAGATCGCGCCTGAGGAGGGGTTCGCCCCCGGACAGGTGGGTCTGGACAACGCCCAGGTCAGCGGCTTGACGAAATACGTCGGTCCATTGTTCGGCGGTCAGCTCTCTTGACCGACTGATCAGTTCGACGGGGTTGGAGCAATACGCGCAGCGCAGCGGGCAGCCGTGGGTGAGTTCGGCCAGCAGAGCCCAGGGGGGATCGACAGTCACGGTCATCGCAGCCAGCCCTCCTCGCGCAACGCCGAGAGGAATCGGGGTACTTCGTCGGCGACCGGCGCGCCGGGGAACCGTTCGGCGAGCGCGGCGACGATCTCGGGCACCTCACGGTCGCCGTCGCAGAGCCGGACGACACTCCCGGCGTGGCCGCGCAGGACGACGACGCGTTCGGGCATGAGGAGCAAGTCGGTCCCACGGACAGGATCATGACGGAGCATGACAGGGCGGGCGAGTACGGGACGCCAGCTCATGGCGGGCCCCCTGCGGGGCCGGGTACCACCGGGGTGTCCGTGGGCACGGGCGCACCGGGATGCCGGACCTGGGCAGGCGCCGGACCGGGATGCCGGACCCGCGCGGGCGAGCCCGGCGCCTGTGCGGACAAGGTATCCCCCGACACCCCGCCGGAGGCACCCGGCAGGTGAACCGGACCTCTCCCTGACGCACCCCGATGGCCGCGACCCGGCGCGCGCTGCGGGCTGCCCTCCGGTGCGGCGGCCGGGTCGCCGCGGGGGTCACCCCGCGACACCCCGTCCGACGTGCCCGTCGGCACGAAGTCGCTCGCGCGGTCCACCGCGTCCAGGAGCGCCCACAGCACCTCGCACTTGAACGTCAGGGCCGCCACGGCCCGTTCCTGCTGCTCACGGGTGCGGGCCCAGCCCTGGACCAGGGCGAGCGCCTCCTCGCTGTCACGGCCGCCCTGCCCGATGCGGGTACGGAAGTACGCGAGCCCCTCGGCCTCGATCCAGGGGTAATACCGCTCGAACGCGGCGATCCGCGTGCGCATCAGCCCCGGTGCGGACAGTTCCGTGAGGGAGGCGGCGACCGCGTCCAGCGCGGGGCGCAGGCGGCAGAAATTGACGTAGCCCTCGACCGCGAGCCGGACGCCGGGCAGCACCCGGGCGGCGTCGCACAGCGCCGGCCGTTCCAGGCCGGCGGCCTCGCCCAGCCGCAGCCAGCGTTCGATGCCGCCCCGCCCGGCGGCCGTGCCGTCGTGGTCCTGGATCCTGCGGACCCAGATCCGACGCAGTGCGGGATCGTCGAACTTGGCCAGGATCAGGGCGTCCTTGACGGGGATGTGGCGTTGGTAGTGGAAGCGGTTGATGATCCATCGGCGCAGCTCGGCCGGGGTCAACTCGCCCTGGTGCATGCGGATGTTGAAGGGATGACGGTCGTGGTAGCGGTCCTCGGCGACGGCGCGCAGCCGCGCGGTGAACTCGGCGGTTCCCCATGGGGCCGCGGCACCGTCGTCGCGCACCGGTGTCGCGGTCATGGTTCGACAGCCGCGGGGCTACGGATCAGGTCGGAGAAAAGCAACGGTGCCTCACTAACGCAGATGAGCGGGGCTTGGTGCGTGCAGCCGCAAGGCGGAGGAGGGCGTCGACGCGATGGGGGTCCCCCTGCTCGTGCGAAGCCGAGAGCTCGGGGGAGTCGGCGACCGACGACAACGCCGCTGGGGGCAGCCCCTGCTCGAAGAGCTTGGGGGAGGGTGTGCCAAGCCCCGTGTCTGCGGCATGATCCCCCGGACAGGCCCTACGCGGTACGTGCCAGGTGTCGCCCGGCCGGCGCCCGTTCGGCCACCGGGCCCAGGCGGTCGCCGAGCGCGTACGCGGTGACCTCGAGGGCGGTCTCGACGACCAGATACCCAGGGGTCTCCCAGACCCTTTCCTCCGATGTTTCCCGAATGACCTGCTCCGCGCGGCGACCTTCGAGGGCGCTCTTGTTCATGTGCGCATACCTGCTTTCCTGATGGGTGGGGGGTGTAGAGCCCAGACAGGTGCTGGTGTTCACATGCATGCACCGGGTTCATGAACCCGTTCGGTGACGCCCTACAGAGTGGTCGGATGACGGAACCCGGTCAATGGTCCGGACCGATAAGGTCGGATCCATTTTTGGCCAATCTCCGACCCTCACCAGGAATCCACGGCGAATCCGCCGGTCAGGAATGCATAACGGCCGGTGATCGTTGACCATGGGAGTACCATCCGACGACTTAAGGATCGAGAGCTCGTGAGCAAGGTCCCCCCGATCATCCTGAACAACGGCGTCGAGATGCCGCAGCTGGGCTTCGGTGTCTGGCAGGTCCCGGACGACGAGGCGGAGCAGGCCGTCGCCACGGCGCTGGAGTCCGGATACCGCAGCATCGACACCGCGGCGATCTACGGCAACGAGGAGGGCACGGGCAAGGCCATCGCCACCTCCGGCATCCCCCGCGAGGACCTCTTCGTCACCACCAAGCTCTGGAACAGCGACCAGGGGTACGACTCGACGCTGCGCGCGTTCGACACCTCCCTGGAGAAGCTCGGCCTGGACTACCTCGACCTGTATCTGATCCACTGGCCGCTGCCGTCCCGGGGCAAGTACATCGACACGTACAAGGCCTTCGAGAAGCTCTACTCTGACGGCCGGGTCAAGGCCATCGGAGTCTCCAACTTCTACCCGGAGTACGTGGAGAAGCTGATCGAGGCGACGTCCGTCATCCCGGCCGTCAACCAGATCGAGCTGCACCCGCACCTCCAGCAGCACGCGGCCCGCGAGTACCACGCGGAGCAGGGCATCGCCACCGAGGCCTGGTCCCCGCTCGGTTCGGGCAAGGGCCTGCTGGAGGTCCCGGCGATCGTCGCCATCGCCCAGAAGCACAACCGCACTCCGGCCCAGATCGTGCTGCGCTGGCACATCCAGCTGGGCAATGTCGTGATCCCCAAGTCCGTGACCCCGTCCCGGATCAAGGAGAACATCGACGTCTTCGACTTCTCGCTCGACACCGAGGACATCGCGGCGATCAGCGCGCTGAACGAGGACCGTCGCCTGGGTCCCGACCCGGCGACGTTCGACATGGGCTGAGCCTGATCCCCATGGGCTGACCCGCCCCGACCCCGTCGCCGGCCCGGACGCGCACCGCGTGTCCGGGCCGGCGACGTTCTCCCGCGCACACATCGACGCGCATCAGCGCCCCCTCCACGCCGGTTTCAGCTCCTGGACCGGACCAACTCCGCTGGAGGGCTTGACGCGGTCATGCAAGCAGGGCCACCTTGTACCGCAACCCGGTAAGGAAACTTTCCTAACAGAAGGGTCCCCCACAGTGCGCTCTCGAACACTGACCCTCGCGGCCGTCGCCGGCGCCGCGCTCCTCGCCACCGCGGCACTCCCGGCCAGCGCGTCGGGCTCCGTCACCCCCCGTTCCGCCCAGGAGGGTTCGGTCAGCGCGGCCGACCTGCTCGCCAAAGTGACGTCCTGTTCGCAGATTTCGAGCGGCAAGTACAAGACCGACGACGAGACCTCGGCCACCATCCCCGTGTGCGGCAAGAACGGCGCGGTGTTCTGGAAGGCCGACATGGACATCGACTGCGACGGTCAGGTCACCAGCAAGTGCAATGGCGACGCCGACCCCTGGTTCCAGGACGACACGGCGTTCCACCAGTCCGACGGGAAGCCGCTGCGCGCCGAGTCACTGCCGTATGTGGTCGTGCCCAGCACCAGCAGCATCTGGAAGTACACGAGTTACGGCATCAAGGGCGGCGGTGTCGTCGCCGTGATCTACAACAACAAGGTCGAGTACGCGGTGGTCGGCGACACCGGGCCCACGAAGATCATCGGTGAGGCGTCGTACGCCACGGCGAAGGCCCTCGGGATCGACCCCGACCCTGCGACGGGCGGGGCCGACTCCGGGGTGACATACATCCTGTTCAAGAACTCCCAGGTGTCGCCGATCGAGAGTCACAGCGCGGCGGTGTCGCTCGGGGACTCGTTGGCGAAGCAGTTCCTGCAGAACAACTGAGGCTTCCGCGACAACTGAGGCGCCCGCGGGTCAGACGTCAGTCGGGCTGGCCGATCGGACATACCCACCACGGTGTTCACATCGACGCCCGAAGGCTGTCCGATCGCCCAGACGATCGACTCGGCGAGCTGGTCCGCCGTCAGCAGATGACCGGGTGGCAGGCTCCCGTTGCTGTCCCAGAACGGGGTCTCCACCCGGCCCGGCCAGATCAGGGTCACGCCGACACCGAACTCGGTCACCTCGCGACGGGCGTTCTCGGCGAGCCCGGTCACGGCCCACTTGGTGGCCCCGTAGAAGTTGCCGGGACCGTGGACGTGGCCCGCCACACTCTGGCCCGAGATGGTGCTGACCAATGTGCTCGGTCCCGCGCTGCTGATCGCGGCCGAACTCCTTGAGCGTCAGCTCGACCGCGGCGCGCACCTGGTCGTACTCGGCCGCGTGCCCGACGACCGTCAACAGCCCCTCGGGACGCCCCAGTTCCTCGGCAAAGGCACGAAGCCGCTCCTCACGGCGGCCGGTGACCGTGACCCGGTGGCCGGCATCGAGCAGTCGCCGAGCGACCGCGGCGCCGATACCTCCCCCAAGCTCTCGGCTTCGCTCGAGCGGGGGGTACCCCCATCGCCACCGGTGATGAGTGCGACAGGTGAGTCGGTCATGGATACCCCCGTATGTGTGTGAAGACCAGCGGGGGTACACCACTTGGAGCTCTCTCGAAGTCAAGGGCAGAGCCGCCGACCTCCCTCAACACGTCTGCCGGTAGGGCACGTCCGGCAGATATCTGCGCCACTCGGTCCGGGTGGCCCCGCCCCCCGCGCGGGCGCACACATCGTCCGCCGCGCGGCCCGGCGTCAACGGCGCCGAGCGCCAGGGCAGATGGGCCGTCGCTATGCGCAACTCCCCACCATCCGGGGTGAATTCGATCGCGAGGACGGGTCCGTCACCGGTCGGCAGGGTCGCTCCCGCCAGTCGCGGGGAGGCCGTCTCCCACACGCGAACCGAGCCGTCGGCCCGGCTCGACGCCAGCAGCGAACCGTCGGCCGAGAAAGCCAGGGCGGCCCGCTCGACGGTGGAGTCGGCGGCTGCCAGGACGGCGATCCGGTGCTGCCCGCCCGCGTCCCACACAGTGAGGCGCCCCTGGGTGTCGGCGGCGGCCAAGAAGCGTCCGTCGGGGCTGAAGACCGCGGTGCGCAGGAGATCCTCACCCTCGAACCCCCTCCTGCGCCTGCCCGTCCCGACGTCGATCAGGGCCCCTTCGGCGGTCACGACCGTGCGCCCTGCCGGGTCGATCGCGATGGCGTCCTCGGTCCGCGTTCCGATGGTGCGGGAGCCGGGGTGCGGGCCCTGTTGTGTGACGCGGATCCCGTCGCGGGTGTTGACGGCGGTGTGCACGGTGCCGTCGGCGGCGACGGCACGGGCTCCATACCGTGGCGCGGATGCGGCCGGCTTCCCGTCGGCGTCGAACGCGGCCTCGGTCCGCGCCTTCTTCCGCCACGCCGGGCTGATGAGCCCGTGCAGCGAGAGGGTGCGTACGACTCCTGCCTGGGAGCCTTCGCGGTAGCGCAACACGCCCTGACGCGGGTCGAGCCGGATGTCGGTGACGGCGGGCGTCTCGACGCGGAACGTGACGACCGGCCGACGCGGCCCGCCGTCCGCCGGGGCCGGGCCGTCCGTACGCCACAGGGCCAGGCCGGCCGAACCCCAGCTGAGGACGTAGGCGCCCGTGGGGTCGAACTCCACCGCGTTGACGCCCTTGCCGGGCATCGGCAGCAGGGGACGTGCCCGGTCGGCATGGAAGTCCCAGGTGACGACGCCGTCCGTGGTTCCCGCGGCCAGCGCGCGGTTGTCGGGGGTGAAGGTCAACTGGTCCGACCGGCACAGCAGCCGCTGCGTCCGCGCGGGCGGATCGCTCGCGACCCGGCGCCGTTCGACGACGTCCCAGACGCGCAGTTGTTCACCGTCGTGGGTGCACCAGGCCAGGAACCGGTCGTTCGGGCTCAGTACCGGCAGCGGTCCGTCCGGATCGCCCCCTGGATACCGGAAGAGGACCCGCTCCCGTCGTACGTCCCACACCTCGACCGTGGCACGCTCGGCTCCGGCCTCGCGCCCCTCGCGCCGTACGACGAAGGTGCGTCCGCTCGGCCCGAACGCCCCGTCCGTGTCGGTCCAGGGTCCCGTCGCGATGCGGTGGCTCGCGCCGTTGGCCAGATTCCTGACCGTCGCGCCGTCGCGGCCTCGGTACGCGATCCAGCGTGCGTCGGCGCTGACGTCGGTGATCCCCTCCGAGAGGCCGGGCAGCGCGACCTCACGCAGTTGCCGCTGACGGCGTACATCCCACTGAACAGCCTTGTCCCGTACGACCGTTGTGAGGATCCGGCCGTCCGAGCTGAGCCAGTACGGTGCGTTGAGGGCGCGGACCTGTGCGGGTTGGGTGAAGGCGGCCTGGCCGCTCTGGGCGGCGGCCGTCCGGACCGCCTCGCGGGTCTCGGGCAGGTCCGCGGTCCGCCAGGCCGCGAGCGCGAGACGCATCGCCGTGCGCGGATCCGTCGGCCGGAGCGTGTCCGCGAAGGCAGCGACCCGACGGGCCTCCGCCTCGTCCCGCTGCCGTGCGCTGACCCCGCTCTGCCGCCAGGCGGCCACTCCGGCCACGACGGCGAGGCAGAGCAGCACGGCGAGCGAGACGGTCAGACTCCGCAGACGCCGGGCCGCGCGGGCAGCGGCACGACGACCCGACTCGTACGCCGTCACGCTCCCGGCCAGGAATTCCCTCTCCAGCGGGCTCAACTCGCCCTGTCCAGAGCCGAATTCCTCCCGCGCCGCCGTCAGGCGCAGCCCGCGGTAAAGGGCCCCGGCGTCCCGGTCCAGCTGCTGCCAGGTGCGCGCCGCCTCGGTGAGCCTGCGATGCAGCCGCAGCCGTTCGCGGTCCTCGTCCACCCAGCCGCGCAGCCGGGGCCAGGCACTGATCAGGGCCTCGTGCGCGAGGTCGACGGTGTCGCCGTCGACCGTCAACAGGCGTGCTCCCACCAGCTGTTCGAGCACCCGCGCGGTGGTGTCGGCATCCCCCAGTTCGTCACGATGGACGGGCCGCCGGGTGTCCTCGGCCCCGTCACCGGGGTTCACCAGCCGCAGCAGCAGCGCCCGTACCGCGGCCGCCTCGACGGGGGTGCAGCGCGCGTACACCTCCTCGGCGGTGTGCGCGACGGCGCCCTGGACGCCGCCGATCGCCTCGTACGTGGCCAGCGAGAGGGTGCGGGCGCTGCGGCGCCGCCAGATCTCGCGCAGCGCGTGGGCCATCAGGGGCAGACCGCCCGGTTCGTCGGCCACGTCCGCCACGATGCGTGCGGTGAGGGCGCGTTCGACGACGACCCGTTGCGCGACGGCCGGCCGGACGACCGCCTCGCGCAGCCGCTGCGGGGTCATCGGCCCGACGAGCAGGGTGGAGTCCCGCAGCGCCTCGGCGAGCGGGCCGTGTTCGGCGCACCGCCCGTAGAAGTCGGCGCGGACCCCGATGATCACGCGGAGTCCGCTGTCCGGGTCCAGCGCCGTGAGCAACCGCTCGATGAACAGGGCCCGTTCACCGGGGTCGGCGCAGAGCGCGAAGAGCTCCTCGAACTGGTCGATGACGAGCAGGGTGTCGCCGGGCGCGTCGTACGGGACGAACAGCGCGCCATGGGTGCGGGCCGGGTGGGCGCCGGGGGTGAGGATGCGGATGGCGGCGGGGGCCGGAGGGTGAGTGGCGGACAGCTGGGAGTGGGAGTCGGGCGGAGTGGGCTCGGTGGCCGTGGTCCCGAATACGGCCACGGGGGACCTGCGTCGGCCGGGAAGCGACGCGCGCGTCCGCACCGCGGCGGCCTGCTCCGCTTCCCTCGCATCGGCCGCCGTGCGCAGCGCCGGTATCAGCCCCGCCCGTAAGAGGGACGACTTGCCGCTGCCCGACGCGCCGACGACGGCCGACACCCGTCTGCGGCCGACGAGTCGCAGCAGTTCGGCGATCAGGTCGTCGCGGCCATGGAAGCGGTCCCGGTCCGCGGGCTCGAACCGGGCGAGTCCCGGGTAGGGGCCCTCGGCGTCGTCCGGGGCGGGCGTGCCCGCCTCGTCCGCGAGCACCGCGCGCCAGCGCCGCTCCCACATGGAGCTGTCCCCTCCGCACGCGCCGACGTACGCCAGGAGCACCGGCAGAGTCGGCAGTTTCTCGCCCGCCGCCGCGGCGGACAGTGTGGGCCCCGAGTAGCCCGCCCGGCGGGCCATCGCGCGATACGTCGGGGCGCCCGCCTCGTCGCGGAGCCCCCGCAGCTCGAAGGCGAACCGCGCCACCGCGCCCTGCGCCGGGTCCAACGGCTTCTCTCGGCGTCCCACCGGTGACTCCCCCCGTCCGCGGCGGCCCGATCCGTCGGCACCGCTCCCCACCCGCATTGATAGGTGCCCCGCGACGGGGCTGCCCATCAACCGTCCGGCGGCTGGACTCGGCGGTGCACGTCCTCGGGGCCCCGTCGGAGGGGACCGCGAGGCATCGACCACGCGCCGGAGTCAGCCATCGCCACCACACACACTTCCAGACCACCGCTCGCCCCCGCACGGTTGCCGTCGCCCGCCCCGCGCACCCCACTGGCAGTGTGCGCCCCCGCCCTGCTCTCGCTCACCCTCGGACTGTGGGGCGTACGGCGCGGCGGCACCATGTGGCGGGACGAGGCGGTGACCTACGACATGGCACGGCGGTCCCTGCCCGACCTGTGGTCCACGCTCGCCGGTGCCGACGCCGTGCACGGCCTCTACTACCTGCTCATGCACCTGCTGTTCGAGGTCACCGGCGGGCTCGACCCGCTCCTGGTGCTCCGGCTCCCGTCGGTCCTCGCCACGACCGCGGCGACGGGAACGCTGGCCCTCCTGGGACGCCGGCTGGCCGGTCCCCGCGCGGGGCTCCTCGCGGGGGCCGTCTTCGCGCTGCTGCCACAGGTCCAGCGGTACGCGCAGGAGGGCCGGTCGTACGCCATCGTGTGCGCGCTGGTCGTGTGGGCGACGTATCTGCTGGTGCGGGCGGTGGCGAGCCGGGACGGCCGGACCTGGGTCGCCTACGGTGCGGTGCTGGTGGCGGCCGGGCTGCTGCACGAGTTCGCCGTACTGGCGCTCACCGCGCACGCGGTCGCCGTGCCACGCGCCGCCCGCCGGGCCTGGGCCGGGGCGGCGGCGGTGGTCCTCGGCACGGTGGCGCCGCTCGTCGTCCTGAGTACGCGGCAGTCGGATCAGGTGTCGTGGATCGGCAGACCGGACGCCGAAGCGCTCGCGGGGTTCGCGGGAACGGCCGCCGTCGCCCTGGTCTGCGCGGCGATGTGCCCGAACACCACTTCGCGCGTGCTCCGGGGCGTGCGGCTGCCCGTCCTCGCACTCGGGCTCCTCGTCCTGCCCGCCCTGCTGCTCCTGCTGGTCTCGCTGGTCACACCCCTGTACGTGGACCGCTATGTGCTCTACGGCCAGAGCGGCACCGCCCTGCTGACCGGCGCGGCGCTGGACCGGCTCACCCGGGCCCGGCGGACCCGCACGGCGGCACTGACCTGCGCGGGCATTGCCGTTCTCGCGCTGCTCCCCGTCACCCTGCAGCTGCGTACACCGCAGAGCCGGGTCGACGACGTGGGCGCGATCGCCCGCGCCGTCGCCGAGGCCGGTGCGCCGGGTGACGGGGTCCTCTATCTGCCGGCGCGGCGCCGGGTGTGGTCCCTGCCCGACCCCGGATCCGTGCGCGGGCTGCGCGATCTGGCCCTCGACCGCGCACCCGCCGCCTCGCACACGCTGTACGGCAGCGAGGCTCCGGCACCGGTCATCCGCGCCCGCATGCTCACGGCGACCCGTGTCGTCGCCGTGAGCGATCCCGCGGGGCAGCCGCTCGACGCGACCCCGGGGGAGATCGTCAAACGGCGGGTCCTGGCCACGTACTTCGAGAAGTGCGGCACGCGCCGGGTCCAGGGCGCCCGGGTCACCGTGTACGCGCGCCCGGGCACGTGCTGACCGGCCGGAACTACTCCGGCTTCACCGCGACGTACAGGGTGTGCGCCGTCAGCAGGAAGACGTCCGGCCGGTGGTACACGCTCGCCTTGTCGTCCGGGTCGAGGAGACGGTCGAGGACGGCGAGGTCGTCCGCGTCGAGGCCGGGGGCGAGGGCGTCGCGGCGGTGGGTGAGGGAGGTGACGACGAAGGCGCGCGTCGCGTCCGAGACCGGGGCGGGGAGGTCGACGAGGAAGGTACGGGTCGCCGTGTGGCGCAGGCCGACGGCGGTCATCAGGGCGGGCCAGTCCTCCGTCTCTCGCACCGCTCCGGGCAGCTCGTCCCGCATCCGGCCGAACCATTCGTCGTGGACCGCGTCGACACGGGACTGAAGGCCGGGACGGCCGATGCCGATCTCGCGCGGGAAGTAGCGCATGGGCAGGCCGCCTTCCATGAGGGCGAGGGTGCCGCCGGGCGCGAGGGCGCGCGCGAAACCGGCGAGCGCGGCGCGCTGGTCGCCCACGTGATGCAGGGACCTGCTCGCCCACAGAAGGTCGGCCGGATACTCCAACTCATCGAGTCCGCCGCCGAGTTCGGCCCGCAGGGTGCTGAAGCGGTCGCCGACGCCGAGCCGGTCGGCGCGGGCGCGGGCCCGCTCCAGCAGGGGTTCCACCTCGTCCACGGCCACGACCCGCGCCGCGGGGAAGGCGTCCGCGAGGAAACAGGAGATGACACCGGGGCCGCTGCCCGCGTCCACGATCAGCCCGGTCCCGGTCCGCTGATCCCGCAACCAGCCCGCCGCCTCGGTGTACTGGGGGCGGAAGAGCTCCGCCTCCTGCTCCAGCATGGGAATCATCTCGGCGAAGTCCATGTGGGTGTGGTCGTGGGCGTGCTGGGCGTTCTCTTGGTCGTGGTGGTGGTGGTCGTGCGCCATGGTGGTCCGCCTCTCGTCCGGGTGCGTACACAGCGTGCTCCTCGGCTCCCGGAGACGGCCAACGATGTTGCGCGAACAGCAAAAACGGCGGTCGGAAAACCTGATGCGTCCGAAGCGGTCCGTCCCCCAGCATGGCCCCATGGACGACGAGATGGTGGAGCGGTTCCTCGAGGACGGGTTCGTGAAGATCGAGGGCGCCTTCCCGCCGCGCGTCGCCGAGAGCTGCGCCCGGCTGCTGTGGAAGGAGACGGGGTACGACCCGGACGACCCCGGCACCTGGAAGGACCCCGTGCGCTGGGTGAGCGGCATGGCGCAGGGCCCGTTCGCCGCCGCGGCCAACTCCCCCGCTCTGCACCAGGCCTTCGATCTGCTGGTCGGCGAGAGACGCTGGGAGCCGTGTTATGCGCTGGGCAGCTTCCCGCTGCGGTTCCCGCACACGGAGGAGCCGGACGACGCGGGCTGGCACATCGAAGGCAGTTACCTCCCCGACGGTGAGGCGCTCTACCACTCCAATCTCCGCTCGCGGGGCCGGGCCCTGCTGATGCTCTTCCTGTTCAGCGAGGTGACCGAGGCCGACGCCCCGACCCGTATCAGGGTGGGCTCGCACCTCGATGTGCCCCCGGTCCTGGAGCCGTACGGCGAGGCGGGGGCCTCGTTCCTCGAACTCGGTCCGAAGGTGGCCGAGGCCTCCGCGCACCGCCCGCTCGCCCACGCCACCGGCCGCCCCGGCGACGTATTTCTCTGCCACCCGTTCCTGGTGCACGCGGCGCAGCCGCACCACGGCAGGCGCCCGCGTTTCATGGCGCAGCCGCCGCTGTATCCGGCGGTGCCCTACGAGCTGGAGCGGGCGGACGGCGACTACTCGGCGGTGGAGTTCGCGATCCGCCGGGGGCTGGCCCAGGAGGCCTGACCCCCGGCGGATCACCAGGTCGGGCGCCCTACAGCGGCGGATACGCGTTCGTCATCAGCTGCTGGAACTGCGCCGAGAACCAGTGCCCCGACAGCGGGGCGTTCGGCAGCGCGCCGGACATGTTGTTGTTGTTCCGGGGGTTGCCCGTGTAGGTCGGGTCGCACATCCGGTCGAAGCCCTTGCCCTCGTCGTTGGCGATGGCGGAGCTGGAGCCGTCGGACTCACCCGGGGGCTTCATCCACACATAGGCGTCGATCCCGGTGGCCGGGGAGGCCTGCGGGCGCTCGCCGAGACCGGCACCGGCCTGGTTGCACCAGTTCCCGACGTGGATACGGCGGTCGTAGCGCCCGCCGTCGACGTAGGTGTCGACGCTGGTCGTCGCGCCGGGACCGGTGGGCCGGGCGGTTCCGCCCCAGCCGTTCCTGGAGGTGTCGATCAGCATGCCGATGCCGGAGTTGAAGCCGACCGACACGAGCTGGTTGCGGAAGGCCTGGGCGAAGGACAGCTCGTCGACGTACCGGTTGTAGTCGACCCACTTGGACAGGCGGACGGAGGTGCCGTTCACCGTGTCGTTGATGGTGAAGTTGTTCTCCTTGAGGGCGCTGTAGTTCGCCGTGTTGGTGATGAACCCGGCGACGTCGTCGACCGTGGCGCCCTCACTGGTGGCCGCCTGCTTGAACAGGGTGGCGGACGGGGCGAAGTTGTCGTCCCAGCCGATCCAGCCGTGGTGGCCGGCGTCCAGGTAGTTGTAGACGTTGGGGATCGCGCCGAGCTTGGCGAGCGCGTAGCCCACGCCCTTCACGTAGTTGCCGTTGGCGAGCATGGTGTCGCACTGCGGGGTGGCGGTGGCCCGGCTGCCGGTGTTGGTGACGAGGTTCGGCAGCGAGTCGATCTCGATGGTCGTGACGATCCGCAGCGAGGCGTACTTGCTGTCCGCGAGGATCGCCGCGATCGGGTCGATGAACTGCGTCTTGTACTTGTCGATCTCCGTCGGGCCGAGCTCTCCGTTGGAGGCGAGGGCCGCGCAGTCACGTCCGGGCAGATCGTAGACGACCAGCTGGACGACCTCTTCGCCGCTGCCCTTCTGCGCGAGGGCCGCGTCGAGGTGGGCGCGCAGGCCCATGCTGCCGCTCGCCCCGTTGATCGCGGCGATCCGGTCGAGCCAGACGCCGGTGGGCTGGTTGGAGATCCGGCTGCCGCCGGTCTCCGCCGCCGCCTTCGCGGACCACTCCGGGTTCACGTACACCTTGGCACCGGCGTACGGGTTGTCGACTCTCCCGGAGGGGTCACTGCCCCCTCCCCCGCCTCCCCCGCCGCTGCCGTCGTCGACGTTGCAGGTCACCCCGTCGAGGGTGAAGGAGGTGGGCAGTGCGTTGGTGCCGCTGTAGGAGGCGTTGAAGCCGAAGCTGACCGAACCGCCGGTCGCCAGTGTCCCGTTGTAGGTCTCGTTGGCCGCGGTGACGGCGGTGCCGCTCTGGCTGATCTTCGCGTTCCAGCCCGAGGTCACCTTCTGGTTCCCGGCGTACGCCCACTTCACCGCCCAGGAGGTCTTGGCGGCGCTGTTGTTGGTGACCGTGACGGCGGCGGTGAAGCCGGTGTCCCACTGGTTCTGCACCTTGTAGTCGACGGTGCAGGGGATGGCGGCGATCCCGGCGGGGTCCGCGGGAACGGCCGCCACGGCGGTGCCCGAGGCGCCGGCGAGCAGGACGAGCGCCCCTAAGAGCGCGGATTTGGTACGACTCATGAGTGCGGGTTCCCATCTCTTCTTGTGCGGGTGTCCGTTGACTTCTTGTGCGGGTGTGCGTCGGGTTCCTGCGCGGGTGTGCGTCTGATTCCTGCGCCGGTCATCCGTTGTGGGCGCGCACCGTTTATCCGTTGAGGGCGCGCAGATGATCACGCAGCCCGACTCCGTACGACGTGGGAGTGCCGTCGTAACTGGAGATGAGGGAGGGACCGGAGGAGCAGTCCCAGGTGTTCCAGGTCCAGCCGAGGTAGGAGAGCCCCCGGTCGTCGAACCACTTCATCGCGGTGTCGACGAAGCCGTGGGAGCAGGTGTTCTCGCCGATCTCCCCCGCCACGAGCGGGACTTGGGCCGCCACCGGGGCGAGCGTCGAGTTCCAGCAGCTCTCACTGGCGCAGGTGTTGAAGTTGTAGGTGTGGAAGGCTGCGACGAGGTTGCCCGTCGGATCATTGGGCTTGTACGTCAGCCACTGGCTCAGGTCGTTGGAGTACGCGAGCCCGCCGGCCAGGATCAGGTTCCTGGCACCGGTGCCGCGCACCGCGTCGACCAGGTCCTGCATCCCGGCGACCTCGTAGCCGATGCCCGGGCAGGTGCCGCCGTCCTTCCAGCAGGCCCACGCCTGGGCGGTGGTGGAGGTCGCGCGGTCCGGGTAGGGCTCGTTGAACAGGTCGAAGGCGACGGCCTGGTCGTCCTTGAACGTACTGGCGACCGAGGACCAGAACGCCGGGCTGTACTGCGCGTCCGGCATCGGCTTCTGGCAGGTGGCGTGCACGTCGGAGCAGCCCGCCGAGTTTCCGGTGTACTGCCCGTAGTTCCAGTGCAGTTCGACGAGCGGGGTCATCCCGTGTGCCTCGACCTTGGCGACCAGGTCCTTGACCGCGGAGATGTAGTTGGCGCCCGCGTACTCCGGTTTGATGTTGGACAGGCCGAGCCAGCACTCCTCGTTGAGCGGGATGCGGACCGTGTTGGCCTTCCAGTCGGCGATCGCCTTGACCGAGGCGTCGTCGACCGGGCCGTCGAAGATGCCGTATCCCTGGACGCACATGAACTCGCCGCCGGAGCGGTTGACGCCGAGCAGCCGCCGCGTCGTGCCGTCGGCGTCGACGAGCTTGTTCCCGGAGACATGCAGCTTGGGCGCGGTGCCGGTCGTGGGCGGCGGGCCCGTCGGGGTCGGCGACGGCTCCGTGTCCACGTTGCACGTCGTCCCGTTGAGCTTGAACGTCGTGGGTACGGCGTTGCTCCCCGACCACGAGGCGAGGAACCCGGCGCTGACGCTGGCCCCTGAGCCCAGCGAGCCGTTCCAGCTCTCGTTGGCCGCGGTGACCGTCGTCGCGGACTGGGACCACTTGGCGTTCCAGCCCTGGCTGACCTTCTGACCGCCCGCGAAGTCGAAGGTGAGACTCCAACCGCTGAGCGCGGCCATGTTGTTGGTGATCTTCACGGCGCTCTGGAAGCCGGTGTCCCACTGGCTCGTGACGGAGTAGTCCACCGTGCACGCGGGTGTGGCTCCCGAAGCCGTGACGACCGGCGCGATCGCGGTGCCCACGAGGGCGACCGCGGCGCCGACCACTAAAAGTCCTGAACGCGGAGGGTGTCGCATGAGCGACTCCTTGCAGCTCGGGCGCGTCGTGACGGACGCGTCGACTGATGGAACCGCTCCCACTGGTGCGGATGAAGTTAGCGCCAAGTGTCGGTAAAGGACAGAGGCGTCGCACTGTTGATCAATCGAACAATTTCGACTCTTCAAGCACCTTGACCCCTTCGACCCCCCTCTCCAATATGGGAGCGCTCCCACTGGTTCAAGGCTTGTTGCTGCTCCGCCCCCACTTCTCCGAGCCGCAAGGAGGAACCAGCACATGCACCCCAGTTCCAGAAGGAGAAGACGCGCATCTTTGTCTGGATCGCCTCCAGGGCGCCCCAGCCTGTGGACAGCCGTGGTGGCCGCTCTCGCACTTCCGCTCACGATGCTCGCGAATGGCTCAACTCCCGCTCAGGCGGCAGGAGTTCAGTGCAGCGTCGACTACAAGACCAATGACTGGGGCTCCGGCTTCACCGCGGATCTCACGCTCACCAACCGGGGCACCGACCCGATCAACGGCTGGACCCTGACGTACGACTACGCGGGCAACCAGACGCTGAGCAGCGGCTGGAACGGGACCTGGTCGCAGTCCGGCAGGACGGTCACCGCGAAGAACGCCTCCTGGAACGGGACGATCGCCGCCGGGGCAGCGGTCTCCACCGGCGCGCAGTTCACCTACAGCGGCACCAACACGGCGCCCGCCTCCTTCACGATCAACGGCACCATCTGCACCGGCGCCCACCAGCCGCCGGTCACCGTGCTGACCAGCCCGACCGCGGGCGCGGTCTACACGCAGGGCGACGCGATCCCGCTGGCCGCGACGGCGGCGGCCGCCGACAACGCGACGATCAGCAAGGTCGAGTTCTACGACGACGCGACCCTGCTGGGCACGGACACCAGCTCCCCCTACACGCTGTCGACCTCCGGCTTGACCGTCGGCAGTCATTCGCTGGTGGCCAAGGCGTACGACAGCCTGGGGGCTTCCGCGGCGTCCACACCGGTCGGCATCACGGTCGCCTCGGGTCCCGCCGTGGTGGCCTCGCCGACCCAACTCGGCGTCCAGCAGGGCAAGTCGGGAACGTTCGCCGTGCAGCTTTCGAAACAGCCGGCCACGAACGTGACGGTGACGACCGCCCGTACGGACGGCACTACGGGACTGTCCGTCACCGGCGGCGCCGCGCTCACCTTCACCCCGGCCAACTGGAACACGGCACAGAACGTCACCATCACCGCCGACGCCTCCGGGACCGGCGCCGCGACCTTCACGGCCTCGGCGACCGGGTACGCCAAGGCGACGGTCACCGTGACGGAGCTGGCCGCGTCGAAGGCGTACGACGCGCGCTTCCTGGACCTCTACGGCAAGATCACCAACCCGGCGAACGGCTACTTCTCCCCCGAGGGCATCCCCTACCACTCGGTGGAGACGCTGATCGTCGAGGCGCCGGACCAGGGTCATGAGACGACATCGGAGGCGTACAGCTATCTGATCTGGCTGCAGGCGATGTACGGGAAGGTCACCGGCGACTGGTCCAAGTTCAACGCCGCGTGGACGACCATGGAGACGTACATGATCCCCACCCACGCCGACCAGCCGACGAACTCCTTCTACAACGCCTCGAAGCCGGCCACGTACGCGCCCGAGCTGGACACCCCGAACGAGTACCCGGCCAAGCTCGACACGAGCGTCTCCGTCGGCTCCGATCCGATCGCGGCCGAACTGAAGAGCGCGTACGGCACGGACGACGTGTACGGCATGCACTGGCTCCAGGACGTCGACAACGTCTACGGCTACGGCAACGGGCCCGGCAAGTGCGAGGCCGGACCGACCGCGACCGGACCGTCGTACATCAACACCTTCCAGCGCGGCGCGCAGGAGTCGGTGTGGGAGACGGTGCCGCAGCCGACCTGCGACGCCTTCAAGTACGGCGCCACGAACGGCTACCTGGACCTCTTCACCGGGGACTCCTCGTACGCCAAGCAGTGGAAGTACACCGATGCGCCGGACGCCGACGCGCGGGCCGTGCAGGCCGCGTACTGGGCCGACGTGTGGGCCAAGGCGCAGGGCAAGGGCGGCGATGTGTCCACGACCGTCGGCAAGGCGGCGAAGATGGGCGACTATCTGCGCTACGCCATGTACGACAAGTACTTCAAGAAGATCGGCAACTGTGTCGGCCCGTCGACCTGCGCGGCCGGCACCGGCAAGGACGCCTCGCACTATCTGCTCTCCTGGTACTACGCCTGGGGCGGCGCGAACGACACCTCCGCGGGCTGGGCCTGGCGCATCGGCTCCAGCCATGTCCACGGCGGCTATCAGAACCCGCTGGCCGCGTACGCGCTCAGCTCGTACGCCGATCTGATGCCCAAGTCCTCAACCGGTGCGGCCGATTGGGGTACCTCCCTCACCCGGCAGCTGGAGTTCTACCGCTGGCTGCAGTCCAACGAGGGCGCCATCGCGGGCGGCGCGACCAACAGCTGGGCGGGCCGTTACGCGACCCCGCCGGCCGGGACGCCGACCTTCTACGGCATGTACTACGACCAGCAGCCCGTGTACCACGACCCGCCGTCCAACCAGTGGTTCGGCTTCCAGGCCTGGTCCATGGAGCGGGTCGCCGAGTACTACCAGCAGACGGGGAACGCCAGCGCGAAGGCGATCCTCGACAAGTGGGTCTCCTGGGCGCTGTCCAAGACCACGATCAACCCGGACGGCACCTACCAGATCCCCTCCACGCTCCAGTGGTCAGGCGCCCCGGACGCCTGGAACGCATCGAGTCCCGGCGCCAACAGCGGACTTCACGTGACGGTCGCCGACTACACCAACGACGTGGGTGTGGCGGCCGCGTACGCCAAGACCCTGTCGTACTACGCCGCCAAGTCCGGCAACGCCCAAGCGAAGACGACGGCGAAGGCACTCCTCGACGGCATGTGGAGCAACTACCAGGACAGCCTGGGCATCGCGGTCCCGGAGACCCGCGCCGACTACAACCGCTTCGACGACACGGTCTACGTCCCGAGCGGCTGGAGCGGCAAGATGCCCAACGGCGACACGATCAACTCCTCCGCGACCTTCACCTCGCTCAGGTCCTTCTACAAGAACGACCCGAACTGGTCGAAGATCGAGGCCTATCTGGCGGGCGGAGCCGCGCCCTCCTTCACGTACCACCGGTTCTGGGCCCAGGCAGACATCGCCCTGGCCATGGGCTCGTACGCGGAGCTTCTCGAATAGTCCCCGCCAGGCGCTCCGCGGGATGGGCGGTACTTGAGCTGCGGGCCGGTTGTGGCTGGTCGCGCGGTTCCCCGCGCCCCTGAAGGGGCGCGGTAGCTCGCCGCGCTTCTCCGGAACCGCCTGAAAGCTCCGCGTGCGCGGTCTCGTCACCTGACGACGGGGCCACCTCGCCGGGCGGCCCCCACCCGCACTGGGGGCCGCCCGGTAGCCATGCCCTCCTTCAGAGAGGACCCCACCGTGCGAAGAACCCGCATCCTCACCGCCGTACTGGCTCTCGCCGCCGGCTTACTGGCGGGCAGCCCGTCCGCCCTCGCCGCGAGCACCCCGACAACGACGCTCGCCGCCGACACGTACACCTGGAAGAACGCGCGGATCGACGGCGGCGGCTTCGTCCCCGGCATCGTCTTCAACCGCTCCGAGAAGAACCTCGTCTACGCCCGCACGGACATCGGCGGCGCCTACCGCTGGCAGGAGTCGACGAAGACCTGGACCCCGCTCACGGACTCGATCGGCTGGGACCAGTGGGGCCACACCGGGGTGGTCAGTCTCGCGTCCGACTCCGTCGCCCCGAACAAGGTGTACGCGGCGGTCGGCACGTACACGAACAGCTGGGACCCCGGCAACGGTGCCGTGCTGCGCTCCGCCGACCGGGGCGCGAGCTGGCAGAAGACGGACCTGCCCTTCAAGCTGGGCGGAAACATGCCGGGCCGGGGCATGGGTGAGCGCCTCGCGATCGACCCCAACAACGACAGCGTGCTGTACCTCGGCGCGCCCAGCGGCAAGGGTCTGTGGCGGTCCACGGACTCGGGTGTCACGTGGTCACAGGTGACCAACTTCCCGAACGCCGGCAACTACGTACAGGACGCGACCGACACCAGCGGCTACGCCTCCGACAACCAGGGAATCGTCTGGGTCACCTTCGACGAGTCGACGGGCGCCTCCGGAAGCGCCACGCAGACGATCTACGTCGGGGTCGCCGACAAGGACAACGCGGTCTACCGCTCGACGGACGGCGGCGCGACCTGGTCCCGGCTGCCAGGACAGCCCACCGGCCACCTCGCCCACAAGGGCGTCCTCGACGCCACGAACGGCTACCTCTACCTGGCCTACAGCGACAAGGGCGGCCCGTACGACGGCGGCAAGGGCCGGCTGTGGCGGTACGCGACCAGGACCGGGACCTGGACGAACATCAGCCCGGTCGCGGAGGCCGACACCTACTACGGATTCAGCGGACTGACCCTCGACCGGCAGCATCCGGGCACGGTGATGACCACGGCGTACAGCTCGTGGTGGCCCGACACCCAGATCTTCCGATCCACCGACAGCGGCGGCACCTGGACGAAGGCCTGGGACTACACCTCGTACCCCAGCCGCTCGAACCGCTACACGATGGACGTGTCGTCCGTGCCCTGGCTGACCTTCAACGCGAACCCCTCACCCCCTGAGCAGGCCCCCAAACTCGGCTGGATGACCGAGGGGTTGGAGATCGACCCGTTCAACTCCGCACGGATGATGTACGGAACGGGCGCGACGATCTACGGCACCGAGAACCTCACGAACTGGGACAGCGGCGGCCAGTTCACGATTCGGCCCATGGTCCAGGGCCTGGAGGAGACGGCCGTCAACGACCTCGCCTCTCCCCCCTCCGGAGCCACCCTCCTCAGCGCCCTCGGTGACATCGGCGGCTTCCGGCACACGGACCTCACCAAGGTGCCGTCGATGATGTACACCTCGCCGAACCTCACCACGACGACGAGCCTCGACTACGCCGAGACCAACCCGAACACGGTGGTGCGCGTCGGCAACCTCGACTCGGGCCCGCACATCGCCTTCTCCACGGACAACGGCGCCAACTGGTTCGCGGGCACCGACCCTTCGGGCGTCAGCGGCGGCGGCACGGTCGCGGCGGCGTCCGACGGCAGCCGCTTCGTGTGGAGCCCGGCGGGCGCGGGTGTGCAGTACACGACCGGCTTCGGTACGTCGTGGTCGGCGTCCGGCGGCATCCCGTCCGGCGCGATCGTGGAATCGGACCGGGTCGACCCGAAGACCTTCTACGCGTTCAAGTCCGGCAAGTTCTACGTCAGTTCGGACGGCGGCGCCACATTCACCGCCTCCGCCGCCACCGGCCTGCCGAGCGGTGACAGCGTGCGCTTCAAGGCGCTGCCCGGCGCGAAGGGCGACGTGTGGCTGGCGGGCGGCGCGAGCGACGGCGCGTACGGGCTGTGGCACTCCACGGACGGCGGCGCGAGCTTCACCAAGCTGTCGAACGTCGACCAGGCCGACACCATCGGCTTCGGCAAGGCGGCGACCGGCGCCTCGTACCAGACGCTCTACACCAGCGCGAAGATCGGCGGGGTGCGTGGCATCTTCCGCTCGACGGACAAGGGCGCGAGCTGGACCCGCATCAACGACGACGCCCACCAGTGGGGTTGGACCGGCGGAGCCATCACCGGCGACCCGCGGATCTACGGACGCGTGTACATCGCGACCAACGGGCGCGGGATCATCTACGGCGACAGTTCGGACACCGGTGGCGGGGGCGGCGGCACTGATCCGACACCTCCGCCGACGGGCGCGTGCGCGGTGACGTACAAGATCACCAACCAGTGGTCGGGCGGATTCCAGGCCGACGTGGCGCTCGCCAACACCGGCACCACCGCCTGGAGCGGCTGGTCCCTCGCCTGGTCCTTCGCGGACGGACAGAAGATCACCCAGGCCTGGAACGCCGACGCCACCCAGTCGGACACGACGGTCACGGCGAAGAACCTGACCTGGAACGCGAACGTGGCGACGGGTTCATCGGTCAGCTTCGGCTTCACGGCCGGCTGGACGGGTACGAACACCAAACCCACGTCCTTCAAGCTGGGAGATCAGGCCTGCTCGGTGAGCTGATCCGAGAGGGTGGGGCGCGCGCCGACCTCGGCACGCGCCCCACCAGTGGCTCGCGCCCCACCAGTGGCTCGCACTCCGGCCGTGGCTCGCACTCCGGCAGTCACGCTCCGATGAAGCTCACCGTTTCTGCCATGTCCGCCCGGCCGGTACGCAGCCGTGGCACGCCTTCCTTCTCGAATCCCACCGAGACACCGCAGAACAGTACGAGCCCGTCATCCGCTCCGGCGATCTGGCTGACGGTCTTGCGATACATCGTCCACATCACCTGGGGGCAGCTGTGCACCCCTTCCGCCCTCAGCAACAGCATGACCGTCTGCAAGTACATCCCCGCGTCCCCCCACTGTCCGGGCCCCATCGTCCGGTCGAGGTAGCAGAACAGTACGGCCGGCGCCCCGAACGCCTCCGAGTTCAAGGCGGCGACCTTCATGGGCCTGTCCGGGTCGTCGCGCTCGATTCCCAGCGCCTTGTACCGCTGGGCGGCCGCGGCGGAGAAGCGGTCCAGATAGGGCGAGGTCAGTGCGGCCGGGTACATCGGATACTCCCGCTCATCCCCCGGGTCTCCCGCCAGTGCCCTGGCCGTCGCGCGCCTCTTCAGTTCGGCCAAGGGCTCGCCGGTCACGACATACACATGCCACGGCTGGAGGTTCCCACTCGACGGAGCCCGCGTCGCCGCGGCCAGCACTCGTTCGAGTACCTCCTTGGACACCGGCTCATCGCTGAACGCCCGCACCGCCCGGCGACTGTCCACGGCCTCGTACACATCCACGGATGCTCGTCCCCTCACTCGACTCACTC
This sequence comes from Streptomyces sp. NPDC007896, assembly GCF_042959425.1. Lineage (NCBI taxonomy): Bacteria > Bacillati > Actinomycetota > Actinomycetes > Kitasatosporales > Streptomycetaceae > Streptomyces > Streptomyces sp. NPDC007896. The sequence continues at coordinate 180,459 of NZ_JBIBKX010000007.1, read as the reverse complement.
GACGACAACCACCTCTCTACCGTGGTGATCACGCACAATCTGCGGGTACGCGAAGCTCGGGCGTTGCACCTCCGGCCAGCCGACGCTGGCGCCGAACAGCCCTGCGTGGCCTCACCGTTGAATTCATATGTCGCGGCGCGCTCCGTGGTGCGTGCTCGGCAGGGACATGGAGCACCACGGACGACTCCGGCGGGTACTCGATCTCGGTGAAGAACAACAGGTGCCCTTCGGCGGGCAGTTCGATGATCAGGGTCTATGAACCACGCACCCTGTATCCCGTGCCGGGACTGACCCTGGGCAGCGACTGGGACGGGGGCCCGCAGACCCGCGCGTTCCTGGACGGCGGCGGAGACGAGGACGCGCTGGACAGTTTCGAGGGACATGGCACCGGACGAGGGCGATCTCGTGCTCTTCGCGCACATGGCCGGGCAGGCGATCGACTACAAGGTGTTCACCATGACCCTGATCGTGGGCACACGGGAGGACATCGCCGCCCGACAGTACGGCGGCCTCCGGTACGAGCAGCGGTGCTGAGGTGGTCCGACGCCGTCGCCTGGTAGGGGCGGTACGGGGTCGGCGCGGTCACCTCCTGTTGTGTGAAAGGTGTGACGGCCGTTCCGCGATGCGGAACAGCCGCCCTTCCGTTCAGTTGCGGGAGCTGCCCGGGCAGTTCAGGGCACGTACACCGTCGGCCGGGGCGGCGTCGGCATTGCGTCGCCGATGAAGAAGCTCGGGTGCGGGGGCTGGTTGTAAGCAGTATTTTGCCAGGCCAGGGCTGTGCGGTACTGGGTGTCGTGGAGGAGGGTGGTGATCCTTGTGGTCGTCTCGTACGGGGTGGAGTAGATCCTGAGGGCCGTGTTGTCGGTCGTCGGCCAGACGGCCTCCTCGCGCCAGTCGCCGAGGATGTCGCCGGACAGCGACGGGGTCGCCTTGGTGCCGTTGTTGGAGTGGACGCCCGAGCCGGTCAGCAGGCGGGTGTCGGACGCGGTGCCGTACTTGTCGATGTGGGTGTCGTCGAGGAGTTCACGGACGGGGTCGCCGTCCCACCAGGACAGGAAGTTGACGCTGCCCGGCTTGCGGGTCGCCACCACCGTGCCCTGGGGGTTGCGGACGCCGTCGGCGTGCGAGGACCAGGACTCGGCGCCCGCGCTGCCCGCCCAGATGTCCCCGGACACGCCCCGGCCGTTGTCGCCGTTGGCCGCCGTGGACCAGAGGATCGCACCCGTCTTGGCGTCCGCCATCCAGGACGCCGGTTTCGAGGAGTCCTCGTCGACCTTGAACTCCTCCAGCCCGGGGCGGGAGGGGTCGAGGTCGCCGACGTGCATGGCGTCCCCGTGCCCGTTCTTGGTGGTCCACAGGCCGTTGCCGTTGTCGTCCACGGCCATCGAGCCGTACACGATCTTGTCCTTGCCGTCCCCGTCGACGTCCGCGACCGACAACTGATGGTTGCCCTGTCCGTCGTAGCCCTTGCCGCTGTTGGTCGAGGAGTTGGTGTCGAAGGTCCAGCGCCGGGTGAACGCGCCGCCCCGCCAGTCCCAGGCGGCGATGACGGTACGGGTGTAGTAGCCGCGCGCCATGATGAGGGAGGGCCGGGAGCCGTCCAAGTAGGCCGTTCCCGCGAGGAAACGGTCGACCCGGTTGCCGTACGAGTCGCCCCAGGAGGAGACCGTGCCACGCGCCGGGACGTAGTCGACGGTGCCCATGGCGGCGCCCGTCTGCCCGTTGAACATGGTCAGGTACTCGGGACCGGACAGCACGTATCCGCTGGAATTCCGGTAGTCGGCGGAGGAACTGCCGATCACCGTGCCCCGGCCGTCCGTCGTCCCGTCCGCCGTCTTCATGGCGACCTCGGCCTTGCCATCGCCGTCGTAGTCGTACACCTGGAACTGTGTGTAGTGCGCGCGCGAGCGGATGTTCCTGCCCAGGTCGATGCGCCACAGGCGGGTGCCGTCGATCTTGATGCCGTCGATGATGGTGTTGCCGGTGTAGCCGGACTGGGAGTTGTCCTTGGCGTTGGTGGGCTGCCACTTGAGGACGAAGTCGAGTTGGCCGTCCCCGTCGAGGTCGCCGACGGAGGCGTCGTTGGCCTCGTAGGTGTAGGCGACTCCGTCGGGAGTCGTGCCGCCCGCGGGCGGGGTGATGGGCACGTCCTTGTATCCGGTACGGAACTGGACGGCGTGCACCGAGTCGCCCTGCTCCACGCCGTTCACGATCGCGCGGACCGTGTAGTCGGCCTGGGCGGGCGCACCCGAGTGGAAGTAGTTCGTGGAGCCGGTGATCGGCGTCGGGTTGACCAGCGCACCGGCCCGGTAGACGTTGAACGACACGTCGTTCGGGTCGGTGCCGAGCCAGCGCCAGCTGACCAGATTGCCGCTGTCGGTGTGAACGCTGACGACACCCCGGTCGAGGAACTCCACCTGGCGTGCGGTGGCCGCCTGCGCGGTGCCGGTGCCGAGGGCGGTGAGCCCGGCGGCGATCAGGGCGGCCGAGGCCACCAGGGCCGAGCCGATGGCGCGTCTGCGGTGCTGCCTGTGCGGGTGCTGCACGTTGGTTACCTCCTGAGAGGACAGACTGCTTCTGCTCCCTCAGTTGCCACCGTGCACAGGTGAGTTGCCGCCCTCAGGCATCTGTGTGCAAGTGCTCGCTACGCGTACAGGCGGGCCAGTGCCGCCACCGTGTGCGCGATGCGGTCCCGCAGTCCGGCGGGCTCCAGCACCTCGATCGCCGCGCCCAGTCGAAGGAATTCGTCGTGGGCCTGGTCGATGGACTCGATGGGCACGGTGGCAATCGTCCAACCGTCCTGATCCTGATCCGTACAGCCGTTGACCTCGGCGGCCCGGACCGGACCGGTGAGTCGGGTTCCCGGGGCCACCCTGATCACCGCCTCGGCACGGTGCAGGCGGTCGTGGAACTCCCGTTGGTACGCCGTCCAGTACGCGGCCAGGTCGAACGTCTCCGGGCGGCTGAACTCGTCGTCGGTGGAGGTTAGTTCGAGGATCTGGTCGACGCGGAACGTACGCGGTCCAGGCCCCGCGACGACGTACCAGCGGCCCGCCTTCAGGACCAGGCCGTACGGCTCCAGGCGGCGCCGCACATCCGTGGGCTCGCGCCAGCGGCGGTACAGGACGTTCAGCACCCGCGCGTTCCAGACGGCGTCGGCGACGACGGGGAGGTACGGGGTGTCGTCGGCGTCCGCGTACCAGCCGGGAGCGTCCAGGTGGAAGCGGCCGCTGATCCGGTCGGCGTGCTTGCGCAGCTCGCGCGGGAGGGCGGCACGGACCTTCAACTGAGCGGCGGCCAGGACCGGGCCGAGGCCCAGCTCGGCGGCGGGACCGGGGACGCCGGCGAGGAAGAGGGCCTCGGCCTCCCCCTCCGTGAGGCCGGTGAGGCGGGTGCGGTAGCCGTCGAGGAGGCGGTAGCCGCCGGCGTGCCCGGCGTCGCCGTACAGCGGGACGCCCGCCGCGCTCAGTGCCTCGACATCCCGGTAGACCGTGCGCACCGAGACGTCGAGCTCCTCGGCGAGGTCGGCGGCGGTCATCCGGCCGCGGGTCTGGAGCAGCAGGAGGATCGAGACGAGTCGGCTGGACTTCACTGACACAGGATGTCAGTGAAGTCGGCCTAGCGTGCGCGTCATGGCCTCGACGACCTTCCCGAACTCCTCGAACCCCTCGAACTCACAGAACGACCCGAACTCACAGGGCGACCCGAACTCCCGGAACTTCAGGGAGAAACTGCTGACGGTGCCGCCGCCCGTCGAGGTGGCGGGGCGCCGGATCAAGCGCTACCACGTCACCGCGGACCCGGCCGGTATCGCGCCCGACGTCGAGGCGGCGGCGTACGCGATGCTGCCGAAACTGCTGCCGGAGCCCGACGGCACACCGCCCGCGACCTTCGTCGTACTGCACCGGGGCGGCGACGACGGCGCCTACCTCAACGCGTACAGCTGGGTGTGGGACAACGTCCTGCACTTCCGGGGCGCGTCCGCGGGCCAGCCGGTCCTGGGCTGCCCGGACCGGGACCCCACGCACTTCATCACACCCGACCTCCCCTGGATCGGCTGCGTCTGGGAGCTGCCGCCGATCCTGCACGAACGCGACGCCTGGGTGCGGCACATGCTCGCACCCGACGCCCCCGACCTCGACGCCTACCTTGCCGACTCCCTCCCCGAGGGCACGACTGGAGACCGCTCATGAGCAGCCCGCACGACTTCGACTTCTTCCGCGGTGAGTGGGACGTCCACAACAGGCGTCTGACCGACTTCCTCGACCCCGACAGCGGCTGGGAGGAGTTCGGGGCCACGAACCGCTGCTGGAGCCTGTTCGACGGGGCCGCGAACATCGACGAGATGACGGTGCCCGGTCAGGGCTGGCAGGGTCTCACCCTGCGGCTCTTCGACCCGGCGGCGCGGGTGTGGTCGCTGAACTGGTCGTCGAGCCGCAGCGGGAAGCTGTTCCCGCCGGTGGTGGGGCGGTTCGGGCCCGACGGGCGCGGTGAGTTCCACGGCGACGACACCCACGACGGGAAGGACGTGCGGGTGCGGTTCGTGTGGTCGGGGATCTCCCCGACCACGGCCCGCTGGGAGCAGGCCTTCTCCGTGGACGGGGAGAAGACGTGGGTGACCAACTGGGTCATGGAGTTCGCGCGGCGGGGATCTTCCTGAACGCGCGGAGAGCGAACTGCGGGTCGGGGCGCGGGACTTCCTGATCGGGCAGGGCTTCGAGCAGCGTGACGAAGCGCTCGGTCAGCGGGTCGTCGGGGGCGATCCGGGTGAACCAGCCGCGCCGCAGGTCCGCCACCGTGCTGCGCGGGCTGCGGCCCTGGCCGTGGCCCCGGAAACGGGCCCGCCCGGCCGGGGTGAGGCCGTGCTCGACGGCGTACGCCTCGACGTCCTCGGGACGGTCCTGGGCGGGGCGGCGCGGGCGGGAGGCGAGTACGGCGTCGATGTCGCTGCCCACGTCATGTGCGGCGGCCTTGTCGACGGTGGTGACGTACACCCCGCCCGGGCGCAGGACCCGCGCGCACTCGGCGACGATGGCGCGGACGTCCTCGGCGCCGTCGACCAGATGGAGCAGCCAGACGCTGGTGACGGCGTCGAACGAGGCGTCGGGGAAGGGCAGTCGGCGGCTGTCGGCGCGGATCACCGCGCCCGGGAGCCGTGCCGCCGCCATCCGGGCCATGCCCTGCGCGGCGTCCGCGCCCGTCACCCGGAGCGTCGGGCGGGCGGTGGCGAGGCGGCGCGTGACTATTCCGGTGCCGCAGGCGACGTCGAGCAGGGCCTGTACGTCGTCGGGGACGAGGCCGAGGACGGCGGTCGCGGCCGCGACGGCTCTGGGCTCACCGCCCCGGCTGGCGTCGTACGCCTCGGCTTCCTTGTCGTAGTCCAGCATGTGACATCCTCTCCCTTTTAAAGAGGGGGATTCCAACCGAGGTGGGTTGAGGTTCACGGACACTCGACCGCTGTCTGGGCGGTGTTGTCCCTCCGGCACGGGCTTGGCGCCCGGGGCGGCTTTCGCCGTCCTGTCCTGCCGCGACGTTGACTGCTGCATTGGTGTCCGCGTTACAGGTGAAGCCGCAGGAGGAACAGACGAACTCGGCTTGGCTCTTGCGCGAGTTCTTGTCGATCCATCCGCAGGCACTGCACCGCAGGCTGGTGTAAGGGGCGGGTACGTCCTCGACCCGCCCGGGAGCCTTGTGCTCGGTGCGCTGACGTAGCAGGCCCCAGCCCTGCGCGAGGATCGCCCGGTTCAGCCCGGCCCTCTGCGCCACCCGCTTGCCCGGCTCCTCGATGGTCCCCTTCGCCGAGCGGGTCATGTTCTTGATGTTCAGCTTCTCGAACCGCACCAGGTCGTACAGGCTGTTCTTGGGTGCGCGGGCGGCGCGCCGCTGCCCGTTCTTCCAAGTGACCCGGAACGTCTTCGCCTGCGGCAGCTCGGTCCGGGTGAGGCGGAAGCGGACCCAGCCGCAGCCCGGCACCTTCACCTGCGCCCATCGCCGGTTCAGCTTCTGGACCACCACCGAGCGGCCCATGATCTGCCTGCCGGTCTTCGCGCTCAGCTTCGGGCCACCGTCGGTGTCGAACTCCGGGACACGGTCGGTGCCGATGACGCGGAAGCCCTCGTGCCGGTACTTCCTGCGCCAGGTCGGCTCGCCGAACCCGGACGTGAACCTCGCCTGCTTGGCCTTCCCGAAGTCCTTCAGTGCCTGCTGCTGCACATCCGCCTTGCCCTTGCGCAGCCACTCACTGGCGGTGCGGGCCTCGGTGAGCTGGCGGCACTGCTCGGCGAAACCGGGCGCGGCCTTCCTGCCCCTGTACCAGTGCAAGTGCTGCTCGACGGCCAGATTCCCCACGTACCGAGCGTGCGCGCAGTGCAGCAGCATCTGCTGCTCCTGCTCGCCCGTGGGGTACAGCCGCAACCTTGCCATGGGACCATTCTAGCTCGATCATGGTCCCATGAAGCATGTGAACCTGAGACTCCCCGACGATCTGCACGAACAGGCCCGAGCCGCCGCCGAGGCCGACGACCGTTCCCTGAACTCCTGGCTGATCGCCGCCGTGCGACGCGCCGTCACGTCGGGCAAGACGCCGAATCGCCCTGAAGGCGATTCGGCCACCGCTGCCCCGCTCCGCGGGAGCGGGCGTTCGCACCAGCCCTGAAGGACCGGACATCCTGCCCGAAAACGAGGCGGATCAGCTTGCGCCATGTCCCGGAGCGAGTGCCTCCACCCTGCGGGCGAGCTTGAGGTCGAGCTCGGTGACGGCGCCGCCGACGCTGTGGGTGTTCACGGTGAGGGAGATCGTGTTGTAGCCGAGGGTGAGGTCGGAGTGGTGGTCGAGCTGCTCCTGTACCTGGGCGATGTGTACGACCATCGCGGTCGCGGCGAAGTGGGAGGGGAGGTGGTAGGAGCGGGCGAGGTGGTCGCCGTCCAGCGACCAGCCGGGCAGCTCCGCGAGCTGCTCCTCGATCTCCTTCTGCGACAGCGGTTCGACGGGCATGGCCTCGCTCCGTTCTTCGTACGGCGGGGTGCGGTGGGGGCTGGTCCTCAGCCTGCCACAGTCCCCCGACCAGGGGATCGAAGGTGCTCCCGTACAGCGCGGCGTCCTGTCGCATTCCCCTGAACCTGCTCCGTTTCGCCCTTCCTCTCGGAAAGGGAAGGGGCGGGTGAGCCGTCGGACAGAAGGAGGGCTGCGCACAAGGAAGGCTCATGGGTCGAACCCACTGATCCGCGCTGCCCGGTCTGCGTGCTCCTTGAGCTGCGTGTCAGCGGCCCTCTGCGTACAGCTGTGGGCGACCGTATCGGCGAAGACCCGCGCGAGTGGGGTGAGGGCGTCCCAGCGGCGGACGGCCCAGCCGACCGGGAGCGGGGGCAGATCGGGGAGGGGGACGAGGCGGAGGGGACCGTCACCGGGTATCTCCCAGCCGGGCAGCACAGGCACGACGGCGTGGCCGAGGCCGAGCTCTGCCAACAGGAGGGCGGTGTCCCAGTCGGCGACGCTGGTGTCGGAACTGCTTCGAATACCGAGCTCGGCGAACGCGGCATCGAGGCGGGCGCCCGAGCTGGAGTTCTGGGGGAGTCGGATGAGGCTGATGTCGCTGAGTTCGGCTGTGTTGACACAGGGCCGGCCCGCGAGCGGATCGTCGGCGCGGACAGCCAGCACCCAGGGCAGGGCGACGACGGGGCGCTGCTCGATACCGCGCACCGGGCCGGCGATCGTGACCCAGGCGAGGTCCAGGTTGCCGGCGGCGAGGGCCTCGAAGCAGTTGCGGCTGGAGGTCTCCGTCTGGAACTCCAGACTGACCTTCGGGTAGCGCTGACGGAAGGCGACGATGGCGTCGGACATGAAGTGCCGCACGGTTGTTCCGCCCGTGGTGACGCGCACAGAGCCGCTGTCGCCGTGGACAAGGTCTCCGAGACGCCGCAGGGCCAGATCCAGACCGGCGATGCTGTCCGACGCGGCCTCGCACAAGACGCGCCCCGCGTGTGTGGGCACGACACCTCGCGGCTGGCGCTCCAGGAGGCTCACACCGGCCTCTCGCTCCAATCGCTTCACATGCTGGCTCACCGCTGACTGCGTGCAGTCGAGCTCCCGGGCAACGGCGCTGAGGCTTCCCGCCCTGCACACGGCCACGAAGACGCGCAGGTCCTCCAAAGTCATAGCCCCAAGCTACAGCTTGGAGATAGCTAGAAATCCATAGGATTGACTGGGGGTTATGGGGTCCAGGATGATCGGTGCAGGGCCCAGGCGGCAACCCGTCCGGCGCTTTCGCGGGGTCCGGACCACAGGCGAAGGCGCGGACGGGTGCCGACCCCAATGTGACGACAGGGCCTAGCGACGGAAGGACACCGCCCTGTGCCTGCTTCTCCTGCCGCTGCCGACCAGGCCATCGCGCTGCTGCGCGAGCTCGGCGCTGCGGACATCGCCCATCCGGGCGGCACTCTCGTCACCCATCTCCAGCGCGTCCAGGGACGACTCGCCGCATGGGGCGCCCGCCCCGCCCTCCAGCTCGCGGGCCTGTGTCACGCGTTCTACGGCACCGACGGCTTCCCCACTGCTTTGCTGTCTTTGGACAGCCGCACCGAACTCGCAGAGGCGATCGGCGCCGAGACCGAATCCATCGTGTATCTCTACGCGTCGTGTGACCGGAAGGCCACCTATCCCACCCTCGCGGATGCCGACGGGGCCTTCCGGAATCGGTTCACCGGCCGTCTCCACACTCCCCGGCCGCAACTTCGACGAGACTTCGCCGAACTGTCCGCCGCCAACGAACTCGACCTTGCCCGCGTTGACCCCGTCTTCCGCGAACAGTGGGGAGCCGAACTCCTCGCCCTGTTCACCCGATTCCAGCCCCTGTTGAGCCAAGCCGCTTGGTCGGACTGCCACACAGTGCTTGCCGCGGGTCCGCAGGACTAGGCCGCGTATCGGGTTGCGATCACCACCCTCCGTACACGGCCTTCCTCGGTTACGGTCGGCGTATGTCCATCGTCGCGTCCGGTCCGACCAGGCCCTCAACCAACTCCGTCGGCAAGGGCGTCGGCCCGCTGCTGCGCGGCTGGCGGGAACAGCGTCGGGTCAGCCAGCTGGAACTGGCGCTGCGGGCCGACTCCTCGGCCCGGCACATCAGCTTCATCGAGACCGGCCGCTCCCGTCCGAGCGAGGAGATGGTGCTGCGGCTGGCCGAACACCTCGACGTCCCCGTACGGGAGCGCAACGCGCTGCTCCTGGCCGCCGGCTACGCGCCCCACTACCCGGAGACCCCCCTCGACGACCCTTCGATGGACGCCCTGCGCCAGGGCGTGGAGCGGCTGATCCAGGGCTACGAGCCCTACCCGGCGCTGGTGGTCGACGCCACGTACACCGTGCTCGCCGCCAACCGTGGCATCGCCATGCTCCTGGAGGGCGTCTCCGAGTCGCTGCTCACGCCGCCGCTGAACGCGATGCGGCTGACTCTCCACCCGGAGGGCCTGGCGCCTCGGATCCGCAACCACCGCGAGTGGCGCGACCACCTGCTCGCGCAGATGGAACGGCAGATCGCCCTGGACCGCTCCGAGCCACTGCGTGCGCTCTACGAGGAGGTGGCGGCCTACCCGGTACCGGCCCAGGGGCAGGAAGGGGAAATGGCACTGGAACCGGATGAAGATGTCGAGCCCGTTCCCTATTTCGCTCTCCCCCTGCAGATCGAGCACGGCGGGCGCGTGCTGTCCTTCCTTTCATCCATCTCCACCTTCAACACCCCGATGGACGTCACCGTCGCCGAGCTGGCCATCGAGACGTTTCTGCCCGCGGATCCGGCGACGGTCAAATACCTTCAGTCACTGGTGTCTTGACGGAGCGTCGCCGATCCGTTTGAGTGGAGGCTTCGGCGCTTGGGGAGGGCGTGGCGTGAGTGAGCGGCGGGCTGCGCCCACCGTGGGGCAAGTGGTGCTCGGGCGGCGGCTGCAGGAATTGCGGGAGGCCTCCGGGCTGAAGCGGGAAGAAGCCGCGCGTGTCCTGCGTGTCGCCCCGGCGACGGTGCGGCGGATGGAGATGGCCGAGGTCGCCCTCAAGATCCCCTACCTCCAGGTGCTGCTGACGACGTACGGAGTGGCCGACGACGAGGTGGCCGCCTTCGTCGCGCTCGCCGAGGAGGCGAACCAGCCGGGCTGGTGGCAGCGGTTCCACGATGTGCTGCCGGACTGGTTCAGCATGCACGTCAGCCTGGAGGGTGCCGCCCGTCTGATCCGCTCGTACGAACCGCACTTCGTGCCCGGGCTGCTGCAGACCGAGGAGTACGCACGCGCCGTGCTGGAGGCGGGAACGGTGGGCCAGACAGGGCCCGAGGCCATCGAGCGGCACGTGACGCTGCGCATGACGCGGCAGCAGCTGCTGCTGGGGCGCGAGAACCGGCCCCACCTCTGGGTGATCATGGACGAGACCGCGCTGCGGCGCCCGGTGAGCATCCGTGGGGAGGTCATGCGGGACCAGATCGACCGGCTGCTGCGCGAGATGGAGAGCGACGACATCTCCGTCCAGGTCGCCGAGTACGCGAGCGGCCCGCATCCAGGGACGTACACCTCTTTCGCGCTGTTCCGCTTCGCGGAGCCGGAACTGCCCGACATGGTCTACAGCGAATACCTGACCGGTGCCATCTACCTGGACTCGCGCCCCGAGGTGGCCATGCACCTGGAAGTGCTGGACCACATGTCCGCCCACGCCGCCTCCGTGCCCCGCACCAAGGAGATCCTGCGGGAGATCCGGGACTCCTACTGAGGAGTTCCCAGCGAGGACTTCCAGGGAGGACCTTCCCAGGGAGGGGCTCTCAGAGAGGGGCTCTCCTCAAAAGCCCTTACGCCGCGCCGCCCCTCGTCTCCGTCTCGTCGTCCACGATCTCGGCGTCCACCACACCATCCTCCGCCGCCGTGGTGTGCTCGGCGGCCGGCTCCTCCTGGGGGGTCTGCTGGGCCTGGGCGTACATGGCCTGGCCCATCTTCTGGCTCACCGAGGCCAGCTTCTCGACGCCGGTGCGCAGGGCGGGGGTGTCGGTGGCGGAGTCCTCCAGGAGGCGTTTGAGGTCGGCGACGGCGGACTCGACCTCGGGTTTCGTCTCTGAGGGGATGCGTTCGTCGTTCTCACGGAGGAACTTCTCGGTCTGGTAGACGAGTTGTTCGGCCTGGTTGCGGGTCTCAGCGGCCTCGCGGCGCGCGCGGTCCTCCTCGGCGTACTGCTCGGCCTCGCGCATCATGCGGTCGATGTCGTTCTTGGGGAGCGCGGAGCCGCCCGTGACGGTCATCTTCTGTTCGCGCCCGGTGGCGAGGTCCTTCGCGGAGACGTGCATGATCCCGTTGGCGTCGATGTCGAAGGCGACCTCGATCTGCGGCACTCCGCGCGGCGCGGGCGGCAGCCCGGTGAGGTCGAAGACGCCGAGCTTCTTGTTGTACGCGGCGATCTCGCGCTCGCCCTGGTAGACCTGGATGCCGACCGAGGGCTGGTTGTCGGTGGCCGTGGTGAAGATCTCCGAGCGGCGGGTCGGGATCGTGGTGTTGCGTTCGATCAGCTTGGTCATGATGCCGCCCTTGGTCTCGATGCCGAGGGACAGCGGGGTGACGTCGAGCAGCAGGACGTCCTTCACATCGCCCCGGAGGACGCCCGCCTGGAGGGCCGCGCCGAGCGCCACGACCTCGTCGGGGTTGACGCCCTTGTGCGGGTCCTTGCCGGAGAGTTCCTTGACCAGGTCCGTCACCGCGGGCATCCGGGTCGAGCCGCCGACGAGGATGACGTGGTCGATCGCGGCGAGCTTGACGCCCGCGTCCTTGACCGCCTGGTGGAAGGGGGTCTTGCAGCGGTCGAGGAGGTCGGCGGTCAGCTCCTGGAACTGGGCGCGGGTGAGTTTCTCCTCCAGGTGCAGGGGGCCGTCGGCGGTGGCGGTGATGTAGGGCAGGTTGACGGAGGTCTCGGAGGAACTGGACAGTTCGATCTTGGCCTTCTCGGCGCCCTCGCGCAGCCGTTGCAGCGCCATCTTGTCGTGGCCGAGATCGATGCCGTACGAGGCCTTGAAGCGCTGCGCGAGATGTTCGACGATCCGCTGGTCCCAGTCGTCGCCGCCGAGCCGGGTGTCGCCGTTGGTCGCCTTGACCTCGATGACGCCGTCGCCGATCTCCAGGAGCGAGACGTCGAAGGTGCCGCCGCCCAGGTCGAAGACGAGGACGGTCTGCTCCTCGCCCCGGTCCAGGCCGTAGGCGAGGGCGGCTGCCGTCGGCTCGTTGATGATCCGCAGCACCTTCAGGCCCGCGATCTCGCCCGCCTCCTTGGTGGCCTGGCGCTGGGCGTCGTCGAAGTAGGCGGGCACGGTGATCACGGCGTCCGTGACGTCCTCGCCGAGGTAGGCCTCCGCGTCCCGCTTCAGCTTCTGCAGAACGCGCGCCGACAGTTCCTGGGCACGGTAGCGGGTGCCGTCGACGGAGCCCTGCTCCGGGAAGCGCCAGCTCGCGTCGCCCATGTGGCGCTTGACCGAGCGCGCGGTGCGCTCCACGTTCGTCACGGCCTGACGTTTGGCGACCTCGCCGACGAGCACCTCGCTGTTCTTGGCGAAGGCCACCACGGAGGGGGTGGTGCGCGCGCCCTCCGCGTTGGTCACGACGGTGGGGTCGCCGCCTTCCAGGAGGGCCACCACCGAGTTCGTCGTACCGAGGTCGATCCCGACCGCACGTGCCATGTCCGTCCCCTTCCGCCAGGGCGCTGCCCACCTTCAAGCACAAAACTTGAGCGCGTTCTTGTCAATGGGGCGTGCTTGTCAATGAGACGTGCTTGTCAATGAGACGTGCTTGTCAATGAGACGTGCTTGTCCATGGGACGGGCGTGTCCATCGGACGGGCGTGTCGTGGCGGCCCGGACATGACAGCGCCGCGGGCCCTGCTCGGGGACCGCGGCGCCGTACTGCTGCCGGACGTCAGGCCAGCTTGGCCGTCAGGGTGATCGTCGTGCCGGTCAGCGCCGCGCTGACCGGGCAGTTCTTCTTCGCGTCCTCGGCCGCAGCGGCGAAGCCGTCGTTGTCGAGGCCCGGCACCGTACCCTCCACCGTCAGGTGGATGCCGGTGATGCCCTCGCCGGGCTGGAAGGTGACGTCGGCGTTGGTGACGAGCTTGGTGGGCGGGGTGCCCGCGCCCGCGAGGGCGTGCGACAGCGCCATGGAGAAGCAGCTGGAGTGGGCGGCGGCGATCAGCTCCTCGGGGCTGGTCTTGCCGTTGGCGTCCTGCGCCCGCGACGCCCACGTCACCGGCTGCTGGCCGATGCCGGAGGAGTCGAAGGTGACGACGCCGCTGCCCTCGAGCAGGTTGCCTTCCCACACGGTGTGCGCGGTGCGCGTGGTTGCCACGATGATTCCCTTCGATGGGGTCCCGTTTTCGGGGTCCGTGCGTCCCATCCGATCACACCTGCGCGCGACTCACCCAGAATGACAGCTCACCGCACGCGGAAGACCGGTCCCCGCGCCGTGAACGGGAGCCGCGCGCCCTGCGGAATCAGATACGCGTGCTCGCGCCGCACCCGCAGCACGTCGCACCAGCCGTCCGTGATGACCAGCAGCGGCGCGCCCGGCGGAAAGTCGTCCGCGCGGTGCAGCAGATCGATGCCGGGCTGCAGCACCGTACCGCCGCGCCCGTGCACCCGTACCCGTCCGGCGATCTCGGTGACCGGCAGATAGCCCGCGTCGTGCGGCGCCGCGTCGCAGAACACCACCCGCGCGGCCGGTACGTCCCGGGCCTCGGCGTACGAGGCGATGGCGCCGAGCGCCTTGCCGAGCAGCGTGCGGTCCATGGAGCCGGAGGTGTCGAGGACGACGCCGAAGGTGCAGCGGGCGATCTCCTCGGGCGGGAAGTACCGTCCCGCGCGCGGGATGTCGGGGGTGGACGCCTGACGGCGCGAGGGGCGTGCGTACGTCCGTACCGGCTCGGGACGGGGCACGAACTCGTCGAACCAGCGGGCCAGGCGGGCGTCCCAAGGCAGCGGCGGATGGCTGAGCGCGCGGATCTCCTCGACCAGACCGCCCGGCAGATAGCCCCGCTCCAGCTGCTGGTGCAGGTCGAAGCCGTGGCTCAGGCCGCGCCGGTAGAGCTCGTCCAGGTCCACGTAGTCGCGCGGGGAGCCGAGCGGGGCGCCGAGGATGTCACCCGCGCCCTTGCCACGCAGCGTGGACAGCCGGCGCATCCGGCGCAGGTCCTTGGCGATCCGGTCGTACACCTCCTCCGCCGACAGATCCTTCAACTCCGCGTCGTACAGCAGCCCTTCGGGCATCGTGCCGACCTGCATCTCGCACAGCCAGCCGTTGATGACGTAGTCGGCCGCGATGTTGAAGAGGTACGGGTCCCGGGCGCCGCAGCGGTCGCCGTGCCGCAGGGCGGCGTGCAGCATCTCGTGGGCGAGGACGAACCGCCATTCCTCGTCCTCCAGTTGACGCAGCGGGTTGATGTAGATCTCGCCTGCCTCCGCGTTCACGGCGGCGACGGAGATGTCGTGGGCGCGGGCCAGTTCGGCGTCGGCGACCAGGGTGATGCCGGCCGCGATGCCGCCGAGCAGCGGGTAGGAGGAGATGAACCAGCTCAGCGCCCGCTCCCAGGGCTGTAGCCGGGTGGGCCCGCCGCGCATCGAGCCGCGGCGGCCGCCGGCCACGTCCATCGCCGTGGCCACGGTGCGGGTCAGGGCGTGCGCGAACTCGAGCTGCCAGTCCGGGGCCTGGCCGCCCTTCCAGGTGTCCCACGGCACCAGCAGCTGGTCCGGCTCGCCGCCGGCCGTACCGCAGCGCTCGTACGGGGCCGGCGTCCCCTCGCGCCGCCAGCGGGCGGCGAGTTGCTCCTCGTCGCCGTCGGGGTACGAGGGCGGCAGGTCCTCGGGGGTGAGGCCGATGGGGAAGCCGAGCAGGAAGCGGTTGACGACCGCGCAGCGGGCGGCGAGGGCGTGGCGGTCGGGCTGCTCGCGCGTCTTCGGCGCCGCCGGGACATGGCCGAAGCCCAGGTGGATGATGGCGTGCGCGACCGCCCAGGCCCACTCGACGGGCTCGGCGCGGCGGGTGGGGTGGACGTGCAGCACGCCGTTGGAGTCGACACGGACGAGACCGTCGCGGGGCGAGTCGGGGCAGTCCTCCTGGCGGCAGGTGCTGAAGCCGATGGCGGCGAGCGCCCGGTTGGCCCGCACCAGTCGCATCCCCTCCGCGAACGCCTCCGCCGCCAGGTCCTTCTTCGGCTGTCCCTTACCGCGGCTCGTCGGGGTGCGGCTCACTGCCGCGCCTCGACCAGCCGGGGCATGTCGCGGGCCGCCTCGACCAGGAACCAGGCGGGCAGGAGGGGATTGCCGTCGGTGTCCGGGGCGATGACGCTCTGCGCGACCTCCACGGAGATCTCGGCGAGCTGCACGAGCAGCGACTTGGCGCGATAGGCGGTCTGCTGTCCGCTCGCGGAGAGGTGCTCCTTGCTGGCGGGCAGCTCCTTGACGAGCCGGCCGCGGAAGGACTCGGCGAGGTAGTACAGCAGGTCGCGGTCCTCGGGGCGGTGCGGCCAGCGGGCGTCGCCCTTGACGATCGCCTCGATGCCGAACCGGCTGCGCACGATCTTCACATAGCCGCAGAAGGCGACCGCGTGCGCGGGCGTCAGGGTGCCGTGCGCGATCACCTTCAGGGTCGGCTCGTCGAGGGCCGGTCCGAAGGAGTGCAGCGCGTCGGAGAGCATGTGCCAGGAGCGGGGCGTGGAGAACGGCTCCTCGGTCTTCGGCGGCTTGGACCACAGGTGGTCGGGCCGGTCGGTGAGGTGGTCCACGACCCAGGGGTGGATGCCGTTGGCCGCCGCCCAGCCGAGCCAGTCCTTGGAGGAGGCCTCCAGGTGCACGTGCGTGAGGCGGTTGATCAGCGCGGAGGCGATCGGTCGGGCCAGCGCGTTGTCGGTGGCGCGGTTGCCCGCGCCGATCACTATCGAGCCCTGGGGCAGCTCGTAGTTGCCGATGCGGCGGTCCAGGATCAGCGAGTAGAACGCCTTCTGCACATCCGGCGTCGCCGCGTTCAGCTCGTCCAGGAAGAGGCAGTACGGCTCGTCACGGGCGATCGCCTCCGGCGGGCAGAACACCGAGCGCCCGTCGCGGATCTGCGGGACGCCGATCAGGTCCTCGGGTGCGAGCTGGGTGCCGAGCAGGCTGACGCACTCCAGTCCCAGCGACTCGGCGAACTCCCTGACCAGGGAGGACTTTCCGATGCCGGGGGCACCCCAGAGGAAGACCGGCCGCACGGTCGCGAGGCCGAGCAGCAGTTCCGGTATGCGGGCGGGGGTGACGGTTACGGCTGCCTGCACGCAACATCCTCGGGGGTCGGGAAGTGCCCCGCGGGTGTGCGGTGCTCCATGCGAACAGTGTGCGCGCGGGGCTCGCCGACCGCAGCCCATTTTCCGCCGCCCCGGCCCGGCCCGCTGACCGTGGCTCAGGCGGCGCGCTCGTCCGCGGGCGCCGCCAGCGGCACTTGGGGGCCGTCGCACTCGCGCAGCCAGCGCCGCAGTACGCGGTGCACCTGCTCGGCGCCCACGAGATCCGCGTCGTCCTCGACCGGCACGGACAGGGCCGTCGGTGACAGCAGAAAGGGGCGTGCCTGGGCCCCGCCGAGTCCGCCGTGCGAGCCGATCTGCTCCTCGAAGGCGAGGACTTCTCCCTCCGTCGGGTCGTACGAGGAGTTGATCATGATGTCGGCGACGTGCGGGAAGGAGTGCGTACGTCGTACGGCGTCGGCGGCGCCGGGGCCGAAGTCGGCGAGCGGGCCCGGGCGCGCGTCGTCGAGCTTGTCGACCGGCACCTCCGCGCCGTTCGCGCCCAGCACGAGTCCGCCGTACTCCTCGCTGCGGACCAGCACGAAGCCGACGCCGGGGTGGTTGGCGAGGGTGGACAGCAGCGCGGGGTGGCGGCGGTCGATCTCCTCCCGGCTCATCCGGTGCGGCACGTCGGGGAAGGAGACGAGGCCGAGGTTGCCGGAGGCCAGCACGATGGGCTCGGAGCGGCGCGAGGGACGGTGGTGCTCGCCGCGCTCCTCGACGGGTCTGCGCAGCGCGGCCCGCACCGCCGCCCGCGCCTCGGTGCCGCTGTGGGTGCGCTGCACCTTGCGCGGCACGGGCAGGCCGCAACCGGCCCGGACCAGATTGCCGAGGCTGAGGCCGTAGCGGGTCAGGAAGGTCTCGCCGGGACTCTGGCCGTGGTCCGACAGCACCACGATCCGGTAGGGCCGCGGGGCGTGTTCGGCGACCTTGGCGATCAGGGCGAGGGACCGGTCGAGGCGCTCCAGGACCTTCTCGGCGTCCCGGCTGCGCGGCCCGGAGTGGTGGGCCACCTCGTCGTACGCCACCAGGTCCGCGTAGACCGCGTTGCGCCCGGCGAGCATGTCGCCGATCACCGCGGCGACGACGACGTCCCGCTCGACGACGGTCGCGAAAGCGCGCACGAAGGGGTACAGCCCGCCGCGCTTGACCCGGGGCCGCCGCTTCTTCATCCGGGCCCCCGTGGACTGGCCCATCTCGCGCAGCACCTCGGCGACGAAGGACATGGCCGTACGGACGGCGTTGGCGGGGTCGCTGAAGTACGCGAAGTAGCCCGAGCGGGAACGGTTCTCCCTGCCCCTTCGCGCGGCCATGGACAGCACCAGAGCCAGCTGGTCGGCGCCGCCGCTGAAGAGGTTGCCGCGGCTGGCGCCGTCGACGGTGAGCAGGCCCCCGTCGCCGGTGTACTCGATGGCCCGGCGCTGGAGTTCGGCGGCGCTGGAGGGCCGGTTGCACACCATGACCTCGTGGGTGTCCTTCTCGTACCAGCGGAAGGCCGGCACGTCGTGGTTGCTGCCGTGCAGGATGCCGAGCTGGCTGGCGCCGGTCTGGCTGGACCAGTCGGTGCGCCACGGGGTGAGCCGGTGGGTGGGGCAGCCGACCTCCCCAGGGCCCTCGAGCCACTGCGCGACGGTGGGCATCAGCCCCTTGCCGACCGCCTCCTCCAGCACGTCGTGGCCGACGCCGTCGAGCTGGAGGAAGACGGCACCGGGGGTCGAGGGCCAGGCCTGCCCGTCACCGCGCCTGCGGCGCCGGTCGGCGAGCCGGGAGAGCCTGCGCCGGTAGGCCTCGTCGTCCCGGACGGCGAGGGCACCCCCGGTGGCCGAGGCGACCGCGGACATCACGGCGGCGACGACCACGGCCGTCTCGGGCGCGGCCTCGCCCTGTCCGGAGGGGTTGATGCGCAGGGCTATCAGCAGCAAGGACCCGTTCAGGAAGAAGACGAGCAGACCGAGCACGAGCGCGGGGACCAGAAGCAGCGCCCGTACGAGCAGGGGCCACACGAGCGAGGAGAGCAGACCGAAGACGGCCGCGCCGACCCCCGCGGTGACGGCGATCCGCGTGGCGCTGTCGCCGTTGCTGGACTCCAGCTGGAAGTCGGGCAGCACACCGGCGAGGACGAGCATGGTGACCGTGGACACGGCCCACACCGTGATGCTCCGCCACACTCCGCTGAGAAGTCGCCGCCAACGCCTTCCGCCCACGCCCTGTCCACCTCACGTCCCGGCCCGCCCGGTGTGCGAGGCCTGCTCCACCCTGTCACAACGGTCGAGCGGCCACCGGTGTCCCCCTCAGCGGCCGTCGTAGCCCGCGGTCGGCATCGACAGACGGCGGTGGACCCGGGCCTTCATCTGGGCGTCGTACGACGGTTCCGCGCACCCGACCGTCTCGATCCGTACGCCGCGGCGGGCGCACTCGGCGGTGAACTCGTCCACGGAGGCGAGGGCGCGCTCCAGGACGCGGTGGCTCGGCGCGACGAACAGGTCGACGAGGCCCGCCTCGACGTCCGCCCACAGGGTGCGGTGGTCGGGGCGCAGACCGCGGACGAGAAGCTCGCGGGTGACGACATAACCGCGCTCGGCGGCCCAGCGGGCGCACATCGCGTACTGGCTGCGGGAGTCCACGAGGAAGGGGTCCGCGTCGAGCTCCTCCAGGGGCGTCAGGCTCGCGATGGCCGTGACGCGGACTGTGGT
Organism: Streptomyces sp. NPDC007896; assembly: GCF_042959425.1. Taxonomy (NCBI): domain Bacteria; kingdom Bacillati; phylum Actinomycetota; class Actinomycetes; order Kitasatosporales; family Streptomycetaceae; genus Streptomyces; species Streptomyces sp. NPDC007896. The sequence goes on along the minus strand of NZ_JBIBKX010000007.1, from coordinate 161,455 downwards.
CGGCACGGCGGAGGCGCTGCTCGCGTGTCCCATGGCGTCCCCCCTCACCTCCGGGTTTCGCCGCCGACCCTACTCCTGCACGTAGGCTCGGGGGGAGTCGCACGGAGGAGGCAAAGAAGTGCCGGTGGAGATCACCTGGTGGGGGCACGCCACTTGCACGCTGGAGGACTCCGGCACACGCGTCCTCACCGATCCGCTCTTCGCGCGCCGGCTCGCGCACCTGCGGCGCAGGCGCGGGGCGCCGCCCCCTCCCGAGGCGGCGGTCGCGGACGTGGCGCTGGTCTCGCATCTGCACGCCGACCATCTCCATCTGCCCTCGTTGCAGCGGCTCGCGCCGGGCACGCTGGTACTGGTGCCGAAGGGCGCGCCGCGCGTGGTGCCCGCGCTGCGCAGGCTGGACCATCTGCGGTTCGTCGAGGTGGCGCCCGGGGACCTCACCGAAGTCGGTGACCTGGTCGTACGTACGGTGTCGGCGCGGCACGACGGGCGGCGACTGCCGGTCGGACCGCATCGCTCCCCCGCGCTGGGCTTTGTGGTGGAGGGCGAGGCACGGACGTATTTCGCCGGGGACACCGGGCTGTTCGAGTCGATGGCCGAGGAGGTCGGGCCGGTCGACGTGGCGCTGCTGCCGGTCGGCGGGTGGGGCCCGTTCCTCGGGGAGGGACACCTGGACGCGGGGCGGGCCGCCGAGGCGCTGGCCCGGCTGATGCCGAGGAGCGCGGTGCCGGTGCACTACGGCACGTACTGGCCCATCGGCATGGACAGCGTGCGCCCCCATGAATTCCATGCGCCGGGTGATGAGTTCGTGCGCCTGGCTGGTGAGCGTGCGCCCCAGGTGGCGGTGCACCGGCTCGAACACGGCGAGAGCGTGCGCCCGGAGGTCGCGCGGTGACGCCTCTGACCGCCTTGGGCGCGGCCCCGGCGATATTCCTGTCCGGCAAGAGCACCGCCCCGGCCGTGTTCCTGTCCGCCGCGGGCGCGGCCGTGTCACCGGAGAGCACACAGCAGGCGATCGGCTATCCGTCGCTGTTCGTGCTGGTGCTGATCGGCGCTCTGGTCCCGGTGGTACCGACGGGCGCGCTGGTCAGTTCGGCGGCCGTGGTGGCCTTTCACGAGACGGCGCCGTTCGCCTTGCTGCTGGTCTTCGTGGTGGGCTCGCTCGCGGCGTTCCTCGGTGACGTGGCGCTCTACTGGCTCGGCCGGCGCGGCATGGGATCCAAGAACGGCTCGCGCTGGCTGGAGGCGATCCGTGTGCGCGCCCCGGAGGACCGCCTCACCCAGGCCCAGGAGAAGCTGGACGACCACGGCGTCGCCGTCCTCGTCCTGTCCCGCCTCGTCCCGGCGGGCCGCATACCGGTGATGCTCGCCTGCCTGATGGCGAAGATGCCCCTGCGCACCTTCGCCCGCGGCGACATCCCCGCCTGCCTCGCCTGGGCTGCCACCTACCAGGTCATCGGCATCCTCGGCGGCTCCCTCTTCGACGAGCCGTGGGAGGGCGTGGTGGCGGCGGTGGTCCTGACACTGGCGGTCAGTGCGGCGCCGGGAGTGTGGCGGAGGGTTCGCAGAACCGCCCCTCGGTAGCCGCGATCACCCCCGGACCCGCCTTCACGCCAGGACCCGAGAACCCCCCACCGCCAGATCCCACAGGTCCCTCCGCTCCAACCCCACCCGCTCCCAAGCCACCTTCACCCGGGTCAACGGCTCCAGCACAGGCTCCGCGGACAGCACGAACGTCCCCCAGTGCATCGGCGCCATACGGCGAGCGCCCAGATCGACGGCGGCCCGGACAGCCTCTTCCGGGTCACAGTGGACGTCACTCAACCACCACCGGGGGTCGTACGCCCCGATGGGAAGCAGGGCCAGGTCTATCCCCGGGTATCGCCGCCCGATGGCCGCGAACCAGTGCCCGTACCCCGTGTCCCCCGCGAAGTACACCCGCTGTCCTTCGGGCGCCGTCAGCACCCAGCCGCCCCACAGCGTGCGGCAGGTGTCGGTGAGACTGCGCTTGGACCAGTGGTGCGCGGGGACGAAGTCGAAGCGCACACCGTCGAGTTCGACCGCCTCCCACCAGTCCAGCTCGGTGACCCGGGTGAACCGGCGGCGCCGGAACCAGCGCCCGAGTCCGGCCGGCACGAACACCGGTGTGCCGCGCGGGAGTCGGCGCAGCGTCGGCGCGTCCAGATGGTCGTAGTGGTTGTGACTGATGACGACCGCGTCGACGCGCGGCAGGGCGCTCCAGGCCACGCCGACCGGGGTGATCCGGGCCGGGGTGCCGAAGATCTTGCGGGACCAGACCGGGTCGGTGAGGACGGTGAGCCCGCCTATGCGGATCACCCAACTCGCGTGCCCCGCCCAGGAGACGGCGACGGTACGGGCGCCCACCCGCGGCAGCGGCCCCGGTTCGAAGGGCAGCAGCGGAATGTCGGCGAGCCCCTCGGGCCCCGGCCGCAGCGCCCCCTCACGGGCGAACCGCGCGAAGGCCCGCAGCCCGGGCAGCGGCGCGGTCAGCCGGTCGACGAACGACCGCGGCCACACACGGCGCTCACCGAGCGGACGGGGTTCGGCGAGAGGAGGGGGCTCGACGAGCGGACGGAGAGGAAGGACAGGTGAGGAACGCCCCACCGGCGGGGCCATGGAGGACGCCGGCTCGTCGGCGTCCCGCGTGCTCGTGGACTCGGACGTGCTCGTGGAAATGGGCGTGCTCGTGGATATGGGCGTGCTCGTGGACGTACTCGTGCTCGTGGTCGACTGGGACTGCTGCGTCATCGAGGAGGCTCCCATCGCTGAGCGTCGTCACGGAGATCGTCGAACGCCGACCCCAGGAGGGTCAACGCGCGTTGCACCTGCGGCAGTTCCAACGGTGAGGGTGAACTGAGGCATTCCGCCCGCTCCTCGTCGGTGGTGCCGAGCAGCGCTCCGGTCTCCAACCGCACGCGCAGCGCCTCGAGGTCGTCCCCGAAGCGGTGGCCGCCCGGCGCGGGCATGCCGAGCCGGGCGGTGAGGAAGTCCTCCAGTTCCTGTGCGTCCCCGACGCCGAGAGCGGTCAGCGCGGAGCTCAACGGGCCGAGATCCACGTACAGATGTCTGCCGGCCTGCGGCGGCCGAGCGAGGGCCCCCGACCCGACCACCGCTCGGTGCGCGGCGAGAGCCACGCGCGCGTGCAGGCGTACGGCGGCGGTCAGCCGCTCGGTGACCGCGTCGGGCTCGCCGAGCGCGTACGCGGCCGCCGCGGCGACCGGTTCGGCGACCCGGGCACCGAGCACGGTGAGCACGTCGAGGACGCGGGAGCGCAGCCGTAGGCCCTCGTCGGTGTCCGGGAAGCGGGCGACGGCGGCCGGCCAGCCCTGCGGCAGGAAGGCGCCCGCGAGGTCCGTGAGCACAGTGACCTCGCCGGGGAGCATCTCGGCGGGGCTGAGCAGCACGGTGTCGTGCGGCCGGTGCAGGGTGTCGCGCCAGGTCTCGTCGCTGACCACGTGCAGTCCCTCGCCCACCGCGGCCTCCACGGTCTCGTGCACCACCTCGGGCGGTGCGACGGTGGCGGTGGGGTCGTCGGCGACGGAGAGCACGAGCAGGCGCGGGTCGCCGCCCTCGGCGCGGACCCGGCGGACGGTCTCCAGAAGTGCGTACGGATCCGGCAGGCCGCCGCACTCCGCGGGCGTCGCCGCGTGGAACACCGACCGGCCCAGCAGGCGGACCTGCGGTGCCCACCAGGCGGCGCACGGGCGCGGCACCAGGACGTCGCCGCCGAGTGCGCCGGTCAGCGCGAGGAGCAGGGCGGGGGCGCCGGGGGCGGCGACCACCCGGTCGCGGTCGGCGGCCAGGCCCCGCCGGGTCCAGTAGCCGCAGGCGGCGTCGAGGAGCGCCGGGCCGCCGCCGGAGGGCTCGGCGTGGGCGTGGCCCGCCGCGTCGGCGAGCACGGCGCGCAGCTCGGCCAGTACCGGCAGGCCCTGATCGGGAAGAGGCGGCCCGTAGCGGACCGGACCGTGCCCTTCCGGAACCGTCCGCCGCATACGTGCCTCCGTGCAGTCCGTGGTGCCGTGCCCTGTCGTTACCCAGGCTCCCGCCCCGCCATGAGCGCCCGGACGGGTTGCGCCCGTCGCAGCGTCAGCGGTTGGAGGAGCCCTTTTGGCGCAGCCGGTGGGCGGCCGCGCCCAACGCGCCCACGATCAGGACGCCGCCGGTGATCAGGGCCGGGACGGAATCGGTGAAGGCGCCGCCCTCGCCGCCCTGCACTCCGTACTGCGCGCCGGCGGGGCGCTCCGCGGCGTCGTGATCCGCGCCGGTGTCACGCCCGGTGCCGGTGTCGTGATCCGCGCCGGTCTCACGCCCGGCACCCGTGTCATGAGCCGCGCCGGTGTCGTGCGTCGCGCCGGTCTCGCGACCCGTACCGGTGTCACGACCGGTGCCCGTGTCACGCCCCGTACCGGTGTCACGCCCCGCGCCCGTGTCATGAGGCGCACCCGTCTCGCGACCCGTAGCCGTGTCACGCCCGGCACTTGTGCCCGTGCCGGTGCCGGTGCCGGTGCCGGTGCCGGTGCCGGTGCCGGTGCCGTGGGACACGGTGTACGAGGCGTTCCACGGCCGCTCCTGGCCGCCCGGCGCGACGGGACACACGCCGTTGACGCCCCATTGGGCCTCGCGCTTCCCGGCGTCGGAGTCGCTGTTGAACTGCTCGCCGGTCCCGCCTGTCACTCCGAACCCGCCGACCCCTCCAAGTCCGCCAACCCCTCCGAGTCCACCGGATCCACCGTCGGAAGTCCCACCCGCCGGGATACGGGCCGTCCCGCGGTACGAGGCGGCGCCGCCCGTCTTCTCGTCGCCGCCGGTGACCCGGTGCAGCTGGACCTTGCCTCCCTCGAAGCCCTGGGAGTGCGCGTCGATGGACTCGGGCGGGGTGCCGCCGATCGCGTCGCAGGTGACGGAGACGGAGAGGAGGCCACCGGGGCCCACGGAACGGGGATCGACCTCCGCGCCCGGATCCGCGGACGCGGCCGTGGCGGCCGCCCCCAGGGCGGCACAGGCCAGGGCGGTGGCGGACAGGACACGGACGGTACGGCGCATGAGTCGGACTCCTTCGGACAGACACTGTCTGAAGGGGGCACGGCCGTCGCGCCCCCACCCCATCACAGCCCGCCCGGGCGCGGGGCGCGCGCGGCCGGACACCATTCGCGCGACACGGACGCCCGAGCGGGTGACGCGAGTGACGCGGGTGACACGGGTGACAGCGGCGGCTCGGCCGACCGGGTCAGTTCGACAGGGAGACGAGCTCCCGTTCCAGGCCGCGTCCACGCTTGCCCACGACGGCCGAGGCGACGTCGGACAGTTTGCGCTGGGTCGCCTGCGAGATGCGGCGCAGTACGCCGAAGGCCGCGTCCGCGTCGCAGCCCAGTACGTGCATGACGATCCCGCACGCCTGGTCGACGACGGGCCTGGTGCGCAGCGCGGCCCCGAGCTGGTCGAGCTCGGTGAGCGCGGCCCGGTAGGAGCGGTCGCGAACCAGGCAGGTGACGGCGAGGTCGCCGAGCGCGCGGGCGGGTCCGTGCGGGGCGTCCTCCAGGGCGCCGGGCCGGAAGCTGTAGAGGCTGAGGGTCACGGTCAGCCCGGAACGCCGGAAGGGGATCGTGACACTGGAGCGGACACCCGAGTCGAGGGCCATCGCGCGGTATGCCGGCCAGCGCTCCTCGCGCAGCAGGTCCGCCGAGTCGACGGGCTCACCGCGCTCCAGCGCCGCGGGGATCGGACCGTCTCCGGAGAGGAGTTGGACCGAGACGAGGGCGGCGAGGTCGGGGTGGGTGACCGCGGCGGGCCGTTCAGGGCCGCCCTCGGAGACCATGCAGCTGGCGCCACAGCAATCGGTGGTGCAGCGGGCGGCCTGCTCGGCGAGCTCCGACAGCCGTCTCCCCGGGAGCGTGGATTCCGGTGACCGCGTTCCCAGGTGACCGAGTTGACTGCCTTGACCGCCCTGACCGCCCTGACCGCCTTGACCGCCTTGACCGTGCTGATCGTTTTGACCGCGATCGTTTTGACCGCGTTGCTCAAGTCGCCCCGCATACGGCATGGTTCACCCCTTCCTCCCTCCGCGCCTTCCCGCTCACCTGCGCGGAAAACAGGCGCGGCCGGTTACACCCCCGCCACACCCGGAACCAGACCTTCGGGTTACGTTCATCGCATGGCTCAGACGGACGAATTCGGTGAAGAACTCGCGGATTTCGTGCGCCGCGTGGCGGAGCTCAAGGCGGCTCGATCGGTACCGGCCGACGACCTGCCGACGGTGCTCGACGCGGCGATCTTCGAACTCGACCACGTGGCGGGCCAGTTGTGGCCCTGGTACGAGAGTCTGTCCTCGACGGGCCCGTCCGGCGTCGCCTCCGTCGACCGCCAGGAGCAACAGCTCCTCAAGGCGCTCTTCCAGCGGGTGCCGGTGCCTGTCGCGCTGGTGGACCGCGAGACGGTGGTGCGCAGGCTGAACTTCGCGGCGACCTCGTTCACCGGCGTCCGGGCCGGTTACGCGACGGGCCGGCCGCTCACCGGTTTCCTCGCGCACGCCGACCGTGCCGCGTTCCGCTCGCAGGCGGCGGCGGTGGCCCGCGGCGAGGGCGACCGCAGTCTCACCGTGCACCTCCAGCAGCAGCCCGCGGTGCCGGTGCGGGCGACGCTCACCGCGCTGCGGCCCAGCGGCGAACCCCGCACCGCCGTCCTCGTCGTCCTGCAGCCCGCGGACAGCCGGGTGCCGTCCCACGAGCGCGTGCCGGGCCCGGTACCGACCCTGACCGAGACGACCCGGCACGCGGCGCTGATGGACCTGGTGGACGCCATGACCACGGCGCTGCTCAGCGGCCCGGTCGGCGATCCGTCCGGGGTGCTGGTGCGAGCGGCCGGGGTGCTGCACGGGCGGTTCGCCGACTGGGTGGTGGCCGACGCGGCGGGGGCGGCGCGGCTGTCCCGTACGACGGTGCTCGCCCCCTGCGACAGCGTGGAGGAGGCGAGAGACGTGACCGCGCAGGATCCCACCGCGTGTCCGCTCGTCGTCGAGGCGGCCCGGGGCGGATCCACGGCGCTGCGGGTGCGCCCCGAGGATCCGGACGCCTTCGGCCGTGACGCCTCGGGCGCCCCGATCCTCGTACGCGCGAACGTGACGTCGCTGCTGTGCGTGCCCCTGACCACCGCGCCCGGCACCGTACAGGGCGTGCTGACCCTGTTCCGCAGCGGCGCCCGTCGGGCGTTCTCGATGGCGGAGGCCCAGGCGATGGACATGATGTCCCGCCATGTGGCCCTGGCGATGCACGCGCCCCGGTAGGGGCTACGCCGCGTCGCGCATCACCTGGTCGCGCAGCCGGTGGCAGCATCGGCTGATCAGCCGCGACACGTGCATCTGCGAGATCCCGAGTTCGTCGGCGATCCGGCTCTGCGTCATGTCGCCGAAGAACCGCATGTAGAGGATGGTGCGTTCACGCTCGGGCAGGGCCTGCAGCCGGGGCTTGACGGCCTCGCGGTCGATGACGACGTCGAGCGCGGGGTCGGCCGAGCCGAGGGCGTCGCTGAGCGAGTACCCGTCGTCGCTTCCGGGGACCTCGGCGTCCAGGGAGAGCGCCGTGAAGCTCTCCAGAGCCTCCAGGCCGGCCCGGACGTCCTCCTCGCTCATCCGGGCGTGCTCGGCGATCTCGGCGACGGTGGGCCTGCGGCCCGAGATGGTCCCCGAGAGTTCCTGGACGGCGAACCGCACACGGTTGCGCAGGTCCTGGACGCGGCGCGGCACGTGCAGGGTCCACATGTGGTCGCGGAAGTGCCGTTTGATCTCGCCGGTGACGGTCGGCACGGCGTAGCTCTCGAAGGCGTTGCCGAGCTCGGGGTCGTACCGGTCCACGGCCTTGACCAGACCGAGCGCCGCGACCTGGCGCAGGTCCTCCAGGCTCTCACCGCGGTTGCGGAACCGGCCCGCGAGCCGGTCCGCCATCGGCAGCCAGGCCTCGACGATCTGCTCGCGGAGCGTGTCGCGCTGCCGGCCCGGAGGGAGCGAGGCGAGCCTGCGGAATGCCTCCGTGGTGTCGGGGGCGTCGTCGTGCGGATGGCGTTTCGCGCTCACTTGGTTTCGCATGGTGTGTCGCAACTCCCTTGCAGGTGCCTTGGGTTGGACGGTCACCGAGGGAGCACACAGGTGCGTCGGACGGCACACCCGTGGCGAGGACTTCCCGCTCCCACGGACGTGCCTCCTGTCCGAAGCACTTGAATTCCGCCTGCCCCGGCCTGTGCGAGGCAAACACCGGGGCAACCACCCGCGCCTGTCGGCGCCTTGGGCTCAGGGAAGGGCGAGCAGGTACTCGATCGCGCCGCGCAGCTCCTCGTCCTGGAGGAAGGCCTCGTAGTTCCGTTCCCGCGACAGGCGGCCGTCGAAGCCCCGTACCGTCCGCAGTGCGGCCCGCGTCGCGGGGGTGAGGGTGCCGATCCGGGTCAGGGCTCGCAGCGCTTCTCCGAAGAGCTCATAGGCGTCGCCGCCGTCGGCGATCGGCAGGACGAACTCCTCCAGGACGGAGACGCTCGGCTCGGGCTCGCCCGTGCCCGACCAGAGGGCGAGCGCGGCCTCGATCCGGCCAAATCCGCCGGTGTTCTCCATGATGTGCCGCACCCGGGCGGCGTACGGCGCGGCCGCGGGACCGAACTCGGTCAGCAGGTGGACGGGCCCGTAGTAGGGACCCTCCTCGGTCAGCACCGCCTCGCCGATGAGCCGCAGCGCCGCCGTACGGTCTCCGCCCATCTGCGAGGCGGCCCACGCCACGTTCCGCTGGTATTGCGGCCAGTCGAGCGGATTACAGGCGCGCAGGGCGGGCTCGGCGGACGCGGCGCCCGGCCCCATCGCCGCCAGCACCTCGACGATCGAGAGCGAGCCCGTGGCGTCGTCCATAAGCGCCACGACCTCCGGCAGCGCGGGCAGTGCGTCCGGCCCCCACGCCTTGAGGACCTTCAGGAAGGCGCCGGTCAGCGGGCCGTGGCCGCCGTAGTGCGTCGTGTGGTGCCGCATCACCTCCCGCAGGTCGGGCAGCAGGACGTCGGAGTGCGCCCGCAGCGGAACCAGCACGGCGTCGACGTCCGGAAGTCGCGGGTCGCTGACGCAGTAGCTACGTCCGTAGTGCTCCCGATAGGGCTCGTAGAGCCGCTCGACGAGCCCCGGCATCGCGCGCGGGTCGCCGATCCGGGCGAGCGCCCAGCGCGCGTACTCACCGACGGTCCCCTCCAGGCAGGGATCCTTCCACGGGTCGTCGAGCAGCGTGGCGAGCCGGTCGGCGTACCGGGCCGACTGCCGGCCGAGCACCGCCAGAAGGTGTGCCGCCCGCAGGCGCACGGGGTCGGCCCGGTCGTCCAGCAGTCGGCCCGCCACCGGCAGCAGCGCGGGCGCCGCGGACGGCCTGAGCACCAGCAGCCGCCATGCCTCGTTCAGCACCGCCTCGGACAGTTCGGTGTCCCCGGTGCGGGCCGCCGCGTCGGCCAGCCGGACCACGAAGGAGGCGGCCGTCCGGGCGTCGTGGTCGAACAGCTCGGCGGCCCAGGTGACGACCGCTTCACGGCTGAAGGGTTCCTCGACGCCCACCACGTACCAGATCTCCTCGAACCTGGGCCGTACGGCGAGGTCGGAGAGTGTCTCCACCAGCAGGTCGATCCACCGGACCGGCTCCTGCGGGTCGAGCCACGCCCGGGCCATCACGGCCGCGACCTTCATGACGGGCTCGCCGTCACGCAGGATGCCGTCGAGGATCGCCCGCACCTCCTCGACCGACCGGGCATCGGCTTCCGCAGCGGCGGCCACCCATCCCAGCTGCAGCAGTACCGGCAGACACACCGCCGGGTCCGTCTCGGCCCGCCACCGCTCCAGGAGCGGTACGACGCCGTCCGCGAGGGGAATGGCCTCCCGCCGCACATCGGGGTCCGGGTCCGCGAGCAGCGCCAGGACCGCACCCTGGTGGCGTCTCCACGCCGCGGGCCACCCCTCGTCCACCAGGTCCGGCCGGGCCGTCCTGGTCGCGTGCGCGAAACACACCAGCAGTCCTACGAGGTCGACTCGCGCGCCCGCCCCCGGGTCGGAGGCGAGCGCCACCACGAAGGGCAGGGCCGCGGTCGCCGCGGAGGGCACCCGGCCGTTGCCCGCGAGCAGGCAGGAGTACAGCGGGTAGCAGTACTCCTCCGTCGCGGCCCGGCCCGCGAGCGCCAGCCGCCGCAGCGCGCGAGGTACCTCCTCGACCGGGTGCCGGGGCAGCGCCGACTCGAGCCGGTCCCACGGCACCGCGTCCAGCGCCTCGAGCGATATCCCCGTCACTTCGACCCCCATGACCTCGGAGAACCGGTCCTCCGGCCGTCATCATGCCGCCTGGCGGTGGAGCTCGTCGTGCCGTTTTCCCACGGACGTGTCGATCCCGGTACGCGATCACTGTCCCCGATCCCCTGGAGGGAGTCATGCAGCGAGGCAGCGACCGGCTGAGCGTCCATCGGGACGAAGAGATGAAACACGAACTGCGGGGCCTGCTCAGGTCGGGTCACCCCACCCGGACCGTGGAGTGGCAGGACCCGGAGCCGACGGCCGACGACGACCCGGAGATCGCGCGCGGCCCCGTGGCACCGAACCGCGCGCCCGACTCCATCGAGACGGTGCGGCTGGAACTTGCCCGGTTCCTGAGCCGTACCGCCTTTCCCGCGGGTCCCCGCGACCTGGCCGACACCCTGCGCGACAAACACGCGCCGGACCCCCTGATCGAGGCCGTGGAGCAGCGCCCGCACAAGGCGCGCTACGCCACGGTCCACGAGCTGGCCGAATCGGTCGTACGCGCCCGGCGGACGCGGTGAACAGCGTGTGCGAGCAGGGACCCAACACCCTGTTCACCAGCCGCGAGCCGGACGACCTCAAGGCGTTCGACAAGGCGTTCCCGGAGGCGCTCGCCCGGCAGGCCGCCTGACGGAGTGTCCGCCCTTGCGGAATGCGGCACCATCCGGCGCACCTCGGCTCACCCCGGCGCACCTCGGTTCACCCCGGCGCACCTCGGTCCACCGGCGACAGCGGGGGCCGGGGGCGGCGGAGGGGCGGGGGCGGTCCGCAACGGGTGGGCGGGCCGGGCGAGTTCGGCCCGGCCCGTCGTGCGGCACTCCGCCGCTCGTTCAGCACTCCGCCGCGAGGCCCCGCTCCCGGGCTCCGTCGCGCGTACGGCCCGCGGCGATGGGACGGCGCGGATGGCGGCGCAGGTACTCGCCCTCCAACTGCGCCATGCGCATGTTGTGGGTCCGCAGGGCGTCGTTCGAACCGTGCAGCAGTGTGTCGTGGCGGGTGCGGTGGATCGTCTCCAGCTCTTTCATCAGCTGCTGGTCGTCCAGCCGGTCCGGGTCGACTCCGGTCATGGTGGTACCCCGCTCGTCGTGTCCTGCGGCGCGGTCCGGGTAGCCGCCGGGCAGGCGCTGCCGTGCGCGGCGCCCCGAGCGGCGTCCGGGAGGGAGCCGTGGATCTCGCCGTCCTCCCTCCACTCTACGAACTTCCGGGCCCCCGGTCCTCCGGGAAGCACCGGACGACCGGGCCGGGACCGAGTCCTGGCGGGCCCGAGTCCTACCGGGCCGGAGTACTACCGGGCCCGCTCGACGCGCCGCTCGTCCCACACCGGCTCCGCCGTCTCCCGGATCCTGCCGTCCGAGCCGAAGACCAGATAGCGGTCGAAGGAGCGTGCGAACCAGCGGTCGTGGGTGACCGCGAGCACGGTCCCCTCGTAGGCCTCCAGGCCCTCCTGGAGTGCCTCGGCCGACTCCAGGTCGAGGTTGTCGGTGGGCTCGTCCAGCAGCAGGGCCGTGGAACCCTCCAGCTCCAGCAGCAGGATCTGGAAGCGTGCCTGCTGGCCGCCGGAGAGCTTCTCGAAGCGCTGCTCGGCCTGGGCGGTCAGCTCGTAGCGGCGCAGCCGGGACATGGCGGCTCCCCGGTCCTGGGAGTGCTCGCTCCACAGGATGTCGAGAAGCGTGCGGCCCAGGAGCTCCGGGTGGGCGTGCGTCTGGGCGAAGTGTCCGGGCACGACGCGCGCGCCGAGCTTCCACTCGCCCGTGTGCGCGACGGTGTCGCCGGCGAGCAGGCGCAGGAAGTGCGACTTGCCGGAGCCGTTGGAGCCGAGCACGGCGACCCGCTCGCCGTAGAAGACCTCCAGGTCGAACGGGTTCATCAGCCCGGTGAGCTCAAGTCCCTTGCAGGTGATGGCCCGTACGCCGGTACGCCCGCCGTGCAGACGCATCTTGATGTCCTGCTCGCGCGGCGGCTCCGGCGGCGGGCCGGCCTCCTCGAACTTCCGCAGTCGGGTCTGCGCCGCCGCGTACCGGGACGCCAACTCATGGCTGATGGAAGCCGCCTGCCGCAGATTCAGCACGAGCTTCTTCAGTTGGGCGTGCTTCTCGTCCCAGCGCCTGCGCAGCTCCTCGAAGCGGGCGAACCGCTCCTGTCGCGCCTCGTGGTACGTCGCGAAGCCGCCGCCGTGCACCCATGCGTCGGCGCCGGTGGGGCTGGGCTCGACGCTGACGATCTTCTCGGCGGCGCGGGACAGCAGCTCCCGGTCGTGGGAGACGAAGAGAACGGTCTTGCGGGTCTCCTTGAGCCGCTCCTCCAGCCAGCGTTTGCCCGGGACGTCGAGGTAGTTGTCCGGCTCGTCGAGGAGCAGTACCTCGTCGGTGCCGCGCAGCAGGGCCTCCAGCACCAGCCGCTTCTGCTCTCCTCCGGAGAGGGTGCGCACCTGGCGCCACTGTGCCTTCTCGTACGGGACGCCGAGCGCGGCCATCGTGCACATGTCCCAGAGCGTCTCGGACTCGTACCCGCGTACCTCGGCCCAGTCGGAGAGTGCCTGCGCGTAGCGGAGCTGGGCGGCCTCGTCGTCCACGGTCATCATCGCGTGCTCGGCCGCGTCGACGGCCTTGGCGGCCTCCTGTATGCGGGGCGCCGCCACGGAGACGAGCAGGTCGCGCACGGTCGTGTCGTCTCTCACGGACCCCACGAACTGCCGCATCACACCAAGACCGCCGGTCACGGTGACGGTGCCCCCGTGCGGCTTCAGCTCCCCCGAGATCAGCCGCAGCAGCGTGGTCTTGCCCGCTCCGTTGGGGCCCACCAGCGCGACGACGGCCCCTTCCCCCACCCGAAACGACACATCGCCGAGCAGCGCCCTCCCGTCGGGAAGGTAGTACTCAAGATGCGCGGCTTCGAGATGTCCCATGGGCAGGCATTCTCCGGCCCCCCGGCCCACGGAGCAAACGCATATCCCCCCGCCCCTCCTCGCCCCCGCCGCCCCCACCCGCCCGCGGCCAAGCGAATCGGCCCGGTGAGGGATGCGGGGCGAAGCCCCGCCCAGGGGCGCGGGGAACTGCGCGACCAGCCCCCACTCACCCGCGGCCGGCAAAGCCACCCGGGGGTCAGGGGGGCGATGCCCCCGGGTCGGGGATGGGACGGGTAGGGGCGGCGGGTGCGAGGAAACGGTGGTTCGGCGGGTACGGGGAGCTCATGACCGTCACCCCGGACATCGACCTCACCACCCGCCCCCCGAACCACCACAGCCTGCGAAACCACTTCCTCGCAGCAGACTCCCGCCTCTTCGAAGCCATCGCATCCCGCCACTGGCCGGGCTGCGACCCCTTCCTGCCCAAACTGAGCCGCAGCGCGAACCACGGCCTGCTGTGGTTCGCCACCGCCGCGGCACTCACAGCGACCCGCACCCCCCACGCCCGCCGAGCCGCCGCAACCGGCCTCGCCTCCCTCACCCTCGCCTCCGCGACGATCAACACCGTGGGCAAGCGCTCGGTGCGCCGCCCCCGCCCACCCCTCGCCCCGGTCCCCCTGACCCGCCGGCTCAAGCGACAGCCGATCACCACCTCGTTCCCCTCGGGCCACTCCGCATCGGCCGCCGCCTTCGCCACGGGCGTGGCACTGGAGTCGCACGGCTGGGGCGCCGCGGTGGTACCGCTCGCCACCGCCGTGGCCCTGTCCCGCGTCTACACGGGCGCCCACTTCCCGAGCGACGTCCTCGCGGGCGTGGCGCTGGGCACGGCGGCCGCGTACGCCGTACGCGGTCTCCTCGCACGCCACCGACCGTGACCGTTGTCCACATGGCAAGACCTGGGTCTCAGCATGCGACATGCAGGCGTACGGTGATGCGCAACCGACGAGACGACGCGAAGGGGAAACGGTCATGTCGAAGTCGCAGGAGACCGCTGTCTACACACACGGCCACCACGAGTCCGTACTGCGTTCGCACACCTGGCGCACGGCCGCCAACTCGGCCGCCTACCTGCTCGACTCGCTGAAGCCCCACATGCAGATCCTGGACATCGGCTGCGGCCCGGGCACCATCACCGCAGACCTGGCGGCACTGGTCCCCGAAGGCCACGTCACCGCCGTCGACCACGCCCCGGAAATCCTGGACCAGGCCCGCGCCGTGGCAGCCGAACGCGGTCTGGACAACGTCGAGTTCGGGGGCGCGGACGTGCACGCCCTGGACTTCCCGGACGACACCTTCTGCGTGGTCCACGCCCATCAAGTGCTCCAGCACGTGGGCGACCCGGTGCAGGCGCTGCGCGAGATGTACCGGGTCACCAAGCCGGGCGGTTTCATCGCCGCCCGCGACGCGGACTACTCGGCGATGGCCTGGTATCCCGAGGTGCCGGGCCTGACCGACTGGCAGGACCTGTACCTGCGCGTGGCCCGAGCCAACGGGGGCGAACCGACGGCCGGCCGCCGTCTCAAGTCGTGGGCACTGGCGGCCGGCATCAAGGACATCGCGGCGACGTCGGACACCTGGACCTTCGCCACCGAGGACGAGCGGGAGTGGTGGGGCGGGCTGTGGGCCGATCGCACGCAGGCCTCGGCGTACGCGGAGCGCGCCACGGAGGGCGGACACGCGACCACCGCGCAACTGCGGGCCGTTTCGGAGGCGTGGCGGGAGTGGGCCCGGCAGGAGGACGGCTGGTTCTCCGTCCTGCACGGAGAAATTCTCTGCCGAAAAGAAGCGTGATCCGCCTGCTGCGGGAAACACGGACAGCAGGAGGTACACATTATGGTTCCCATTCTGCTGGTACTACTGCTGGCCCTGATTCTCTTCGGCGCCGGATTCGCGATCAAGCTGCTCTGGTGGGTGGCGCTGGTGGTCATTGTCCTGTGGCTGCTGGGATTCCTGGTGCGCGGAACGAGCGCCTCGGGGAGCAGGGGCCGCTGGTATCGCTGGTGAAGCCATTCCCGTAAAGCCATTCCCGTAAAGCTGTTTCCGGAGTCGGCCCGAGGCCTTGTTCAGGCCTCGGGCCGCAGGCATCTCCCAGGCATCTCCAGGGCATTTCCAGGTCGTATTCGAATTTTCCAGGTCGCATTCAAATCCGGCATCGGATTCAGGATTCAGGTCAGCGCACGATCGCCGTCTCCACCAGCAGCCGCGCCGCCGCCGCGATCGACTCCGCGTCGATGCCCGCGGCGTGCAGTTGCTGGGCGGGGGTCGCCGAACCCGGCATCGTACGGACGGCGAGGCGGACCAGACGCGGCACCGGGCGGCCGTCGAGGAAGGCGTCGAGGATCGCGTCGCCGATGCCGCCCTCCTCACGGTGGTCCTCGACGGTGACGAGGCAGCCGGTCTGTTCGGCGGCCTCGCGCAGGGTGAGGCGGTCGACGGGCTTGACCGAGTAGAGGTCGATGACCCTGACCTGGATGCCCTCGCGGTCGAGCGACTCGGCGGCGGCCAGCGCCTCGTGGAGGGTGACGCCCGCGGCGACGAGCGTCAGCCGGTCCTCGTCACTGGCGCGCAGTACCTTGCTGCCGCCGACGGGGAACTCCTCGGTGGGGCTGTAGATCACCGGGGTGTCCCCACGTGAGGTGCGCAGATAGCGGATGCCCTCGCAGTCCGCCATCGTGGCGACGAGCTTGGCCGTCTGGTTGGCGTCGCACGGGTAGAGCACGGTCGTGCCGTACAGCGCCCGGAACATCGCCAGATCCTCCAGGGCCATCTGCGAGGGGCCGTCCTGGCCGATCGAGACGCCCGCGTGCGAGCCGACGAGGTTGATGTCGGAGCCGCTGATCGCGGCCATCCGGATGAAGTCGTGGGCCCGGGTGAGGAACGCCGCGAACGTGGTGGCGTACGGCACCCAGTCGCGCGCGGCCATGCCGACGGCGGCCGCCACGAGTTGCTGCTCGGCGATGTAGCACTCGAAGAAGCGGTCGGGGTGTTCCTTGGCGAAGAGCTCGGTGCGGGTGGAGTCGCCCACCTCGCCGTCCAGGGCGACGACGTCACCACGGGCGGTGCCGAGCGCGGCGAGCGCCTGTCCGTAGGCGTCGCGGGTGGCGGCCTTGTCCCCGATGTCGTAGCGGGGCAGTTCGAGGTGGCCGGAGCGTACGGCGTGCAACACCCTTGCCGGGGGAGGCTGTTGGACCTCCACGTGCAGGTTGCGCACTCCGCCGAGCTCGGCGATCGCCTCCTGGGCGTCCGGCAGCGGTTTGCCGTGCAGGCCCTCGCGGTCCTGGACGGACTCGACGCCCTTGCCCTTGAGCGTGCGGGCGATGATCACGGTCGGCTGTCCCGCGGTGGACTCGGCCTCGGCGTACGCGCGGTCGATGGCGTCGACATCGTGTCCGTCGATCTCCAGGGTGTGCCAGCCGAAGGCCTGGAACCTGCGCGCGTATGCGTCGAGGTCGTGGCCGTGCCGGGTCGGGCCGCGCTGGCCCAGCCGGTTGACGTCGATGATCGCGACGAGGTTGTCGAGGTGCTCGTATCCGGCGTGCTCGGCGCCCTCCCAGACGGATCCCTCGGCAAGCTCGCTGTCGCCGCACAGCACCCACACCCGGTAGCCGGTGTGGTCGAGCCGTTTACCGGCCAGTGCGACGCCGACCCCCACGGGCAGCCCCTGGCCGAGCGAGCCGGTGGCGGTCTCGACCCACGGAAGCCGCCGGGGTGTCGGATGCCCTTCGAGCCGGCTGCCGAGCTTGCGGAAGGTGAGCAGTTCGGCCTCACTGATGGCCCCGGCCGCCCTGTACGCGGCGTACAGGAGCGGTGAGGCATGCCCCTTGGAGAGGATGAAACGGTCATTGCCGTGATGCTGGGGGCGCTCGAAGTCGTAGCGCAGGTGCTTGGCCAGCAGGACCGCCATCAGATCGGCCGCCGACATCGAGGACGTGGGATGCCCGGATCCGGCAGCGGCGGCAGCGCGCACGCTGTCGACACGCAACTGCTGTGCGAGTTCCTTGAGTTGACGGGTGTCCATGGCGTTCACGGTGGTGTTCATGACTCTCCTTCCGGACGGCTCGCGAAGTCGCCGGGGGAACCGGCCACGCGTGCCAGTTCCGGCGAGGCGGTGTCCAGCGGCACCGACCACGAGCGGACCAGGCCCAACTGCACGGCCTGGCGCGGCAGTACGGCGTCCAGCAGCCAGTCGGCCGCGACGCGGACGCGGTTGCCGGGCATCGCGGCGAGGTGGTAGCCGCGGGTGACGGCCCCGGCGAGGGGGCCGGACAGCGGGATGCCCAGGGGGTTGGCGGCGGCCTGCGCGCCCCCGAGATCGACGGTGAAGCCCAGGTCGCGATGGCGGTAGGCACGTCGGCTCCCGATGCCGAGCGAGGCGGCGACATTGCGCCCCGCGACCCTCCCGTGCCGCCAGGCGTGCTGCGCCGTCATCGGCGTGTACCGCCCCGGCCGCTCAAGATCCGGTACGGCCGCGGCGTCGCCGCACGCGAACACCTCGGGACGGCCCGGCACCTGGAGATACGGGTCGACGAGCAGCCGCCCCCGTTCCAGTGGCTGCCCGAGCGCCTCGACGAGCGGATCGGGCCGTACGCCGACACACCACGCCGGCGTCCGTGTGTCGACGAACTCCCCGTCGCTGAGGCGAACGCCGCTCGGGGTCGCCTCCTCGACCGAGGTCCCCGTGCGCACGTCGACGCCCCGTCGCCGTAGGACGCGGTCGGCGGCGCGGGAGAGCCGCTCGTCCAGCTCGGGCAGGACACGCGGCGCGACGTCGAGCAGCAGCCGGCGCGGCCGCATGCCCTCCCGCAGTGGTTGCCCGCGTACCAGCGCGTCGGTGAACAGCTGCCCCTGGGCCGCGACCTCGGTTCCCGTGTACCCGGCGCCGACCACCACGAACGTGCACCGCGCGGCACGGGTTTTTGGGTCCTCGGACGCGGCGGCGAGCTCCACCTGCCGGGTCACGTGGTCGCGGAGGTACAGCGCCTCGGGCAGTCCGCGGAAGCCGTGCGCGTACTCGGCGACACCGGGCACGGGCAGCAGCTTGTTCACGCCGCCGACGGCCAGCACGAGACGATCGTACGTCAGCGAGCCCGGCTCGCTCTCGGGATCCGTGCAGTGCACGGTGCGTGCGTCGAGGTCGATGCCGTCGGCCTCGCCGAGCACCAGGCGTACGTGGGGCAGGGTGCCGGGGAGCGAGACGGTGACACGGCGTGGCTCCAGGACTCCGGCGGCGACCTGAGGCAGCAGGGGCAGATACAGAAAGTAGTCGGTCGGGTCGAGAAGGGTGATGTCGGCCTTGTGCCGGGTCAGCCGCGCCGGCGTGCGGGCGGTTCGGTACCCGGCGAAGCCGGCACCGACGATCACGATGCGGGGTCGACTCACGGTTTCGCCTCCGGCGATGTCGCTCGTGCCTCGTACGGGGGCTTTCCGCGTCCCCGCGGTCGGGGCACCCAAACCCCGGGGGCCCCGGTGTTTCCTCCTCACCCCCGGGGCCATTTCGGCCGCCCGGAGGAGACGTCCGAAACGATCTCGTCCTCCGGCGTGCCCAACTAAGCTCGTCCGCATGGAGATTCTGGGAGCCACGTTGCGGATCTGCGTCGACGACCTGGAGGCTTCGGTCCCCTTCTACGAAAGACTTGCCGGTGGGCGGGCCCTGCGGTTCGAGCGCGCCGGTGTGTCGGTGGCGGCGGTGGGCTGTTTCCTGCTCATGAGCGGACCCGAGGCCGATCTGGAGGTCCTGCGGAAGGTCTCCGCGACCATCGCCGTCAAGGACGTCGAGGACGCGCACCGGGTGCTCAGCGAGCTGGGCGCACGGATTCTGGCGGGACCGGTGGGGACGCCGGCCGGGCGCAATCTGATCGCCATGCATCCGGACGGTGTGGTGTACGAGTACGTCGACCGCGGATCCCCGACCCCCTGAACGCCCCCGCCCCGGATCGCTCGACCGCGGCCCGGTGGGGGGCTGATCGCGCGGTTCCCCTCGCCCCTCAGGCGCGCCGGCGCGCATCCTTCAGCCCGTCCGGCGTTTGAGGACGAGGAGAGGCTAGTTGGAGGGCGGGCGCATGCGGAAGTCGTAGTGGGGCGGGAGTGGCTCGTCCGTCAGACGGGCCCACAGGGCGGTAATGGTCTCCGCCCCCTCCCGCAGGTCGGCGACCTCGAACGCCTCGTCGAAGACCGCCCGCGCCCCGTCCCGGTCCCCCTCCGCGAGAAGCAGCTCCACCTCGAGCAGACGGAACCGGCCGCGCGCCCGTGTAACGGGCCGCAGTCGGTCCCAGACCCGCCGCGCCTCCCCGGTACGCCGCACAGCGAGCAGCGCCCCCACCGCCTCCCGCCCGAGCGCGGCCGTGGCCGCGGTCCAGGCCGGACCGTCGTCACGCCGCTCCTGACACAGGTCGTCGAAGGCCTCGGCGTACCGGTCGGCGGCCCGTTCCCGGTTGCCGGCCTCCTGGTCGGCGACGGCCAGACACCGCAGCAACGGCCAGAGCGACGGGGCGAGTTCGAGCGCCCGCTCCCAGCTGCGCACGGCCTGCGCGAGGTCCCCGGCGTGCCACTGCGCGACGCCGAGGTGGTACTCGGTGAGCGGTTTGGCGGGCGCGGTCTCCAGCATGTCCCGCCAGTGCGGAGCGACCAGGCTCTCACCGGGTGGACCGACCCGCCGCGGCTCCGGGAAGGCACCGGTCCGCAGGAGCTCCGCCCAGGGCGCCTGCGCCTCCCCCAGCGTGGACTCCTGGAACGGCGTGCCGGGCAGCTTGTGGGAGGCGCGCAGCACTTCGAGCGCGCCCCAGCCGGACCCGACGGCCAGCACCTCACCGGGCTCGGTGTCGGCGTACGGCAGCCACGCCTCGTACGCCGCGTCGACGTCCCCGCGAGGGAGGACCTCCGACAGCCGGCGTTCCGTCTCCGCCCGCGCGAGCCCCCAGTCCGCCCCGTGCACCGCCCCCGCATCCGCCGCCAGCGGCCCGTACGCCTCCAGCCAGGACACCTCGCTCTCGGCCTCCAGCCGGACATGCTCCAGCTGGGTGCGGGCGAGTCCGGCCTGGATCTCGCAGTAGCCGCCGGTGCCGGGTTCGGTGAGCCATTCCTGCCACCGCCGTCCGCCAGGACCGGAGCCCCAGACGAACAGCTTGCGCCCGCGCAGCACGTCGGTGGACGTCTGCACGAGCCCGTCGCCCGTGTCGTCGAGCGCGGCGATCCAGCGGCGCTGCCCGTCGGGCACCTCGTAGAAGTAGTCGGCGGGGAAGACGCTGCGCGGCGGATACGTACGGTCCACCCCCTCGTGCTCCGGTACCGGCACCCGCCGCAGCCGCCGCTCGTACCCGAAGTGCCAGGCCTCGTCCGCGGGGGCCAGCACCCGGCGTTCCTCGGGGACGGCGATGTTGGACCACCAGTACAGGGGCGTGGGCTTCTCGTGCGGATTACGGACGCGGACGCCGACGTGGAGGAAGTCGGAGCCGTCCGGGAGCCACAGGTCGACCTGGAACGGCAGGTCGCGCAGCCGCTCCCACTCCCACAGGCGGAGCATCTCGCCGCCGTCGGGGGCGGGGACACGAGCGGCGTGCACGGGGGCGCAGGAGAGGGTGGTGTGGCCGGTCGCGCCGATGTTCCACTCGATGCCGCCGGAGACCCAGGCTCCGTTGAGGGCGAAGCAGGCCGGCTGCACCACCGGGTTGCGGTAGAGGAGTTCGCGCTGCGAGGGCTTGTGGAACAGCGAGGCCACCCGGCCGCCGTGGCCCGGCAGCACCACCGCCCGCAGCCGGTCGTTCTCGATCACGATCGTGTCGATCCCGCGCGGCTCGCGCCGTCTGTCGTATCCGTCCCGGATGCGCTCGGGCAGAACGCTGCGCAGCGGCTCGTAGCGGATCTGCCGGGCCATGTCGCGCGGCAGGTCGGCGCTCTCGCGGTCGTCGACGCGGTGTGTCTCGTCGAGCGGCCGCAGGGGTGGCAGCGGGTTGTCCGGGCCCAACTCCGCGACCGGCAGGGTCAGTACGTCACGTCGGATCGTCGTCACGATGACCATGGAACAGGGACATCGACCACCTGACCAGGGTGTCCGCTCGTCAGGATCCGGTCAGGATTCCGCAAAGGCGACGACGACGTCGGTGCTCGAAGGGAGGTTCGGCTCGACGGGAGGTTCAGCTCGAAGGGAGCATCTCCGAGGTGATCGCCCATCGCTCGTGGTCGCGCCACGCCCCGTCGATGTAGATGAAGTCCGGCGAGAACCCCTCCAGCCGGAATCCGCAGCGCCGGGCGAGGGCGATCGAGGCCGCGTTCCGGGGCTGGACGTTGATCTCCAGCCGGTGCAGCCCCATCGCCCCGAAGGCGTACCGGACCACGAGCCCGAGCCCCTCGGCCATCAGCCCGCGCCCGGTGGCGTGTGCGAAGGCGCCGTAGCCCAGCGCCCCGCACAGGAAGCCGCCCTCGACGATGTTGTTGATGTTGATGAAGCCGGCGATGGCCCCGTTGCCCCGCTCGCAGACCAGGAACCCGGCCTTCGTACGGTCCTCGATGAGCCGCCCCGCGTAGGCGGCGTAGGCGTCGACGCTGCGGGGCGGGAAGAGCCAGGGCTGGTGCAGCGCCTTGCTCTCCCGGGCCCGTGCGGTGAACTCGGCACCGTCCTCGTGGGTGAAGTGCCGGATGCCCACGCGGGGCCCCTCGGCAAGATAGGCGGAGGCGTTCTCAGGCATCCCGACACAGTACGCGACGGCGGCCTTCATGACAGGTTCTGGGCCAGCGCCGGCTCCTCCAGGGTCAGGGTCCCCGCGTCCGCGTCGAGTGCGGCCCGGACCCCGAACGGAATCGTCAACGCACCCTCGCCGTGCCCGAATCCGAACTCCTCGACGACCGGCACCCCGAGCCCGCCGAGCCGGTCGGTGAGCAGCGTCCGCACGCGCTCGTACGGCGAGCAGCGCGCCCAGGAGCCGAGCAGCACCCCGGCGACCCCGTCCAGCCAGCCGGCCCGCAGGAGCTGGGTGAGCGCCCGGTCCAAACGGTACGTCTCCTCGCCCACGTCCTCCAGGCAGAGCAGCCCGCCGCGCGCGGAGGTCCGGGCGTGCGGGGTGCCCAGGTCGGCGGCGAGCATGCTCAGGCACCCGCCGAGGAGGACACCCGAGGCGCGGCCGGGCACGAGCGGTGCCGCTCCCCCGCCGGACTCGAACACCCGTACCGTCTCCGGTTCGAAGAGCGTCGCCCGAAGGTGCTCCTGTGCCCGGGTGTTCTTGATGAAGTCGACGGCCGCGACCATCGGCCCGTGCAGGGTCACCAGCCCCGCGCGGTTCGCGAACGCCTCGTGCAGTGCCGTGATGTCGCTGAAGCCGAGGAACACCTTGGGGCCTGCGGCCCGTATCGCGTCCCAGTCGAGGAGGTCGACCATGCGCTGGACGCCGTAGCCGCCGCGGGCGCAGAGCACCGCGGCCACGTCCGGGTCGCACCAGGCGGCCTGGAAATCGGCGGCCCGGTCGGCGTCGGTGCCCGCGAGGTAGCTGAACTCGGGATGCCGGTCCAGGACATGTGGTGCCACGACGGGGTCGAGGTCCCAGCCGCGCAGGATGTCGAGGCCCGCGGCCAGCCGCTCCTCGACCACGGGCCCGCTGGGCGCGACGACGGCGACGCGGGCCCCGGGGGCGAGACGGGCTGGACGGGTCAGGGCTTTCACTGGGTGGACTCCACGATCGGTGGGACGGATCCCGTCGGCGCTGTGACGGGCTCTTCTCGGGCGGTGAGGTGCAGGGTGGGGATGCCGGGCGGACGCAGGCCGAAGACCTGGGCGTACAGGGAGAGTTCGGACTCCAGGGCCCGCACCATGGTGTCGGCCCGCCGGAACCCGTGCCCTTCGCCCTCGAAGGTGAGGTAGGCGTGCGGTACGCGGCGCCCGGTCGACCGGGCCAGCCTGGCGAGGAACCGTTCGCACTGCGCGGGCGGACAGATGACGTCGTCGAGGCCCTGGAGGATCAGGAAGGGCGCGGTGATGCGGTCGGCGCGCTCGCTGGGCGAGCGTTCCACGTACCGGCCCGGCACCTCGGCGATCGGCCCGATCAGCGTCTCCAGATACCGCGACTCGAAGTCGTGGGTCTCCCCCGAGCCCCATGCGCCGAGGTCGAGGACCGGATAGAGGATCGTGCCGCAGGCGTAGACGTCGGTGCCGGTCAGGGAGGCGGCGGCGGTCCAGCCGCCCGCACTGCCGCCGCGGATGGCGAGCCGGTGCCCGTCGGCGGTGCCCTCCTCGGCGAGGGCGAGCGCGACGGCCGCGCAGTCCTCGACGTCGACGACGCCCCACTGCTCACGCAGCCGGTTGCGGTACTCCCGCCCGTGCCCCGCCGATCCGCCGTAGTTGACCTCGGCGACACCGATGCCGCGCGAGGTGAAGTAGGCGATCTCCAGGTCGAGGACGAGGGGCGCGCGGCCGGTGGGTCCGCCGTGCGCCCACACGACGTAGGGCGGCAGTTCGTCGCCGGGTGCCACGTGGTCGGGGTGGTGCGGCGGGTAGATGTGGGCGTGGACCTCGCGCCCGGCGGGGCCGGTGAAGGTGCGGATCTGCGGCTCCGGGTAGTGCGCGGGGTCCACCGGGTCGGCGTGGCCGGCGCCGATCACCCTGGCGCGGCCGGTGCGGGCGTCCAGTTCGACGACCTCGTACGCGCTGCGGGGGCTGGCGGCGACGCCCACGATCCGGCTGCCGTGGACCGCGAGTGTCGGGGTGAACTCGGTCCAGGGGCCGGCCGCGTCGACGACCTCGCCGGTCTCCGGGTCGAGTATCCCGAGCGCGGTGGCGCCCCGGCCGTGCACGACGGCGACGAGCCCGCTCTCCAGCGGCGCGAACCAGCGGTATCCGATCTTCCACAGCGGCCCGCCGAACTCCTCCTCCCGGGGGCAGACGGGCGTGTCCTCCCCGAGCCGGTACAGGTTCCACCAGCCGGTGCGGTCACTGGCGTACAGGAGCGTGCCGTCGGGGGTCCAGTCCGCCTGGGCGATCGACTCCTCCGGTCCGCCCGCGACGGGCCGCGCGCCGCGCAGGGTGCCGTGCTCGGTGACGTCGGCGAGGATCAGTTCGGTGCCGTCCCAGGGCATGCGCGGGTGGTCCCAGGCGAGCCAGGCCGCCTGCCCGCCGTCGGGCGAGAGCCGGGGTCCTGTGACGAACCGGTGGCTGCCGTCGGTGAGTTCGCGCACCGCGTCGCGGTCCTGCGCCGCCGACCCGTCGAGCGGCACCGCGGCCACGACCCGACGTACGTCGGTGGGTCCGTCCCCGGTGAACTCCTCCAGCACGCACCACACTTCGCCCAGCTCGGGGCGCAACCGCGGGTCGACCCAGCGCAGTCCGCCGCCCACCGGGGACACGGGGGTCAGCGGGCGGGGCCGCGCGTCCGGGGCGTCGGGCTCGTACGCGTAGAGTCGCTGGTCGGCGAAGTTCACGAACACGACGAACGGTCCCTCGGGGCGCATCTCGCCGGCCCAGGGCTGTCCGCCGTACTCGATGACCCGGCTGCGCACGTTCCAGGGGGCCGGCAGCACGGGCTCCTGCGTGCCGTCGGCCTGTCGGCGTACGAGCGTGCGCCGTCCGCCCTCCGTGGGCCGGGGTTCGGTCCACCACACCTCGTCGCCGACGAAGCCGACGAACTCGGGATGCCCGTCATGCGCGGCGGCGAGCGCCGCGTCGATGGGCGAGGGCCACGATCCGTACGCCAGGTTCTGCATCCTGTCCTCTCTAGGCCGTGCGCAGGAAGCGGTCGAGGACGCGGACGCCGAAGCGCAGCGCCTCGACGGGAACGCGTTCGTCGACTCCGTGGAAGAGGGCCTGGTAGTCGAAGCCCTCGGGGAGCTTGAGCGGGGCGAAGCCGTAGCCGGTGATGCCGAGGCGCGAGAACTGCTTGGCGTCCGTACCGCCCGACATGCAGTACGGCACCACGTGCCCCTCCGGCGCGAACTCCTCGACGGCGGCACGCATCTTGGCGTACGTCGGCGAGTCCACCGGCGACTGGAGGGCCACCTCGCGGTGGTGGAACTCCCACTCCACGTCCGGCCCGGTGAGTCGGTCGAGGGTGGTGCGGAACTCCTCCTCGCCGCCCGGCAGATAGCGGCCGTCCACGTGGGCGACGGCCTCGCCCGGAATCACGTTGATCTTGTAACCGGCGCTGAGCATGGTCGGGTTGGCGCTGGCACGGACGGTCGCCTCGACGAGCGCGGCAGCGGGGCCGAGCTTGTCGAGGAGCCCGTCGACGTCGTCCAGGTCGGCGTCGACGCCGTACAGCGTGGCGAGTTCGGTGAGGGCGGCGCGAACGGTGGGGGTGAGCCTGAGGGGCCACTCGTACGCGCCGATCCGGGCGATCGCCTCGGCCAGCCGGGTCACCGCGTTCGCCCGGTTCACCTTGGAGCCGTGGCCCGCCCGCCCGTGCGCGGTGAGCCTGAGCCAGCCGGTGCCGCGCTCCCCCGCCGCGATCGGATAGAGCTCCCGGCCCGCGCCGTCGTGGAAGGTGAACGCCCCGGACTCGCTGATGCCCTCGGTACAGCCCTCGAACAGCCCCGGATGCCGGTCGGCGAGGAACCCGGAGCCGTCCTCCGCGCTCGCCTCCTCGTCGGCCGTGAACGCGATCACCAGGTCGCGCCGGGGCCTGACGCCGAGGCGCGCCCACAGGCGTACGACCGCAAGGATCATCGCGTCCATGTTCTTCATGTCTACCGCACCGCGCCCCCACACAACCCCGTCGCGGATCTCACCGGAGAACGGATGCACGCTCCAGTCGTCGGCCTGGGCGGGCACCACGTCGAGGTGACCGTGGACGAGCAGCGCGTCGGCGGACGGGTCGGTGCCTTCGAGACGGGCTACGACGTTCGTACGGCCCTTGGTGCGCTCCAGCAGTGTGGGTTCGAGGCCCGCTTCCGCGAGGCGCGCGGCGGCGTACTCGGCGGCGGGGCGCTCCTGGCAGTCGCCGCCTCCCCGGTTGGTGGTGTCGAAGCGGATGAGGTCGGAGGTGAACCGTACGACCTCGTCCAACGCCCGCTCGTCCACGGCCCGTTCACTCATGTCCCGTTCTTCCGCGGGCCGCTCGTTCATGGTCTTCTGGTCAGCCATACTGCTCCTCCACCGCGGCCGAGACGATCGTGGTGACCGCCTTGAAGGTGCGAATCCCCTCGTACATGGTGTCGCTGGTGTACGCCACCTTGCGCTCCCCGACGCGCCGCACACCGGGCACGACGGTGGCCGCCATCGACAGGTGTTCGGCGTCGAATTCGAGCGCCACCGTGAACGGGCCGCCCACCAGCGGTTCTTGACGCACCGCCAGGGCTGCCGCCGCCTTGGCCGCGGCCCGGATGTCGGCGGCGGTCCTGGCCGGTGTGCGACAGACAGCCGTGTACCGCGACACATGGTCCTTGACGGCGACCTTGAGTGCCTCCGGCGCGTAGCCGAGCGCGTCCTCGCAGGTCAGGTCGTCGCCGGTGACGAGCACGACGGGCACCCCGTACTCGGCGACGACATGGGAGTTGAGCAGTCCCTCGCTGGCCCGTACGTCGTTCACCCACACGCCGGTGATCGAGTTGGGGAGGTAGGTGTGGGCGAGGACGCCCTCCGTGCCGGCGCCCGTGTGGTAGCCGACGAACGCGATCCCGTCGACGTCTCCGTGCTGGACGCCCTCCACCATGGACAGCGTCTTGTGGCGTCCGGTGATCATCTCGGCCCGGTCGTCGAGCTGCTCCAGCAACAGATTGCGCATGGACCAGTGGGCCTCGTTGATCAGCACCTCGTCGGCGCCGCCGTCGAAGAAGCCGAGGACGGCGGCGTTGACGTCCGAGGTGAACCTCGGCCGGCAGCGCTCCCACTGCGGTGTCCCCGGCAACACGTCGGCGGGCCAGGTCACCCCGGTGGCGCCCTCCATGTCGGCGCTGATGAGGATCTTCACGACACACCCTTCCGGCACAGGTCAGCGGCTGTCTCCATGTCGTGTCACGTTACGTGGCGCCGCACGGCCGGGCCAGGAGGCCGTCCGCGGACGTCACCACGCCGACCGGGACCGACCGGTCCCGGCCGGTCCCGTCAGGGTTTCACGGCGACCGCGCCGTACTGCGGGAGGACCGCGCCGTCGCCGGGCCGGGCGCGCCACTGGGCGCAGGAGACGAGACCCGGGTCGAGGAGGTCCAGGCCGTCGAAGAAGGTGGTGATCTCGGCGCGGTCACGGGCGGTGATCGGCGGGGTCGCGTTCTCGTTCCAGAAACTCATGGCCGCGACGTTGCCCTCGCCGCCGAGGTCGGCGTCGGTGGTGGGGTGGGTCAGGGCGAGACAGCTGCCGGAGGGGAGCGCGGCCATGAGCCGGCGCACGATGTCGCGTGCCTCGTCGCCGTCGAGGACGAAGTTGAGGATGCCCAGCATCATGACGGCGACGGGCCGGTCTAGGTCGAGGGTTCCCGCGGCGCCCCGGATGATGGCGTCGGGGGCATGGACGTCGGCGTCGAGGTAGTCGGTGGCGCCCTCGGGCGTGCCGGTCAGCAGCGCGCGGGCGTGGGCGAGCACCACGGGGTCGTTGTCGACGTACACGATCCGCGACTCGGGGGCGATCCGCTGGGCGATGTCGTGGGTGTTGTCCAGGGTCGGCAGTCCGGTGCCGACGTCCAGGAACTGCCGTATCCCGCGCTCCCCGGTCAGGAAGCGGACCGCGCGGCCCAGGAAGTCGCGGTCGGCCCGGGCCACGGCGCGGATCACCGGGAACATCGTGGCGACCTGCTCGCCGACCGCCTGGTCGACGGGGTAGTTGTCCCGGCCTCCGATCCAGTAGTTCCAGACCCGGGCGTTGTGCGCCACGCCCGTGTTCAGGTTCCGCGGCTCTCCCGACGGGTTTCTGCTCTCCCCCACGGCTTCCCCTCCCGGCACTCCGGCAACGGCTCAGAGGGCAAGCATCGCCCGGATCAGTCCTCGTAAACGGTCAGTACGACACCGTCGAGTTCGATGCGGCGCGGGGTGCCGCCCTCGCCTCGGACCAGGGCGTCCAGGCAGCGCCGGAAGAGTTTGAGCTCCTCCTCGTCGAGGACGGCCGCGGCGAGGTCGAGGAGTTCGGTGAGTGCGCCCTCGGTCAGTATGTCGGGCAGCTCACCTGAGAGGAGGACGACGGACTCTCCCGTACTGCCCCGCACCACTGCGGTGGTGGGTCCTCCGTGCACGAACAGCACATGTCCCCCTGGGTGACACAGGGGTCGTGCGGCTCACGTGCCCCGAGCAGAATGAGAGACTAGCTGCGGATCTTGGGGGTTTCGGCCGTTCTGGATTCTTTTACCGGGAACCCCGGGAAGCGGAACCGGAGCACTCGGACGGGCGTCTTCGCCGTACGGCCCTTGACCGGGCCAAAGCCTCGGGGGCGCCTGCGACGGAGCGACCGTACGGACCGAACCGATGTCAACGTCCCCTTGACGAGGGGCTCCGGCATCCGACGCAGATCCCCGCGACACCACCGCCGCCCAAGTCCATCCGCCCCTACGACGCCACACCGCCCCCGTCACCCCAATGCGAGCCACCCTCGTAGACGCGGACGCACACCGCCGAACATCGGCCCACCCCCGCGTGCATGGGCGTCGCCACCCTCCGCTCCGCCGGGCCACACGACTCCCACGACGCGCGGAGCGACCTGACGGTGACGGCTGACGACTACTGACCGCCGTCGGGCAGCTCCCCGCCATCGGCGGCTGCCCCCGTAGCCGCGGCGCCCGGCAACACACCACCCGCCGCGCACCCCGCCGAGACCGGCTCCTGCCGGCCGGTGCCCGGCACCTGCCGGACGGCGAACATCCCGTCGCTCCCGCGGACGCCGGCGCACGCCCGATGCCGCACCCCGGCAGAAGCTAGCCGCGTCGCGCGTCGCGGCCCAGCAAGGATTCGACCAGGGCGGCGACATGGCGGCGATCGTCTGCCGAGAGTTGCTGGACGCTGGCGATGAGCAGGTCGACCTCGGGGTCGGCGGGCGCGCCTTCGGCGGGCGGGGCGTCGGCCGCGTAGACATGGATGCCGCACGCCTCCGCGGCGGCCCGCCGCACGGTGTCCAACGACAGTCCAAGCCCCTTGGACAGCCCCTCCAGCGTGCTGGGCTGGGGCATGCGCACCACCCGCTCGGCCGTGGCCAAGTGGTGGACGGTGGAGCGCGGAATGCCGCCCCGACGTGCCACCTCGCCGTAGGACCAGCCTTCGCGGTCGAGGCGATCTCTGATGATCTGCTGCAGTGCGTTGGCCACCGATGGTCACTTCCTGCTCGCCGCCGGGCGGAACTCTTCCAAGCGGGATCGATTCTACGGGGGGCTTCGCTCCGGCCCCAGAAGTCTTTCCCCGAACCGCTTGCGCGGCGAGCTCCGGGGCTACTACTGTCCAATCTCGTTGGACAGCACGTCCGACCAGATTGGACAGAGTTTGGGGGGAACCAGCCTCTGTCCGATCGGAAATGCCCATCCCTGAGGGGGAATTGATCATGATGGACAACCGTGAACTCGACACCGAGACCGCCGAGCTGCTGCCGGGTCGCGAGGCCCTCGGTCGCCTGAAGTTCAGCTTCGGCAAGACCGTCAACGTGACCAAGCACGTCGCCAACATCGACGCCTCCAACCAGTCGGCCGCCCTGAACGACCACTCCAGCTGGTCGGACGCGTCGTCGGGCGCCTCGCAGGCCATCAACGTCCACCAGTAATCGGCACCGGAGGCTCGCCCGCCTCCGCGTCAACGGATGCTCGCCCGCATCCGCCGCAGTGCCATCACCACACCCGCATCAACGAACCACGTCCCGAAAGGACATCCCATGAGCATGGACATGAACGAGCTGCAGTCCGAGTCCGCCGAGCTGCTCCCCGGCCGCGAGGCCCTCGGCCGCCTGAAGTTCAGCTTCGGCCGCACCACCAACGTGACCAAGCACGTCGCCAACATCAGCGCCCACAACGAGTCGGCCGCCCTGAACGACCACTCCAGCTGGTCGGTGGCCGAGTCCAGCGCCAACCAGGCGATCAACGTCACGCAGTAACACCCGCCGCGCGCAACGGCAGTTCGGCGGACCGCGCCCGGGGGCGGGCGCGGTCCGCCCTTGGGGGGAAGGACCAAAATGACGGCACTGGGGGACGGGCCCGCGTTGCTGTACGACACCGGGTCGCCGGTGCCGGGGCCGGGGGGAATTCCGGTCACCTACGAGCAGTTCGCCACGGGAAGCCTGCCGGTAGTCGGCGCCGGCGTCGAGGCGCTGCCGGTGCCTCGGCTGAGCTCCGGGCTCAAACTGCACGGGGAGTACCAGGGTTCGGGCTTCACCGAGCCGAAGTACATCGCGCGCCGTGGAGACGGCCAGGTCGTGCAGCTGTCACGGCTGCTGTACCTGGTCGCCTCCGCGATCGACGGCGTGAACGACATCGAGACCATCTCGCACCGGGTCAGCGCCCGCTACGGCCGCGAGCTCAGCGCCGACAACGTGCGTTTCCTGGTCGAGGAGAAACTCGACCCGCTCGGCGTCACCGTGCCGGAGGGCATGGAGGAGGACGAGGTCTCCGCACCGCGCTCCGACCTGCTCCTCGCCCTCAAGGGGCAC
The DNA here is from genome assembly GCF_042959425.1 of Streptomyces sp. NPDC007896. Taxonomy (NCBI): domain Bacteria; kingdom Bacillati; phylum Actinomycetota; class Actinomycetes; order Kitasatosporales; family Streptomycetaceae; genus Streptomyces; species Streptomyces sp. NPDC007896. Next base: position 130,719 of record NZ_JBIBKX010000007.1, on the reverse strand, counting down.
CGGATCATCTTCAACGAGCGCAGGGCGGGCCGGATCGCCCGCTCGCTGGCCTGGCTGCACCGCCCCACGGTGGTCGTGCTGATGCTCGCCGCGGCCGTGGCCATGGACGTCTGGCTGTTCGGCTTCTTCGGCGCGGTGGAACCCGTGCTCCAGGTCCTCGACCAGCCGGTCCTGATGCTCGTCGTGTTCGCGCTCACCGTGGCCTCGCTGGTCTTCCACGAGTTCGGCCACGCCTCGGCGTGCAGATACGGGGGCGCACGGCCGGGCTGCATCGGCTGCGGGCTCTTCCTCATCTGGCCGTCCATGTACACCGACGTGACGGACATCTACCGGATCGGCCGGGCCGGACGGCTCCGGACCGACCTGGGCGGGGTGTACTTCAACGTCGTCTTCATGCTCGGGATGGCGGGCGCGTACTTCGCCACCGGGCAGCAGTTCTTCCTGGCCACGGTCTATCTCGGGCACTTCGAGATCCTGGAGCAGCTGATGCCGGCCGTCCGGCTGGACGGCTACTACATCCTGGGCGACCTGGCCGGCGTCCCGGACCTCTACGGCAAGATCAAACCGATTCTGCTCAGCACGGTGCCGGGCCGGCGCGGCAAGGCGGCGCGCGCCGAGGTCGTCGGGCTCAAGAAGTCGTCGCGGACCATCATCACCACCTGGGTCCTCACCATGGTGCCGCTGCTGATCGGCGAGCTCGGGTACGCGCTGTGGAACCTGCCGCGGATCGTCGCGACGATGGTCCGCTCGCTCACCGACCAGGTCGTGGGAACCGGGGACGCCTTCGCGGGCGGTCAGATCGCCGCGGCCCTGATGGGCGTGATCGGCTGCTTCATGCTGCTGTGCCCGATGGCCGGCGTGGTCTATCTGTCGCTCAAAATGGGCGGCCGGGTCTTCCGCGCCGCGAAGCGGTCGACGGCGGACAAGCCCGGGCTGCGGGTGACACTGTGCGCACTGGCACTGCTGGGCCTCGGCTCACTGAGCTACGCGTGGGTGTCCGGTGTGACACCCGAGCCGCTGCCGAAGCGTCCACCGATCGCGCCGATCCTCCAGCCCGGCGTGTCCACGGCCGAACCGCCCGCCCGGCCCGCGACCGCGCCCCGGCCGCACACGTCCCCGTCCGACACCTCGGCGGCCCTGCCGTCCGGCGCCGCGTCCTCCGGCTCCACGGCCGCCACCGCGCCGAGCGCGTCGGCCTCGCCCAGCGCGGACGCCAGCGCGTCCACGTCTCCCGGCGCCTCCCCGTCCAACAAGCCGACCACACCGGCCGGCGGTCCGGGCACGACGGGTTCCGTCTCGGCCGGTCCGCCCGCGGGTCCGTCCGAGCCGCCCGGCCCGTCGCCGTCCGTCTCGTCGTCCGCACCGGCGCCCTCGGCGGATCCGCCGACGCCGACCGATTCCGTCAGCGCGACCGGCGCACCGAGCCCGGCCACCCCGTGACCGCCCTCGGCGATCACCGCCCGGTGGCCGTCGTCCCGCCGAACCACGACCGCAGGAGACCCATGTGAGTACCCATCCGAACACGCACCGGAAGCCTCGCCCAGCCGGCCGGAGCCTCCCCCAACGAGCCATGCGCATAGGCCTGTTCGCGGCCGGCGCGGCCGGTATCGCCGCCGCGGTCCCGGCCCAGGCCGCCACCGCGGCGGCGGGCACGGTCGCCCGCCACGCCGTCGCGGAGGACCACACCTTCAGTCACGCCGACCGGGCGCATCCGACCCAGGTCAAGGACTCCTTCACCGTGCGGCAGCTCGGCACGGCGAAGGCGGTGGGTGTACGCAACCAGGCAGGCGCGGTCTCCGTCGGCTGCTCGGTCGACGCGCACTGCCGGTCGGTCGCACTGTCCTTCCAGATCGTCACGCTGGCGGGCCAGAACACCCACCTGAACGCGGTGAACCTCAGCGACGCGGTCAACGAGCACTGCGACGGCTGCCAAACCCTCGCCGGCGCCTACCAGTTCGTGGTGTCCACCGCCCGCCCGTTCACCCTGGACGCCGCCGCGCAGCACAAGCTCACCGACATCCACCGCAGGCTGGACGACCTGGCCCGGTCCACCATCCCGGCCGCCGACCTCAAGACGAAGGCCGACGCGCTGGCCGCGGAGGTCACCGCCGTCCTGCACGACGCGGTGGCAGGCGCACCGAAGGCCCCGGACGCGCCCGCCGTCGCGGTCCACCGTCACCTGGACGGCTGGCCCGGCCACTGACCCAACGGCCACCATGAAGGGGTACGGCGTCACCGACCGGCAGGTGACGCCGTACCCGTGTGCCCGGCTCAGTCGGCCGTGCGCCCGGCCACCAGCCACTTCGACGGCAGTTCGATCCGCACGCCGCCGGGCGTGAACTCGGTTGTCACGAGCGGCAGTTCACCGCTCGCGAGGACGGTCAGGCCCGCCGCGCGGAGGTAGTCGGGGACCGCCTCGTCGGACACCTCGCCGGGCGCGATGCCGTGCCGGAAGATGGGGGCCAGCTTGGGCGGCGGTCCGTCGGAGCTCCGGGCCAGGCCCATCAGGACCGGCCGGGCGGCTTCGGAGAGTTCGACGAGAAAGGCCCGGCCGCGCTCCCCCACCAGGGTGGCGAGGGCGTCCACCAGCGGCTGGCGGTCGTCCGGCTCGCACTGGTGGAGCACACCCCGCATATAGATGTTGGCGTCGCCCAGCTCCGCGTGCAGGGTCTGCGCCTCGGTCTTCTCGGCCGCGTCGAGCCGCCGGTACGTCGCCTGGCCCGCCGGATCGGCGAGACGGGCGTGTTCGAGCGCGGCATCCGCGAGGTCGGCGCCGACCACATGCCGGAAGCGGTCGGCCAGGAAGCGGGTCTGGGTGCCGTTGCCGCAGCCCAGGTCCACGACCGGCAGATCGTGAGCCGACAGGTACGGCTCGAAGAGGGCGAGGTGGACGCCCGCGGTCAGTGCGGGGTCCGCGTCCCAGAAGACGGCTCCCTGCTCGTCGGAGGCCTCGCGCCAGAAGCCCTCCCAGGCCTCCCTGTACCGATGTGTCACGCTCATGCCCGCTCCCCAGGTCGCCGCTGCGGCCCGCCGAGGATGGCGGGCGGGATCGGTCTATCGCGCCAGGCGTGCGTCGACAAGCATGCGGCGCATTCCTGCGCGGTTCATTTCGATCCGTGTACGCCGGTACGCGCCCCCGGGTCAGCGCCTCGCGTCAGCGCCTCGGCAGGGTCAGTTCGAACCACACGGTCTTGCCGGCGCTGGTGCGGCTCGTGCCCCACTCGCGGGCCAGCGTGCTGACGATACGCAGACCGCGGCCGAACTCGTCGGCGGGGCTCGCGCTGAGCAGGGTCGGCAGGGTGTGGTCGTCGTCGGCCACCTCGCACAGCAGGGTGTCGCCACGCACGAGCCGCAGTTCGATCCGACGGCTGTGCGTGTGCCGTACGGCGTTGGCCACCAGCTCGCCGACCATCGACTCGGCCGGGTCGGCCAGCCGGGCCAGGCCCCAGTCGTGGAGCTGCTCGCGGACCACGGTGCGGGCCCGGCGGGCCTCGACCAGGTCGAGCGAGAGCCGCCACTCGGCGACGTCCTCGGGTTCGATGCCGTTGAGCCGGGCCATCAGCAGCGCCACGTCGTCCTTGCGGCCGCCACAGGTGTTGAGGGCGCGGATGATCGTGTCGCAGGCGTCGTCCATGGACGCGGCCGGGTGGGCGGCGGACTCGCAGAGCGTGGCGAGGCCGACACCGATGTCCTCGCCGCGCACCTCGACCAGGCCGTCGGTGCACATCACGAGCCGGTCGCCGGGCGCCACCGGCACGCGTACCGCCTCGAAGGGCACACCGCCGACCCCGATGGGCGCGCCCGTCGGCAGGTCGAGCAGTTCGCTGTGGCCGTCCTCGGCACGGACCAGGACGGGCGGGATGTGGCCCGCGTTGGCGATGTGCAGCTCGCCGGCGATGGGGTCGTAGACCGCGTACAGGCAGGTCGCGAGGTAGTGCTCACCGAGCCGCTGGGCCAGATCGTCGAGGTTGCGCAGGAGTTGGGCGGGCGGCAGGTCGAGCGCCGCCATCGTCTGCACCGCCGTACGCAACTGGCCCATCATCGCGGCCGAGTTGAGGCCGTGGCCCATCACGTCGCCGACGACGAGGGCGGTACGCGAGCCGGGCAGTTTCACCGAGTCGAACCAGTCGCCGCCGACGCGTCCCAGCAGGGTGCCGGGCAGATAGCGGGTGGCGATGTCGCAGCCGGCCATGCGGGGCGCGATGTGCGGCAGCATGCTGTCCTGGAGGGTCTCGGCGACGCTCTCCTGGTAGGTGTACATGCGCGCGTTGTCGAGGACGAGGCCCGCGCGGGCCGCGAGTTCGGCGCCGGTGACCCGGTCCATGTCGTTGAACTCGACGCGCTCCGGGTGGCGCAGCAGGATCATGAACCCGAGCACCACGTTGCGGGCCTTCAGGGGCACGACCAGCATGGAGCGGTTGGTGATGAGCGGCCTGATGTCGCGCTTCTCGAACTGTGCGGCGATCATGTGCCCCATCTGCTCGCTGATGCGCGGCACGAGGACGGGTTCACCGGTGGTCATGCACTGGAAGAACGGTGTGTGCGCGGGGAACGGCATGGCCTCGCCGACCGGCACGACGTCGTCCCAGCGGCCCGGCTCGTCGGTGTGCTCGACGGCGACGCGGTGCCACATGGTGGTCGTGTCGGGCACACCGTCGGGGAAGCCCTCACCGGCGACGACCTGTTCGCGCAGATAGGTGCCCGCCACGTCCGTGAAACGCGGCACCACGGCCCGGCTGACCTCGAGGATCGTCTGCGCGAGGTCGAGCGAGGTACCTATGCGCCCGCTGACCTCGTTGAGGAACTCCAGGCGCTCGCGGACTGCGACGTACTCGAGGTCCTCGCCCTCCTCGTCCTGGAGCTCCTGCGGCAGGGGCTCGCCGGTGGCCGCCGCGCGTGCCGCCCACTCACGGCGCGCCCTGCGTTCGGCGCGCCGCGGCACGCCCCAGTCGGGAGTCACCGGCACCCGGTCGTTCTGGCTGAACTCCAGGACGGGGTAGCCCAGTTCGAGTACCTGAGAGACGATGCGGGCGCCCTCGCCCACGCTCATGCTGGGCAGGATCTCGGGCAGTCTGCGGGCCAGTTCCTCGGCGCCGGGGAAGTCGGTGTGCAGCGCGAAGCCGGGCGCGATGCGCTCGATCGCCACCTCTTCGTCCTCCTGGCGCAGCGCGTCCGCGTCGGCGGCGAGCACGAGCAGCCGTTCCGGTCCTGGGCCGACCAGCGGGTACGCCCACCACAGGACGTCCACGCGGTCCCGCTCGGGCACGGTGAGCCGGGCGCGTCCGGCGGCAGGGTAGGAGAACCGTCCGCCGAGGGAGGACTCCAGGCCGGGGCCGAGTCCGTCGTACGCCGCGTACGCCCCGTAGGGCCCGATCTCGTCCTCTTCGGGGAGCGCGCCGGAGACGGGGAGCAGGTCGACGGCGGGGCGGCCCACCGCGTCCTCCTTGGACACGCCGAACTGCCGCCGGGCGCCGGTGCTCCAGTGCGACACCAGTCCGTCGCGGTCGACGACCACCACGGCCAGCGGGATGCGCCCGGCCTCGGTGTGCTCCACCGCGTCGTCCCCAGCTCCGCGGCTGTGCGGTGCGCCCGCTTCGGTGCCACTCGCGGTACCACTTTCCGTGCCACTTGCTGTGCCGCTGTCCATGGCCGAGGCCCTTCCTCCCCACGGCTCCGCAAGATCTGTGCCGCCTTCACTACCGTACGGCTGCGGCCCGTCGCGATGTGTGGCAATACGGGAATTGACCTTTCCAGGGGGCTGCTCCGGCGCACCGGCCGCCTCCGCGAAGGTTCCCGCGGCGGCCGTTCAGTCCTCGTGGCCGAGCTGCAGATCCCGCTCCGTGCGCCCCCCACCGGCCACTTGCAGCACGGTGGCCACCGGCGGATAGCCCGCCGCGATGACGGTGTACTCGCCGGAGGACAGGTCGACGAACCGGAACGCCCCGTCCGCACCGGTGGTGAGCGTGTCCACCACGTTGCCCGCGGCGTCCAGGAGCGTCACCCGGGCGTCCTCGACGGGCCGGCCGCCGCCCGCCCGCACGGTGCCGCGCAGCACGGCGCCGCCCGCGAGTTCGACGTCCTGGCGGGTCTCGCGCGAGGCCTGCACGCTGACGGGGAGGGCGGCCGGGCGGAACGCGGGCGCGCTGGCGGCGAGGGTGTACTCGCCCGCCACCAGCTCCGTGATGACATAGCCGCCTTCGCGCCCGCTGCGGGTGGTGGCCACGACTTCCCCGTGGACGTTGGTGAGCGTGACGGTGGCGTCGCGCACGGGGGTGCCGTCCGCGGTCAGCACACTCCCGGCGAGGCGTCCCGCGCCGCCGAGGACGACGTCCAGTTCCACGGGGCGCTCGCCGATGGTCACCGAGACCGCCTGCGGCTGGTGGCCGCCGGCCGCGGCGATCAGTACGTACGACCCCGATCCGGGCGTGGACAGCGCGTACCGCCCGTCCTCGCCGCTGGCGCCCCGCCCGATCTGCTGTCCGGCGATGTCGATGAGGGTGAGCGCGGCGCGCGGCACGACGGTCCCGTCGGGGTGCTGCACGGTGCCACAGACGGGGATCCCGGCGGCGTGGGACGAACGGGCCTGCGGGATCGGGGCGTTCACCCGTGCGGTCTCCGGGTCGGCGATGGGGGCGTTGTGGGACACCAGCGGTTTCTCCTTGAGGAAGCAGGCGATGAGCAGGCCCAGGACGAGCACCGGGACGAGGTAGAGGAAGATCCGCGGCATGGCGTCCGCGTAGGCGCGGATGTAGTCGTCGCGCAGGGCCTCGGGCAGGGAGTGGACGAGCTGCGGGGTGATGGACTCGGGGTCGGGCAGGCCGGTGCGCGGGGGCAGGCGGTCGGCGAGCGCGTCCGAGAGCCGATGGGCGAACAGCGTGCCGAAGACGGCGGCGCCGACGCTGCCGCCGATCTGCCGGAAGTAGTTGTTGGCGCTGGTCGCGGTGCCGAGGTCGGAGGGGCGCACGGAGTTCTGCACGGCGAGGACCAGCACGGGCATCACCATGCCGATGCCCGCGCCGAGGATGGCCATCCAGATGCTGTACTGCAGGCGGGGCGTGTCGACTTCGAGGCGGGACAGCAGCCACATGCCGAGGACCGACAGGGCGCTGCCGAGGACCGGATAGATCTTGTAGCGGCCGGTACGGCTGATGAGCTGTCCGCAGACGATGGAGGCGCCGACGATGCCGCCCATCATGGGGAGCATGAGGAGTCCGGACTCGGTGGCGCTGGCCCCGTCGACCATCTGCAGGAAGGTCGGCAGATAGCTGGCCGCTCCGAAGAGGGCGACGCCGATGACGAGCCCCACCAGGGCGGTGATGTTGAAGACGGCGTCCTTGAACAGCCTCGGCGGGATGAGGGGTTCGGTGGCGAAGCGCTCGGCGACGAAGAAGAGGACGGTCGCGACGAGTGCGCCCGCGCCGAGCCCTGTGATGACCCGTGAGCCCCAGGCGTACTCGGTGCCGCCCCAGCTGGTCAGCAGGACCAGACAGGTCGACGCGGCGGCCAGCAGCAGCACACCGAGTACGTCGACGCGTCCGCGCGCGGGGGGCCTGGGCAGCTTCAGCACGACGGTGACGACGGCCAGGGTGAGCAGGCCGAAGGGCACGTTGATGTAGAAGCACCAGCGCCAGGAGAGGTGGTCAGTGAAATAGCCGCCGAGGAGGGGCCCGGCGACCGAGGCGAGGCCGAAGGCGGCGCCGATCAGGCCCATGAAGCGGCCGCGCTCGCGGGGCGGCACGATGTCCGCGATGATCGCCTGCACGCCGATCATGAGGCCGCCCGCGCCGACGCCCTGGATCGCGCGGAAGGCGATCAGCTGGTCCATGCTCTGGGCTTGTCCCGAGCACGCCGAACCGGCCACGAAGACGACGATCGCGAACTGGAAGACGCCCTTGCGGCCGAAGAGGTCGCCGAGCTTGCCGTAGACGGGGAGTCCGACGGTGGAGGTGAGCAGATAGGCGGTGATCGCCCAGGACATCCTGCCCAGGCCGTGCAGCTCACCGACGATCTTCGGGAGCGCGGTGGCCACGATCATCTGATCGAGGGCGGCGAGCAGCAGCGCGAGCATGAGCCCGAAGAAGACCAGCCGCACCTGGCGCGGGCTCAGCCGGGCGGTCCCGGGGGCCGGTGGAGGCGAGTGCCGCGGGGGCGCGGCAGCCGGTTCGTCCTGCACCAGAGTGATCCCGCCCACGTACCGCTCCCCTCGTCGCGCCCACCGCACAATTCCCGCTTATCGCGACAACTGTGAGCAAGCGCGACGAGTTACGGCGTATCGCCGCGTCGCGAGGAGATCCACTCGAACCGGTGAGGGTGACAACGCGCCCCGGAGAGTTGCCTCTTGGGCCGCGCGGCCGTCAAAGAGGCGTGCGTCCTGGCTACTTCTGCGTCTCGACGGCGAGCTTGTCGAGCACCAGGTCGTAGATCCTGCCGAGGCCCTTGGGCGCGAAGGTCTTCTCGAAGAAGCCGCCGATGCCGCCCGCGCCGTCCCAGACGGTGGTGACGACGACGCGGGACTTGCCCTCGCCGGCCGGGGTGACCCGCCAGGTGGTGACCATGGAGGAGTTGCGGTCCTTCTCGACGAGCTCACCGTCGGTGGGCTCGGTGACCTCGAGGAGGCAGTCGCGCACACGCTTGCTGGTGGCCTGGAGCTTCCAGTGGACGAGGGTGCCCTCGCCGTCGCCGCCCTCGCGCACCTCGTACTCGCTGAAGTGCTCGGGCAGCAGCTTCGCGCGCGTGCCGCTGTAGTCGGCCAGGGCGTCGAACACCGCCTCCGCGTCCGCCGCGATGACCCGCTCCGTCGTGGCCTCGACCTGCGCCATTGCACTTCCTCCAGCACTTGGTGACTCGGGGTGTGCGGCAAGCCAACCACCCGGCGGCCCGACCCCCCAAATCGGGGCCCCGAAATTACGGTCGCACGATCAAGGGAACATGTGTTCTATTCTGTGGCCAATGCTATCGAGGAGGCGTCATGCGCTGGGACAACCTCACAGCGGACCCCGCCGGGGACCGCGCCCGGGACGCCGCGCTGTTCGGCGCGGACGCGGTGACCACCCGTACGTTCGACACCCCGGAGTTCCGAGGTATCACGTTCCACGAGATCCGGGCCCGCTCGATCGTGAACCGGGTACCGGGGGCCTCGCGCATGCCCTTCGAGTGGACGGTCAACCCCTATCGGGGCTGCACACACGCGTGTGTGTACTGCTTCGCGCGCAAGACCCACAGCTATCTGGACCTCGACACGGGACTCGACTTCGACTCCCAGATCGTGGTGAAGGTCAACGCGCCGGAGCTGCTGCGCCGCCAGCTCGGCTCGCGCCGCTGGCAGGGCGAGCACATCGCGATGGGCACCAACGTCGACTGCTACCAGCGGGCCGAGGGCCGCTACCGGCTGATGCCCGGCATCATCGCGGCCCTGCGCGACCACGCGAACCCCTTCTCGATCCTGACGAAGGGCACGCTGATCCTGCGCGACCTCGACCTCCTGAAGCAGGCCTCCGAGGTCACCGACGTCGGGATCTCGGTCTCCGTGGGCTTCACCGACTCCCAGCTGTGGCGCACCGTCGAGCCGGGCACGCCGGCCCCGGAGCGCCGCCTGGACGTCGTGCGCACCCTCACGGACCACGGCATCGGCTGCGGGGTCCTGATGGCCCCCGTGATCCCCTTCCTCGGCGACAGCCCGGCCCAACTGCGCGCCACCGTACGGGCGATAGCGGCCTCCGGGGCCACCTCGGTGACCCCGCTCGTGCTGCATCTGCGGCCCGGCGCCCGGGAGTGGTTCATGGCCTGGCTGGAGCACCACCACCCTTATCTCGTACGGCGTTACGAGCGGCTGTACGCGGAGGGCGCGTACGCCCCGAAGTGGTACCAGCGCCGGATCACCCGTCAGGTCCACGAGCTGGCCCAGGAGTACGGCATCGGTCCCACGCGCGCGGGGATGCCCCGCAGGATCGCCGCGCCCGCGGAGTCCGCCGAGCCCATGGCGCCCGCCACGCCGGAGCCGACCCAGCTCACCCTGCTCTGACCACGGCGAACAGCCGTTGCCCGGCCCGTTCCTGACGGCATCCGAGCGCATCACACGGCTCAATTGGGTCAAGACTTTCCAGAACGAGTTCTTCCGGGGCCCCTTTCCGGGACGATGCGGCGAAGGCCGTGGCGTGCACGGCTCAAAATCCTCCGTCCTTGGGAGGCTCTGTGAAGAAACGCGCAGCTGCTCTGTGCGGGGCGGCGGCCGTGCTGGCCGGGATGATCACGTCGATCCCCGCCGACGCGAGCGCCGGTTCCGCGACCGCACCGCGCACCACCCTCACCACCGCGAAACCCACCTGGAAGAAGTGCGGGACCAGCAGATATCCGACGCTCCAATGCGCGTCCCTGAAGGTGCCGCTGGACCACTCCAAGCCCCACGGCCGGCAGATCACCCTCGCCCTCTCACGCGTGCCGCACACCGCGAAGACGTACCAGGGGCCGCTGCTGGTGAACCCGGGCGGTCCCGGCGGCAGCGGGCTCTCGCTGGCCGGATTCGTCGCCTCCTCGCTGCCGAAGGCGGTGGCGGCGCAGTACGACGTCATCGGCTTCGACCCGCGTGGTGTCGGCGCCAGCAAGCCCGCCCTGGACTGCAGGCCCGGGTCCTTCAACCCGGTGCGCCCGGACTCCGTGCCCAGCACCCCCGCGATCGAGAAGGCCAACCTCGACCGCGCCAAGGCCTTCGCCAAGGCGTGCGGCAAGAAGTACGCCGACCTGCTGCCGTACATCGACACGGTGAGCGCGGTCCGGGACATGGACTCGATCCGCGCCGCGCTCGGCGCCAAGAAGATCAACTACTTCGGTTACTCGTACGGCACCTACCTGGGCGCCGTCTACGCGAAGCTCTACCCGCAGCGCGTACGCCGACTGGTGCTCGACTCCATCGTCGACCCCAGCGGTGTCTGGTACGAGGACAACATCGGCCAGGACTACGCCTTCAACGACCGCCACCAGGCGTTCATGGCCTGGGTCGCCAAGCACGACGCGACCTACAGGCTCGGCACGGACCCGGCCAAGGTCGAGGCCGAGTGGTACGCCATGCGGGGGGCGCTCGCCAAGAACCCCGCAGGCAACAAGGTGGGCGCCTCCGAACTGGAGGACACCTTCATCCCGGGCGGCTACTACAACGGCTACTGGCCCTCCCTCGCCGGGGCGTTCGCGGCCTACGTGAACGACAAGAAGACGGCCCCCCTCGTCGCGGCCTACGAGAACCTCGGCGCCATCAACGCCTCCGGCGACAACGGCTACAGCATCTACACCGCGGTGCAGTGCCGTGACGCGTCCTGGCCGCGCGACTGGAACCAGTGGCGCAAGGACAACTGGGCGGTGTACGGCAAGGCGCCGTTCATGGCCTGGAACAACGCCTGGTACAACGCGCCGTGCGCGTTCTGGCCGACGAAGACGCTGCGGCCGGTGAACATCGCCAACAAGGCGCTGCCGCCGACGCTGCTCTTCCAGGCCACGAACGACGCGGCCACTCCCTACGAGGGCGGCGTGACGGTCCATCACGCACTGCGCGGCTCCAGCCTGGTGGTCGAGCAGGGTGGCGGGAACCACGGCATCACGCTGAGCGGGAACGCCTGCCTGGACAAGTACCTGGCGGCGTACCTCACCAACGGCAAGGTGCCGCACGGCAGCGGCGTGGCCGACGCGGTGTGCAAGAAGCTGCCGGACCCGGAGCCGAAGAGCACGAAGGCCGCGTTGTCCACCACCTCGGGCGGCGCGTCCTCGGCAGGCGCGACGCTGCACGGGCTGCTCGGCCACCGCGGCTGAGCGCGCCCTGACGGCCCGTCGGGGGCGTTGTCAGACCCATGGTCCACCATGGACGCATGAGTGAGCTGACCCGCATTCCCGCCCCCGACGGGGTCGCCCCCGCCGCCGCGTACTCGCATGTCGTCCTCGGTACGGGCCGCTTCGTCGCGGTCTCGGGGCAGCTCGCCCTGGACGAGGACGGCAAGCTCGTCGGCGCGGGCGACGCGGCGGCGCAGGCCCGCCAGGTGTTCGAGAACCTGCGCCGCTGTCTGGCCGCCGCTGGGGCGACCTTCGACGACGTCGTCAAACTCACCTTCTTCGTCACGGACATGGCCCACATGCCGGCCGTCCGCGCGGCCCGCGACGCCCACATACCCGCGGACCGTCTCCCGGCCGCGTCGGCGGTCCAGGTCGCCGCGCTGGTCCGCCCCGAGTTCCTGATGGAGATCGAGGCGTACGCGGTGGTGGGCGAGTGAGCGCACTCACGGTCCGGATCCGGGAGATGGTCCTCTCGGACTGCGAGCGGGTGGCCGAGATCCGTATCCGCGGCTGGCAGACCGCGTACCGGGGGCTGATGCCCCAGTCGCACCTCGACGCGCTCAGCGTGGCCGAGGACGCGGCCCGGCGGCGCGAGCGTTTCGGGCGGGGCGGTGGCGCGGTCGTGAACCTGGTCGCCGAGCGGGACGGCGAGGTGGTCGGCTGGGCCTGCCACGGCCCGTACCGGGACGACGAAGCCCGCGGCGACGACGTCGGGTCGGCCGAGTTGTACGCGATCTACGTCGACCCCGAGCGGGTCGGGGCCGGGGTGGGCCGCGCACTTCTCACGGAATCGATCGCCCGCTGCACCGCCGCGGGGCACGCGCGGATGCTGCTGTGGGTCCTCAAGGGAAACACCGGGGCACGCCGCTTCTACGCACAGGCCGGGTTCGGTCCCGACGGTGGCGAGGAGCCGTTCGAGGTGGATGGTGTCGCCGTGCCCGAGGTCCGGTACGCCCGCACCCTCACGCGCCCCGGCGCCGACACCGGGGCGCTCCCGTAGCGCGGGAACTCTTTGCGGTTCCGACCGTTCCCGTGCGGACGTCACGGACTACGCTCGAAGGGCCGGGTCCGGAGCGCGACGACACGGTGAGCACGGTCGACGAGGCGCTGCGGGAGGCGGCCCGTCGGCCGCCCGCCGTGTCACCCGGGCAGTCGGGCCAGCGCGTGCACCGCCGCCTCGGCGAGTGCCGGATGGGCGAGCGCCTCGTTCAGGACGGGTCTCGCACGTACGTCCCCCAGCGCCCCGAGCCCCTCCACGCAGGCGAGGGCGACTCTGCGGTAGGGGTCGTGGGGGCGCAGCCTGCGTCCCAGGGTGGTGATCAGCGCCGGTACGGCCTCGGGGGCGCGCAGCTCGACCAGGAGCCGTACGGGATGCAGCGCGTAGGCGACGCGCAGTTCGTTGGTGGCGAGCGCGGCCGCCGCGCGGGCCGTGCGCGGATCGCCGAGGCGGGCTAGCGCGTGTGCCGCGGACGCGCAGCGCTGCGGGTCGCGGTGGTTCAGCAGCAGGACGAGCGCCTCGAAGGCCCGCCGGTCCCCGGCGAGTCCGAGCCGGAAGGCGACCAACTCCCGTGCCCACAAGGGCTGTCCGGGCGCGGTCAGCGCGGCCGCCAGCACATCCGGGTCCTCGCTCGCCGCGAGTCGCTCGTACGCCGGCGAAGCCCCCGCCTCGTTTCGTAGACGCTCCGTGAGTGATCGCAACTCTTCGTCCATGAAGCCGAGCCTAGGCGCGGCCCCCATGACTCCGGGACGTACATCACAAACTCGGGGGCTGGCGCGCTCGTTACCGGCGAGTTAAGCTCAGACGAGCGAGTTACCCACTCGCGTCTTGCTTGCGGTGGCCTGGTGACGCAGCCACCGTGAGAGCAGTCGGTTCGGTACCTCAGGTACCTCAGTACGACACGGCTCCGGGACAGGGCCGGTCGGCTTCACCGTTCCCTGGGTGCGCCCTCGCGGGCACCCCCCTTCGGACGGCACCGGGCGTGTGCGCTCGTCAGCCCGGCAACACCCGCACTCTCCGCACCCCGTGCGCCTCCTGGGCGTACCTGCGTGCGCTCCTCAGTCGTCACCCTCTTTCTGGAGTCCCGCGATGGCAACTCCCCTGTCCGACACCCCTCTGTCCCCGCTCAAGACCGTTGCCGTCGTCGGCCTCGGCACGATGGGCACCGGCATCGCCGAGGTCCTCGTCCGCGCCGGCCGCGACGTCATCGGCATCGACATCAGCGAGGCCGCGGCCGCCCAGGCCGTCTCCGCCCTCGAAACCTCCACCGCCCGCGCCGTGCGACGCGAGCGTCTCAGCGAGCAGGAGCGCGCCGACGCCCTGGCCCGCTTCCGCGCCTTCACCGACCTCGAGGCCGCCGCCGACGCCGATCTGGTCATCGAGGTGACCCCGGAGTCGTACGACATCAAGCAGCAGGTCTTCCGCGCGCTGGACGGCATCGTGCGTCCGGACACCATCCTGGCCACCGGCACCAACGCCCTCTCGGTGACGCGCCTGGCCGCCGACTCGGCCCGCCCCGAGCGCGTCCTCGGCCTGCACTTCTTCAACCCGGCCCCGGCGATGAAGCTGGTCGAGGTCGTGTCGTCCGTGCTGACCGCGCCCACGGCCGTGAGCGCGGTCACCGACCTCGCGCTCGACCTCGGCAAGGAGCCCGTCGCGGTCGGCGACCGCCCCGGTTTCGTCGCCGACGGGCTGCTGTTCGGCTACCTCAACCAGGCCGCCGCGATGTACGAGGCCAAGTACGCCTCCCGCGAGGACATCGACGCCGCGATGAAGCTCGGCTGCGGGCTGCCCATGGGCCCGCTCGCGCTGCTCGACCTGATCGGCGTCGACACCGCGCGCACGGTCCTGGAGGCCATGTACACCGAGTCCCGCGACCGGCTGCACGCCCCCGCGCCCATCCTCAAGCAGCTCAGCGAGGCGGGCCTGACCGGGCGCAAGTCGGGGCGCGGCTTCTACTCCTACGAGGCGCCCGGCAGCGCGACGGTCGTGCGGGACGCGCTGACCCCCCTCTCCGGCGGCCCCGAGGTCCCCGGCCGCACGGTCCGCTGCGTCGGCGTCGCGGGCTCGGGGACCATGGCGTCCGGCATCGCCGAGGTCTTCGCGAAGGCCGGGTACGAGGTCGTCCTCGCCGCCCGCACCGAGGAGAAGGCACAGGCCGCGAAGGCCCGCATCGGCAAGTCCCTGGCCCGCTCGGTCGACAAGGGCCGGATGACCGCGGAGGCCGCCGCGAGCACCCTGGACCTGATCGTCCCGGCGGGCTCGTACGACGCCTTCGCCGACGTCGATCTCGCCCTGGAGGCGGTGGCCGAGGACCTGGAGGTCAAGCAGCAGCTGTTCGGGGTGTTCGACAAGGTCTGCAAGCCCGGCGCGATCCTCGCCACGACCACCTCCTCGCTGCCCGTCGTCGCCTGCGCCCGTGCCACCTCACGCCCCCAGGACGTGATCGGGATGCACTTCTTCAACCCGGCCCCGGCGATGAAGCTGGTCGAGGTGGTCCGGACCGTCCTGACCGCGGACGACGTGCACGCCACGGTCCGCGAGCTGTGCGGGAAGATCCGCAAGCACCCGGTGGACTGCGGTGACCGGGCCGGTTTCATCGTGAACGCGCTGCTCTTCCCGTACCTGAACAACGCGATCAAGATGGTCCAGGAGCACTACGCCACCCTCGACGACATCGACGCCGCGATGAAGCTGGGCGGCGGCTACCCGATGGGGCCGTTCGAACTCCTCGACGTCGTCGGTCTGGACGTCTCGCTCGCCATCGAGAAGGTGCTGCACCGCGAGTTCCGCGACCCGGGTCTCGCCCCCGCGCCGCTCCTGGAGCACTTGGTGGCCGCGGGCTGCCTCGGCCGCAAGACGGGCCGCGGCTTCCGCGAATATGCCCGCCGCTGAGCGTCCCGGCGACCGGCTGCGCGACACCCCCGACTGGGGCGGACTGCTCGGCCCGGCCGCAGGCCCCCCGCCCGTCGAGGGCGGGGGGTTCCCCGGACATGCGCGTTCCCCTGCGCACATGCAGTACGTTCGGGTCATGTCCCAGCCCGCCAAGTCCTCACGTACACCAGCCACGCCCGACGCTCCGGAGAGCGCCGCGGGCAGTCGCGCCGCCGCCCAACGGCTCAAGATGCGCCGAGAACTGGCGGCCGCGGCCATGGAGCTGTTCGCGACCAAGGGGTACGAGGCGACCACCGTCGACGAGATCGCGGCCCGGGCCGGGGTGGCCCGCCGCACATTCTTCCGCCACTTCCGCTCCAAGGAAGAGGCGATCTTCCCCGATCACGACGACACCCTGATCCGCGCGGAGGCGGTCCTCAACGCGGCTCCGGCGCACGAGCACCCGCTCGACACGGTGTGCCGCGGCATCAAGGAAGTCATGACGATGTACGCGGCCCAGCCCGAGATCTCCGTCTCGCGCTACAAGCTGACCCGCGAGGTACCCACGCTCCGGGAGGCCGAGATCGCCTCCGTGGCCCGCTACGAGCGGCTCTTCACCCGCTATCTCCTGGGCCACTTCGACGAGCACGCCCACGACGACGACGCCAACGACGATCCGCTGCTCGCGGAGGTCGCCGCGTCCGCCGTGGTCACGGCCCACAACCATGTCCTGCGGCGCTGGCTGCGGGCGGGGGGTCAAGGTGACGTCGAGGCGCAGCTGGACCACGCCTTCTCCATCGTCCGCAAAACCTTCGGGACGGGGATCGGGGCCGGCCGGGAGACCACGCCCCGTACGGCGCCGGCGTCCGCGTTCACCGAGGGCGACGTTCTGGTGACCGTGGCCCGGGTCGACGCGCCGTTGGACCAGGTCATGCGGACCATCGAGCAGGCGCTGCGGGAAAGGTCGTAGAGCGCAGGGAGGCCGGTCATCGGCTGCGGGGACGCGAGCCGGCCGGGCACGGTCCACGAGGCGTCGTACGAGGTGCTGCGCACCCGCAGGCCCGCGACACGCGGAAGCGCCGCTGTGCGGGTTGCGCGAGCGCGAGGGTGCCGGTGTGGGGGTGAAGCCGGGCGCCGAGGCGCCGGACGGGCGCTGCGAGTCGTGGGCCGAAAAGTGCCGTCCTCAGGCCGGTACGCCCTTCTGGTCCCGTCGCCCGCACCCCCGGCTCCGCCGCCGAGCGCCCCTCGTCATCGACCGCCCGGCGCTCCCGATGCCCGGCGCTCGCGGGGATGCCCCGCAGGCCCCCCGCAACGCCGACGCGCCCCGACCTCACCCCTGTACGCACCCTCACGCCGCGCCACCGACACCAGGTGTTCTCCGAAGCGGCCCGCCGCCCCGCCCTTCGGGCCCGTGAAACAGCCCCTCCATACCGCCCCTGACCAGTGCGTTTTGATCGATCATCGGTCGATCTGATCGATCATCGCTCACGTGTTACGTAAAGATTTCACCTGAGCGAAACTCATGGCACTCCGTGCCTTGCACGGTGACACGGCGTGCCATACGTTGATGTTGTCCGGGCGGCCGGCGTGCAGAGACCTTTCGTACGCCGGCTGTCCCCGCAAACCTCCCCCAGGCGAGCGCGCCCGGACGCCTGCGTCACAGGCAACCTTTTGCGCCAACCCCGCGCTGCCACCGCATCACCCCCTCCGCCGAACCGACGGCACACCCCTCACTCCCAGCAGCAGTACCGACGTAACCCTCAGCGTCTTCCCTCAGGACGCTCATCGCCGGAGGCAACACCGTGAAGGAAATCCTGGACGCGATTCAGTCGCAGACGGCCACGTCTGCCGACTTCGCCGCTCTTCCGCTCCCCGAGTCGTACCGCGCGATCACCGTGCACAAGGACGAGACGGAGATGTTCGCGGGTCTCAGCACCCGCGACAAGGACCCCCGCAAGTCGATCCACCTGGACGACGTGCCGGTGCCGGAGCTCGGCCCGGGCGAGGCCCTGGTGGCCGTGATGGCCTCTTCCGTCAACTACAACTCGGTCTGGACCTCGATCTTCGAGCCGATGTCGACCTTCGGTTTCCTGGAGCGCTACGGCAGGCTCAGCGAGCTCACCAAGCGCCACGACCTGCCGTACCACATCATCGGTTCCGACCTCGCGGGCGTCGTCCTGCGCACCGGCCCCGGCGTCAACGCCTGGAAGCCCGGTGACGAGGTCGTCGCGCACTGCCTGTCCGTCGAGCTGGAGTCCAGCGACGGGCACAACGACACGATGCTCGACCCCGAGCAGCGCATCTGGGGCTTCGAGACCAACTTCGGCGGCCTCGCCGAGATAGCCCTCGTCAAGTCCAACCAGCTGATGCCCAAGCCCGACCACCTGTCGTGGGAGGAGGCCGCCGCTCCCGGGCTCGTGAACTCCACCGCGTACCGGCAGCTGGTGTCGAGGAACGGCGCCGGCATGAAGCAGGGCGACAACGTCCTCATCTGGGGCGCGAGCGGCGGGCTCGGCTCGTACGCCACGCAGTTCGCGCTCGCCGGTGGCGCCAACCCCATCTGTGTCGTCAGCAGCGAGCAGAAGGCGGACATCTGCCGGGCGATGGGCGCCGAGGCGATCATCGACCGCAACGCCGAGGGCTACAAGTTCTGGAAGGACGAGCACAACCAGGACCCGAAGGAGTGGAAGCGGTTCGGCAAGCGCATCCGTGAGCTGACCGGCGGCGAGGACGTCGACATCGTCTTCGAGCACCCGGGCCGCGAGACCTTCGGCGCCTCCGTCTACGTCACCCGCAAGGGCGGCACCATCGTCACCTGTGCCTCGACCTCGGGCTACAACCACGAGTACGACAACCGCTACCTGTGGATGTCCCTGAAGCGCATCATCGGCTCGCACTTCGCCAACTACCGCGAGGCCTGGGAGGCCAACCGGCTGGTCGCCAAGGGCAAGATCCACCCGACGCTCTCCAAGGTGTACTCCCTGGAGGAGACCGGGCAGGCCGCGTACGACGTCCACCGCAACCTCCACCAGGGCAAGGTCGGCGTGCTCGCGCTGGCGCCCCGCGAGGGCCTGGGCGTGCGCGACGAGCAGAAGCGTGCGCAGCACATCGACGCCATCAACCGCTTCCGGAACGTCTGAGGTTCAGCCATGACAGAGCGCCAGAAGGACCGGCCGTGGCTCATGCGGACCTACGCCGGTCACTCCACCGCCGAGGCGTCCAACGAGTTGTACCGGCGCAACCTCGCCAAGGGGCAGACGGGTCTGTCCGTGGCCTTCGACCTGCCCACGCAGACCGGATACGACCCCGACCACATCCTCGCCCGCGGCGAGGTCGGCCGAGTCGGGGTGCCGGTCTCGCACCTCGGTGACATGCGCCGGCTGTTCCAGGACATCCCCCTGGAGCAGATGAACACCTCGATGACCATCAACGCCACCGCCATGTGGATGCTGGCGCTCTACCAGGTCGTCGCCGAGGAGCAGGGCGCCGACATCACCAAGCTCCAGGGGACGACGCAGAACGACATCGTCAAGGAGTACCTGTCGCGGGGCACCCATGTCTTCCCGCCGGGGCCCTCGCTCCGGCTGACGACGGACATGATCGCGTACACGGTCTCCCACATCCCCAAGTGGAACCCGATCAACATCTGCTCGTACCACCTCCAGGAGGCGGGGGCGACCCCCGTCCAGGAGATCGCGTACGCGATGTCGACGGCCATCGCCGTGCTGGACGCCGTCCGCGACTCGGGGCAGGTGCCCGCCGAGAAGTTCGGTGACGTCGTCGCCCGTATCTCCTTCTTCGTGAACGCGGGTGTCCGGTTCATCGAGGAGATGTGCAAGATGCGGGCGTTCGGGCGGATCTGGGACCAGGTCACGCGCGAGCGGTACGGCATCCAGGACCCCAAGCAGCGGCGTTTCCGGTACGGCGTCCAGGTCAACTCGCTCGGTCTGACCGAAGCCCAGCCGGAGAACAACGTCCAGCGGATCGTCCTCGAAATGCTGGCCGTGACACTGTCGAAGGACGCACGCGCGCGTGCCGTGCAGCTGCCCGCCTGGAACGAGGCGCTGGGGCTGCCCCGGCCCTGGGACCAGCAGTGGTCGCTGCGCATCCAGCAGGTGCTGGCACACGAGAGCGACCTGTTGGAGTACGAGGACATCTTCGAGGGCTCGCACGTCATCGAGGCGAAGGTCGCGGCCCTCGTGGAGGAGTCTCTCGCCGAGATCGGCCGGATCGACGAGATGGGCGGGGCGATGGCCGCCGTCGAGTCGGGCTATCTGAAGTCGCAGCTCGTCTCCTCGCACGCCGAGCGCCGGGCCCGGATCGAGGGCGGCACCGACAAGATCGTCGGCGTCAACATCTTCGAGTCGACCGAGCCGAACCCGCTCACCGCCGACCTGGACGCGGCGATCCAGACGGTCGACCCGGCGGTCGAGGCCCGTGTCGTCGCCGCGCTCCAGCAGTGGCGCGACACGCGCTACCAGCCGCCGTTCAACCACCCGCGCCCCTGCAAGGCGCTGGAGCGGCTGAAGGAAGCGGCCAAGGGCACCGACAACCTCATGGAAGCCACCCTGGAGTGCGCCCGCGCCGGGGTCACGACCGGCGAGTGGTCCGAGGCCCTGCGCGAGGTGTTCGGCGAGTTCCGCGCCCCGACCGGCGTCTCGTCCGCGCCCGTCGCGGTCACCGCCGAGGAGGGCACCGCGATGGCGCTGGTGCGACGCAAGGTCGAGGAGACCGCCCGGGACCTCGGCGTCGGCAAGCTCCGCTTCCTGGTGGGCAAGCCGGGCCTGGACGGGCACTCCAACGGCGCCGAGCAGATCGCCGTGCGGGCCCGCGACGCCGGGTTCGAGGTGGTCTACCAGGGCATACGGCTCACGCCCGAACAGATCGTGGACGCGGCCGTCGCCGAAGACGTGCACGGCGTCGGCCTGTCCATCCTGTCCGGCTCGCACGCCCAGTTGGTGCCGGACGTGCTGGAGCGGCTGCGCGAGGCCGGCGCGGCCGACATCCCGGTGATCGCCGGCGGGATCATCCCGAACGCCGACGCCGAACTGCTGCGCGCCGCGGGAGTCGCCGCGGTATTCACACCGAAGGACTTCGACATCACCGGAATCATCGGCCGTATCGTCGACGAGATCCGGAAAGCGAACAAGCTCGACCCCCTGGAGGTCCCCGCATGACCACGCCCGTCAACCGCCTTCGCCCGCGGCGTTCCTGCCTGGCCGTGCCCGGCTCGAACCCCCGCTTCCTGGAGAAGGCCCAGGGCCTCCCCGCGGACCAGGTCTTCCTGGACCTGGAGGACGCCTGCGCCCCGCTCGCCAAGCCCGAGGCGCGGCACACCATCGTGAAGTTCCTGAACGAGGGCGACTGGACCGGCAAGACGCGGGTCGTGCGGGTGAACGACTGGACGACGCACTGGACGTACCGCGATGTCGTCACGGTCGTCGAGGGCGCGGGCCAGAACCTCGACTGCATCATGCTGCCGAAGGTCCAGGACGCCCAGCAGGTCGTCGCGCTCGACCTGCTGCTGACGCAGATCGAGAAGACGATGGGCTTCGAGGTCGGCAAGATCGGCATCGAGGCGCAGATCGAGAACGCGAAGGGGCTCGTCAACGTCGACGAGATCGCGGCTGCCTCACCGCGTGTAGAGACCATCATCTTCGGTCCGGCCGACTTCATGGCCTCCATCAACATGAAGTCGCTGGTCGTGGGCGAGCAGCCGCCGGGCTACCCGGCGGACGCGTACCACTACATCCTGATGCGCATCCTGATGGCCGCCCGTACGCACGACCTCCAGGCGATCGACGGCCCCTACCTCCAGATCCGCAACCAGGAGGGCTACCGCGAGGTCGCCCGGCGCGCCGCCGCCCTGGGCTTCGACGGCAAGTGGGTGCTGCACCCGGACCAGGTCGCCGCGGCCAACGAGATCTTCTCGCCCTCCCAGGAGGACTTCGACCACGCCGAGCTCATCCTCGACGCGTACGAGTACTACACGTCCGAGGCGGGCGGCAAGAAGGGCTCCGCGATGCTCGGCGACGAGATGATCGACGAGGCCAGCCGCAAGATGGCCCTGGTCATCTCGGGCAAGGGCCGGGCGGCCGGCATGCAGCGCACCAGCAAGTTCGAAGCCCCGGAGGCCTGAGCAGCATGCAGTTCGGACGCACGTACGAGGAGTTCGAAGTCGGTGCGGTCTACAAGCACTGGCCCGGAAAGACCGTCACGGAGTACGACGACCACCTCTTCTGTCTCCTGACCATGAACCACCACCCCCTCCACATGGACACGAACTATGCGGAGAAGACGACGGATTTCGGCAGGAACGTCGTCGTGGGCAACTACATCTACTCGCTGCTGCTCGGCATGTCCGTCCCGGACGTCTCCGGGAAGGCGATCGCCAACCTGGAGATCGAGTCACTGAAGCACGTGGCGCCGACCTTCCACGGCGACACGATCTACGGCGAGACCACGGTCCTCGACAAGACACCCTCGAAGTCGAAGAGCGACCGCGGGATCGTCTACGTCGAGACCAAGGGCTACAAGCAGGACGGCACGCTGGTGTGCGTGTTCCGCCGCAAGGTCATGGTGCCGACCGAGACGTACATCAAGGAGCGCGGGGGCGAGCAGCCCGGCCGTCCGGAACTCAAGCAGCAGGAGAAGTAGCCATGGCGCGACTCGCCCAGACCGCCGGTCTCACCGACGTCCAGCAGGAGATCCTCTCCACCGTCCGCGACTTCGTGGACAAGGAGATCATCCCGGTCGCCACCGAGCTGGAGCACCGCGACGAGTACCCCCAGCAGATCGTCGACGGCCTCAAGGAGCTGGGCCTGTTCGGCCTGATGATCCCCGAGGAGTACGGGGGCCTGGGCGAGTCCCTCCTCACCTACGCGCTCTGCGTCGAGGAGATCGCCCGCGGCTGGATGTCGGTCTCCGGCATCATCAACACGCACTTCATCGTGGCGTACATGCTCAAGCAGCACGGCACGCAGGAGCAGAAGGACCACTTCCTGCCCCGGATGGCGCTGGGCGAGGTGCGCGGCGCGTTCTCGATGTCGGAGCCGGGTCTCGGCTCGGACGTCTCCGCGATCACCTCGAAGGCGGTCAGGGACGGCGACGAGTACGTCCTGAACGGTCAGAAGATGTGGCTGACGAACGGCGGCTCGTCGAACCTGGTGGCCGTGCTCGTGCGAAGTGACGAAGGACACCCCGAGGGCACCGCACCCCACAAGTCGATGACGACCTTCCTGGTCGAGAAGGAGCCCGGCTTCGGAGAGGTCCGCCCCGGCCTCACCATTCCCGGGAAGATCGACAAGATGGGCTACAAGGGCGTCGACACGACCGAGCTCATCATGGACGGACTGCGCGTTCCGGCCAATCGGGTACTTGGCGGCACCACGGGCCGAGGGTTTTACCAAATGATGGACGGAGTCGAGGTCGGCCGCGTCAACGTGGCGGCACGTGGCTGCGGCGTCGCACAGCGTGCCTTTGAGCTGGGCGTCTCCTATGCCCAGCAGCGTCACACTTTCGGCAAGCCGATCGCGCAGCACCAGGCCATCCAGTTCAAGCTGGCCGAGATGGCCACCAAGGTCGAAGCGGCCCATGCAATGATGGTGAACGCGGCTCGCAAAAAGGACTCCGGTGAACGAAACGACCTCGAGGCAGGGATGGCGAAGTACCTCGCCTCCGAATACTGCAAGGAAGTGGTCGAGGACGCTTTCCGGATCCACGGCGGCTACGGTTTCTCCAAGGAGTACGAGATCGAGCGTCTCTACCGTGAGGCGCCGATGCTGCTGATCGGTGAAGGTACCGCCGAAATCCAGAAAATGATCATCGGGCGCCGACTGCTCGAAGAGTATCGACTCCAGGGTTAAGCAGGGTTGGATGCCCCAGTTCGGGGTGTTTTCTTCGAGAAGAAGATCACACCCCGTCAACACTCTTCGGCCGCCGACTCGGCTTCCTGGCTTGCCCAGTTGTGGCCCGCGACCGGTACGATCCCGGGAAAGCCGCCGTCCCCCGTTCCAGCGCGGCATCATCCGCTACGAAGGTCATCCATGCCCCACAGCCAAACCTCTGCACCTCGCGGCCGGGTCCGCCTCGCGCGCGGAGCATCGCCGTGGCTTCTCCCGACCGTTGCCACCGCAGCACTCAGCCTGGTCAAGGCGCGCCGCTCCGGCGCCGCCAAAGCCGTGGCCGTACCCGCCACCGCGCTCGCGGCGGGCATGCTGTGGTTCTTCCGCGACCCCGAGCGCGAGATCGCCCCGGGCCGGGTCATCTCGCCCGCCGACGGTGTGGTGCAGAGCATCATGCCGTGGAAGGACGGACGCACCCGCGTCGCGATCTTCATGAGCCCTCTGAACGTCCACGTCAATCGCGCGCCGCTCTCCGGCACGGTGACCTCGGTCGAGCACATCCCCGGTGGGTTCGTTCCGGCGTTCAACAAGGAGAGCGAGAACAACGAACGCGTCGTCTGGCATTTCGACACCGAACTCGGTGACATCGAGATGATCCAGATCGCCGGCGCGGTCGCCCGCCGTATCGTTCCTTATATCCCGCAGGGTACGAAGGTCGAGCAGGGCGACCGGATCGGTCTCATCCGCTTCGGCTCGCGCGTCGACATCTACCTCCCCGAGGGTGTCGAGGTCGATGTGGAAGTCGGTCAGAAGACCGTGGCTGGGGTGACTCGAATTGACCGTGATTGATCCTGAGACTCAGGCCGGCTGGGTGCCGGAGGCCGACGAGGTGGACGACGAGGAGGAAATGCCCCTCTCTCTCCGCCTCTCAATAGCGGACACCCTCACCCTCGGCAACGCCACGTGCGGCTTCATGGCGGTGTACTTCACCACCACGGGCATTCTGATCCCGCACCTCACCGGCAGCCAGGAGTCGGGCATGGGGCGCCACAGCGCCGCCACGGCCGTCATCCTGATGCTCTGCGCCGCGGTCTTCGACCTCTTCGACGGCCTCGTCGCCCGCAAGCTGCGCTCCTCCCCCATGGGCGCGGAACTGGACAACCTGTCGGACCTGATCAGCTTCGGTCTGGCGCCCGCGTACTTCGTCCTGGTCTACGGCATGGTCGCGGACGACGCGCACCAGAGAGTGGCGGCGCTCGGCGCGATCGTGGTGTTGCTCGCGGTCGTCCTCCGCCTCGCCCGCTTCTCCTGTGTCACGGTGAAGGACGGCACGTTCCAGGGCATGCCGTCGCCGTTCGGAGCGCTGACGGTGGTCTCCATCGTGCTCCTGGAGCTTCCCTTCGCTGCGACGCTGATGGCGATCCTGGGCACGGCGTGGCTGATGGTGAGCCGGGTGGAGTACCCGAAGCCGCGGGGGCGCCTCGCGGTGGCGATGCTCTCCTGGATCGTCCTGTCCATGGGTCTGCTGGCGGCGTGGGCCTTCGACGCCCCCAGCGGTCAGCTCCTGCTCCAGACCGGCTGTGCGCTGCAGCTCGTCATGGGTGCGGTGATTCCGCTGTTCGCGACGGCTCGGCGGGTGAACAACTTCCGCGACAACCGGCGTGAGGCGCGCGCGGCGCAGCTGCCGTAGCTTTTCCTCGTACACGCCCGAAGGGGCCCGAACCGGACTACCGGTTCGGGCCCCTTCGTCGTACTCCAGGACGGGTCGGGTCCGGTCGTACCCAGGACGGGTCGTACCCAGGACGGGTCGTACCCAGGACAGGGCAGGACAGGTCGGGTCGGGTCGGGTCGGGTCGGGTCAGGTCAGGAAGTCACGGGCGATGTTCTGGGCCACCGTCTCCAGGATCGGCCCCGCGTCGGAGATGCACCGCGCGATGTCGGGCTCGACCTCCGTGAGGGGGTACGCGCGCCGGATGCCGGCCCTGCCGAGCGCCTCCGGGCGCAGTGCCAGGCGCCCGCACACCGCGACGACCTCCTTGCCCGCGGCACGGGCGGCCGCGGCCACCCCCGCCGGAGCCTTGCCGTGGAGTGTCTGTTCGTCGAGGGACCCCTCACCGGTGATCACCAGGGTGGCCCTCTCCAGCGCGGGCGCGAAGCCGAGGACGTCGAGCATCACCTCGATACCGGGACGGAACCGGGCCCCCAGGACCAGCGCACCGTAGCCGATGCCGCCCGCGGCCCCCGCCCCCGGCGCCGCGGCGTACTCCGTGGCCCTGGACCCGATCGACTTCTCCAGAACCGCGGCGAAGTGCCCGAGGGCCGCGTCCAGGATCTCCACGTCGTCGGGGCTCGCCCCCTTCTGGGGGCCGTACACGGCGGGCGCGCCCTTCGGCCCGGTGAGCGGGTTGTCCACGTCGCTGGCGAGGACGAAGTCCACGGAGGCCAGACGGGGGTCCAGGCCGGACAGGTCCGCGGTCGCCACGTCACTCAGCGCCGCGCCGCCGGGAGCCACCGGCTCCCCCTCCGCGTCCACGAACCGCGCCCCGAGCGCGGACAGCATCCCCGCCCCGCCGTCCGTCGTCGCGCTCCCGCCCACGCCGAACACGATCGTCCGGGCCCCGGCGTCCAGCGCGGCCCGCAGGAGCTCCCCGGACCCGTACGTGGACGACGTCAGCGGTGCGAACACTCCGGCGGGCAGCCGCTGCAGTCCGCTCGCCTCCGCCATCTCGACCACCGCGGTGTCGCCACGCAGCGCGAAGGCGGCGGTGAGCTCGTCGCCCAGCGGGCCGGCGACCCGCACCTCCCGCCGTTCGAACCCGGCCGCGACCGCCGCGTCCACGGTCCCGTCGCCGCCGTCGGCCACAGGCAGCGCCTCGACCTCGACGCCCGGCACGACACGGCGCAGCCCGGCCATGACGCGCTCCGCGACCTGCACGGCGGTCAGCGACCCCTTGAACTTGTCCGCGGCGATCAGCACCCGCGGAACACGCCCGGTGCCCGCACGTGTCGTCTTCACAGCAGAGTCCGCCACCTTGCATTCCCCTTGCTTTCCGGCCTCGCACACGTCAAGGCAGTCGCGCCGCTGCGACCTTAACCGGCGGACGCCCCCGCCGTCATGCTCCGACCGGACCGTGGAACACCGCACGCTCATGCCCGGAATTGGGTAAACCGGAGCTATGACCCCTGTGGGCACCGAACTCGCGGACCGCGTTCTCGGGGGCTGGCTGGGCCGGATCGCGGGCAACATGCTCGGCAAACCGGTCGAGCAGGGCGACCACTGGACGCGGGACCGTATCGACCGCTATCTGCGACAGGCCGCCGCCCTGCCGCTCACCGACTATCTTCCCGAGCCCGCCACCGACGGTGACGCCGGCGAGTTCGAGCTGCGGCCCGAGTGGCGGCAATGCGTGCGCGGCCGCATCCACGGCAGCTGCCGTGACGACGACGTCGACTACGCGATCCTGGGCCTGCACCTGCTGGAGACGCACGGCTTCGGTTTCAGCACCGAGCAGGTCGGCGACCTGTGGCTGCTGCGGCTGCCGTATCTGCAGACGTTCACGGCGGAGCGGGCCGCGTACCGCAACCTCGCCAACGGCATCAAACCGCCGCTGACGGCGACGTACGACAATCCCTACCAGGAGTGGATCGGCGCCCTGATCCGCGCCGACGTCTACGGCTGGACCAGCCCGGGTGCGCCGCGCCGGGCGGCCTCCCTCGCCCGTCGGGACGCCGTGCTGTCCCACACCGGCAACGGCGTGTACGGGGCGATGTGGGCGGCGGCGCTCGTCTCGGCCGCGTTCACCGCCCCCACGGTCCGCCACGCGTTGGACACCGCACTGACCGTCATCCCCGCGAGCAGCCGCCTCGCCCGCACCGTACGCCGGGTGCTCACGCTCCACGAGACCCGGATGACCTGGGAGGACACGCTCACCACGGTGTCCGAGGAGACCGCCGGGCTCGGCTGGATCCACACGATCCCGAACGCCGCCGTCCTCACGGCCGGGCTGCTGTACGGCGACGGCGACTTCACCCGGACCATCACACTGACCGTCCGCGGCGGCCTGGACACCGACTCGAACGGCGCGACGGCGGGCTCGGTGGCCGGGGTCCTGTGCGGGGCCGAGGCCATTCCCGCGCAGTGGAAGGACCCGCTGGAGGACACCGTACGCAGTGCGGTGTTCGGCTTCGACGGCGTACGGATCAGTGAGCTGGCCACGCGGACGCTCGCGCTGACGGAGACGGAGGGCGAGGCCCAGGACGGTTCCGGTGCCGCTCCCGAGGCCCAGGACCTGTCCTAGGCAGGCCCTGTCCGACGGATGTCGGGGCCGCCGACGTCCAGGGCGTCGTCGGCGACCTCGAAGTCTCGTCCGTAGGCTTCAGGGATGACCACTCCAGACTTCGCCACGTACATCGCGGGCCTCCCCCGTGTCCTCGCCGGTGCCGCCGCACTCTTCCGCGACGGTGGCGGCCGGGTGCTGCTCGTCGAGCCGAACTACCGTGAGGGCTGGGCCCTTCCGGGTGGCACCGTCGAGTCGGACGACGGGGAGACCCCG
The DNA here is from genome assembly GCF_042959425.1 of Streptomyces sp. NPDC007896. Taxonomy (NCBI): domain Bacteria; kingdom Bacillati; phylum Actinomycetota; class Actinomycetes; order Kitasatosporales; family Streptomycetaceae; genus Streptomyces; species Streptomyces sp. NPDC007896. Next base: position 102,637 of record NZ_JBIBKX010000007.1, on the reverse strand, counting down.
CGCCAGGGTGCACGCCGCGAGACCGCCGAGGAGATCGGGCTCGACATCGAACTCGGCCCGCTGCTCGCGGTCGACTGGGTGCACGGGTCGGCGCGGCCCCCGCTGGTCGCCTACCTGTACGACGGCGGAGTCCTCGGCGAGCGGGAACTCAAGGCGATCCGGCTGCAGGAGGAGGAACTGCTGTCGTGGCGGCTGGTGCCACGGGAGGAGCTGGCCGAGTATCTGCCGGGCGCACTCGGCCGCCGGGTCCTCGCCGCGCTGGACGTGCTGACGGAGGGCGGCGGAACCGCGGAGCTGGAGAACGGCCACCGAGTGGGCTAGCCGCCCATCGGCTACGGCGAATTCGTCAACTTCACTACCTTCTCGGGGCATTGATCGGCACAATGCCCGTGTGCCGCACTACGACTACATGGAGTTCGCCCTCGACGACGGGGCCCACGTCCGGCTCGAACTCGCGGCCGCGGGGGAGGCGTCGGCGGCCCCGGCCGTCGACGCCGATCTGCCGGGCGGCATTTCCGGGGTGGTCCCGGTCGGACGTGGCGCGCGGGTCGCGTCGCTGGCGACGGACGGTCTGCGCAGTGTGCTGAGCCCGCTGGGGCCCGTACTGCAGCAGGTGCACGACGCGATCCGCGGGATACCCGATCCGCCGCACGAGATCTCCGTCGACTTCGGCATCCAGATCGGACAGGACCTGAAGATCGGCATCGTCGGGGCCAACGGCCAGGCCAGCATGACCATTTCGGCGACCTGGCAGCTGCCTCGCCGGACGGAACCGTGACCTGGTTCGGATCGCCGGACGATCCGTCGTCCGGCGACGCCCGCGGCGCGCTGGTGCGCGTCCTGTCCAGCGATCGCGGCAGAACCGCGGGGGCGGGTGTCTACCTCTCCGGCCGCAGGCTGCTGACCTGCGCGCATGTCATCAACCTGGCGCTCGGGCTGCGCGGCCTCAGCCCGCACAACCCGGGGAAGGTCACCCTCGACGTGTCCTTCCCGGTGCTGTCCGCCGCGGATCTGCACCAGGCCCGGCTGGTCGCCTGGATACCGCCGCGGTCCCCGCAGTACGGCCCGGTCGCCGACGGCTCCCTGGAGTGGGACGGCGATCTGGCCGTCCTCGAACTCGAGGAGGCGCCGCCCCCGCCAGTGAGCCCGGTGCGCTGGCTGGAGATGGAGCGCGGCCAGCAGGTGCGGGCCTGGTACGGCGGCGGGCAGCCGTTCTCGTACGCCGACGCGCGGGTGGGGGCGTACGACGGCCGGATCTGTTACCTCGACGGGCAGTTGTCGGGCGCTGCGGTGGACGAGGGCTACAGCGGCGGCCCCCTCTGGTCGGTGACCGACCGGGCGGCCGTCGGCCTGGTCGTAGGGCGGATCACCGCACCCGACGGGGCGTTCTCGGCCCAGCACACGCTGCGGCGCAGCTGGGGACTCGGCTGGCAGTCGGTCCTGCGGGAGCTGGCCCGGGTCGGGGTGGCACCCGAGCAGGTGAACGGCAGCCGGGAGCGGTCGGCCGCGACCCTCGCCGAGGCCGAGTCGGTGCGCGACATGATGGTCGGTCCGCTGCACAGCCTGCTGGGCGACCCGCGGGCGCGCGCCGACCACGCCACCGTGCTCGCCGCCCAGCTCGCGCTGCGGGCCCCGGGCGACGGGAGCGCGCCGACCGTGGAGGAGCTCGCCCATCTGCTCAGCGGCACGGAGCGGGCGCTGCCCACGCTCGCCGAGTCGCTCGCGCCCAAGGTGGCGGACGATCCGCGCGGCCGGGCCGAGCTCGACCGGCTGCTCGCCCTGGGCCGGCTGACGGAGGCCGCGCGGCTGCTGTCGGTGGCCGAACACCGGGCACTGGTGGTCAAGTTGGAGCACCTCACCGAGCACGATCCGGGCCTGCTGCCGCGCGCCGCGACCGCCGCGCTGCCCTACGTGGACCTGCCGCGTTCGCTGCAGGCGGCCCGCCTGGCGCCGTCCGCCGTGCCCGCGGTCGTCCATGAACTGGAGGGCTGGTACGGGGACGGGTCGCCCGTGCCCGACGAGTCGCCCCGGCTGCCCGCGCTGCTGCGGGTCGTCGAGTACGTGGCGGCGGAGACGTCCGGCGATCTGGCCCGGCAGGCGCTGCGGGAGTGGAGCGCCCGGGTCGCCGCCCGCCTGGGCATTCACTCCTCGGCGCTGCAGGAGCGGCGCGGGGATGCGGACCGCTGGTCCCGGCGGTCCGCGCCGGCCGGTGTGCGGGTCCTGGTGGAGCTGGACCGGTACGCCAAGGATCCGGCCGGCCACTACCGCTGCTCGGTGTGGCGGCTGCGCCCCGACGGCACCCCGGCGCGCGCCGCCTCGGAGTCCGACCGGCCGCGCACCGGACGGGAGATCGCCCGGCTGATCCGGGAGGTGGCCGGGGGCGCGGAGGGTGCCGGGGACGGGGTCGCGCTGGTCGCCGTGTCGGTGCCGCCGGACGCACTGGAGCTCGCGCTCGACGAGTGGGACGGGGCGGGCGCCGAGGAGTACATCTCCGCGCGGCTCGGTGAGGACTTCCACCTCGTGCTGCGCTGCCCGAAGATCCGGCGGCGCTCGCGCACCGGACCCGCCGATCTCAAGCGGCGCTGGAACGCCCGTCACCAGAGCGACACCCTCCTCGCGGACCACAGGATCGGCGGCCGGGCGGGACTCATCGGGCTGCTGAAGACAACCCATCGGGACACCGCGCGCGTCCTTGTGCACGGAAGCACCGAGCACCGCGGCGAGTTGCTGCCCGTGTGCCTGGTGATGGGGGTGCCGGTCGTGCTCTGGGACCGGGCCGCCCCCGGTCCGGACGACTGCGCCCCGCTCGACGCCCTGGCACCCCACGGTCCCATGGACGGACTCCCGGAGCGCGTACGGCACTTCAGGGTCCGCGCCTACGCGGACCGGGCGGTGCCCGCGCGTCCCGCCCTGGTGTGGGAGGACATCGAGCTGCCGCTGCCCGACGAACTCCAGCTCGCCGACCCCTCGCAAGGAACGGAGCGGACAGGATGACCCAGCAGACGCAGGACGGGTGGCGGCTGTTCCGCGGGGACCGCGTGGCCCGTCAGGTGGAGTTCCCCGAGGCGCCGCCCTGGCGGCAGTTCGGCGACGGATCGGGCGGCCGCACACGGCACCGTCCGTATCTGATCGGGCGCACGGAGGCGGACGTGGTCAGCGCCGCCCTCCATCTGCGCCGGCCGCTGCTCGTCACCGGGCACCCGGGCACCGGCAAGTCCTCGCTGGCGCACGCCATCGCGCACGAGCTGTCCCTCGGACCGGTGCTCCAATGGCCCGTCAACAGCCGCTCCGTCCTCAAGGACGCCCTGTACGGCTACGACGCGATCGGCAGGCTGCGCGAGACGCATCTGCGCCAGGAGCGCGGGGACCCCGAGCCCGACATCGGCACCTATGTGCGGCTCGGGCCGCTCGGTACCGCGCTGGTGCCGCGCGACCGGCCGCGGCTGCTGCTCGTGGACGAGCTCGACAAGGGCGACGTCGACCTCCCGAACGATCTGCTGACCGTGTTCGAGGAGGGCGAGTTCGAGATTCCCGAGCTGTCCCGGCTGCCGGAGACCCAGTCCGAGGTGCCGGTGCTGACCCATGGCTCGGGCGGCGAGCGGGTCACCGTGACGCGCGGGGTGGTGCGCTGCCGGGAGTTCCCCGTCGTGGTGATCACCAGCAACGGCGAACGGGACTTCCCGCCGGCCTTCATGCGCCGCTGCGTACGGCTGGATCTGCCGGACCCGGACGAGGCCCGGCTGCGGGACATCGTCGCCGCGCACCTCGGTGAGGACGCGCTGTCCGACGTGGACGACCTGCTGCACGCCTTCCTCAACCGCCGGGCCCCGGGCGAACTCGCCACCGACCAGCTGCTCAACGCCGTGTTCCTGCGCAAGGGCGGAGTCGATCTGGACGCCGAAGGGCTGCTGGACGCCGTACTCCACCGCCTGGGCGGGATGGTCTAGCGTGCGCGGGGGCGACGGGAGCGATCCGCGTGACACCGACGGCGGGCCAGGCGGCCCGGACGTTCCGGGTGCCTCGCCGATCCTGCCCCCGTTGAGCAAACTCGGCCGGCTGGCCGGGCACGAGCTGTCGATCCATGAACTGCTCGACACCCTGTGGCTGGCGACGCGGCTTCCCCCGGGAGCCGCGGCGCCGCTCGCGAGCGCGCTGGCCGCGGAGGCCGGACCGCCGCCGGGCGCCGGCGCGGGAGACGCCGAGCGCTCCACGGCCGGGCCCGCCCCGGCGGGGCCCGACTCCCCCGCGTCCGCCACGCCGTCCCAACCACCGCCTCCCGCCCAGCTGTTGGGCGCGCTGCACGCGGCTGCGGCGGCGCGCAGCGCGCCCGAGTTCGCGGACCTCGCCGCGCCGGGGCTGCGCGGCGCGCCCGGTGAGGGGGCGCTGCCCGTACGGGTCCCCGAGGAGAAGGCGCTCGGGTCGGACGAGCTGCGCCTCAGCCGTGCGCTCCGCCTGCTGAAACAGCCCCAACCCGGGCCCTTGAAGCGGGAGTTCGACGAGGAGGCCACCGCGGCTGCCATGGCCGAGACCGGCCTGCCCGACGTGGTGACCCGCCCCGCCCGGCAACGCTGGCTCGACCTCACCCTCCTCATCGACGACGGCATCTCGATGCTGCTGTGGCGGCGGCTGGCGATGGAACTGCGCGCCCTGCTGGAACGGCTGGGCGCCTTCCGCGACATCCGTGTGCACGGCCTGGACACCCGGTCGGCGGGGGCGCCGCTGCTGCGTTCCCGCCCCTTCGACCCGCACGCCCCGCTGCTCTCCCCCGCGTCGGTCGCCGACCCCTCGGGCGGCACGCTGGTGCTGGTGATCAGCGACGGCGTCGGCGCCTGCTGGCGGGACGGGCGACTGCACGCGGCCCTGGAACGCTGGGCGCACCAGGGGCCGACGGCGATCATGCACGCACTGCCCTCCCACATGTGGGACGGGTCGGGCATCCGCTCGGAGCCGTGGCGGGTGACGACCCGGCGGCGCGGCGCGGCGAACGACACCTGGGAGGTGGCCGACCCGCTGCTGCCGCCGGGGCTCGGTGACGAGTTCCCCGGGGTTCCCGTCCCCGTACTGGAGCCGTATCCCCCGGCGGTCGCCGCGTGGGCGCGGCTGGTGGCCTCGCCGGGCGGCAGCGCGGAGCTGCCGCTACTGGCGCCGCTGCAGGCGAAGGCGCCACGGGCCGGGGCCGACACCCGGGGCGGTGGCGCGGCGGACGCCGTGCTCAGGTTCCGGGACGCCGCGTCGCCGGGGGCCTACCGGCTGGCCGCTCATCTCGCGGCGGTGTCCCCGCTCACGGTGCCCGTGATGCGGCTGGTGCAGGCGGCCGTGCCGTGGCGGGCCGACACCGCGCATCTGGCCGAGGTGTTCCTCGGCGGTCTGATGCGCCAGGTGGAGCCGGTCGACGAGCGGCTGCCGGCCCAGCACCGCCGGTTCGGTTTCGCCGGCGAGGCCCAGGAGATCCTGCTCGACACCGCGTCCCCGATCGATCTGCTGCGCACCACCCGGGCGGTCACCGCGCGGCTGCGCACCCTGGTGGGCCGCTCCCCCGACTTCCCCGCATGGCTCGCCCATCCCTCCGGGACAGGTGAACTCCTGCCCGGGACCCGGCCGTTCGCCTGGCTGGAGGACCGTCTCCTCACCCACCTGGGTGCCAAACCGATGGCGCCGACGCCGCCGCGCACCACCGAGTACGAGGAGGTGCGGCTGCCGTCGGGCCTGGACGCGGCTCCGTCGTGGCTGCCGCTGCGGCTGCAGGACCTGCACACCCTGGGCCCGTACACGCTGCTGCAACGCGACGGCACGGGCGGCAAGCCCACCGCGTACATCGGGGAGGACGAGGACGGGCAGCGGGTACTGCTACGGGTGTCGTACTCCTTCGACTCGCCCGTGGCGCAGGAGTTGCTCGACGTGGAACGCCGGGCGCTGCGCCGCATGGACGGGATGTACGCGCCCGCCGTGGTCCGCAGCGATCTGGAGGGCCCCACGCCGTGGCTGGCGCTGCGTCTGGACACGCTGAGCAATGGACTGCCCGCGCCCACGCTGCGTGCCGTGCTCGACGCGGCCGGGGCGCTGCCCGGGACCCCGCTGTTCACCTGGCTGGGCTGGAACCTGGCGCGGGCGCTGACCCGCTGCCACCACAAGGGCATCGTGCACAGCGCGCTGACCCCGGGCACCGTGCTGGTCACGGAGTCGACGCTGCACCTCATCGGCTGGACGTCGGCGCGCATCGACGGCGCGTGGAGCGCGTCGACACCGTCCACGCCGGCCAACTCCCCCTACCGGGCGCCCGAGGTGACGTACTGGGGCGAGTCCCGGATCACGGCGGGCGACGTGTACGCCCTCGGTTCGATCCTGTTGCAGGCCGCGACGGGCCGGCCGTGGCGCTGGTACGAGAACGACGCGTTGCGCAGGAGTCCGGAGCTCGCGCAACTCGACGAGACGATCGCGGAGTTGCTGCTGCGCTGTGTCGAGCCCGAGCCCGCCGGGCGGCCGACCGCCCGCGAGGTGGCGGACGCCTTCGGGGCGCTGCTGCCGGGCGGGGTGGAGTGGGAGGACGTGGAGAGCGGCTCCGGTGGGGACGACGACAGCCCCGCCGTCGACCCGGAGACGGCGGTCGACGAGGAGGACGACCACGAGGAGTGGATGCGCACCATCCGGACCCCCTTGCCGGAGCCCTTGCGGATCGCGCTCGTGGGCGTCAAGGACGGGGTCGGCTGCACCACGACCACGATGGTGCTGGGGGCCGTACTGGCCGACCAGCGGCAGGAGCGGGTGCTCGCCATCGACGCCGACCGCCACACGGGCAGCCAGGTCCGGATCGGCGGGCGGGTCTTCCGCAACACCCTGGCCAGCCTGTCCGACCTGGCCGAGTCGCTGCGCGAGGTGCGGCACTTCGAGGATCTCCAGCTGTTCCTGTCCCCGCACCGGTCGGGGCTCCAGGTGCTCGCCAACGACTCCGTCTCCCGCATCGCGTCGGTCGGCCAGTTCACGGACTACGACTTCCACCGGGTGGCCCGCACCACCCAGGAGTACTTCGACCTCACCCTGGTCGACTCCGACAAGTTCATGCCCACGGTGCTCAGGGCGGCCGACCGCGTGGTCATCGTCTCGCGGGCCGACCCCGCCGGTCTGACCCAGGCTCAGCAGGCCATGGACCGTCTGGTCACCCTCGATCTGCCGGACCTGGTCCGCGAGGCCGTCGTCGTCCTCAACCACAGCCGCCCCGCGGCCGGCTGGACGCTCGACGCCGCCAGTATCCGCGGCCTGAGCTCCCGCTGCCGAGGCGTCGTCATGGTCCCCCGCGACGGCCACCTCACCATGGGCAGCACGGTCGAACTCTCCTGGCTGACCCCCGAGGCCTACAAGGCGTACCTGCGCCTCGCCGCCCTCCTGTTGGGCCCCCGCCCGATCTTCCCCTGACCCCGACCGGCACCCCCACGTCCATGCGTACGATCGGTGGCCGCCTCCGATAAGACGAGCGCTTGATCCACGTCATCCTGGCCGCTTTCGCGCAGTCGGGAAACGGTCCTCCCGAGCGGCGGGCAAGCTGACGTCCCGGGAGTGCGCCTGTGAGTCGCTCGCCCTTCGACGGCCAGTTGGGCAGCCACTGTGGGCGGAACGTGGATCTCAGCCGACGAGCACAGCCAACCGGCGCGGGCCACCCCCCTGATATCCGCTCGCTCCTAGCAGGCAAGCGTCCTACTCTCGGCCCATGAACAGGCCACTCGTCGCCATCCTCAGTGGAGCAGGGATCTCCACCGATTCCGGAATCCCCGATTATCGCGGTCCGAACGGGCTGTGGCGGCGGGATCCCGAGGCCGAGAAGCTCGTGACCTACGAGTACTACATGGGCGATCCCGAGATCAGGTGCCAGGCCTGGCAGATGCGGCGGAGGAACCGCACGCTTAAGGCGGAGCCCAATGCCGCGCACCGCGCCGTGGCTGAGCTGGAGCGGGCCGGGGTGCCGGTGCGGGTGATCACGCAGAACGTGGACGGGCTGCACCAGCTCGCCGGACTGCCCACCCGCAAGGTCCTCGAACTGCACGGCACCGCACGGAAGTTCGTGTGCACCAAGTGCCAAGCCCGCGGGCCCATGGAGGACGCCATCGCCCGCGTCGAAGCCGGCGAAGACGATCCGCCCTGCCTGGAGTGTGGCGGCATCTTGAAGTCGGCAACCGTGATGTTCGGCGAGCGCCTCGACCCGGTGGTCCTCGGCGAGGCCCTCGCGATCACCAAGGCCTGCACCGTGTTCATCGCGGTCGGCACCAGCCTGCAGGTCCAGCCCGCCGCCGGGCTCGCCGGCGTCGCCGCCGACAACGGCGCCCGACTGGTCATCGTCAACGCCGAGCCGACACCGTACGACGAACGTGCCGACGAAGTGATCCGCCAACCCATCGGCACCTCCCTGCCCGAACTGCTGCAGCAACTGAGCGCAGAGAGCGCCTACTAGCGCTGTTGGGATCGGCTATTACGCACGGCACCTCATGAAGTCCAGATCAGTAACTGATCAAGAGCCCGCTCGCCAGCCACTGCCTATTTTTTTTCCACAACACCAGCGCTCCCCCTCCGTCAACGTATCCCGCGCACCGGCAGAAGCGGCAGAAGCGGCAGCAATGATCGACCTCGCCCGCATACGGCACGTCAGAGCGGAGCGACGTGCCGTCACTTCGCAAAGAAGTGACGAGGTTTGGGTAAAGCCCCTCCCAATGGCATGATCGACTAGGTGTTCGAGGCAACGAGCTGGAGGGGAAACGAGTTGTCTTTCGATGAGGAGTGGGCCCAGTTGAAGGCCGACGCCCTGGCGCGCAGGTCGACGGGCACGCAGATCGACCAGCTTCCGGCCGACGCGAGCGGAGGCACCGGCGCACCGGTCGCCGGGAGTCTGGTGGCCAAGACCGACTCGATCAACGGCAACGCGAATCTGCTGATCGAAATAGCGGGCTTCCTCCAGGAGGGCCGGCCTGACGCCGAACTCACCACCATGGCCCGGGAGCCTCGAACACACGAGGACGTGGCCAAGCAGGTGGCCCGGTTCGCCGGATTCGCGGATGACCAGTACCTGGACGCGGTCGCTCTCTTCGCGGCACTCTCCACCCGCCTGCGAACAGTCGGCAGCGACTTCGTGAAGATCGACGACGACACGGCACTGCGCTTCCTCGACGACGTTTTGCGCTACGGCCAGTACGTCGCTCCGGGGGCACGATGAGCGGCGGGATCTGCCACCGCAAGGACGTCGAATATCTGGAGGGCTGCAATCCGCCCCTCGTCGAGCGGAACGCGGACGAGTTCAAGCGCCTGCACGACATGCTCGTGGCGGTCGACCCGTCCGCCGAGCGAGCCGAGAAGCACACCCACTGGAAGAGCGAAGGCAGCCAGCACTACGAAGCCCGGCTCACCGAGGCGCGCAAACTGCTCACGCAGCTCGCCGAAGGCTATGACAAGGCCGCCAGCTCCCTGAGGGACTACGCGTTCGCGCTGGAGGTCGCCAAGGCGCACTACTCCAACGGCAAGGCGAACGAGCAGGCCCTCGCAAGCCTGATCCACACCAAGGGCACGGCGATCACCCGTGAGGCCCAGGAAGCGGAGCCGATGCGCCAGTGGGAGGACATGCGGTCCACCACCGGCGTCATGGACTTCTTCGCCGAACTCACCATGGATGTCGACGACATCCGCGACGACGCGAACCGGCTGCACGACGCCGCCGGCGGCGATTTCCATCTGGCGAAGACCACGGAACACGAGGCACGGGAGCTCTGCGTCCACCAGCTCAAGCAGGCGTACGACCTGCTGCCCGACTTCCGCATGGGCTTCATTCAACGCGTCGACATCGTCTCGGCGATCGCGGACTTGCGGCGAGAGGCTGCCGAGGCGGGCACGAACCCGCTGACCCATCTGCCCGGCAGCGGCCCCAAGCAGGACTACTACCCCATCGCTGGGAACGACATCCTCTCCCCGACCCTGCGCGACATCCGCCTCCAGGTCGCCAACCTCCCAGGAGCGAAGGACAGTTACTGGAGTCCGCCCTCCAACGCCCAGGAGCGCGCCGACTGGATCGCGGCGAACAAGGACATCATCAAGGCGGCGGCACGGAACTCGGGGCTCCCACCGGACATGGTCGCCGGTATCGCCTGGCAGGAGATCGGCGGACAGCCCGGCATCCTGGACGACATCACCGACACCATCCGCGAGCAGGCCGACTCCCCACTCAGTCCGATCGCCCCCGAGACCCTCCCCTGGCGTCTGGGCGGCGATCCCGACAACACGTCCATGGGGCCCATTGCCATCCAGGTGCGCCGCGGCGCCGAGGTCCTCGGCTACGACCCCGACCACCTCACCGACCAGCAACGCGGCATGGTGGAGGATTCTCTCCAGGACCCTGCGCAGAACATCTTCATCGCCTCGGAGTACCTGGCCCAACTCAAGGCGGAGAGCGAGTTCGCCAACGTGCCTGCGGAGGAGATGACGCCGGCCCAGTATCAGGAACTCGCCGCGCGTTACAACGGTGGCCCGTACTGGCGGACCGACGACGCCCAGGCCTACGGACGTGGCTTTACGAACAATCTGGACGAGGCAAGGAACGCACTGCGCTGATGACCAGCCCTTCCCACGTGGACAACGACCGCGGCTGCCTGCGCCTGGTCCTCGCCGTTCCACTGATCCTGCTCACCCTTGTCGCCGCGTACTTCTGCTGGACGGCACTGACCATCCGTCCGTCCGGGCCCTGGGACGACGACGCGTACGCCGGCATCACACTCTCGTGCGTCCTCACCATCGGGGCTGCCGGTGCGGCGGCAGTGCTGTGGCTGCTGCCGTCGGTGCGCCGGATCATGGGGTGGTGGTGGGTGGGCCCCGCCGTGCTGTTGGGTGTGATCGCAGTGATCCGATGGGTGATGGGCGGTTAGGGCCTGTCCGGCGGATCATGCCGGAGACGCGGGTGAGGCGCCGCTACTTTCCTCCGACCTGATCCGCCGGACAGGCCCTAAGCCGTCCAGCGCCATCACGAACGTGAAAAGGCGTGGCGGACTATCCGACCGCCACGCCTCTACAGGGGGATCCGGAGATCCGGCGGCGGTCGTGGCAGGTGATCACGCAGAACGTGGACGGATTGCACCAGAAGAGAGCTAGAAGAGAGCCGTACCGCTCTCGAAGTCCAGCAGGCGCTGCTTGCGGTCCAGGCCGCCGCCGTATCCGGTGAGGCTTCCGTTCGCGCCGACCACGCGGTGGCAGGGCACGATGACGCCGATGGGGTTCTTGCCGTTGGCGAGGCCGACCGCGCGGGAGGCGCCCGCGTTGCCCAGGGCTTCGGCCAGTTCGCCGTACGAGCGGGTCTCGCCGTAGGGGATCCGGCGCAGCTGCTCCCAGACGCTGCGCTGGAACGGGGTGCCGGACATCCGCAGTTCGAGGGTGAACTCCTTCAACTCACCCTCGAAATAGGCCTTCAGCTGGTCGGCGACCTCGCCGAAGGGCATGTCGTCGCGTTCGCCGAAGGTCTCCTCCGGCGGGCGGTGGCGTTGGCCGACCATGTAGAGGCCGCACAGGACGCCGTCGTCGGCGACGAGGGTGAGGGGGCCGTACGGGCTGTCGATGACCGTGTGCTGTTTCACAGTTCGTACCTTCGAGTCGCTTGAAGCATGTGCGTTTGCTTGAAGTCGCTTATACGGGGAGGAAGTTGATGGGGTGGCTGTCCGTCGCCCACAGGTACTGGACCGCGTACGCCCGCCACGGGCGCCACGCCGCCGCGCGCGCCGTGAGGGCGGCGGGGGTCGACGGCAGGCCCAGTTCCTGGGCCGCGCGCCGGATTCCGAGGTCGGTGGGGAGGAAGGCGTCGGGGTCGCCGAGGGCGCGCATGCCAATGACGTCGACCGTCCAGGGGCCGAAGCCGGGGAGGGCGAGGAGGCGGGCGCGGGCCTCGGCCCAGTCGCTCTCCACTCCCAAGTGGAGTGAGCCGTCGGCGAGTTGGCGTACGAGCGTGGTGAAGGTGGTGCGGCGGGTGCTCGGCATGGCGAGCGACGACGGGTCCAGGGCCGCGAGCGCCTGAGGGGAGGGGAAGAGGTGGGTGAGGCCGCCCTCGGGGTCCTCGACGGGTTCGCCGTGCGCGGTGACCAGGCGGGCCGCGTGGGTACGGGCGGCGGCGGTGGAGACCTGCTGGCCCAGGACGGCCCGTACGGCGAACTCGGCCTCGTCGACCGTGCGCGGCACCCGGCGGCCCGGGGCCTTCGCCACCAGGGGCGCCAGCACGGGATCCGTCCGCAGCTGGTCGTCGACGGCGACCGGGTCGGCGTCCAGGTCGAGCATGCGGCGGCAGCGGCTGATCGCGACGGGCAGGTCGCGCAGGTCACTGAGGGTGAGGCGGCAGGCGATGTGGTCGACGTGCGGGGTGAGCCCGACGATCCCGTGGCCGTAGGGCAGGCGCAGGGTGCGCCGGTAGGCGCCGTCGCGCCACTCCTCGACACCGGGTACGGCGGTCGCCGCGAGGTGACCGAAGAGGTTGTCGGGGTTGAGCGGGGCGCGGAAGGGGAGCCGCAGGCTCAGGACGCCCGGTGTGGCCGGGGGGCGTTTCTTAGGCACCCGGTCGCGCAGCTCGCTCGGGGCGAGGGCGAAGACCTCGCGCACGGTGTCGTTGAAGGTGCGGATGGAGGAGAACCCGGCCCCGAAGGCGATCTCCGCCATCGGGAGCGCGGTGGTCTCGATGAGCAGCCGGGCGGTCTGGGCGCGCTGCGCCCGGGCGAGCGCGAGCGGTCCCGCGCCCAGTTCGGTCAGCAGCTGCCTCTCGACCTGGCGGATGCTGTAGCCGAGCCGGCCCGCCAGGCCCGGGATTCCCTCGCGGTCCACGACCCCGTCGCCGATCAGGCGCATCGCACGGGCGACGAGGTCGGCTCGCTGGTTCCACTCGGGCGAGCCGGGGCTGGTGTCCGGACGGCAGCGCTTGCAGGCCCGGAACCCGGCCTGCTGGCAGGCCGCCGCACTCGGGTAGAACGTCATGTTCTCGGGTTTCGGCGGCACCACCGGGCAGCTCGGCCGGCAGTAGATCCGCGTGGTCAGGACCGCTGTGAAGAACCATCCGTCGAAGCGCGCGTCCTTCGACTGGACAGCGCGCACACAGCGCTCCATGTCGGTGTGCATCCCGTTCCGCATGCCTCAAGCATCGGGCACCCGCGGGGCCGGGGCTGGCGAGAATCCGACATCAACCTCACAGCGACCGAGGTCGGCCTCCATCCGGCCGCTGCCATGCGGACTCCCGCAGACGCCATGCGGACTCTCGCAGCAGCCGCAGTCCGTTCAGCCCGACCAGCACGGTGGAGCCCTCGTGGCCCGCGACGCCGAGCGGCAGCGGGAGGTGTCCGAGCAGGTCCCACAGGACGAGGACCGTGATGAACGTGCCCGCGACGAGGAGATTCTGGACCACCAGGCGGCGGGCCGCGCGGGACAACCGTACGACCGCGGGGATCGCCGCCGGCTCGTCACGGACGACGACGGCGTCCGCCGCCTCCAGCGCCAGGTCGGAACCCGCCCGGCCCATGGCGACCCCCGAGTGGGCGGCGGCCAGGGCGGGCGCGTCGTTGACGCCGTCGCCGACGAACAGGACCTTGCGGCCCTCGCGTTGCAGTTCCCGTACGGCCGTGACCTTGCCCTCGGGCAGCAGGGAGGCGCGTACGTCCGTGATGCCGGTGGCGGTGGCCACCTGGGCGGCGGCGCGCGGGTTGTCTCCGGTGAGGAGCACGGGTGAGGTGCCCGTCAGGGCGGTGAGCCCCGCGGCCGTCTCGGCGGAGTCGGCGCGCGGGCGGTCGGCCAGGACGAGCGTGCCGACGGGAGCGCCGTCACGTTCGACGAGGACGACCGTGCCGCCTTCGACGTCCGTGTCCGCGCCCATGCCCGTGCCCGTGCCTGAGCGGGTGTTCGCTGGGGTGCTCGGCGGCGGCCGCCAGCGCCAGCAGGGCGTCCTCGTCCAGCCCCGATCCGGTCGCCGGACGTACGGCCGTCACCTCGGGCGCGCCCTCCGTCAACGTGCCGGTCTTGTCGAGGGCGGCCGTGTCGATCTCGCCGAGGCGTTCCATGGCGAGCGCGGACTTGACCAGGACGCCGTGCCGGCCGGCGGTGGCGATGGCGGAGAGCAGCGGGGCGGGGACGGGCGGCGAGTCAAGAGTGGAGGACACCCTGGCACCATACAGGAACACATGAAGACTCATTCATATCTTCATCTGCGATGAGTAAGGTACGCCCATGGGTCATGGAGCCGTCACCACCGCGCAGGACGCCGCCGCTCGGAACGTCACCACGCGCGTGCGTCTGGACGCGGCGAATGTCGCGAAGGTGGCCACCACGCTCCAGGCCCTGTCCACTCCTTCACGGCTGCTGATCCTCGCGCGGCTGCGCGAAGGGCCGCTGCCGGCGACGGAGCTGGCCGGCGAGGTGGGCATGGAACAGTCCGCCTGCTCGCACCAGTTGCGGCTGCTGCGCAACCTGGGCCTGGTCGTCGGCGAGCGCCGCGGCCGGTCGGTGGTCTACGCGCTGCACGACCACCATGTCGCCGAACTCCTCGACCAGGCGGTCTACCACGTGGAGCATCTGCGGCTCGGCCTCAGCGACGCGTCCGAGTAGCGCCGGCGTCCCGGCCGACGGCCACGCGGCAGATGCGGCCGCTGTACGCCGCCGGGTTCACGAGGACCGGGGTCAGGCTCCTTCGACGTGGGGGAAGACGCGGGTGAAGTCGGCGCCGGGTTCCTTCGCGGCGAAGCTCTCCCACAGGGCGCCGGTGGCCGCCCCGATCGGTGACGGCCGGTCCTCTTCCTCGACGGCACGCAGGTAGAGCTGTACGTCCTTGGTCATGAGCGTGTTGGTGAATCCGGCGGCGTAGCGGCCGGTGAGGACATGGTTCGGGAACTTGTCGTTCGTCGCGGCGCTGCGCCCGCCGGCCCCGTCCAGCACCTCCACCATGGTCGCCATGTCGAGACCCACCGACCGGCCGAAGGCGATCGCCTCGCCGGCGGGCGACCTGGGCCACGTCGGTGGCGTGGACGGCACCCGGTGGGGTGCGCCGCGGGCCCGCGGCGTCGTGGGCCACCAGGTCGAGGCCGGCCCCGAGCACGTTCGCCGCCAGGGCCCCGCCCATGGTGCCGAGGCCCACGAAGCCGACCGTCACCGGTGCTTCCCCGGCCGTCACGCTCCCTCACGCTCCGCCCGTACGGCCTTGACGCCGCGCCGGGCCGCGACTGCGGCGAGAACGCCGCAGTAGGCGGAGATCTGGAACAGCAGCTCGTCGATCTCCTCGTCGGTGACGCCGGTGCGCGGTGAACTGCTCGCGTGCACACGGAACTCGTCCATCCGGCCCAGCGCCGCCGTCATCGCCATCACCATCACCATCAGGCTCCGGTTCCGGGGTTGCCGAGCACGGCCCGGCGCACGGCGCGGGCGGCCCGCAATTCGCCGGTCTCTTCCATGGGGGCTCCCTTGCCGCCGATCCGGTGGTCGTGACACGCGGGCAGGACGGACTCTCCACTCAGGAGAACATTCCTCTCACTGAGCGTAAATGAAGATTCCGCAGGGAGACAGATGGGCGTCACGGCCTTGACCCGGCAACCCGGCCCGGAAGGGTCAGCGGGTCTCCTCGCCCTGGGCGATCTCCACCTCGTGATGGAAGGCGAGGACGCCGGTCGCCGCCGCGGAGGCCGAGACGGTCGCGCAGGCGACGAGGAGGAGGGCGATCCAGGAGGCGGCGCGGGAGCGGCGCCCGGGAGTCGCGAGAAGGGCCGCGACCCGCTGCGGTACGGGTCCGGTGGTCGCGGCGGCGGCGAAGTCGGGGCGGGTGGAGCGGACGGCCGTGGTGGCGAGGGCGGCGCGGGCGATGGCGCGCGCGGTCAGCCGCCGATCCCCCACCGCCGTGGCGGCGGCCTCGTCCGCGGCGCGCTCGGCGGCGAGCGCGATGCTGTCGCGGACCGCGCGCAGCCCGGGATGGCAGTGCGCGGCGATCTCGGCCGCGACGAGGAAGCGGTGGTGGTTGCCCGCGTTGTGGGCCCGCTCGTGGGCGAAGAGCACCTCGCGCTCCTCGGGGCGGAGGCTGCGGAGCATCGCGGTGGTGACGACGATGCGGTGCGGACGGCCCGGCAGCGCGTACGCGTCCGGGTGGGGAGATTCGATCACGCACAGGTCGCCCGCGGCGGGCCGGCGATCGGCCTGACTGCGGGCGGTGCGGAAGGCGCGCAACTGGCGCAGGGCGGAGCGCACGAGAGTCGCGGCGCCGACGGTGAGGAGGCCGGTGGCCGCCGCCGCCAGGGGCAGGACGATCAGGTTCGACGGGGTGCGCAGGGGGTGGACGAGGTCACCCAGGCCCGCCAGGACCGGCAGCTTGAGCAGGCCGGTGAGGAGCAGCGCACCGAGCGCGGCCACGGAGGCGCCGGCCAGCACGAGGACCGTGAGGGTCAGTGCCCACAGCGCGGCGACCGGCGCGAGGCGGTCGAGGCAGCGGCGGGCCAGCCCCGGCAGCGCGAAGGGCAGCAGAAGCGGGATGAGCAGCGGAATGATCAGCGAAGTGGTCATTACTCACCCGATTCTAGTTGCTCACCCGATTCCAGAAGATCACGCAGGAGGCGCTCGTCGTCGGGGCTGAGCTGGGCGACGAACCGGGCCAGCGCCGTCTCCCGGTCCTCGTCCCGGTCGAGCTCGGTGTGCATGCGGCGGGCCGTGAGGCCGTGCGGGTCCTGGACGGGGAAGTAGGCGAAGCCGCGGCCCTGCCGCTCCCGGCCGACGATCCCCTTCTCGTGCAGCCTCGACAGGATCGTCGTCACCGTCGTACGGGCCAGCCCCGAGCCGAGCTCCGTCTGGACGCGGCCCGGAGTCAGCGGTGCGCCGGCGGCCCAGAGGGCGGCCATGACGGAGGCCTCGAGCTCACCCGCCGGTCGGCGTTCGTCCTTCGCGCTGGTCATGGGAACGATCCTCACCCCGGTATCGTCTACAGTTCAGTAGACCGTCTACAGGATTGTAGTCACTCGGGTGCCGTCACGACTGCGCCCGCCCGTCCAGTATGAGAGGGCTCCCGGCGATGGCCGCACCTTTGTTCGCAGCGTCACAGCTCGGATCACAGCTCGGGTCGGAGCTAGCGGTGAACATCCTCAGCGCCCAGTCCCTGCTCGCCGCCTTCGGTGTGCTGGGCGTCGGCGTGGTGATGTTCGCTGAGACCGGGCTGCTGATCGGCTTCTTCCTGCCCGGTGACTCGCTGCTGTTCACGGCGGGCCTGCTGTGCACGGGGTCGGGCCACGGCGGCCTGAAGCTGTCCCTGGGGCCGCTCCTGGTCTGCGCCGCCGTGGGCGCGCTGGCCGGCTCCCAGTGCGGCTATCTCATCGGACGCAAGGCGGGCGGCGCTCTGCTCGCCCGCAGCGGCTCGCCCCGGCTGCACGAGGGGGCCAAGCGCGCCGAGGAGCTGCTGGAGCGGTACGGCCACGCGAAGGCGATCGTGCTGGCCCGCTTCGTCCCGGTCGTACGCACCGTGCTGAACCCGATGGCGGGCGCCCTCCAGGTCCCCGCCCGCACGTTCACCGTGTGGCAGGTCGTCGGCGGTCTCGTCTGGAGCATCGGCCTCACCCTCGCGGGCTACGCACTGGGCTCGTCGATTCCGAATGTCGACCGCTATCTGCTCCCGATCATCGCCGTGATCGTCATCGTGTCGCTGATCCCGCTGGCCGCCGAGTTCCGCCGCTCCCGCAAGGCCGCGGCCACGATCGCGGAGAAGGGCGCCCAGGGATGATGCTCGCGTTCAACGGGTCGTCGATCGACGGCTCCGCCTACACCTACGTGGTGAATCTCGCCCATGACGCCCCGTCCTGGCTGGACAGCCTGGTGTCCGCCTGGTCGACGTACGGGCTGGCGCTGTTCGCCGTTCTCATGCTCGTGGGCTGGTGGCAGGCCCGTCGCAGCAGCGCCCAGACGGCGATTTTCGCGCTCGCGGTGCCGGTGATCGTCGTCGTGGCGTTCGGGGTGAACTCGCTGTTCAAGATGGTCGTCCGCGAGGACCGCCCCTGTCAGAGCCTGCACGTGAAGACGCTGGAGGCGTGTCCGGCGCCGGGCGACTGGTCCTTCCCCAGCAATCACACGGTCATCGCCGCCGCGGCCGCCGTGGCCCTGCTCTACGTCTCCCGTCGCCTCGGCACCATCGCCCTGCTGGCCGCCTGTCTGATGGCCGTGTCCCGGGTCTGGGTCGGCGCGCACTATCCGCACGACGTGGTCGCCGGTGTCCTGGTCGGCACGCTGATCGCGATGCTGCTGACGACCCTTCTGCGCAGACTCTCCGACCCGCTGGCGGGCCGGCTCACGGACTCGCGGCTGCGGCCGCTGCTGGTCTCGGCGTAGGCCCACGGCCACGGCCGCGGCCACGCCCAGGGCTACGGCTACGGCTACGGCTACGGCTACGGCTACGGGAAACAGGCAAGCAGCCTTCCGGATCTGCTGAAGGAGGACCATGCGGCACACGATCCTGGTCGTCGAGGACGACCACGCCCTGCGTGACGTCCTGCTGCGCGGGCTGCGCGACGAGGGCTTCGACACCGTGCCCGCCCCGGACGGGGCGACCGCGCTGCGGCTGGCCGGGGACGACGTCGACGCGGCCGTGCTGGACGTCGGGCTGCCCGACGCGGACGGGCGGGACGTGTGCCAGGCGATCAGAGCCAATGGCTTCCTCTCGCCCGTCATCTTCCTGACGGCCCATCACCACCTCACGGACCGGCTGGCGGGCTTCTCGGCCGGCGGCGACGACTATCTGCCCAAGCCGTTCCACCTGACGGAGCTGGCCGCCCGGCTGCGCGCGGCGCTCAAGCGCAGCGGACCGCTCCCGGCCACCACGGCCGGGGACCTGGTCCTGGACCCGGTCGGGCACAGCCTCACCGTCCAGGGCACTCGGGTCGGCCTCACCCCGACGGAGTTCCGGCTGCTGGCGGCGCTGATGGCGGGGTCCGGGGACACCGTCCGCAGGCGGGAACTGATCAGGGCCGGCTGGCCGGAAGGCGCTCAGGTCAGCGACAACACGCTGGACCAGTATCTGACCCGGCTGCGCCGCAAGCTCCGGGACGGCGGCAGCGCGCTGACCATCACCACGGCGCGCGGCATCGGCCACCGGCTGTCATGAAGACCCTGTCAGCCGGTGCCACGAGGGCCCGGTCAGCCGGCGCGAAGGCACGGTCATGAGGGCGTTCGCCTCACGATGGTGGCCGCGCACCCTGCGGGGCCGGCTCTCCCTGGTCGCGCTCACCACGGCGACGATCCTGATGGTGATCCTCACGGTCGCGTTCAACACGGTCGTACGCCGTCACCTTCAGCACCAGGCGGACGACGAGCTGCGCACCCGGGCCGCCGCCGTCACCGCGACCATCGTCACCGACGGCTCCCGGGTGCGGGTCCTGGAGACCCCGGGCGAGGAGCTCCTCGACACGAACGTGTGGATCTACTCGGGCGGCCGACTGCTCGAGAAGCCCTCGTCCGCCACGACCACCAGCCCGCTGACCCGCGCCGCCGGCCGGCTCGTGGCGCGCGACGCCCGGACTTGCGTCACCGTGCACAGTCACGACGAGGTACGGCTGTGCTCGCGCCCGGTGCCCGGTGGCAAGGGCGCCGCTGCCGTCGTCACGGCGCTGGACCTCTCCCCGTACCGCAGTTCGGCCGACACGATGCTCTTCGCGTCCCTCGCCCTCGACGCCGCGATGCTCGCCTGCACGTACGCGCTGACGCGGCTGGCGGTGGGCCGTGCCCTGCGTCCCGTGCGCTCGATGACCGAGCACGCCACCCAGTGGAGCGCGATAGCCTCCCAGGAGCGCTTCGGCTCCGTGACCCGCCCCACCGAACTCGCCCAGCTGGGCGGTTCGCTGGACGCCCTCCTCGACCGCATCCGCGCGCTGCTGCGGCACGAACAGCAGCTCACCCGGGAGCTGTCGCACGAGCTGCGCAACCCGCTCGCCCGGATCATCGCCGAGCTCGACTGGTGGGGAGCCCGCCCCCGCTCCGACGCCGACACCAAGGCCACGCACGCGGCGATCGCCGACGCGGCCCAGTCCATGCGCACGATCTGCGACACCCTGCTCGACGAGGCCCGCGACAGCACGGCCACCGCGCCCGGCACAGCCGACGTGCTGCCGGTGCTGCACCGCCTGGTGGACCGCCTCGGCCCCACGATGGAGGGCGTGGAAGTCGTCGTCACCGTCCCGGACGCGCAGTTGTCGGCCGGGGTGCCGGACGCCCTTCTGGAGCGCATCGTCAGCCCGCTGCTCGACAACGCCCTGCGGCACGCGCGCGCCCGGGTCGAGATCCTGGCCCGCGCTCAGCCCGGCGGCGTACGCGTCGAGGTCGGGGACGACGGTCCCGGCGTACCGGCGTCGTTCGCGGCACAGCTTTTCCAGCCCGGTCGGCGCGCCGATCCCGAGGACGGACACGGCGGAGCGGGCCTCGGGCTGCCGCTGGCGCGACGCCTGGCCCGCTCCGCCGGCGCGGAGGTGGACCACGACGGGCGGCACACCTCCGGCGCGACGTTCGTGGTCACGCTTCCCGCGGGTTGAGCACGTCATCCCCGCTGGAGGCGGCTACTGGAGGCTGAGCTGCCGCTCGGCACCCAGCGGGCGGGGCAGGATGTACGCGATCCAGAAGCTCAGCACGGCGTTCAGGCCGAGCGCGAAGTGCGCGACCGCCACCGCGACGATGGCAAGGCCGAACAGGATCGCGGAGACCCAGTACCCGAGGGCCATCTTCTCGGCGACCAGGTCGCCGGCCGAGGTGCCCAGTGCGAAGGTGAACAGCACGGCCGGCCAGTAGCCAGTAGTAGGCCTCGCGGGACACCGTGTCGATGCTGTGGATGGACAGCGTCCCCTCGCGGCGGTACCAGAGGGCGAAGACGACGGCGAGGGCGACGGCGAACACGGTGGTACAGGTCGTCAGCGACACGCCCAGGTTGTCGGTGAGGTTGTCGCTGATCAGCGTGCCGACGACGCTGATGAGGGCCACGGCGGACCAGTAGACGCCGGGCCGGTCGGCCTTCGTGCGGAACTGGACGACGAGGACCCCTATGAGCAGCGCGCTCATCAGCAACCACAGCACCTTGATGATCCAGAAGTACTCGGTGACCTCGGGAACCTTGTTCCAGCGGAGGTGGTGGCCGGGGGCCGCTCCACTGCGGACATAGGCCCCGGGCGTCTCAGAAGTGTCAGTCATGAGGCCCGACCCTGCCGACGGGGCCCTGATCACATTCTGACTACCGGGTGGCGGGGGCGGCAGGGACGACGGGGACGAGCAGTGTGAACGTCGTGGGGTCGCCGCCCGCCAGGAAGAGTCTGCCGCCGAGCGACACGGCCAGGTCGCGGGCGAGGGCGAGACCGATGCCCGTACCGCCGTTGCGACCGCTGGTCCGTCCACGCGCGAACAGTCCTTCCGGCTCGACGGCGACCGTTCCCTCGTCGGCGACGTCAAAGGCGAGGGCGTCGTCGAGGTCGCGGACCGTAACGCGGACGCTGCCCCGGCCGTGCGTACGGGCGTTGTCCAGGAGGACGCCGAGGATCTCGGCGACGGGCCCGCCAGGCACCAGGACGTCGCCCGGGATGTCCTGGACGCCGCAGTCCAGGCGCCTGCCTTCCTGGGCGAAGAGACCGTGCCACCGGGCGTCGGTCTCCGCCAGGAGGTGGACCACCGACCGGTCGGGCACGACGGCGCCCGGCGGGCCGGGCGAGCCCGCGAGCCGCAGCACCTCCTCCACCGTGTCGTGCAGCCGCCGGGTGGCGTCCAGCGCCTCCTCCAGTGCGGGACGCAGCCGGGCGTCGTCCTGCGCGAGCCCCGCCTCCAGGGTGAGCTGCAGCCCGGTCAGCGGGGTGCGCAGCTGGTGGGAGGCGTTGGCGGTGAAGTCCTTCTCGTGACGCAGGAGTTCGGAGAGGCTGTGCAGCATGTCGTTGTGCGTGCGGGCGACCTGGTCGATCTCGGCGATGGTGCTGGGCGCGGCCCGTGCGGTCAGGTCGCCCTCGGTGACGGCGCGGCAGTGCCGGGAGAGGTCCTCCAGCGGTGCGGCGAGCGCCCGTGCCTGACGCCGGGCGACGAGGACGGCGACGGCGAGCGCGAACACGGCCGCGCCGAGCAGGACCGCCCAGTCCACCAGGACACGGTTCCTGACGGCCGACACGGCGGAGGAGGCTCGTACGACACCGATGACCTGCTCGGCGTGCGAGACGGGCACGGCGACCACGAGCTCACCCCCGCTCTGGGTCCGCGCGATGACACCACGGAACGCACGGCGGACCGCCGTGTCCCCGCTGCGGGGCCCGGTGCCCGTGTGCAGCCGGGGTTTCGGGTCGTACAGGCCGAGGCGTTCGCCCGGTCCCGGCGGGGGCAGTTCGGCGGGGTCGCCGGTCGCGTAGTCGGGGTTCACGCGTACGGCGGCGGCCAGGGCGGCCCGTTCGAGGGAGTCCCGCTGGTCGGCGTAGAGGGTGGCCCGGACGGCGAGGGCGAGCGGGATCGCGAGGAGGACGAGCGCGACCAGCACCGCGGTGACGGCCACCCGCACGACACGCTGTCTCATGCCCCTCATGATGCGGGGCGGCCACCGGATCAGGCGCGGCGGCCACGCGCTTTTGCCGTCGTCTAACCCTCGCCGTGCGGGGCGTTAACCGGGCGGCTCCTACCGTCGGTGCCATGACCGTCCGGTCGGATCCGCACCGGTGCGGCAGGGGTTGCCAGGAGGGCAGTGGCCATGGCACGCGTACGTACCGTCCGTAGTCTCGGGGTCGTGGGGCTCGTACTCGCCGCGGCGGTGACCGCCGGGTGTTCCGGTTCGAGTTCCGGGCCCCCCGCCGCCTCGCACGCGACCTCCGGCCCGGGCTCCGCCTCCACCACCACGGCCGGTGCCGGTGCCGCCCCGGCGCCCACCGAGTCCAATCCGCCCGGTGACATCCCCGACAACCAGGCGTACGTCGCCTTCCGGCCGTCGGGGGGCGCCTTCACGGTGAAGGTGCCCGAGGGCTGGGCCCGTACCGGCCAGGGCGGTACGACCGTCTTCACGGACAAGCTGAACCGCGTCGAGATCGCCACCGCGTCCGCCTCCTCGGCGCCCACGGTCACCTCGGTCGGCTCCACGGTCGTGCCCCGACTGCGCGGCCAGGTACCGAAGTTCGACGGACCCAAGGTGTCGCAGGTGAACCGGCACGCCGGGAGCGCGGTGCTGCTGAAGTACCAGGGCGACTCCGCGGCGGACCCGGTCACCGGCAAGGTCGTGCGCGACGCCTTCGAGCGGTACGCGTTCTACCGGCAGGGCCACGAGGTGGACCTCACCCTGTCCGGGCCCGTGAACGCCGACAACGTGGACCCGTGGCGCATCGTCACCGACTCCTTCTCGTGGAAGTGACCGTGAGCGCCATGCCGATCCGGCCGGGCACCGCACCCGTCCGCACCCACGAGGCATCCCACGACGACGCCCTGACCGCCCGGGAGCTGTACCGCTTCTTCCGGGCCGGCGAGGAGGAGACACTCGCGCTGCGCGGGGTGTCCCTGCGGGTGCGGCGCGGCGAGACGGTCGCCGTCGTCGGACCTTCCGGCGCGGGCAAGTCCACGCTGCTGTCCTGCCTGGCCGGTCTGGACGAGCCCTCCGGCGGCGAGGTGCGGGTGGACGGCGTACGTATCAGCCACCGACCGGAGACCGAGCGCGCCCGGCTGCGGGCCCAGCACATCGGCGTACTCCTGCAGACCCGCAACCTCGTCGCCCACCTGAGCGTGCGCGACAACGTCCGGCTGGCACACAGCGCCGTAGGCGGTCGTCCCGCCGTGTCCGCACGGGAGTTGCTGGACGAGGTGGGGCTCGCGGGGCGGGCGCACGCGCTGCCCCGTCAGCTGTCCGGCGGTGAGCTGGCCCGGGCCGGGCTGGCCGTCGCCCTCGCCAACTCCCCCGCCGTCCTGCTGGCGGACGAACCGACCGGTGAGCTCGACGGGGGCACGGAGCGACTGATCCTCCAGATGCTGCGCGACCGCGCCGCGCTGGGCTGCGCGGTACTGATCGTCACGCACAGCGCGGAGGCCGTACGCGTCGCCGACCGGGTGATCGCGCTGGACGACGGGAGGGCCCACGATGTCTCCGGATGAACCGACGGCCGTCCCAGGCGACGTACTCGTCGCCTGCCGGGACGCCGCTCTCACCTTCGGGCGGGGCGCGAACGCGGTCGTGGCGGTGCACGGCGCGCACCTGCGAGTGCGGGCCGGGGACCGGCTGGCGATCATCGGCCCCTCCGGGTCGGGCAAGTCCTCGCTGCTGCATCTGCTGGCCGGACTCGAACAGCCCACCAGCGGGACCGTCGGTTGGCCCGCCCTGACCGGTCCGCGGGACATCGGCCCCGGCACGAAGCCCGACGATCGCAGGTCGGCTCCCGAGCCCGACATCAGGCGTGGCATCGGACTGGTCTTCCAGGGGGACAGCCTGATCCCCGCCCTCGACGTCGTCGAGAACACCGCGCTGCCGCTGGTGCTGGCCGGGGTGCCGGACCCCGACGCACGGCGAACAGCCCTCGCGGCCCTTGCCCAGGTCGGCGCCGAAGACCTCGCCGAACGGCTGCCGGAGGAGATCTCTGGCGGCCAGGCCCAGCGCGTCGCCGTCGCCCGCGTCCTGGCCCAGGCTCCACGGCTGATCCTCGCCGACGAACCGACCGGACGGCTCGACCACGCCACCGGCGGCCATGTCCTGGACGCCCTGCTCACGGCGGCGGACCGTACGGGTGCGGCCCTCGTCGTCACCACGCACGACCCGGCGGTCGCCGCACGACTCAGCACCCGGCTGACCATGCGCGACGGCCGGTTGCTCACGGCGGAGACCACCGGGGACCCGCAGGACACGACGGAAGAAGCGTCATGATCACCGCCTGGGCGGGCGGTCTCGCCCGTCACCGTACCGGCCGGCTGCTGGCCGCTCTGGCCGGAATCGCCCTGGCCGTGGCCCTGATCGCCTCGCTCGGTTCCTTCCTCACCGCGTCGAAGGCGACGATGACACAGCGTGCCCTGCGCTCGGTCGCCGTGGACTGGCAGGTCGAGGTCCAGCCCGGCGCCGACCCGGGCGCTTCCCTGTCCCTGGTGCGGAAGACACCCGGCATCAGGACGGCCCTCCCGGTCGGCTTCGCGCACAGCGGCGCGTTCGCGGCAACCGTGCAGGGCAGCACACAGACGACCGGCCCCGGTATGCTCCTCGGCCTCCCCGACGGCTATCAGCAGGCCTTCCCTGGCGAGATCCGCCCGCTCACCGGCCGCACCGCCGGCGTCCTGCTGGCCCAGCAGACCGCCTCCAACCTGCACGTCGCCCCCGGCGACACCGTCGCCATCCGGCTCCCCGGCACCGCCGTGCGCCAGGTCCGGGTGGACGGCGTGGTCGACCTCCCGCAGGCCGACTCCCTCTTCCAGCGGGTCG
Source organism: Streptomyces sp. NPDC007896 (assembly GCF_042959425.1). NCBI lineage: Bacteria > Bacillati > Actinomycetota > Actinomycetes > Kitasatosporales > Streptomycetaceae > Streptomyces > Streptomyces sp. NPDC007896. The sequence goes on along the minus strand of NZ_JBIBKX010000007.1, from coordinate 77,253 downwards.
GCGCCCCCGGCCAGACCCAGCCCACCGCGCCCCCGGACAACGTCGTCCTGCTCCCCTCCGCCGTCTTCGCCTCCGTCACCGCGCACGCCCCCGCCACCACCCAGATCCACGCGGCCCGCAACGCGAGGCTTCCCTCCGACCCCGCCTCCGCCTTCACCTCCGTGACCCGCGCCGCCCACAACCTGGAGGCCCGCTCCTCGGGCGGTGTGATCGTCGGCAACAACCTCGGCGCCGCCCTCGACTCCGCCCGCCAGGACGCGCTGTACGCGCAGATCCTCTTCCTCTTCCTCGGTGTGCCGGGCGCGATCCTTGCCGCCGCGCTGACCGCCGCGGTCGCCGCGGCAGGGGGCGAACGCCGCCGCCAGGAGCAGGGCCTGCTGCGCCTGCGCGGCATGCGCCCCCGCCGGATCGCCTCCCTCTCCGGCCTCGAAGCCGCCCTGGTGGCCGTCACCGGTGGCGTCGCCGGGCTCGGCATCGCCGCGCTGACGGGCCGTGTCGCCTTCGGATCGGCCTCGTTCGGGACGACGGGGGGCGCGTGGATCCTCTGGTACGCCCTCGCCTTCGTGCTCGGCGCCGCCGTGGCCTCGGGCTCGGTCCTCGTCCCCGCGCTGCGCGATCTGCGCACGGTGACGGTCGCCGACACCCGCAGGCAGGAGCGGCGCCCGGGTTCGGTGTGGTGGATGCGGTACGGCCTCGACCTCGTCCTGCTGATCTGCTCCTGGCTGGTCTTCCGCGCCTCGTCCGGCAACCAGTACGCCCTGGTGCTCGCCCCGGAGGGCGTGCCGAGCATCTCCGTGTCGTACTGGGCGTTCCTCGGCCCGGCGCTGCTGTGGATCGGCGCCGCCCTGCTGCTGTGGCGGCTCACACTCCTCGCGCTGACGTACGGCCGTCCCGTACTGACCCGGCTGTCGCGGCCGCTCGCCTCGAACCTGGCGGGGACAACGGCCGCCGTCCTCTCCCGGCGCCGCCGTCCCCTGGCCCGCTCGGTGGTGCTGCTGGCGCTCGCGGTGTCGTTCGCGATCTCCACGGCGACCTTCAACTCGACGTACCGGCAGCAGGCCGAGGTCGACGCACGGCTCACCAACGGCGCCGACGTCACGGTCACCGAACCGCCCGGCGCGCAGACCCCGCCGAGCGCGGCCGGCGCGCTGAAGATCTCCGGCGTACGCCGGGTCGAGCCGCTCCAGCACCGGTTCGCGTACGTCGGCTCCGACCTCCAGGACCTCTACGGGGTGCGCCCCGGCTCGATCGCCTCGGCCACCTCCCTCCAGGACGCGTATTTCTCCGGCGGCGGCGCCCGCACCCTCATGAACCGGCTCGCTCAGCGGCCGGACGGGCTGCTGGTCAGCGCGGAGACCGTCAACGACTTCCAGCTCTCGCCCGGCGACACGGTCAACCTGCGGATCCAGGACGCCCGGACCAAGGCGCTGCGCACGGTGCCCTTCCACTACGTGGGCGTCGCCAAGGAGTTCCCGACCGCGCCGAAGGACAGCTTCTTCGTCGCCAACGCCTCGTACGTGGCGAAGGCGACCGGCAGCGACGCGGTGGGCGCGTTCCTGCTGGACACCGGTGGTACGCACCAGAAGCAGGTCGCGGCGCGGCTGCGTCACCGGCTGGGCACCGGTGCCACCGTCACCGACCTCACCCAGACCCGTGGCACCGTCGGCACCAGCCTGACCTCCGTGGATCTGGCCGGGCTCACCCGGATCGAGCTGGCCTTCGCGGTGCTGCTCGCGGCCGGGGCGGGCGGGCTGGTCCTGGCGCTCGGGCTCGCCGAACGCCGCCGGACCTTCGCCATCGCGACCGTGCTGGGCGCCGGGCCCCGGCAGCTGCGGGGCATGGTCCTCACCGAGGCGATCCTGCTGACCGTGGGGGGCCTCGCGGGCGGCGCGCTGATCGGCTGGGCGCTGTCGGAGATGCTGGTCAAGGTCCTGACCGGTGTCTTCGACCCACCGCCGGCCAGTCTCGCCGTCCCGGGCGGCTATCTGACGCTGACGGCCCTCGCGGCGGCGGCAGCCGTGCTGGTGGCGGCCCTGAACGGGGTACGCCGGGCCGCCGGGCGACCCGCGGTGGAGGAACTCCGAGACCTGTGAACGTTCCCTCCGGCTTCACGCGCTCCGCCGGCTCTACGCTGCCCCTCATGCGAACGCCCGCCGCACCGGACCGCAGCCGCCTCCGTGTCCTCGTCGTCGAGGACGACGACACGATCGGCCGTCATCTGGAGTCGGGCCTGCGCAGCAACGACTACGCGCCGACGTGGAGCCGGACCGGCGCGGGCGCTCTCGCGGAGTCCGCGCGGTCGTCGTACGACGTGCTGTTGCTGGATCTGGGGCTGCCGGACATGGACGGTCTCGACGTGGCCCGCACGCTGCGCACCCGCTTTCCCGAGCTGCTCATCGTGATCCTCACCGCCCGCACCGACGACATCGACGTCATCGCGGGGCTCGATGCCGGGGCCGACGACTACCTGGTGAAGCCGTTCAGTCTGACCGTGCTGCTCGCCCGGCTCCGGGCCCATCTGCGCCGCCGGGCCATCGCCGAGCCGCCGCAGGAGCCGATCCGGCTCGGCGACATGGTCGTCGACATCACGGCACGCCGCTGCACCCTGCACGAGGACGAGATCCCGCTTCGGCCCAAGGAGTTCGAACTGCTCGCCGTGCTCGCCCGGAACGTGGGCGCGGCCGTCTCGCGCGAGACACTGATGGCCGAAGTGTGGGACGAGAACTGGTTCGGCTCGACGAAGACCCTCGACGTCACTATGGCGGGACTGCGCCGCAGGCTGACGGACACGGCGTCCCGTCCGTCCCGGACACCGCGCATCACGACCCTGCGGGGGCACGGTTACCGGCTTGAACCGCCCTGAGACGCCAAGGCATTCGGCGAGCGCCGACAGCGGGGCCGCGCCGAAGGGTCAGAGGACCTTGCGGCGGGCCAGTACGGCCAGTGCCAGCAGCCCCGGGATCAGGGGCAGCCACACCGTCAGCAGTCGGTAGCCGAGAACTGCCGACGCCGCCGCTCTGCCCGGCGCTCCGGCCAGCGTGAGGGCCACGGCGAGCGCCGCGTCCAGGGAACCGAACCCACCGGGCGTGGGCAGGAGCACGGCGGCGCTGCTCGCGGCGAGGTAGGCCAGCGCCACCTGGGCCGGGGGCAGCGGCAGTTCGAGGGCCTGGGCCACCGCGACGACCACGGTGGCGTGCAGCGCGGCGAAGGCCAGCGAGCCGCCCCACAGCGCGGCCGCGCGCGCCGGGACCTCGTGCACGGCGCGGACGTCGGCCAGCACGGCCCGCAGTGCGCGCCGCAACGGTCCGCGCAGCAGTACCGCGGCCGTGACCAGCACGGCGAGCGCGATCACGACCGCCGTCGCCGAGATGTGCGGCAGGCGGAGCAGGCCGGGGCAGGCCAGCGCGAGCACGGCGATCAGGAAGCCCCGCGAGAGGGCCCCGGCGGTGGCCTTCACGCCGAGCGCGGTCGCCGACCGGACGACCGGCAGACCGCACCGGGTCAGGAAGCGGAGGTTGACCGCGCCCGCGCCGAGGCCCGCGGGCAGCACATGGTTGGCGGCAGAGGCGGCGAACTGCACGGCCACCAGCCGCCGGACGGGCAACGGCCGGGTCACCGCCCCTTGTTGGGCGAGCGCCGAACACACCCAGGTCGCCATGGTGGCGACGGCCGCCACGAGCAGCCAGCCGCGGTCGGCGACGGCCAGCCGGCCGGCGCCGGTCTCGATCACCGGCCAGTGGCGCCAGCCGAGACAGACCGCGCCCACCACCATGGCGAGGGTCACCGCGGCATGCAGGGAGACCCGCCTGCTCGCGGCTGTCGTCGGGGCGCCGGGCGGAAGGATGGTCATGTCACCCGCCTGCCTGGACGGCGGGGGCGACGTACACCATCAGCTGGCCCACGCGGTGCGCTTCCCACGTGCTGGCGTACGCGGGTGGCTTTTGGCCCGGTGTGGTCAGCACGCCGACCGGGAGCCGCTGTCCGGCCCGCACTATGGCGTCGGCGGTGGTGTTGGCGTTGTGGCCGACGGTGTCGACGGAGGAGCACCCGGTGTAGAAGGCGATCGGGACGTCCTCGTAGCCGGTCAGCATGCAGGGCGGCTTCACCCCCAGCCGGTGCAGCTGCGTCGCGGTGTCGGCCCAGTCCTGGTGGGAGACGGTGGTGCCGTGCACGGTGTGCTCCAGCACCGCGAACTGCACCACGAGATGCCCGGCCAGGCCGAGCGCCACCAGGGTGGCGGCCACCGGTCGCCGACCGCCGCCGGGCGCGGTCGCCAGGTGGATCAGGGCGTCGGCGGCCGGGATGGCCAGCAGGATGTACACGGGCAGCAGGAAGCGCGGCGCCGCGTATCCGATCATGAAGAGGTACGGGAAGCCCACCATCGCGGCGCAGGCCAGGAGCAGCAGGCTGTTCACCCCGCGCCGGGCCTTGACGGCGATCACCGCTCCGAGGACGGCCACGACGGGCAGCGCGAACCACCACAGCATCACCGGCGGGGCGGGCATCGCCCCGGTGCAGGGACGGCACAGGACGCGCCCGCCGAGGCTGCGCATCTGGTCGCCGAAGGCTATGTTCCAGCCCAGGCCGCCCTGGATGCTGGACCCGTCGGAGAGCCGCTGGGCCAGGCCGCCGTAGCTGACGTACGCCTCGACGACCCACTCGCCCGCGCCGGCGACCAGGCCCGCGACGAGCGCCACCAGCAGCCTCGGGCGCCACCAGCGGCGTACGCACACGACGAGGAAGAACAGCGGCAGGGTCACATAGACCGCGTCGGTGGGACGCATCCACGCCATCAGCGCGGCGCTCAGGCCCACACCCCACAGCGCCGCCCGGTCGAAGCGGTCGGCCTGGGCGCGCAGGAAGCAGCCGACGCAGGCCAGAGCGCCGATCGCGACCCAGTAGTTGGGCATGGCCTGCGGGCCGTAGAAGAGGGTCACCCAGAGCGTGGCGAACAGGGCGCCCGCCGCCGCCAGCACCCGCATCGGAAACAGTCCGCGCCAGACGCGCAGCGCCACGAACAGGCCGAGTCCGGAGAGCACCGCGAGATAGACGCGCAGCAGGGCGGTGGACGAGGACCAGGACGCGATCGGTGCCACCAGCAGCGACACTCCGCGGGCGCGCGGGGCACTGAAGAAGGCGGCGGGGGCGTGTGAGCCGACCTGGCTGACGTAGACGGTCTCGTCCCAGCCGAGCCCCATGCCCGGCCGTACGAGGATCAGTTGGGCCAGGGTGAAGGCGCCCGCGAGCAGGGCCAGCCACTGCTGGCCGTGCGGCCGTCCGGAGATGCGTCCCGTCGAGGTCGGACTGGAGCGATCGGCGCCGACGAACGGACGGTTCACAGTCTTGGCCATCATCCACCCTTCACCCTACAATCTGTAGGGCCCTCCACCCTACAAGACGTAGGGTGGAGCAGGAAGTTGCGCAAAACACGGCCAAGTTACCGTGGATCGAGCGGGGACGCAGAGGATGTCAGGGATGCGGCCCGGGGGGCACGCCCTCATACCGCCCCTGGGCGCACTCGTACGCCCCACCACCCCCGCACCCCTACACGCTGTAAGGTGACGGACATGGCTCGCACAGGCCCCCATGGCAGAGCGGAACGACGCAGCGCCGGCGAGCTGGAGAGCGAGGTCCTCGCCGCCCTCTGGGCCACCGACGAGGCCCTCACCCCTGCCGACATCCAGGGTGAGATCGGCGGCAACCTCGCCTACAACACCGTTCACACCATCCTCAAACGCCTGTACGACAAGGGTCTGGTCCTGCGTGACGTCGACGGCCGACGCGGCGCGTACCGGCCCGCCAAGAACGCCGCCGAACTGACCGCCGAGGCCATGCACGAGGCGCTCGACCGGGGACCCGACCCGATCGCGGCCCTCCAGCAGTTCGTCACCGGCCTGAGCCCCCACGAGGAAGAGGCCCTGCGGGATCTCCTCGGGGGGAGCGGGATGTGAGGATCGACGTCTACATCCCCCTCATCCTGCCGCTGCTGCTGACGGCCGTCGCGCCGCAGGTGGGCCTCAAGGTCTCCCCCGCGCTGGCCGCCCGGGTCCTCACCATCGCCGCCGTACTGGCCGCCACCGCCTCCACCTGGGCGCTGCTCCTGCTCGCCGCCACCCTGGTCAACGAGGCGCCGCACGTGGCCATGGAGGCCGGCGAGGACGGACGGCGGCTGCCCGAACCGGTCCCCATGGCGATCGCGGTCGCCGCGATCCTGCTCCTGTGGCTGATCGGCTTCCGGCTCGTTCGCGCTCTGCGCGCCCACTACGCGACCCGCCGCGTCCTCGAGCGGCTGTGTGAGGGACATCCGCCCGACAGCGAACTCATCGTCGCCGCCTCCCCGACGCCCCGGGCCTTCGCGATCCCCGGCACGCCGGGCCGGATCCTGGTCACGGCCGCCATGCTCGGCGCGCTGGAACCGGCGGAGCGGCGTGTACTGCTGGCCCACGAGCGCGCCCATCTCGCCCACCGCCACTCGGTACTGTCGACCGCGGTGACCCTGGCCGCCGCCGCCAACCCGGTGCTCGCGCCCGTGCGCACCACCGTCGCCTTCCTGGTGGAGCGCTGGGCCGACGAGGAGGCCGCCCGGCGCGTCGGGGACCGCCGTACCACCGCCCGCGCCCTCGCCCGGGCCGCCCTCGTCTCCCAACGCGCCCGGCCGGGCTGTGCCCTGAGCTTCTCCGAGCACGCGGTCACCCGCCGGATCGCCGCCCTGCAGACGGCCCCGCCGCCGAACCTGTGGCCCATCGGCGTGGCCGTCCTCACCCTCGGCGCCCTGCCCGCGCTCGGCGCGCTGGACGCCACCGGCGATCTGCTCCGCCTGCTCGGCGAGAGCCTGCCGGGGTAGCGGAGGGATCTCAGGTGGCGAGCGTCCTGCGCTCGCGCAGGTGGGCGTAGCCCATGAGGCCGACGAGCAGCGCGAACAGCACGGCCGACGAACCCGCCGTACCGAGGTCGAGCCCACCCTTGGCGGTCGGCTTGGTGAGGAAATCGCCCGCGGTCGCGCCGAGCGGGCGGGTGAGGACGAAGGCGATCCAGAACAGCACCACGTTCGGCACCGCGGGGACGCGCATCAGCGCGACCAGGACCGCGAGCAGCCCGGCGACGAGCAGCGCGCCGCCCGCGTAACCGAGCCCGGAGCTGTCCGACAGGAAGTCGCCCATCGAGGTGCCGAGGGTGTTCGACACCAGGATCGCCGACCAGAACAGGGCCTCGGCCCGGAAGGTCACGATGTCGCGGATGACGAACGTCATCCCGGTGAACTTCCAGACGGTGAAGATCACGACCAGCAGCGAGATCAGGATCGCGGCGCCCGCGGGGTACCCGAGTCCCAGGCCCTGCGGACCCCAGCCCAGCGAGGTGGCCCCGTCGGAGAGGTACTCGGCGCTGGCGTCACGGTTCATGAAGTCGGACATCGTGGTGCCCGCCATGCTGGTGGAAAGGATCACCGTCCAGTAGAAGAAGGGGTTGTACCGGCGCGACCTGAGCTGTACGACCAGCGTGACCACGAAGACCAGGAACAGCAGGATCGTGGTCAGGAAGTAGCCCAGTTTGAGGGTCTGCGCGAACAGGTCGCCCGCGGTCTCGCCGAGTGTCGTCGCGGCGATCTTCATGATCCAGAAGGCCAGGGTCACCTCTGGCAGCTTCTTCATCACGGAGGTGCCGGGGTCGGCGACTTGGGGCGCGGCGACGAATTCCGTCTTGTCCAACGTTTGCTCCTGGGGGGTGCACGACGTCCCCCCAAGGCCACGGCCGAAGGAGGGCGCGTGTCCATCGGCTCAGTGTCGCGCATTCCTGCGCGCCACACCGATCAACGTGGCAGGCGCAGCCTGAACGGATCCTGAACGCGCGATCATGCCTCCAGGTCGTTCCGCGCAGGCGTCCCTCTCAGGCTCCTGGGTGATCCGGTACGCCTCAGTGCGCCGGTCGGGTGAGGAGCGCCAGGGCGCGGACGTGGGCCACGTGGGCGGTGGCGGGCAACCGGGTGAGGAGTTCACGGGCCCTGCGCGCGTAGTCGTCGGCCATCGCGTGCGCGGTGTCCAGGGCTCCGGTCCGCTCCAGCACGGAGCGGATCCGGCACAGGGCGAGCGCCGGTTCGGTCTCGTCGAGCAGGGCGTGGCGCAGCGCCGCGCGGCTCTCGGGGTCCGCGCGGCGGTGGGCGATCAGCACGGGCAGCGTGGGACAGCGGTTGCGTACGTCGCTGTCGGAGGGCTTGCCCATGGCGCGCGCGGCGATCGGGTCGTACGGCTGCACGTCGTCGCGGATCTGGAAGCAGATCCCGAGGTGGTCACCGAAGTCGCCGAGCAGTTCCGTGGTCGGGGCGTCGCCACCGCCGAGGATCGCGCCCACGCGGCAGGCGGCCGCCAGCAGCACGGCGGTCTTCGCCCGGGCCATCGCCACATACGCGTCGATGCCCAGCTCCAGGTCACCGCGCATCGCCAGTTCGTCGAAGGCGCCCCGGCAGATCGCCACCCCGGCCTCGGCCTGCACGGCCACGGCGCGCGCGACACGGTCGGCGGGCACTCCCAGGCGGCGGCACTCGGAAAGCGCCGCGAACCAGGAGAAGAACAGGGCGTTGCCCGCGACGACGGCCTGGGCGGGTCCGAACTCCGTATGGACGGCCGCGCGACCGCGCCGCTCGGTGTCGCGGTCGATGATGTCGTCGTGCAGGAGGCTGCCGACGTGCGCCCCCTCGATACCGACCGCGGCGGGCAGCACCGCGTCCAGCTCCCCACCCACCGTGAGCGCCGCGTGCAGCACGAGCGAGGGCCGCAGGAGCTTGCCCGGCGGGACCATCGCGTACCGGTGCACGGCGTCCAGCCCCGCCGAGCGCCCTGGCCACCGACGAACGAACTCCGCCTCCAGAAGCTCCGCGAACTCTACGCGGGGCGATGGGGGGTAGGGCGGGGATCCGGGCTGGGGTTGGGGCTCGGGCACGGGCTCGGGCACGGGGTGGGGGTTGGGGTTGGGGTTGAGGGCAGAACCGAGGCCGGGGTGGGGGTTGGGCGCAGGACCGAGGCCGGGATACGGGCCGGGCGCAGGACCGAGGTGGGGTTCGGGCTCGGCCCCGGCCCCGGCCTCAGGCTCGGCCCCGGGCTCGGGCTCGGGCTCGGCCCCGGGCTCGGCCCCGGGCTGGAGCCTGGGGCCGAGTTGAGGCTTCGGCTGTGCCCCGGGACCGGGGTGGAGACTGGGCTGAGCCCCGGAGCCGGGTTGAGGCTTGGGATGGCGCTGGGGCCCGCGTCGGGCATTGGGCTGGTCCTCGGGTCGGACCTCGGGCTGGACCCGGGGCCGGGCTCCGGGCTGGGCCTGGGGCCGGGCTCCGGGCCGGGCCTCCGGCTGGGACCCGGCGTCGGTCGGTGCGTCCTCGCTGGGCAGTTCGGTCATGGAGGCTCCCCCGTCACCCGCTTGCGTGAGCGTGGCGATGTACCCACCCCAACAGACCCGCCACCCCGCCGGAACGGCTCACGCGCATCCCGTGGCGGCACGCCCTCGCCCCGCCGCCGGAGCTCGTGCTTCCACACCACCCGATCAGACGGTTTCACCGCACGGACGCGACCGCAGTCAGAGATAGTCGACCGGTCGTACAATTGCGTCATGGGACGAACCAGCGACGCCAGGGAAAAGATCCTCAGCGCCGCGCAGTCGCTCATCGAGCTGCGCGGCTACTCGGCGCTGGGGGTGGCCGAGATCTGCAAGGCGGCCGGCGTGCCCAAGGGCAGCTTCTACTACTTCTTCGCGTCCAAGGAAGCCCTCGCCCTGGCCGTGCTCGACGAACACTGGGACGCCCAGAAGAGCGCCTGGACACGCGTCCTGAACAGCGACGAGGAACCCCTGCGGCGGCTGTACCGGCTGTTCGAGGAGACGGAGGCCGACCAGCGCGCCGGCCAGCAGAGCTGCGGCACCGTGTCCGGCTGCCTGTTCGGGAACCTCACCCTGGAGATGAGCAACCACACCGAGCCCATCCGCACCCGCCTGCAGGAGATCTTCGACGCGCAGGTCGAGATGGTCGAGTCGGTCATCACCGAGGCTCGTGAGCGCGAGGAGGTCACCACCCTCGACAGCCATGAAGCGGCACGGGCGGTGGTAGCACAACTGGAGGGGCAGGTGCTGTTCGCCAAGCTCTACAACAACACCCGGCGGCTCAGCCCCCTGTGGGCGAACTGCCTGGCCCTGCTCGGCACCCGCGCCCCGCAGGAGGCCGCGGCAGGCGCCTGACGCCCGCCACGACACCGTTAAGAGGGTTTCAGAGGGCGTTGACGTCGACGACCGCCTCGGCGAATGCCTCAGGGGCTTCCTGCGGCAGGTTGTGACCGATGCCCTTCAGCGTCCGGTGGTCGTACGCGCCCGTGAAACGACCGCGATAAGAGGCGCCGTTTCCCGGCGGCGTGAAGGGATCCAGTTCGCCGTCAAGGGTGATCGTAGGCAGCGAGATGGCGGGACTCTCGGCAAGCCGCTTTTCCAGACGGTCGAATCGCGGGTCACCCTTGGCCAGACTCAGTCGCCACCGGTAGTTGTGGATCACAATGGGAACCCAGTCCGGATTGTCGAAGGCGGTCGCGGTCCGATCGAATGTGGCGTCATCGAAGTGCCAGGTCGGGGAGACGTTCTTCCAGATGAGTTTCGCGAAATCGTGCTTGTACTGTGCGAGGCCGAGCCGACCCCTTTCGGTGGCGAAGTAGTACTGATACCACCACGCCCATTCGGCCTGCGGCGGCAGCGGCGCCTTGTTTCTTTCGCGGTCGGTGATGAGATAACCGCTCACGGAGACCAGGGCCTTGCAGCGCTCCGGCCAGAGCACCGCGATGATGTCGGCCGTCCGCGCTCCCCAGTCGAAGCCGGCCAGGATCGCCTTCTCGATCTTCAGCGCGTCCATGAGCGCGATGATGTCGAGCGCGATCACCGACTGCTGGGCGTTGCGGAACGTCTTGTCCGAACGGAACCGTGTGGTGCCGTGGCCGCGCAGGTACGGCACGATCACCCGGTAGCCCGCCGCGGCGAGCCTGGGAGCCACATCGACATAGCTGTGAATGTCGTAGGGCCAGCCGTGCAGCAGGACGACCGCGGGGCCGTGAGCGGGGCCGGCCTCCGCATATCCCATGTTCAGCTCTCCGGCACGGATCTGCTTCAGCGGGCCGAAAGAGGTGTGCGTTCCGGGCTCGGCCACCAGGGCCGAAGGAGAAGCCGAGGCGGAGGCCGATATCACCGGGGGCGCCGGGAGGACCGGCAGCGAGGCTCCGGCTGTTCCAACGGTGAGAATCCGGGAAAACGTGCGCCTGTCTATGACATTCACCTTTCTCAAGTGCCGTCGCCGCCTCGCCAGATGTTGTCGAAGGCCGCGTCTTCGATGCTTCGCCGTTGCCGTACCGCTTCCAGTTCCGTCACCGCGCCGTTGACGGCGGCCAGTACGGTCAGGACCGAGTCGTCGACGAGCCCCGCGGCCTCCTCGGTCGACTCGTCGTGGATGCCCACGGCGGCCGCGAGGACGGTCAGGATGGGCTCGCCCGAGGTCCAGCGTTCGTCCGCGTGGCTGCGGTCCGGCGAGTCGGCCGCTTCCGTACGGCCGCCGCCGAAGGGAATCCAGCGGTGGCGCGGTCGGGCGAGCCGTCCCTCCGCCTCCAGGTCCGCGTGATAGGCCGCGGACAGCCCACGGCCGCGGCGCCACAGCCAGTCGTCCACGGACTCGTACGGCGTCTGCCGCACCAGCGACGCCACGGCCCCGTCCAACAGACGGTCGCCCATGGTCCACTGCGCGCCGGGCACGATGCGGTCGTCCTCCAGCGTGATGGCCTGGGCCTCGATGAGGTCGACCAGTTCGGCTCCCGCGAGGGCCAACGACAGGTCGCCCTGCTCCACGGGTCGGCTGGACGGGACGTCCATGGCGATCATCAACAGGTCCCGCGGTGTGGTCATGACGGACTCCACGTCTGAGTCATCGGAGGCTGCCCGCGTCCGCGGCGGATTCCGTCGGTGCGGGCTGTCGTACCGGGGCGGTGGCTCGCACTACCACCATGTGGTGCGGGAAGCCGATGCGCAGCACGGCGGCGGCCGCGGCGGCCACGAGAACCACGGAAGCGGCCAGGATCAGGGCCTGCCGGTAGCCGTGGTGGAGCAGGGGCGCGGCCACCAGCGGGCCGAGGATCTGGCCGACGGAGTATCCGGCGGTCAGGAGCGCGACGGAGCGGGGGAACTCCAGGTGGGCCCCGGTGGCGAGGGCGAGGGTGCTGACCCCGATGAACGTCGCGCCGAACAGCACCGCGGAGACCAGGGCGGCCGGCGCTCCGCCGATCAGGGCGGGCAGGGCGATGCCCACCGCCTGGACGACGAGCGCGGCGAGCAGCAGGTCGGGGCGGGACCAACGGCGCCCGAGCCGGGCCCACAGCGCGGACGAGGGCACGGCCGCCAGACCGACCAGCACCCAGGCGCCGCCGCCGAGCGGTCCAGGGGAGCTCTGTTCGATCGCGGCGACCAGGAAGGTGCCCGCGATGATGTAGCCGATGCCTTCCAGTGTGTAGGAGGCGAACAGGGCGGTGAACCAGCGGCGCGTGCGCGGCCCGCGGCTGGAATCCGCGGTGGCTGCGGTTGCCGCAGTGAGTGTGACGGCCTTGGTGGCCTTGGCGGCCTGTGTTGTCGTGGGAGGCGCTTCGGGGCGGAGGTTCCACGAGGCGACGGCGAGCACCGCGGCGAGTGCGGCCGAGGCCCACCAGGCGGCCCCCCAGTCGGCGACGGGGCGCAGTACGAGGACGAGCAGACCCGACAGGGCGATGCCGGCGCCGACCCCGCCGAACGCCCATCCGGCCAGGTGAGCCGGGTACTCCCGCAGGTGGCCGAGGAGCGAGCTGACCGCGATGACGAAGATCAGAGCGCTGGCAACCCCGGCCAGCAGCCGCAGCGCGAACCACACGGCGGTGTCGTGGGTGGCGGGCATCGCGGCCAGGGTGCCGGTCAGCGCGACGAGGGAGGTGCGCAGCAGGGCCCGCGAGCGGACCACCACGGGGGCCAGGATGCCGACGAGCGCGCCGACGAGATAGCCGATGTAGTTGGCGGTGGCCAGGTTCGCGCCGGCGCCGGCGGACAGCCCCGCCCCGGCGTGCATCAGCGGGAGGATCGGGGTGTAGACGAACCGGCCGACTCCCATGCCCGCGGCGAGTGCCGCGGCGGCCCGGGCCACGTGCCCCCAGGGTGAGTGCGGCGTGCCGGCACCTCGGGCCGGGGAGGCGCGCAGGGGTCGTACGCTCATGACGAGGTCCATGTCGGGTCGTGATCCTTCTCAGGTCCTGGTCCATGTCAGGTCCTGGTGCGTGGCAGGCACTGGTCCCCGCCGTCACCGCGCGGCGTCGGTCCGGCCCGGGTCGTTGGGGTGGGACTCGAGCGCGGTGACGGTGAGGCTCATCCAGGGGCGCAGCGGCAGTGTGCCGAGCACCTTCTCGTGGAGCTCGTCCTCGTCACCGGCACACCAGATGCCGATGCTGCGCAGCTCGCCGACCGGGCGCCACAGCCGCGCCAGGTTGCCGGTGGCGGCCAGTTCCCGGGCACGGACCGCCTCGGCGGCGCGCCGCCGGTCGACCTCGTCCTGAGTGGTGCCCTCGGGGATCGTGGTGGTGATCTCGACCAGGAACTCTCGCATCGTCCTGCTCCGCTCGATGGGGCGTCCGGCGGGCCCGGAACGCCGCGTGGGGTGATGGTGGCCGCCCGGAGGACCGCTGAGGCCGTCCGACGTCGGGCTTCCGTGAGCTCCATCGTCCGCCCGCCACCGGGGCGATGCCACGACAGGCTTCCTCCCTGCTGGGAGGCGCGGCCTCGCACCGACGTAGCATGACGAGCGTGGAGTTGCGCCAACTGCGGTATTTCGTCGCCGTCGCCGAGGAGCTGAACTTCGGCCGGGCCGCCGAGCGCCTGCTGATCGCGGGCCCCTCTCTGTCCCAGCAGATCAAGACACTCGAACGCGACCTGGGCGTGCGGTTGTTCGATCGCGATCGTCGCTCCGTGTCCCTCACCGCGGCCGGCTCGGCCCTGCTCCCCCACACCCGCGCCCTGCTCGAGCGGGCCGACGACCTCCAGCGGCGGGCCGGTCGACTGTCCGGATCGGAACCGGTACGGCTCGGCTACGTCAACTGGCTCCCGTCGGACCTCACCGCCCGTACCGCCACCGTGGCCCAACTCCACCTCGACGCATGGGTCGCGCCCTCGCACACCCAGGCCGCCCGGGTCGCCGCGGGCGGCCTGGACCTCGCGGTGTGCTGGGTGCGGACCGAGGACCTGGAAGAACGCGGCCTGCGTGCCCGGCTCATCGGCGCCGACCGGCTCTACGCCGTCGCGGGCGGCGACGACATGAGCGACGTGGCCGCCCGGGACACCGCCGTCCTCCTCGACGACGACACCACCTCCTGGTCGTCCTGGAACGTCTACGCCGAAGAGCTGGCCCAGGACACCGGAGCCCGCGCGGTACGCATCTCCAACGGCGGCATCACCGGGCCGGCGTTCTTCGATCACGTCCGTCGCTGCAGCCGCCCGGTGATCAACTCTCCCAAGGGCCAGACCACCCCGCTGCCGCCCGATCTGGTCCAGCGCCCGGTCACCGCACCGGAGATCTACTGGACCTGGTCGCTGGTCTGGCGCGAGAGCGAGGACCGCCCGGCCGTCCTCGCCGTCGTCGACGCCCTCTGCGACGGCGTGGGCGACCTCGGCATCCGCACCCCGGGCGCCTGGCTGCCGGACGGGGATCCGCACCGGTAGGGGGCATCGGCCCACTGACCTGGACTGGGAGGCCGCGCCTACCAGCAGGGAGGAATTCGGTCCTGGCCCGACCCCTGTTGACCTTTGACTTCTCCTCTCCACTCCGCCTAACTTCCACATAGTCGACCGGTCGGCTAGTGCTCACAGCGATCGGTCAGGAAGCCCCGCTTCATCGCGGAATCACGGAACCCGGAGAAGATCACCATGAGCTCTCAGAACCAGAAGGTCGCCGTCGTCACCGGAGCCTCGCAGGGCCTCGGCGCGGGCATTGCCGAGGCCTACCGCAAGCTCGGGTACGCCGTCGTCGCCACCTCGCGCACGATCGCTCCCGCCGACGAGGCGGGCATCGTGACCGTTCAGGGTGACATCGCCGACCCCGCCACCGCCGAACGCGTCATCGCCACCGCGGTCGAGCGGTTCGGCCGTGTCGACACCCTGGTCAACAACGCGGGCATCTTCCTCGCCAAGCCCTTCCACGAGTACACCCAGGACGACTACGCCGCGGCGACCGGCGTGAACCTCACCGGCTTCTTCCGCATCACCCAGCTGGCCGTCGAGCACATGCTCGCCCAGGGCGGCGGCCACATCGTCAACATCACCACCAGCCTGGTCGACAACGCCGACTCCAACGTGCCCTCCGTACTCGCCTCGTTGACCAAGGGCGGCCTCCAGTCCGCCACCAAGTCCCTCGCCATCGAGTACGCCACGCGCGGCATCCGCGCCAACGCCGTTTCGCCGGGCACCATAAAGACCCCGATGCACGCCGAGGAAACCCACGAGGCCCTCGCCGGGCTGCACCCGGTCGGCCGGATGGGCGAGACGAGCGACATCGTCGATGCCGTGATCTACCTGGAGAACGCCCCGTTCGTCACCGGCGAGATCCTCCACGTCGACGGCGGCATGAGCGCCGGTCACTGACGGAACACGACAAGGGAAGAATCCTGATGAACAGCACGACGGACAGTGACTCGGAAGCGATCCTGCGCGGCGTCCTCGACCAGTGGAAGGCCGCCGTCGACGGGCACGAGCCGGAGCAGGTCGCCGCCCGGTTCACCGAGGACGCGATCTTCCAAGGGCTGCACCCTTACAGCGTCGGAAGGCCGGGCGTCGCGGCGTACTACGCCTCCCAGCCCATCGGCATGGCCGCCGCGTACCGGATTCTCGAGATTAGACGCCTCACCGACGACCTCGTACTCGGTTATCTGAGCGTCGACTTCTCCTTCACCGACCGCCCCACCCTCAACGTCAAACTCGGCGTACTGGTGCGACGCGTGGGGGAGTCCTGGTACATCAACCACTACCAGGTGTCACGGCTCGAGTAGCCCGGCTCCCTTACAGGGACTTCACCCAAGCCGCGGTGTCACCGGGGCGGCCGAAGCGAAGCGTGTCGAGGGGCGCGAAGCGGGGGTCGCCGGTGCGGCGGGTGATTTCGCGGCGCCGGTTCGCGTGCTGGGACCAGGCCCACCGGACAGGGTGTTCCCGGCTCAGCCAGCCGGCCCAGGTCTCCCTGTTGCCACCGAACAGCGGCTCGCGTGTGACGGTGCGGCGGACGGAACGGCGCAGGACGCGGGGCAGGACGACCCGTTTGGGATAGTCCAGCCATATCACCGTGTCGGCCCGGTCCCACATCAGGTCACGGACCTCCGGACAGCCGATGGAGTCGATGACCCAGCCGGGTTCGGCGGTGATCCGCAGCACGTCCTCGCTCAGCTTCTCGTTCACGGCCCACCCGGCGCCGGTGAAGTACAGCGCGTCCATCTCGTGGTACGGCAGGCCGAGGCGGCCGCTCAGGCTCCGGGCGAGCGTGGACTTACCCGCACCAGTACTGCCCACCACCAAGATCCGCCGCATCCCCGCACCCTAACCGAGCCGGACCCCGCCGCGAGAAAGGGCGAGAAAGGGGTGGTCAGCGGACCTGCGCGGCGAACGCCTCGTACGCCGGCTCGTCGAAGAGGACGAACGTGACCTCCTCGACGGCCGTCTGCGTGGCCCGTACCGTCTCCACCGCTATCCGGGCGGCGTCGTCCATCGGCCACCCGTAGATACCGGCGGAGACGGCCGGGAAGGCGACCGTGCGGGCGCCGAGTTCGTCGGCCACCTTCAGCGACTCCCGGTAGCAGGAGGCGAGGAGTTCCGAGCGGTCCTCCTCACGACTGAAGACCGGGCCGACCGTGTGGATCACCCACCGTGCGTCCAGCTCGCCCGCGGTGGTGGCGACCGCCCGGCCCGTGGGCAGCCCCTTGCCGTACTGCGAGGCGCGGAGCTTGCGACAGTCGGCGAGGATGGCGGGGCCGCCACGGCGGTGGATGGCCCCGTCCACGCCTCCCCCGCCGAGCAGCGACGAGTTCGCCGCGTTGACGATCGCGTCGGCGCTCCGACGGGTGATGTCTCCCTGGACCAGGGTGATGGCGGTCATGACGGCCTCGGCTTCCTCGTATGCGGGCTTCGATCCTCGCCGCATCGCGCTCCGGCCGCCACGCGATAACCGACTGTCAGACGACCACTCCGTCGATCTCGAAGGTCTGCACGGACGCGGCGGAGAAGGCCGCCGTCAGCGTCTTGCCGCTCAGATAGGTGTCCGAGTGGGCGGTGTAGAGGTCGCCGCCGCCGGAGGTGACGGTGTTCCAGCGTCGTACGAGTCCGCCGCTGCCTCCGGTGACCTGGCTGAACTTGGACAGGTCGAAGGTGAGGTTCTGCGCGGCGCCGGAGTTGACGGCCACGATGACCAGGCGCTTCGCACTCGCGTCGTAGGCCGCTGCCGCGTATCCGACACCGGTGTCGATGATGGTCATGCCGGGGCGGATGTGCCGGCTGAACTGGGCCATCACGTAGTACTTGGTCTGGACGGTCGTCGGCTGGAGGGTGCTCTGGTCGTAGGCGATCATCGCCCAGCCGGTGCTGGGGTCCATCACCTGCCAGTAGACCCACGCGGTCGGATGCAGCCAGCGGAAGTCCAGGCAGAGGTTGCTCGCCAGGGTGAGGCCGGTGGCGTCGGAGTCGCCCGTCTCGGAGTTCCACAGCCGCTTGCCCGCCGTGGTGACGACGTCGGTGTAGAGGAGGTCACGGCGACCGCCCGAGCCCTGGTACCCGTGCACATTGACTCGGTTGACCTGGGCTTTCGTGGTCGAGCTGAAGGAGTTCCACGTCGTGCGGGCCAGGTCGTAGTTCGTCTCGTCGGACGCGGAGACCAGGGTGCCGGTCAGACCGCGCTTGTCGAGCTCGCTGCGCAGATACGGGAGGACGGCCGCCTGCACGGTGGCGTCCATGTGGCAGCCCTCCTGGGTGCCCGTCGCCGTCCACCAGCTGGAGGAGGGCTCGTTGAACGCGTCGACGGAGCTGAAGTTCACGCCCCAGTTGTTCTTCGCGTAGAGCGCCACCGCGGCCAGGTGGGAGGCGTGTTGACGGTAGTTCCAGGACTGGAGGTTGTTGCCGCCGCCGGACGCGCCGGACGGGTTGTGGTTGAGGCACATCCACCACATCGGCGAGTTGGCGAACAGCTCGCTGACGGCGCCGCGTTGGGTCGCCTTGACCAGGGCCGCCCGCTGGTTGGCGTCGGCCGTCCAGTCCCAGGCGGAGGAGGTGGGGTCCTCGTTGTTCCAGTCCTGCCAGTACCCCTCGATCTGCTTGAACGCGGGGATGTTGGCGGAGGCGACCATACTCGCGCCGCTCACGGTGTTCCAGCTGGACGCGCCCAGGTTGTAGCGGGCGATGTTGAGGCCGAGGCCCGGCAGCGTCTTGCCGCCGTACGCGACGGACTTGGTGGTGAAGAAGATGTCGGCGAAGTCGTCCCGGGCGCCGAACACATTGGCCCACCAGGCGAGGGAGGTGCCCCAGCCCTCCCAACTGCCGTACGTCGTACCGGGGTTGACCCCGATGGTCGCGTCGGCCCGAGCGGTGCCCGTGGCCAGCGCACTGCCGAGCAGCGCACCACCCGCCGCGGCCAGCACCGATCTGCGCTTGATCATGTGGAAGTCTCCTGTCACGGTCATGCCACGGCCCCATCGCATGATCAGGCCGGGGCGGGACGTTGTCGAGACACGTGACAGCGCTTTCTTCCTGTGAAACGAGGTACGGATGTGACGGCTTGCGCCGCCCCTGGTCAGGACTGGCGGCCGCCCCTGGTCAGGACTGGCGCAGGCGCCGCCACACGGCCTTCGCCGCGTTGTGCCCCGACATGCCGTGCACACCGGGGCCCGGCGGGGTGGCCGAGGAGCAGATGAAGACGGCCGGGTGCGGCGTGCTGTACGGGAACAGGGAGAGCTTGGGCCGCAGCAGGAGCTGGAGTCCGGAGGCGGCGCCGCAACCGATGTCGCCGCCCACGTAGTTGGCGTTGCGCGCGGCGATTTCGCGCGGGCCGGCGGTGGCGCGGGCCAGTACGCGGTCGCGGAAGCCGGGCGCGAACCGCTCCAGCTGCCGCTCGATCGCGTCCGTGAGGTCACCCGTCCAGCCGTTCGGAACGTGTCCGTACGCCCAGAAGACCTGCTTGCCCTCGGGGGCCCGGGAGGGGTCGACGACGCTGGGCTGCACCGTGATCAGGAAGGGGGCGTCCGGCGCCCGGCCCTCGCGCGAGGCCGCGCGCAGAGCGGTGGCGATCTCGGCGCGGCTCGCGCCCACCTGCACCGTCCCGGCGGTGCGTGCCTCCTCGGCCGTCCAGGGGACGGGGCCGTCCAGGGCGTAGTCGATCTTGAAGACGGCCGCCCCGTAGCGATAGTCCTCGTAGTACCGCCCGAAGCCCGCGATGCGGGACAGCGCGGCGGGTGAGGTGTCGAAGACATAGGCGCGGGCGGGCGGCAGGTCGTCGAGACGCTTCACCTCGTAGTCGGTGTGGACGGTGCCGCCGAGGTCCTTGAGGTACGCGGTGAGCGCGTCGGACAGGGACTGGGAGCCGCCGCGCGCGACGGGCCAGCCGCGGGCGTGCGCGGCCAGCGCGAAGACCAGGCCGACGGCGCCGGTGGCGATGCCGTCGAGCGGGGCCATGACGTGTGCGACGAGACCGGCGAACAGCGCCTGGGCCCGCGCGTCGCGGAAGCGCCGCATGAGCCAGGTCGAGGGCGGCAGCCCGGCCAGACCGAAGCGGGCGAGCGTCACCGGGTCACGGGGCAGGGCGGTCAGTGGCAGGGACATGAAGTCGTGGGCCAGCGTGTCCCACTTGGGGAGGAAGGGGGCGACCAGTCTGCGGTACGCACCGGCGTCGCGCGGGCCGAACGAGGCCGCCGTCTCGGCCACGGAGCGGGCGAGCACCGCCGCGGTGCCATCGGGGAACGGGTGCGCCATCGGGAGCTTCGCGTGCAGCCACTCCAAGCCGTACCGCTCCAGGGGCATCGCTCGGAAGGCGGGTGAGTTGATGCCGAGGGGGTGGGCCGCGGAACAGGGGTCGTGCCGGAAGCCCGGGAGTGTCAGCTCTTCGGTGCGGGCGCCGCCGCCCACGGTGTCCCGTGCCTCGAACACGGCCACGGAGAAGCCACGGCGGGCCAGCTCCACGGCAGCCGTCAGTCCGTTCGGCCCCGCACCCACCACGACCGCATCGAGCATCGACGGCACCTTCGGACTCCTTTGTCAGCCGACGGCCACTGGACATCAGGATATGCCGGGGGACTGACAGCCTTGATGGCGCGGGGGGTTGGGAGACGGGGAGTCGTCCGGCGAACGGCGGCTTTCACCAAGGCACCGTTGCCCGACAGCACCGGCCATCCCCGATACCGACCGACACCGGGTTCCCGGAGCCGCCTCGGGGGGCGGGGCCTTCAGCAGGCGGCGGGGTCGGGGCCATCGGCGGGGTCTGGCGCCGACGGGTCTGGCGCCGCCGGGTCCGGGAACCCGTCGGGGTCCGGGAACCCGTCGGGCCTTGGGCCGCCGGGGTCCAGGACCGCTGGGGTCGGAGGGCTGCCGGGACCCGGGACCCGCTGGGGTCGGAAGGCCGCCCGCCTCCAGAAACCCGCCGGGCCTTGGGCCGCCGGGGTCCGGGACCCGCCGGGGTCCAGAGAGCCGCCAGGGTCCGGGACCCGCCAGGGTCCAGAGGGCTTGGGTCTGGGGTTCTTGGGCCCGGGGTCGTCCGGTCCGGCACCGTCGAGGCCGTCGCGCCGAAGCGGTCGCGTCGGGGCGGTCACGCCGAAGCGGTCGCGCCGGGGGCGGTCACGTTTGGGGCCGTAGGTCGCCCACCGGCCCCGGCCGTCGTCGGCCTCGGGCCGCTCGTGCGGCCGTCGGCGCCGTCAGGCCTCCGCCTCCACCTTCGCCGAAATCGCCGGGCTTCGGCCGCTGTCAGCAGCGGCAAGTTCACTCGGGGCGTCGGCGGCCAGGCGGCTGCCCCTGCAAAGCCATCGGTATCGCCGGGCTCCCGGCGCTTTGAGCGGCGGCCGGCTCACGCGGCCGTCGCCCCCGGGCCTCTCACTGTCCTCGGGATGGGCCGCTGCCCGGCACGGTCCTCAGAGCCGTGGGCGCCCCCGTGACACGCGGCCACTCGCGTGGCCGTCGATCCGGTCAACCCCCTGCCATCCGCATGACCGGCCGTCGCGCGCCGCCGTCGGCCCAGGCACCCGCCCGCCACCCTCAGAACCGACCGCCTCACGCCGCCTCCGGAACCGTCGGTGGGGTCAGAGGCCGGCGGTCAGCAACCCCCGTACCCGTCGGGCCGTGGCCTCGTCGCGGGCCGCCGTGAAGGGGAGGGTGTTGCCTCCCGTGATGCGGAAGGGTTCGCCGGTGAGGGTCAGGTGGGCGCCGCCCGCCTCCTCGACGAGGAGCAGGCCCGCCGCGTGGTCCCAGGCCGCCTCCCAAGAAAAGGCCGTCGCGTCCAACTCGCCACGGGCGACGGCCAGATATTCCAGCCCCGCCGAACCGCAGGGACGCGGCCGCACGCCCTCGGTGCGCAGTCCGAGGAGAGCGCGCTTCTGCTCGTCGGTGGTGTAGTCGGGATGGGAGGTGGCTATCTCGAGGTCACGGCCGGGCGTGGGCGCCCCCGGGCGCAGCAGTTCGCCGTCGAGGTGGGCACCCCGGCCGCGCACGGCGACGGCGAGCTGGTCGCGGGCCGGGGCATAGGTCCAGGACGCTTGGACGACCCCGCCCACGGCGAGCGCGACGAGCGTGCAGAAACCGGTGTCGCCGTGGACGAACTGGCGGGTGCCGTCGACCGGGTCCACGATCCAGACCGGGGCCTGTCCCTGGATCGCCTCGTACGTCGCCGGATTGGCGTGGACCGCCTCCTCGCCGACCACGACCGAGCCGGGCAGCAGCTTGGCGAGCGCCTCGGTGAGGTACTCCTCGGCCTTGCGGTCGGCGTCCGTGACCAGGTCGTGCGGGCCGCTCTTCTCGTCGATCTCGTCCGCGGTCAGCTGCCTGAAACGCGGCATGATCTCGGCGGCGGCCGCCTGCCGGACCGCTTCTTCGACGTCGGACGTGCGGTGCGCGAGAAACTCGTCGATGGTTTCGATGTCTTCGATCATGGCTCCATGACAACACGCGCCACTGACAATCCCCACCCCTCCGGTGTACTCCGGGTGGAATCGCCGTGAATTCCCGGAGCGTGCTGATCAGCGCCCCACCGCGTACCCCTGCATCCCCCGCGGATTCGCCGCCGCGGACAGCACACCCGTCTCCGGATCCCGGGCGACCGCGCACAGCCGGCCCTCGGACCAGGCCTCGGCGACCTGGATGTCATGGCCGCGACGGCGCAGCTCCTCGACGACCGCCTCGTCCGTGCGGGACTCGACGGTGAGGCTGCCGGGGCGCATGCCGCGCGGGTAGAACGAGCCCGGGAAGCTGTCGTTGTGCCAGTTCGGGGCGTCGATCGCACCCTGGAGGTCGAGCCCGCCGCGTACCTCGGCGCGCAGCGCCACGGCCAGGAAGAAGTGGGTCTGCCACTGGTCCTGCTGGTCGCCGCCCGGGGTTCCGAACGCCATGACCGGGACTCCGTCGCGCAGCGCCAGCGAGGGTGTCAGCGTCGTACGGGGACGGCGGCCGGGTGTGAGGGAGTTGGGCAGCCCCTCGTCCAGCCAGGCCATCTGGAGCCGGGTGCCGAGCGGGAAGCCCAGCTCGGGGACGACCGGGTTGGACTGGAGCCAGCCGCCGCTGGGGGTGGCGGCGACCATGTTGCCCCAGCGGTCCACGACGTCGAGGTGGCAGGTGTCGCCCCGGGTGCCGCCGTCCCGGGCCACCTCGGGCTCCCCCGCGGCCCTGGCGACGGTGGGTTCGCCCGCGCCCGGCACCGCCAGCGCGTCGAAGCCCGGCTCCCCGGTGGCGACCTCGCGCGCGTGGCCGCTGATCGTCGGGGTGCGCCCTCCGGGGCTGCCGGGACGCAGCTCGCTGGAGGCCTTGTGGCCGATGAGGGCGCGCCGCTCGGCGTTGTACTCCTGCGACAACAGGTCGTCGAGGGGTACCTCGGCCGCGTCTCCGTACCAGGCCTCCCGGTCGGCCATGGCGAGCTTGCAGCCCTCGACGAGCAGGTGGACGTACTCCGCTGAGCCGTACCGCGGCAGCCGGGGCGGGAGCAGGGCGAGCTGCTGGAGGAGGACAGGGCCCTGGCTCCAGGGGCCCGCCTTGCACAGGGTCCAACCGCGCCAGTCGTACGTCGCGGGCGCCTCGTAGCTCGCGGACCAGGAGGCCAGGTCGGAGGCTGTCAGGGTGCCGGTGTGGCGCCTTCCGCTGGTGTCCATGGTGGGCCGCCCGGCCTGCCGTACCAGGGCCTCGGCGATGAAGCCCGAGCGCCAGACGTGGCGCGCCGCCTCGATCTGCGCCACGCGGCCGGTCTCCCCGGAGACCTCGGCGAGCAGCCGGCGCCAGGTCGCGGCGAGGGCGGGATTGCGGAACAGTTCGCCGGGACGCGGCGCCTTCCCGCCGGGCAGATACACCTCGGCCGACGAGGTCCACTGCGTCTCGAAGAGCGCACGCACCGACTCCACGGTCTCGCCGACCCGCCCCACGGGCGGGTGTCCGTCCTCCGCGTATCCGATGGCGTACTTCATGACGTCGGTGAGGGACCTCGTGCCGTGGTCACGCAGGAGCAGCATCCACGCGTCGAAGGCGCCGGGCACGGCGGCCGCGAGCGGCCCGGTGCCGGGTACGAGATCCAAACCGAGTCCCCTGTAGTGGGCGATCGTCGCCCCGGCGGGCGCTACGCCCTGCCCGCACAGCACACGCACCTCGCCGCCCGCCGGGGCGAGGATGATCGGGACCTCGCCGGCGGGTCCGTTGAGGTGCGGCTCGACCACGTGCAGCACGAAGCCCGCGGCGACGGCGGCGTCGTACGCGTTGCCGCCGTCCTCCAGGACGGCCATCGCCGACTGCGAGGCGAGCCAGTGCGTGGAGGACACCATGCCGAAGGTGCCCTGGAGGGTGGGGCGGGTCGTGAACATACGGCCTCTCACCTCGCTGTTTCCGCTCATCGGCCAGATCGACCGGCGCTCAGGATCGATCCTGGGGAGTTATCCGGGGAGTATCTGGGGAGTTCGGGTCAGACCTCTCCTCGCTCCGCTCCCCCAGCAGGCTATCGATCGCCCTGCGCCCCTCCTTCCCCGCCTCCGGCACGAATGAGGCCGGCCCTGGCGAGCGCAGATGGCACCGCTTGGCACCATCCGGCGCCACTCGGCGCCATTCCGCGCTCTCAACAGCGCATGAGCACGCATGGCACCACAATGGCTCGGGATACCCTCTTCACGTTTCCGCAGGTAGGGCAGCTTCCCTCAAAGCCTTCCTATGCGGCTTCCCTCAAAGCCTTCCTATACAGAGTGCCACCCGGACTTGCATGTGGCGCCACAGTGGTGCCACGATGGCGTCATGGACCTCACTCCGTATGTCGACAACCTCCGCCGCGAACTCGCGGTGGCTGCCGAGGCCGGGGGCGACGCAGCCCGCGAGCTGGCCGAGAGGCTCACCGCTCCCCTGGAGTCGGCGACCCGACTGACCATGCTCAACGTGCTCTCCGCCGCGATGGACGAGATCACCCGCGAACTCGCCCCGGGCTCGGTCGACGTACGGCTGCGCGGACTGGACCCCGACTTCGTGGTGACGCTGCCGCCCGCCGACGGCGGTGCCCCCGCGGAGCCGACCGCGCCCCTCGAACCACTCAAGACCCCGGCCCCGGCCGACGGCGACGAAGGCGGCACCGCCCGCGTCAACCTGCGCCTACCGTCGCACCTCAAGGCCCGCGCCGAGGAGGCAGCGAGCCGCGAGGGCCTGTCGGTCAACGCGTGGCTGGTGCGCGCCGTGTCGGCCGCGGTCGACGGCGGCACGCGGCCGCGTACGACGGAGACGACCCGCACCAACGGACAGAGCTTCACCGGCTGGGTGCGCTAGCCGCGCCCGCGCCCGCACCACTTCACTCACACCACGTCCCACCAACGGGGACGTCCCAAGGACTCATGAGGACGGGACAGCCATGCCTTCTTTCGACACTCCCGAACCGATTTCGGTCACCGCCTACGTGTACGCCGGTTCCATCGGGTTCACCGCGGGCGAGCGCCTCGACACCGTCGTCGAGGTGCGGCCCCGCGACCCGAAGAAGGACCTGGACGTACGGACGGCCGACCAGACCGAGGTCACCTGCGCGAGCGGCGTCCTGACCGTCACCACCCCCAAGGCCAACCTGCTCGGGCGCGGCGGCACCGTAGACGTGACGGTCGAACTGCCCGCGGGCTCGAACATCGACGTGACCGGCGCCGGGGCCCGTGTACTCGGCGAGGGCCGGCTCGGCGAGGTCCGGGTGAAGACCTCGGCCGGCGACGTCCGCCTCGACACCACCGGCCCGCTGCAACTGAAGGCGTCGCACGGCTCGGTCACCGTGGAACGGGTCGAAGGCATGGCCGAGATCACCAGCAGCACCGGTAACGTGCGCGTCGGCCTCGTCGACGGCCCCGCCGTCCTGAAGAACTCGCACGGCGCCACGACCGTCGGCACCGTCACCGGCGAGCTGCGGGTGAGCGGCGCCAACGGCGCCATCGACATCGCGCACGCCGAGGCCTCGGTCACCGGCACCACCACCAACGGCGGCCTTCGCGTCGCCGAAGTCGCCTGCGGCACCGTCCAGTTGGAGACCGCCAACGGTCCCATCGAGGTCGGTATTCGCGAGGGCACGGCCGCCTGGCTGGACGTCAGCTCCAACCGCGGGCAGGTACACAACGCGCTCCCCGCCTCCGAGGCCCCGGCGCAGACCGAGGACACCGTCAAGATCCGCGCCCGGACCAATTGGGGCAACATCGACATCCTCCGCGCCAAAGCCTGAGCGCCCGCCCCGCGAACTCGCCCGCTCCCCCGTCACTACAGCCTCCGAACGGGAGGACTCCATGCCTTCATCTGTCATGCCCACATCCAGGCGGAGTGACGGTCAGCCGTCGCCGGCCGCCGTCTGGCGGGGTGGCCGACAGCGCCGATAGCGTGACCGCGTGGACCAGGATGAACGGTTACTGCACGCCTCGTCGTTCGGCGCAGCGGCGGTCGCATACGCCGAGCACCGTCCGGACTACGCGCAGGCCGCGGTGCGCTGGGCGCTCGAGCCCGCTCCCGGCCCGCGCGTGCTCGACCTCGGCGCCGGAACCGGCAAGCTGACCGCCACGCTGGTCGCGCTGGGTGCCGAAGTCATCGCAGTCGAGCCCGACCCGTCAATGCTTGCCGAACTGCGCCGCTCGCTGCCGGCTGTCCGTGCCCTGTCGGGTAGTGCCGAGGCGATACCGCTGCCGGACGCGTCTGTCGATGCCGTGCTGGCCGGCAACGCCATGCATTGGTTCGACATGGCCGTCGCGGGACCCGAGATCGCCAGGGTCCTCGCACCAAGCGGCGTCCTGGCCGGTCTGTGGAACGTCATGGACGACCGGGTCGAGTGGGTGGCCGGGCTCGCGCGGGTCAGCGGGAGCGCGGCCATCGGCCCGCGTGACACGCCCACCAGCTGGCGCGCCGAGACGGCAGACATGCACCTTCCAAAGACCGACGTGGCCGCCCGGTTCGGCTCGCCGGAGCAGGCCGAGTTCCCGCACGGGCAGCGCCGCACCGCCGACTCCCTCGTCGCGACCCTCGCGACGCGCGCGGGGGTGCTGGTAATGCCGGAACAGGAACAAGAGGCCACGCTGGGCCGGATCCGCGCATTCCTCGCGAGTGGGCCGGAGACCGCCCGCGGCGAGTTCATCCTCCCGATGCTGACCGGCGTGCTGCGCGTCCGGCGGCTGTGAAGCGTCACACGGAAACGTTCGGTGACGCCCCTTGGACCGCCCGTGTGGATACTTTGCGGAGGCCGGGGCCGCGACTGCCCGGTCGGCGGCAACTGCGTCCCACGACGTAACCGACTCGATCCCGTACGCGCCCGTACACGCCCGTACGCGCTGTGGACCACTGTGTCCGGGTGCCTTGTCGTGCCGTGGAACCTCGGTGGTCTGCCTGACGATCCCGCGCCGACACGCCTTCGGCCGCTCCCGTCCTGCCCGCCAGCGGCCGAGGGCTGCCCCGGAGCTGCCTCGGTGCTGCGCCGGTGCGGTTCTGCCCGCAGCCTCGGACACGCCGCTGACCAGGCACCCTCCTGCCCATCAGCGTCGCGTTATGGGTCGGGGGCTTCCCGTCAAGCATCCGTCAGTGAGGGCCCCCGTACCCGCTCGGGCGGGCATAGCTTCATCGAAGCGCCCGGCAGATCCGCCCGAGCGGCGCACGTCGCCTTCTTCAAGGAGCCGCACATGTCTCCAGTCGAGCATTCCGAGGACCCCGAGCCTTGTGAACGCGTCCCGGCCGGACTTCTCTTCGTCCCTGTCCGGTCGGGGCCCGCGGGCTGTACGGCCCGCCTCTTCCGCACCCCCCTCGGCGGCCGTACGGCCGCCGGCTTCACCTCGGCGGCGAAACTCACCGCCACACTGGGCCCGGACCAGGCCTCCATCAGGCTCTCCGAACCCGCACTGCGCGCCCTCGCCGCGCCTCTGGGCGTCACCGCCCTCACCGTCGACCCGCAGTTCTCCGCCCCCTCGGCCGACCGCACCGCGGCCACGGTCCGTGAGCGCGAGAACTCCTGGCGCCGCTGGCATCCCCAGCACGTCGGCGCCCTGCGGGTGACCGGCGCCGCCGCCGTCGTCGCGTGCCTGAACCTGCTGATCGGCTGAGGAGGCGTCATGTCCATTCAGGAACTGCCCGCTCAGGAACTGCCCGCTCAGGAACTGCACCCGGCACCCGGGGCCGACAGCCCCGGCGAAGCAGCCCACGCCGACGCGCGAGACGCCGAAGGCCTCTCCGTCTGGCCCCGCTCCGCCCGCCCCGAACCGCACGGGGACGTCTCCGTCGGCGGAGTCTCCCTCGCCGAGGCCGCCGACCGCTTCGGCACCCCGGTCTACGTCCTCGACGAGCAGGAGGTCCGCGAGCGCTGCCGCACGTATCGCACCGCGTTCCCCGACGCCGACATCGTCTACGCCGCCAAGGCGTTCCTGTGCCGGGCCATGGCCCACTGGGTCCAGGAAGAGGGCCTGGGCCTGGACGTCTGCTCCGCCGGCGAACTCGCGCTCGCCGTCACCACCGGCTTCCCGCCGGAAAAGATCGTGATGCACGGCAACGCCAAGAGTCCCGAGGACCTCCGCACAGCCCTCCGGCTCGGTGTCGGACGCATCGTCGTGGACAGCGCCTCCGAAATCGCCCGGCTCGCCGCGATCACACCCGCCGGGACCCGCCAGCCGGTGATGGTGCGCGTGGTACCCGGCATCGCGGCCGGCGGACACGCCAAGGTACGCACCGGCACCGACGACCAGAAGTTCGGCCTGTCGCTCACGGACGGCTCCGCGCAGCACGCCGTCACCCGGATACTCGACCAGCCGCATCTCGAACTCGTCGGCCTGCACTGTCACATCGGCTCACAGGTCGCCGCCGTGAAACCGTACGTCGCGGCGGTGCGGCGCATGGTCGGACTGCTGGCCCGCATCCGCGACCAGCACGGCATCGCCCTCCCCCAGCTGAACATCGGCGGCGGCCACGCCATCGCCTACCGCCCCGGCGAGGAACACCTGAACATCTCCGTCCTTGCCGGGCGGGTCCGCGCGGAGCTGGAGGACGGCTGCGCCCGCGCCGGACTGCCCGTGCCCCGGCTCACCCTCGAACCCGGCCGGGCCATCGTCGGCCCCGCCGGGGTCGCCGTCTACCGGGTGCTGGCCGTCAAACGCACCGGCGCGCACACCTTCGTCGCGGTCGACGGCGGTATGAGCGACAACCCCAGGCCCGCGCTGTACGGAGTGCGCTACGCACCCCGCCTCGTCGGCCGCCCCTCCTGCGCACCACCCCGCCTCGTCACCGTCGTGGGCCGACACTGCGAGGCGGGCGACGTCCTCGCGGACGAGGTCGCCCTCCCCGGCGACGTACGCCCCGGTGACCTCCTGGCCGTCCCGGCGGCCGGCGCCTACCACCTGTCCATGGCCTCCGGTTACAACCTCGTCGGCCGCCCGCCGGTGGTCGCGGTGTCGGGCGGCATCGCGCGGGTCCTCGTACGGCGTGAGTCGCTGGACGACATGAGCCGCCGGGACGTCGGGCTGTAACACCGAGTCCCTTCCCTGGACCTCCGCCGAACTTCCCCTCGGCGGAGGACTGCCCGTCCGGCACGATCACCTTCGGCAACCGGCGGGCGAGCGCGTTCCTCCCGGTCGGGGCGGTCCCCATGGAGCGACTGGCGCAGGCCGCGCTCCTCTCCAGCCTGGCCGACGAGACGCCGGAGGGCCGCTCCATCGTCGAATTCGCCTACGAGAACCACGAGTTGACCCGGTCAGCCGACCGTGACCTTGAAGGGGCTTCCGTTGCGGATGCCCAGGGCCGCCCTCACCACCACCGGGTCCGCCGAACCATGCACCGCGAACTCGGCCCTCCCGATACCCAGGCGGGCGGCCTTCTGCCCGCGGTAGCGGAAGTACACGGCCATTTCGTGCGGACCCGTCGTGACCGGGACTTCCGTCGTCCCCCACTGCGCCGCCAACTCAGTCCCGTCGATGTCCATGAACGGGCGGGTGAAAACCAGATGGAAAGGGCGGGCTATCCACGAGGGGCGAATATCGACGCTCAGTCGTGCCATCACTCAATCCTTGTCATGGAGCGTCCCGTTCGCTGTCGCTCAGGCGGCACCGTCCGAGAAACCTAGGGGTGAACAGTCTTTCAGAGTCAACGTTGACTCGTTCAAGGTCCAACGCCACCAGAGCCCGAACCATTGGCGATCGGCATCCCGATTCATGACCCGCCTCCGAGGATCCTGAGGGCGGGGATCCGGTACAGCACACACTGACGAAGTGGCCCTTCGGGCACGCTCGGATCCTCGAAGTCGTCCGCCGGGTCCCGGGTCATGCCGATCCGGCGCATCACCGCCTGGGAACGAAGGTTGTTGACGGTCGTCGACGCAACGACCTCCGACAGCCCCAGGGTCTCGAAGCCGAAGGCCAGGCAGGCCAGGGCGGCCTCGGTGGCGTAACCGTGACCCCACGCCGAACGCGTCAACCGCCATCCGACATCAACCCCCGCGAACGGCATGTCCTCGCCCACCTGGTCCAAGCCGACGCGGCCGACGAACTCACCGGTCTCCCGTGCTTCGAGCGCCCACCACCCAAAGCCTCGCTCGTCGAACTGGGCCCGCATGAGTGCCACCGCGGCATCGCTCTGCTCCCGCGTCAGCAGTTCCCCCAGGTGTTCTCGCACTTCGGGATCGGCGTTCATCGCCGCCCACGGTTCGAGGTCGGACTCCCGCCACCGGCGAAGCAGGAGACGATCGGTACGCAGTTCTGGCATGCCGTCCAGCCAACGCCATCACGATCAGGGTGTCGATCGGTTATGCCGAACATGGCGAACCCCGCGGAGCCGGGCCCGCGCCGACCGGAATCAATCATCGCAGGTGGACGTTGCCGCTCCTGGGACGGAACGGAGGCGCATCGGTGCACGGTGAGTACAAGATTCCCGGCGGCAAGCTCGTCGTGGTGGATCTGGACGTCGAGGACGGAGTGCTGCGCCACGCGCGCGTGGCGGGTGATTTCTTCCTCGAACCGGACGAGGCGCTGGACGCCGTGAACCACGCGCTGAACGGCGCCCCGGCGGACACCGACACGACGGGCCTCGCGGCTCGCGTCGACGCCGCGCTCCCCGAGGGCACCGTCATGTACGGGCTGACCTCGGAGGGCATCGGAATCGCGGTGCGCCGGGCGCTCGCGCACGCCACCGACTGGACGGACTACGACTGGCAGCTGATCCACGAGGGCCCGCAGTCCCCGGCGCTGCACATGGCCCTGGACGAGGTCCTGACCGCCGAGGTCGCCGCGGGCCGCCGCCCGCCCACCCTGCGTGTGTGGGAGTGGGGCGCCCCGTCGGTGATCATCGGCAGTTTCCAGTCCCTGCGCAACGAGGTCGACCCGGAGGGCGCCGCGCGGCACGGCATCGAGGTGGTGCGCCGGATCTCCGGGGGCGGCGCGATGTTCGTGGAGCCCGGCAACACCATCACCTACTCGCTCTGCGTGCCGGAGGCGCTCGTCCAGGGACTGTCGTTCCAGGACAGCTACGCGTATCTGGACGACTGGGTGCTCGGCGCGCTCGGCGACATGGGGATCAAGGCCTGGTACCAGCCGTTGAACGACATCGCCACGGAGCAGGGGAAGATCGCGGGCGCCGCCCAGAAGCGGATGGTCGGGCCGGGCGGCGGACCCGGCGCCGTGCTGCACCACGTGACCATGTCGTACGACATCGACGCCGACAAGATGGTCGAGGTGCTGCGCATCGGCCGCGAGAAGCTCTCCGACAAGGGCACCAGGAGCGCGAAGAAGCGCGTGGATCCGCTGCGCCGGCAGACCGGGCTCGCGCGCGAGGCGGTCATCGGGCGGATGATCGACTCGTTCCGCGGCCGGTACGGGCTGACGGACGGCAAGGTGACCACGGAGGAACTGAACCGTGCCGAGGAGCTGGCCCGGACGAAGTTCGGGTCTCAGGAGTGGACGGCGAGGGTGCCGTAGCCGGACGGGCGCTCCCAGGAGTGGCCGGTCGAGGTCTTCAGGAACAGCCGGTCGGGGTCTTTCAGCAACAGCCGGTCCCGTTCTCTCAGGACACGGACACCCACGCCGTCGTCCCGAGCGTGTTCTGCGGACCGATGTCGAGAGGCTCCGCGGGCCGTACGTTCAGGGCCTCGCGCCCCTGCTGCGGGACGACCCGGAGGTACCTGCCGTCCTCGGCGGCCATCCGCCAGTACAGGCCCGCCCGCGCGCTCTCGCCCGGGGCGAGCGTGAGCGGCGCGGCGCCGGGGTCCTCCGGCGCCATGAACACCTCGTCCGTCCCCTCGACGGTCCGCACGCCCGTGAGCGGGGCGCCCTTCTCGTCGAGGACGCGGACGGCCGGGTAGCCCTTCACCTCGTACGGCCGCTCCGAGCAGTTGGTGAGGGTGAGGGTCATGGCCCGCAACCCCATGGCCCCGTCGACGGGGCCGGTGCCAAGACGCACCCCGGACGGCGGGCAGCCGTGCGCCTGTTGGACCGCGACGGCGGGCGAGCGGGCCGCCTTGGGCTTGTGGGCGGGTTCGGTGAACAGACCGCAGCCGCTCACGGCGAGCGTCAGCGCACCGGCGAGGGCGGTGGCGCGTAACGGTCCCAGGTCTGTCGCGATCACCGAGCGATCATCCCACGCCCCCCTGCGCTCCCTGCCGCCCCGACCACCTCCGACGCACCCCCCAGTTCGCACTCCCCCGCGCCGTCACCAAGCCCGACTCGTAGGCGAACACGACCAGTTGGGCCCGGTCGCGGGCGCCCAGCTTCGTCATCGCCCGGCTGATGTGGGTCTTGGCGGTGAACGGGCTGATGACCATGTGCACGGCGATCTCCTCGTTGGTCAGACCGCGCGCGGCGAGTGCCGTGACCTCGCGTTCGCGGCGGGTGAGGCTCTCCAGGCCGGGCGCGGTGGCCCGGTCCGGGGGCCGGGCGACGAACTCGCCGATCAGGGTGCGGGTCACGGACGGGGACAGCAGCGCCTCTCCCCGTGCGACGACCTCGATGGCCTGGAGCAGGTCGGCGGGCTCGGTGTCCTTGAGCAGAAAGCCGCTGGCCCCGGCCCGCAGCGCCTCGAAGACGTACTCGTCCAGGCCGTAGTTGGTGAGCATGACGACGCGTACGGCGGACAGCTCCGGGTCGGCGGCGATACGGCGGGTGGCCTCGATGCCCGACATCACCGGCATCTGTACGTCGACAAGGGCGATGTCCGGCAAGGACGCGCGCACCAGCGCGAGGCCCTGCTCGCCGTCGGCGGCCTCGCCCACGACCTCGATGCCGTCCTCGGCGTCGAGCAGGGCGCGGAAACCGGCGCGCATCAGCGCCTGGTCGTCGACGAGCGCGACCCTGATCACGGCACCTCCTCCGGTATGCCCAGCGGAAGTTCGGCGCGCACCGAGAAGCCGCCCTCCGAGCGCGGTGCGGCGTGCAGCGTGCCGCCGAGGGCCGTGACGCGTTCGCGCATGCCGGTGAGGCCGATGCCCGGGGTGGGCGGACGGGACGGGTCGGCGCCGCCGTCGTCGTCGACGCATATCGTCAGGTCGTCCGTGCTGTAGTCGAGTTGGACGGCCACCTTGGCGGGGCCCGCGTGGCGCGCGGCGTTCGTCAGGGCCTCCTGGACGATGCGGTACGCGGCACGGTCCACGGTCGCCGTGAGCGGACGCTCCTCGCCGCTCACCGTCAGCTCCACGGCGAGGCCGGCCGCGCGGGCCCGCTCCACGAGCAGCGCGGGGGTGCCGGTCGGCTCGTCGGTGCGCAACACCTCCAGGGTGGCCCGCAGTTCGCGCATCGCCTCGCCGCCCGCCTCCTGGATGGCGAGCAGCGCGGGCGAGACCTCCTCACCGCGTTTGCGGGCGAGGTGGACCGCGACGCCCGCCTGGAGCTTGACGATCGAGATGCTGTGCGTGAGCGAGTCGTGCAACTCGCGGGCGATCCGCAGCCGTTCCTCGCCCGCGCGGCGCAGGGCCGCCTCCTCACGGGTCCGTTCCGCCTCCATCGCGCGCTGTTCCGTCTGGCGCAGATACGCCTGCCAGTTGCGGTCCGCGAGGCCCGTCACCAGGGCGCACAGGAACCAGCCGGCGAGCAGGAGAGAACGCTCGGCGCTTGCGCGCGCCGTGAGGTCCGTCGTCACGAACGCCGCCAGGAACAGGGCGCTCGCGAGCGCCGCCACCCCCCGGTGACCCGCTCGGGCCGCCGTGTGCACGGCGCCGAGGACGGGGAGGGCGGCGAGGGTGCCGGGGTGGGCGTGCAGGACGTACGCCGTCGTGGTGACCGTACTGACCGCGAGTACCCTGCGCGGGGCGCGGCGGTAGGCCGCGAGGGCGAGGGAGCCCACGGTGATCAGCGCGTAGTCGGCGGGGGTCGCGCCGTCGCCGACCGCGGCCGCGGTCATGACGAGGGCACCGACCACGACCCCGAGGGCCGCGTCGGCCAGGTGCCTGCGGGTGACCTGGTCCAGCGCCATGTTCCGCACGATAGACGGCCGTTCGGACAGTGGCGTCAGACCTGTGGAGGGGGCCCGGCGTACTCCGCCTGGAGTAGATCACGGCGCGCGCGGGCCGGGTGGGCGTAGCCCGGACTGCCTTCCGGTGGACGACGACCGTGGACGGGTCCCCGGAGGAGGGTGGCAACGGCGGCCAAGCCGGCGGCCCCGCGCTCATTCCCCACAAGGAGGCGCCCCATGCCCAGTCCCTTCCGATACACCACCCCGTCTCCGCCCAAGTCGGCCACCGGCCGCGTGGCGGGCGTCTACGCCCAGCTCGCCGACGACTTCGGCATCGAGCGCGCGGTGACCTTCGTCGTGCTCTCGCCCGCTCCCGATCTCATGGCCTCCGCCTGGGCGTTGATGCGCGAGTCGCTGATCGCGGGCGCGGGCAGCCGGACGGGGAAGGAACTCGCGGCTCTCGGGGTGTCCGTGGCCAACCGGTGCCCGTTCTGCGTCGACGCGCACACGATGCTGCTGCACGCGACCGGGGACCACCGGCTCGCGGAGACGGTGGCGCGCGGGGGGACGCCTGCCGACGAGGAGCACGCGCGTGTGCTGGCGTGGGGCGGGGCGACCCGGACCCCGGGGGCGGCGGAGTTGGCGCCGTACCCCTTCCCCGTCGCACACGCCCCCGCGTACATCGGCACGGCGCTGTCCTTCCACTTCATCAACCGCGTGGTGTCGGCGCTGCTCACCGAGAGTCTGCTGCCCGGCAACGCGCAACGGTTCCGGGCGGTGCGGAGTCTGGCCGGACGGTCCGTCGCCCGGACGGTGCGCCGGCGACCCGCGCCGGGTGCGGGCCTGGAACTCCTCGACGACCCCGGGCCCGGTCCGGACTGGGCGCGCGGGACCACCGTCGGCCCTGCCTACGCCGCGCTGCGGGCCGCCGCCACCGAGGGGGAGGGTCTTCTCGACGAGGCCGACCGGGTCCTCGTACGGGAGACGCTCCGGGACTGGGACGGCTCACACCCGCCGCTCGCGTGGGACGGACTCCCCGACCGTTCGCGGCCCGGGGCGCGGCTCGCGCTGCTGGCCGCGCTGGCCCCGTACCGGATCACGGACGAGGACGTGACGGCCTGGCGTAAACCCATCCATACCGATCACTGTCTGGTGCATCTGGTGGCGTACGGCGCGTTCGCCGCCGTCGACCGGATCGAGAGCACGCTTCCCGCCCGCACGGCCGAGGAGACCTCATGACACAGATCGCCAACTTTGCTCAGGCGCGGGCCTGGAACGGCACTCTCGGCAACCACTGGGCGAGCCACCACGAGCGCTATGACACGCTCGTGTCGGGCCTGAACACCGCGCTCTTCGACGCGGCGGTGATCGCTTCGGGCGACCGCGTCCTGGACGTCGGCTGCGGGGCCGGTGCGACGACCCGGATCGCGGGCCGGCCGGCGGCGCACGGGCACGCCGTCGGGGTCGACATCTCGGCGCCCCTGCTCGACCAGGCCCGGGCGACGACCGCCGCGCAGGGGGTCACCAACGTCGCGTACGAGTTCGCCGACGCCCAGATCCACCCCTTCCCGGCCGCCGGATACGACGTCCTGATCAGCCGGGGCGGGGTGATGTTCTTCTCGGACCACGCGGCGGCGTTCCGGAACCTGTCGCGCTCGCTGCGGCCGGGAGGGCGGCTCGCGTTCGTCTGTCCGCAGCCCGCCGGTCCCGAGGCGGAGGAGTCACGCGCCCTGAGCCTTTTCGGAGAACTCCTGGACGAACCGGACGCCGCAACGGTCGCCGTCCAGGCCGCCATGGCCTCCCTGTCCGACCCGGCGCGCATCCGCGAGGTCCTGCACGGGTGGGACGACGTGACGGTGACGCCGGTCGCGACGGAGACGACATGGGGACGCGACGCCGCGGACGCCGTCGGCTTCATCCTCTCCCGCGCGCCCGGCCGGACGGTCGACGTCGACACGCGCGCGGCCCTGCAGGACAGCTTGCGCCCTTATGAGACGGATCGCGGTGTTCGACTCCGGGCGGCGGTGTGGCTGGTGACGGCGAAGTGGCGCACGGACGGTCCCCAGTGAGGCACAGTCATCACACAGCCACGGAGTGAGTTGGCACTTCCGCCCCACAGGGAGTCATGTGACACTGGCGTTCCGTCCGCAGTGTGGACTCCTTCCGCACCGTCCCCCACGAGAAGTGCGCCGTGCATTCTCTTCCTCTGCCACTCGCCCTCACCGCGCGCCTGCTGCCGGTCGCGGTCCTCGCCTGCACGGGCTGGGCCATGTCGTCCGGCACGTCGACGACGACCCCGGCCGCCACCGATCACAAGTCGCCCCAGACGCCGCAGTCCCCGTCGGGCCCCGCGGCGACGGCGGTCGCGAAGACGTACACCGCGGCCCCCGCGCCCTGCACCGGCGTGACGGAGAAGACGGTCAAGGCCCTTGTCCCGGGCGCCAAGACGGCCGGCCAGGAGATTCCGTCGACCGACAGGACGGTGCGCCGCACCTGTTCCTGGAACGCGCTCAAGGGCTTCGACTACCACTGGCTGGACGTCTCGTACGAGATCAAGGATTCGGACGAAGCGGCGCAGAAGTCCTATACGGGGCGCGTCGCGGACAAGAGCGGCGGAGGTGCGGTTCCCGGCCTCGGTGACTCGGCCTACTCCGTCGTGAACCTCACCACCACGGACAAGCAGCAGACCCGTGAGGGGGTGGTGATCGTCCGCGCGTCCAACGCGCTGGTGGTCGTCACGTACAACGGCAGCAACTTCGAGACGAAGAAGGCTCCCAGTACGGACGAGATCAACAAGGGGGCCATCAAGGCCGCCAAGGACGTGGTGGCGACGCTGGAGAACGGCCAGAAGGGCTGACCGTTCTCCAACCGCCGCGCTGATCCGACAGCTGGTCTTCATCAGCCGCTCTCCGACGGCTGCCCTCCCTCACGCGTCAGACTGCGGTCTTCTCCCTGCCCCGCAGCAGCATCAGGGCCAGGTACAGCACCATCGACGTACCGAGTCCGACCGCCCAGCCGTAGTCGGCCAGGGACTTCAGCGCCGGAATGGGCCGCCCGTCGATCAGCGGATGGAAGTCGGCGCCGCCGACCGCCAGGACGCCTCCGGTGACGAAGGCGACGACGGCCCGCCAGTTCCAGCCGCCGTCGTACCAGTAGCGGCCGCCCGTGCGGTACAGGTCGGCGAGGTCGAGCTTGGTGCGGCGCAGGATCCAGTAGTCGGCGATGAGGATGCCGGCGACGGTGCCGAGCAGACCACCGACGAGGCCGAGCCAGGTGAAGATGTAGCCCTGCGGGTCGGAGTACAGCTTCCAGGGAAAGATCAGCACGCCGAGGACACAGGTGGCGAGTGCGCCGGTACGGAAGTTGATCTTCCGCGGTGCGAGGTTGGAGAAGTCGAAGGCCGGCGAGACCAGGTTGGCCGCGATGTTCACGGACAGGGTCGCGACCAGCACGGTGACCAGCGCGTAGAGGAGGCCGAAGACGTTGTCGGTCTTGGCGGCCAGCTGGACCGGGTCCCAGATGGCCTCGCCGTACACGGCCTGCGAGCCCGAGGTGACCATGACCGACAGGAAGGCGAAGAGCGTCATCGTGGTCGGCAGACCGAGCGCCTGACCCCAGGTCTGCGCCTTCTGGCTCTTGCCGTACCGGGTGAAGTCGGGGATGTTCAGCGACAGCGTGGACCAGAAGCCGATCATGCCCATGAGCGAGGGCCAGAACAGCTTCCAGAAGTCGCCGCCCCAGCCGAGCTTCGAGGGCTGGTCGAGCAGCGGGCCGAAGCCGCCCGCCTTGCTGCTCATCCACCACAGCATCGCACCGGCGCCGACGAGCACGAAGGGCGCCGCCCAGTTCTCGAAGCGGCGGATCGTCTCCATGCCCCGGTAGATGATGGCGACCTGGAGCACCCAGAAGATCGCGAACGACAGCCACATGGTCCAGGCGTAGCCGCCGACCTTCGAGGCGTTGGCCCAGCTGTCGCCGATGAGCTTCCCGGCGAGGAAGTAGATCGCCTCGCCGCCGATCCAGGTCTGGATGCCGAACCAGCCGCAGGCCACCAACGCCCGAACGACAGCGGGCAGGTTGGCCCCGCGGACACCGAAGGAGGCGCGGGCGAAGACGGGGAAGGGTATGCCGTACTTCGGCCCGGCATGCCCGGTGAGCAGCATCGGGACCAGCACGATCAGGTTGGCCAGCGCGATGGTGAACACGGCCTGCTTCCAGTCCATGCCGACGGCTATCAGGCCGGAAGCCAGGGTCCAGGAAGCGGTGTTGTGGGCCATGCCGACCCAGAGCGCCGAGAAGTTGTACGTGGTCCACGTGCGCTTCTCGACCGGGACCGGCAGCAGGTCCTCGTTGGCGTAGGGGCCGCTGGGTGCGGGCGTGTCGGGCGCGATCTCCACCCGGCCGTCGGTGAGCGTGACTTGAGCGACGGGCGGGCCCTCGCTGGGGACGGTCTCGGTCATGGGCAGGCCAATCAAATGAGGAGTGACGGGAGAGGCCGTGCGGGTGACGCCGTGGGGGGTTGTGCGGGTGCGGTAGTGGGGCGATCCCCTTCCCCGGACGGAGGGAAGGGGACGTATGGGGAGGGGGAGCGGTGGCCGGGGTACGGCCGGTGGTGCGGTGGGCGACCGGAGGCCGGCCGCCCACAGAGGCGCTGTCAGCCGTTGACGGCCGGGATGACCTTCGACCCGTACGCGTCGATCACGGCCTCCTGCGCGTCGTGCATGTCGTACACCGCGAACTGGTCCACGCCCAGCGCGCGCAACGCCTTCAGCTTCTCGATGTGCTGCTCGGCCGTGCCGATCAGGCAGAACCGGTCGACGATCTCGTCCGGCACGAACTTGGTGTCGGGGTTGTCGCTGCGCCCGTGGTGGGAGTAGTCGTAGCCCTCGCGCGCCTTGATGTAGTCGGTGAGTTCCTCGGGCACGGCGGCGGAGTGCTCGCCGTACTTGGAGACCAGGTCGGCCACGTGGTTGCCGACCATGCCGCCGAACCAGCGGCACTGCTCACGCGCGTGGGCGAGGGCCTCCGGCGAGTCGTCCTCGGTGATGTACGCGGGCGCGGCCACGCAGATCTTCACCTCGGAGGGGTCGCGCCCCGCCTCGACGGCCGCGTCCTTCACGGCCTTGACCATGTACTCGGTGAGATAGAGGTCGGCGAGCTGGAGGATGAACCCGTCGGCCTCCTCGCCGGTCATCTTCAGGGCCTTGGGACCGTACGCGGCCATCCAGACCGGGAGTTCGGCACCGGGCTTGACCCAGGGGAACTTGACGACGGTGCCGCCGAGGTCGGCCTCCTCGCCCCGGCCGAGGGCACGGATGACCTTCATCGCGCCGCTGATCCGGGCGAGCGTGTTGGGCTTGCGGCCGGCGACACGCATCGCCGAGTCGCCGCGCCCGATGCCGCACACCGTGCGGTTGCCGTACATGTCGTTGAGCGTCGCGAAGGTGGAGGCGGTGACCTCCCAGGTGCGGGTGCCCGGGTTGGTGACCATCGGCCCGACCGTCAACTTCTCGGTGTTCGCGAGGATCTGACTGTAGATCACAAAGGGTTCCTGCCACAGCACGGCCGAGTCGAAGGTCCAGCCGTACGTGAAGCCGCTGCCCTCGGCGCGCTTCATCAGGTCGATGACGCGGGAGGCCGGGGGGTCGGTCTGCAGGACGAGTCCGAAGTCCATGGCGCCACTCCTAGTCGCTCAGAGAAGGTACTGACAGGTGGAGCGGGGGGTGTAGACGCCGTGACCGGCGCGTCCGGTGAACTCCCGCTCGGTGATGACCGGTTCGCCGCGCGAGAGCACGGTCTCGACCTGCCCGGTGACGCGCTTGCCCTCGTACGCCGAGTAGTCGACGTTCATGTGGTGGGTCTCGACCGACATGATCTGCTCGGCGTGCGGGTCGTAGATGACGATGTCGGCGTCGGCGCCCGGCGCGATGGTGCCCTTCTTCGGGTACAGGCCGAACATCCGGGCCGGGGTGGCGCAGGCGATCTCGATCCAGCGGCGGCGCGAGATGTGCCCGTCGACGACGGCCTGGTGGAGCAGGTCCATGCGGTTCTCGACGCCCGGAAGGCCGTTGGGGATCTTCGAGAAGTCGCCCCGGCCGAGCTCCTTCTGGCCCACGAAGCAGAAGGGGCAGTGGTCCGTCGACACGACCTGGAGATCGTTGGTGCGCAGGCCCCGCCACAGGGCGGCCTGATGCTCCTTGGGCCGAAGGGGCGTGCTGCACACGTACTTCGAGCCCTCGAAGTCCGGTTCCGCGAGGTTGTCGGTCGACAGGAACAGGTACTGCGGGCAGGTCTCGCCGAAGACGTTCAGGCCCTCGTCACGCGCCCGTGCGATCTCGGCGACCGCCTCCTGCGCCGAGACGTGCACGACGTACAGCGGAGCGCCCGCGACCTGGGCGAGCTTGATGGCGCGGTGGGTGGCCTCGGCCTCCAGGAGCGCCTTGCGGACTTCCCCGTGGTAGCGCGGGTCGGTCTCGCCGCGCGCCAGTGCCTGTTCCACGAGGACGTCGATCGCGATGCCGTTCTCGGCGTGCATCATGATCAGACCGCCGTTCTCGGCGGAGCGCTGCATGGCGCGCAGGATCTGGCCGTCGTCGCTGTAGAAGACGCCCGGGTAGGCCATGAACTGCTTGAAGGAGGTGACGCCCTCCTCGACCAGCAGGTCCATCTCCTTGAGCGTCTCCTGGTTGACGTCGGAGACGATCATGTGGAAGGCGTAGTCGATGGCGCACTTGCCGTCGGCCTTGGCGTTCCAGGCGTCGAGGCCCTCGCGCAGCGAGTGGCCGACGCTCTGCACCGCGAAGTCGATGATGGTGGTGGTGCCGCCCCAGGCCGCGGCCCGGGTGCCCGTCTCGAAGGTGTCCGAGGCGAAGGTGCCGCCGAAGGGCAGCTCCATGTGGGTGTGGGCGTCGACGCCGCCCGGGATGACGTACTTGCCGGTGGCGTCGATGGTCTGCTCGGCCGTCCACGACTCGGCCGCCGGGGTGCCGGTCGCGGCGAGGGCGACGACCCGGCCGTCCTCGATCAGGACGTCGGCGTGGATCTCGTCGGACGCGGTGATGACGAGGCCATTACGGATGACGGTACGGCTGCTCATGCTCCCTCTCTCCTGCCGTGCGCTGAAAACTGCGGGTCACTCGTGGCTGGTCGCGCCCGCGCGGCGGAGCCGCGCGATGCCACAGCCCCGCGCCCCTTTCGGGGGGCGCGGGAAGCCCGGCGGACTCCAGAGCCCCGCCGGGCTACGGCGCGGTCAGCGGCTCGTACGCGTCGGGACGGCGGTCCCGGTAGAACTGCCAGCGGTCGCGCACCTCGCGCAGCTTGGTCATGTCGAGGTCGCGGACGACGAGTTCGGTCTCCTTGTCGCTGGCCACCTCCCCGACGAACTGGGCCTCCGGATCGACGAAGTACGACGTCCCGTAGAAGTCGTTGTCGCCCAGCTCCTCCACGCCCACGCGGTTGATGGCGCCCACGAAGTACTCGTTGGCGACGGCCGCCGCCGGCTGCTCCAGCTGCCAGATGTAGGAGGACAGTCCGCGCGAGGTGGCCGACGGGTTGAACACGATCTCGGCGCCCGCGAGGCCCAGCGCACGCCAGCCCTCGGGGAAGTGCCGGTCGTAGCAGATGTAGACGCCGATCCTGCCGACGGCGGTGTCGAAGACCGGCCAGCCGGCGTTGCCGGGACGGAAGTAGAACTTCTCCCAGAAGCCCTCGACCTGCGGGATGTGGTGCTTGCGGTACTTGCCGAGGTACGAGCCGTCCGCGTCGATCACTGCGGCCGTGTTGTAGAGGACGCCGGGCTGCTCCTCCTCGTACATCGGCAGGACGAGGACGATGCCCAGTTCCTTGGCCAGCGCCTGGAAGCGCCGGACGATCGGGCCTTCGGGGATCTGCTCGGCGTACTCGTAGAACGCCTTGTCCTGGACCTGGCAGAAGTAGGGCCCGTAGAAGAGCTCCTGGAAGCACATCACCTGTGCGCCCTGTGCGGCCGCGTCGCGGGCCGCCTGCTCGTGAACCTGGATCATCGACTCCTTGTCGCCGGTCCAGGCAGTCTGGAAGACGGCGGCGCGGATCACTCTGCTCATCGGGACCTCCGGTCGCTCGGTGTGCGAGGAGCCTAGGAAGCCCTGAAGCCTGCTTTGAGTTGCACCGTGTCACGTCTGAGACGCTGTGCCGTTCCACGGTGTCACCCCCGCGTTGTCCCATGTTTCACCTGAGCCGTCCCGTGTTTCACCGTTGTTGCGCGTCGTGTGCGAGCAGTGCGATGTGTACGGAGGCGGCCTGCTCGAAGTCGTCGAGGTCGACGCCGAGCCGGGCCTCGATGGCCTCCAGCCGGCGGTAGAGCGCGGGCCTGCTGACATGATGGAGCTGCGCGGTGCGGGACTTGTTGCGACCGGTCGCGAGGTAGGTCCGCAGCACGGGCAGCAGTTCCGACTCGGCATCGGCCCCGCACAGCAGGCCGTCCAACTCCCGCTCGGCGAAGGACTGGACGTTCGGGTCGTCGCGCAACAGCCGTATCAGGCCCCGCAGATGGACGTCACGCAGTCGTACGAGCACCGGCTGCTCCTGGTCGGCGGGTGCGTCGGCGGCGGCCTCGGCGACGTGCAGGGCCTCACGCAGGCCGCCGGGGACGTCGTCCCATGCGGTACGGGGCGCGGCCGCCGCCACGGTCGTACGGATGCCGGTCTCATGGCGCAGTCGCAGCGCGAAGTGGGCGGCCAGCGCCTCCGCGTCCAGATCGCGGGCGAGGCTGAGCAGCACGGCGGTGGCCCCGTCGGCGAGCTCGGCGACCAGTCCGGACAGCCCCAGCAGACGCAGTACGCGGTCGATCTGGCCCGGGTCTTGGTCACGTACCACCAGCGGCACGAAGGCCCGGCGGTTGACGGGCAGCCCCGCCGCCCTGGCTCTCGGAAGCAGCTGCCGCGCCGGTACGACCCCGCTCACCAGGTCCGTCAGCAGGCTCTGCGCGGACTCCTCCTCCCAGGTGTGCACGGAGCCACCCAGCATCCGGTGCAGGACCAGGGCCTCGGCGGCGCGGTCGGCGAGCAGCCGCCCGGTGGCGGCATCGCCCCGGTAGCCGCACAGCACGATGCGGCCCCATCTCTCGCCGCGCCCGCCCAGCTCGGCGCGGATCCAGCCGTCGCCCTCGCTGCCGCCCGCCTGCCGGGCGATGCGCTCCCAGTCGCGCAGCACGTCGTCCACCGCGGACCGCTCCCCCGCCGTGGCGAGGACGCGGTGGGCGAGGTTGGTGACGACGACCGGGCACGCGGCGTGCCCGGCGATCTCGTCGAGCATCCGTTGCAGGGGCGCGCCCGTGGTGATGAGCCCGGTGAGCGCGGTCCGTACGGCCTCGGAGAGGCTCACGGCCGCGAACTTGCTGCGGACGAGCCGGGACTGGACCTCCTCCGTCAGCTCGGCGAACGGGAAGGGCCGGTGGAGCACCACCATGGGCAGTCCGCAGCGCTCGGCGGCCCGGCGCATCACGTCCGGCGGGGTCGGGAAGGCCCGGCCGAGTCCGAGGACGACGGCCGCGGCCTCCGCGCGGTGCAGCGAACGGATGTACTCGGCCTGCGCGTCAGGATTGC
Organism: Streptomyces sp. NPDC007896; assembly: GCF_042959425.1. Taxonomy (NCBI): domain Bacteria; kingdom Bacillati; phylum Actinomycetota; class Actinomycetes; order Kitasatosporales; family Streptomycetaceae; genus Streptomyces; species Streptomyces sp. NPDC007896. Next base: position 33,565 of record NZ_JBIBKX010000007.1, on the reverse strand, counting down.
CGGCGAGCAGCACCCCGGTGGTGAGCACCATTTCCCCGCCGCTGAGCATCACGCCCACGTCGGCGGCCTCGGCGACGTGCACCCAGCGCACGGACCGGTCGAGGTGGCCCGCGCCGGCCACCACCTCGGGCTCTCCGGCGAGCACCCGGTCCAGGGCGAGGACCTGGCGTACCGACAGGGCGGGTTCCAAGGCGGTGGCGGTGGTCATGGCACGTTCCCTTGCTCAGAACTTCTTACTGGATACACCTCAGCGCGTGCTCGAGAATCCCGGCGCCCTCCTCCGCCTCCGCGACGGTGAGGGAGAGCGGCGGTGCGATGCGCAGCACGCTGGTGTTGTGACCGCCGCCCTTGCCGATCAACAGGCCGTCCTGGCGGGCCGCTTCGAGCACGGCCGCGGCACCTTCGGGGTACGCCTCGTCGGTACCGGGCTTGACCAGCTCGACGCCGATCATCAGCCCGCGCCCGCGCACCTCCCGTACGTGGTCGAGCGGCACGGAGATCGCCCGCAGCCGCTCACCGAGCAGACCGCCGACGCGCCGGGCGTTGCCCTGGAGGTCGTGTTCGAGGAGATACGTGAGGTTCGCCAGGCCCGCCGCCATCGTGATCGGCGAGCCGCCGAAGGTCGAGATGGAGTTGGAGTCGAGGCAGTTCATGATCTCGGCGCGCGCGACGACGCCGCCGATGGACATGCCGTTGCCGATGCCCTTGGCGAAGGTGAGCATGTCCGGCGGGCCCGCTGCGGCGTGCGCCTGCCAGCCCCAGAAGTGCTCGCCGGTGCGGCCCCAGCCGGTCTGCACCTCGTCGGCGATCCAGAGGATGCCGTGCTGGTCCAGGACCTCGCGGAAGGCCGCGTACAGGCCGTCGGGCGGCGCGGTGAAGCCGCCGACGCCCTGGATGGGTTCGGCGATGAGGGCGGCGGGCGGGCGGACGTGTCCGAGCAGGTCCTTCAGGTCGTCGACGCAGGCCGCGATGAACTCGGCGTCGCCGAGACCGGCGTACGGGCCGCGGGTGCGGACGCCGCCGTGGACGTACAGCGTCTGGAGCGGCGAGAGGGAGGTCGGCGACCAGCCCTTGTTGCCGGTGATGCCGACCGCGCTGAAGGAGCGGCCGTGGTAGCTGTTGCGCATCGCCAGGATCTGGTTGCTCTGCCGGTGGGCGGTGGCGAGCAGCAGGGCCGTGTCGTTGGCCTCGGTGCCGGAGGTGGTGAAGAAGACGCGGGCGTCGGGGATGCCGGACAGCTGGGCGATCCGCTCGGCGAGTTCGACCATCGGCCGGTTGAGGTAGAGCGTGGAGGTGTGGATGATCCGCCCGGCCTGCTCGCTGACGGCCTTCGTCACCTCGGGCAGGGCGTGCGCGGTCATCGTCGTCAGGATGCCGCCGAAGAAGTCGAGGTACTTGTTGCCCTGGGCGTCCCAGACGTGGCGGCCCTCGCCGTGGGTGATCTCGATCGGGTCCTCGTAGTAGAGGGCCAGCCAGTCGGGCAGGACGGCCTTGTGGCGTGCGTACAGGTCGCTCACGGCTGCACCAGCCCCTCGTAGGCGTCGGGCCGCCGGTCGCGGTAGAACGCCCACTGCTGGCGGACCTCCTCGATCAGGTCGAAGTCGAGGTCGCGGACGATCAGCTCCTCGGCCTTGTCACTGGCCGTCTCCCCCACGAACTGTCCGCGCGGGTCGACGAAGTACGAGGTCCCGTAGAAGTCGTTGTCGCCGTACTCCTCCTGCCCGACCCGGTTGATCGCGGCGATGAAGTACTCGTTGGCGACGGCCGCGGCGGGCTGCTCCAGCTGCCAGAGGTAGGCGGAGAGGCCGCGGGAGGTCGCGGAGGGGTTGTAGACGAGCTGGGCGCCGTTCAGGCCGAGCTGCCGCCAGCCCTCGGGGAAGTGGCGGTCGTAGCAGATGTACACGCCGATCCTGCCGACCGCGGTGTCGAAGACCGGCCAGCCCAGGTTGCCCGGTTTGAAGTAGTACTTCTCCCAGAAGCCCTTCACCTGCGGGATGTGGTGCTTGCGGTACTTGCCGAGGTACGAGCCGTCCGCGTCGATCACGGCCGCGGTGTTGAAGTAGAAGCCGGACTGCTCGACCTCGAACACGGGCACGACGATGACCATGCCGGTCTCGCGTGCGAGTTCCTGCATACGAGTGACGGTGGGCCCGTCGGGCACCGGCTCCGCCCAGCCGTAGTGCTCGGGCTCCTGGACCTGGCAGAAGTAGGGGGCGTTGAAGACTTCCTGGAATCCGATCACCTTGGCGCCCTGGCGGGCCGCCTCGCGGGCGTGCTCCTCGTGCTTGGCGACCATGGATGCGGTGTCGCCGGTCCAGGTGGCCTGGACCAGAGCGGCGCGTACGACGTTGGCCATGAGCTGCTCCTTCGACGGGACGTCAGAGAGCCTCTACGCCCGTAGACAAAGGCGGTAGAGGCTCGAAAGTAAGCCCAGCGGACAGCCTTGCCAAGACCATCGTCGTTAACCCGCTGAGTCGATCACGTTTCGCACCCCTGTGGGTGAGCGGTCGATCCGGTCCGCGGCGGCTCGACTGGCTCAGGAATGCCTTCCCGGATCGCTCGGGCGGCGAAACCGGCCACGCTCTCGGGCGGTGCGGCCGGCCACGCTCTCAGGCCGTGAAGCCGGCCACCCTCAGCGCGTGCACCAGGTCCCAGTGGCGCTCCTCCGAGACACCCTTGGCGGCCGCCAGCAGCAGCGGCACGAGACGTCCCGGGTCCGCCTCAGCGCTGCGGGCCGCCTCCTCCGGGGTGCGGACGCGGACGTAGGCGTCGAGCAGCGCCCGGATCTCGCGCTGCCGCCCCTGGTCGGCCAGGCTCAGCACGGCGGTCCCGATCTCGGGAGCGGGGCGGGCGACGCCCTGGCGCAGCATCTGGCTGCCGTCGGCGCTGCGGCCCGCCGCGGCGAGCGCGTCCGCGGCGCCGACCAGCAGGTCCGCGGGGAGCGAGGCGGCCTCCCACAGCAGGGTGGCCCAGTCCGCGTCGAGGCCCGCCCGGTGCAGTTCGGCGGCGAGCAGCGGGAAGCGGGCGGCGGGCCAGTGGGCGACCTCCACGAGCAGGGCGTGCGCCTCGCCGCTGCGGCCCTCGCGGCGCAGCCGGGTCAGGGTCTGGACGGTCTCGGCGGTGGCCCGCCGCGCGTCCTCGTCCGGTGCCTCGGTCCGCGCCGGCGCCGGCGCCTCGGCGGCACCCGCGAAACGGGCTCCACGGGGGGTACGGCCGCTCGGCGCGGCCGGGGCGGACACGGGCGGCACCGCGGCCTCCGGGGCGGCCACAGGGGCAGCCTCGGCCTCCATCATCCCGGCGAAGCGGGCGCTGCCGCGGGGGCGCCGCTTGGAGCGCTGTTTGGGGACGGGGGCGGCACTCGGGGTGGGGGCGGTACCCGGGCTCGGGGTGGTACCCGGGCTCGGGGTGGTACCCGGGCTGGGAGTGGTACGGGCACTGGTACCGGGAGTGGTACCGGAACCGGCACTGGTACCGGCCTGGTCGTACGGACCGGGGCGGGCGGCCGCCGAATCGCTTCGGGCCGAACGGGCGGCCACCGGATCGTACGGCCCGGAACCGGGGGCCGCCGGGTCACGGGGGGCCACGGGAGCCGGGGCGGGGGCGGAGTGGTCGGTCGCCGCCGGGTCCACGAAGCGCGGGCGCGGGCCGGACTGCTCCGGGATCGCCGGGCGGCCCTGGGCCGCCGGCTCCCCCACCCGGACGACATCCCCGCCCGCACCTCCCGAAAAGTCGAACGCGCCCGATACGTGGGTACGCAGGGCGCGGCGGTCCAGGTTCTCCATCCGGTGGCGGAGTTCGACGCATCGGGCGGTGGCCCGTTCGTGGTCGTCGTGGGCCCAGGCGAGGTCGAGCCGGACGGTGTCGGCCTCCTCCTGGGTGGTGGCCGCGTGGAACTCCCGGCTCAGTTCGGCCTGGCGCTCCGCGGCGTAGCGCTGTTCGCGGAGCATGACGTCGAGACGGTCGCCGAGGGCGTCCCGGCCGCCGGGCCGGCCGTCGTAGGCGGCGAGCGAGGCGCCGTGCAGGGAACGGGCGCGCTGGGCCTCCTGGGCCGCGACCTGGGGACCCTGCTGCGCGGCGAGGTCCTGGAGGAGCGCCTCCACGACATCCCACGGGGGCACTTCCCAGCCGTCCAGGCAGGCCCGCATGCCGTCGGGGTCGCGCTGCCAGAACACCGCGCACCAGCCGTCGTCCTGATCGAGCCGTTTCATCAGCCCGCTCAGGTAACTCGCGAACTCCCGCACTTGACCCGGGAGTTGTTCTACAGCCATCACACGACTCCCCGCCCGACTGGAGTACTCCGGTCCGGTAGAAAACACCCTTCGTGTTACGGAACGGCTACGGGGAGTTTTCGGACTGGACGCAGAGTCCTGTGATCAATGTCGTCCATGGACAGTCCGAGCGCCCGCGCCAGCGCCGCCACGGTGAAGAAGGCGGGGGTGGGGGCCCGTCCGGTCTCGATCTTGCGCAGGGTCTCGGCCGAGATCCCGGCGGTCGCCGCGACCTCCACCATGCTGCGGCCACCGCGGGCCTCGCGCAGCAACTGCCCGAGCCGCTCGCCGCGTTCGCGCTCTTCGGGGGTCAGGGGGTTACGCACCATGCCCCCATTCTAATACCGGTATAGTAATTGGCATGGTGGAACTCAAGACGGACACGTCGATCGACGAGATGTACGAGGCGGGGCAGGTCGTGGGCCGGGCGCTCACGGCGGTGCGCGAGGCGGCGGACGTGGGGGTCTCGTTGCTGGAGCTGGACGAGGTCGCCCACCAGGTGCTGCGTGAGGCGGGCGCCGGCTCCCCCTTCCTCGGCTACCGGCCCTCGTTCGCGCCCACCCCCTTCCCGGCGGTCATCTGCGCCTCGGTGAACGACGCGATCGTGCACGGCATCCCGACCGGTTACCGGTTGCGGGACGGTGACCTGGTCTCCATCGACTTCGGAGCCGAACTGGACGGCTGGGTCGGCGACTCGGCGATCAGCTTCATCGTGGGCGAGCCGCGCGTGGCCGACGCGCGGCTCGTGCGGACCGCCGAGCGGGCCCTCGCTGCGGGCATCGAGGCAGCCGTCGTCGGCAACCGGATCGGGGACATCGCGCACGCCATCGGCACGGTGTGCCGCTCGGCGGGGTACGGCATCCCGGACGGCTTCGGAGGCCACGGCGTGGGCCGCCGCATGCACGAGGACCCGCCCGTCCCGAACGAGGGCCGCCCGGGCCGCGGCCTCCCCCTTCGCCACGGCATGGTCCTCGCGATCGAGCCCATGCTCATCGGCGGCGGCACCGACGGCTTCCACGCGGCTCCCGACGGCTGGACGCTGTGCACCGACGACGGCTCCCGCGCGGCCCACACGGAACACACGGTAGCCATCACCCACACGGGCCCACGCATCCTCACGGCACGCTGAACCCCACCGGCACGCTGATCCCCACCGGCGCGCTGACGTCGACGGGCGCGAGGGCGCCGCTCGCTACGACGCCGGTCGCACCACCATCGCCGAGCCGCCACCGCGCCGTACCTTCTCGGCCGCTGCCAGCCACTGGCCGCCCGGGAGGCGCTGGACGCCCGTCGCCGCACCGATCTCGGGGTTGAGCTTGAAGGAGTGCCCGAGGGATTCGAGCCGGGCCCGCAGGGCGCTGTCGTACAGGCCGGGTTCGAGTTCGGTCTGGGCCGCGTTGCGCTGGCTGGCGCGCGGCGCGGCGATGGCGTCCACCAGCGGCAGACCCCGGTCCAGGAACTCCGTCAGGGTCTGCAGGACGGTGGTGATGATGGTCGCGCCGCCGGGCGAGCCGAGCGCCACCACGGGCTGACTGTGCCGGTCCAGGACGATCGTCGGGGAGATCGACGAGCGCGGGCGCTTGCCGGGGCCGGGCAGGTTCGGGTCGTGGACGGCCGGGTTCGCCGGGGTGAAGGAGAAGTCGGTCAGCTCGTTGTTGAGGAGGAATCCGCGCCCCGGGACGGTGATCCCGCTGCCGCCGGTCTGCTCGATGGTGAGGGTGTAGGAGACGACGTTGCCCCACTTGTCGGCCACCGTGAGGTGGGTGGTGTTCTCGCCCTCGTACGTCGTCGGGGCGGCCGTACCGCCGGTGGAGCAGGCCGCCGGGTCGCGCGGGTCACCCGGTGCGAGCGGGCTCGTCAGGACCGCGTCGTCCTTGATCAGGCAGGCGCGCGAGTCGGCGTACTTCTGCGAGAGGAGTTCCTTCGTGGGGACGTCCTCGAAGGCGGGATCGCCCACCCAGCGCCCCCGGTCCGCGAACGCGATCCGGCTTGCCTCGATGTAGTGGTGCAGGTACTGGACCTCGCTCGCCTTCGAAAGATCCGTCTTCTCAAGGATGTTGAGGGCCTCGCCGACCGTGGTGCCGCCGGAGGAGGAGGGGGCGATCGAGTAGACCTTCAGTCCGCGGTACGACGTCTGCGTCGGCGCCTGTCGCTTCGCCCGGTAGGCCGCCAGGTCCTTCGACGACAGCTTGCCCGGGCGGGCGTTGTAGCCCGAACCCGGGTCCACCGGGGGCTTGTTCACGGTGGCGACGATGTCCTTGCCGAGGTCGCCGTGGTAGATCGCGCCGACGCCCTTCTTGCCCAACTCCTCGTACGTGGCGGCGAGATCGGGGTTGGTGAAGGTCGATCCGACCACGGGCAGCGAGCCGCCGGGCAGGAACAGCTTCGCGGTGTCGGGGAAGTTCTTGAAGCGGGCCTGGTTGGACTCGGTCTGCGAGCGGAAGGTCGCGTCGACCGTGAAACCGTCGCGCGCGATCCGCTCCGCGGGCTTCAGTACGCTCCCGAGCCTCTCGCTGCCCCAGCTGTCCAGCGCGGTCTGCCAGGTGGCGGGTGTACCCGGTGTACCCACGCTCAGCCCGCTGGTGACGGCGTCCGCGAAGGCGAGCGGCCGGCCGTTCTCCAGGAAGAGCCCCGAGTCGGCGGTCAGCGGCGCGGTCTCACGGCCGTCGATCGTATGCACCGTACGGGACTTGGCGTCGTAGTAGACGAAGTAGCCGCCCCCGCCGACGCCGGAGGAGTACGGCTCGGTGACGCCGAGGGCCGCCGCGGTGGCGACCGCCGCGTCCACCGCGTTGCCGCCCTTCTTCAGGACCTCGATCCCGGCGGCGGAGGCGTCGGCGTCGACACTGGCCACGGCACCGCCGTAGCCGACGGCGACCGGCACCTTGGCCGGGGTGGTACGGGAGGAAGCCGCCCCGGCGGTGGGTGGCGCCGCCGCGCCGACCGACACCACCGCGGCCGAAACCGCCAAGACCGCCAGATTCCGCGCAACAGGGCGACGCATCCGTACCTCCAGTCAACAGCCGTCCGCGCAGCGTAACTTCACCGCGCCCCTCCCGTCAGGACCCCCTCGAACACCGGTCCGCACTCCCGATACGATGCGCGCCCATGAATGACGACGTGCGCAACATCGTCCTCGGCGTGGTCGCCGCCGCCATCAGCGCCGCGCTCGGCTGGCTCGCCCGCACCTACCTCTGGAAGCGCAGACTCCGGCGCAAGCAGGCGTTCTTCGGACTGCCCGACAACTCCGAGTCGCTCCTGGTGGTGAACCGCGAGGCGGGCGGCCCAGAGCTCACGGTGATGCGCTTCGACGTGTTCGCACTGCTCGAACTCGCCGCGCTGATCAAGGACTGCGGCGCGCACGCCCAGGTCGTCGCGCACGACGCCGCGCAGCAGGGGTTCGGGGAGCGGACCGAGTTCTGCGTGGGCGGGCCGGCGTCGAATCGCCGCATGGCCGCGCATCTTCACAGCCTGCTCCCGGGCATCCAGGTCAACACCGACGCCGAACCGGGCCCGGACCGCGGCGCCTTCCAGATCGGCAGCGAGCGCTACCTCCTGGAGTCGGGGAAGGGCGAGTACGTGATCCTCGCCCGGCTGATCGCGGGACAGGAGCGCGGGACGCGGCCCGTCTTCCTCTTCTGCGGACAGCGCGCGATCACCAACCAGGCGGCGACCCGCTATCTCGCCCGCAACCACGAACGTCTGGCACGCAAGCACGGCGGCAACTCCTTCGTACTGCTGCTGAAGGTGGTGAACTCGCACGCGTACGGGCCCGATGTCGTCGAGCTCGTCGCGGACGTGACCCGGGCCGCCCAGACCCCGCTGCCCACACCCGCGCCGGCCCGCAACTCCCACCGCGCGTCGTAGATTTCACGGCCATCCAACAATCTTTACCCGTGCGTAACTTACCGACGGGTTACTTCCGGTAAGGCAGCGAGGTTACCGTCGGGTCACATTCTACTGACACGAGTGAGGAGTGGCCCGTGGGACACCATCGTCATGCCCTGCGCACGTCCGCCGTCGGTGCCGTATCCGCGGCCCTGATCGCCGGTACCGCCCTCGGGCTCGCCCCCACCGCACAGGCCGCCTCCGCCGGCGTCCGCTTCGTCGACATCACCGGAGACGGCGGCACGGTCCTCAAGGCCAATGTCGTCACCCCCGCGGGCGCCGACGGCAGCCGCAGGTACCCGCTCCTCGTCATGCCGACGAGCTGGGGCCTGCCCCAGGTCGAGTACCTCGCACAGGCCCAGAAGCTCGCCGACTCCGGCTATGTGGTGCTCACGTACAACGTGCGCGGCTTCTGGCAGTCCGGCGGCGAGATAGAAGTGGCGGGACCGCCCGACGTGGCCGACGCCTCCAAGGTGATCGACTGGGCGCTGGCGAACACCCCGGCCGACGCCCAGAAGGTCGGCATGGCGGGCGTCTCGTACGGCGCCGGGATCAGTCTGCTCGCCGCCGCGCACGACAAGAGGATCAAGGCGGTCTCCGCCATGAGCGGCTGGGCCGACCTCATCGACTCGATCTACTCGGGCCGCACCCAGCACTCCCAGGCCACCGCCCTGCTCGGTGTCGCGGGGAGTATCACCGGGCGGCCGAGCGCCGAACTCCAGCAGACGCTCAAGGACTTCTTCGCCTCGAACCTGTCCAAGGAGCAGGAGATGATCGCCTGGGGGAAGAAACGTTCCCCCGAAACCTATGTCGACCAGCTCAACAAGAACGGCGCGGCCGTCTTCATGGCCAACGGCTGGGGCGACACGATCTTCGCGCCCAACCAGTACGCCAAGTTCTACGAGGAGTTGACCGGCCCCAAGCGTCTGGAGTTCCGCCCCGGCGACCACGCCACCGCCGAGATCACCGGTCTGTTCGGGCTCCCCAACGACGTGTGGACGGACACCGGCCGCTGGTTCGACCACTACCTCAGGGGCGTTGACAACGGCATCGACCGTGAGCAGCCCGTCCAGCTCAAGCCCCGCACCACCGGCGCCTACGAGGGCTACCCCGACTGGAAGTCGGTCGGCGCGACCAGGAAGAAGATCGCCCTCGCGGGCACCACCACGATCCACACCAACGTCGACTCGGGCGCGGACGGCGGGATCATCTTCCTCTCCAGCATCCTCGACCAGATCGCCCAGGTGCCCCCGATGGCGTCGATCCCGCTGCTGCCGCGCCGCTGGGCGGCCGTCTGGCAGTCGGAGAAGTACGCGAGCGTCCAGCAAGTGCGCGGAACCACCACGCTGCACACCACGCTCACTCCGACCAAGGAGAGCGGCACCCTTGTCGCCTACCTCTACGACGTGGGCCCGCTCGGCCTCGGCAAGCTGGTCAGCAACGCGCCGTACACCTTCCACGGGCAGACGCCCGGAAAGCCGTTCGGCGTCGACCTGGAGCTGTACTCCACGGCCTACGACGTCCCGGCAGGGCATCGGCTCGCCCTGGTCGTCGACACGGTCGACCCGCTCTACATCGAGCACAACCCGTCCGGCGCGCAGCTGACCTTCTCCTCACCGGCGAACGACCCGTCCTACGCGTCCGTTCCCCTGCGCGAGCAGTGATCTCCGGCTGCTGCCGCCGACCGGGTCTGGCCCTGTGAGCTGCTGCTCCCCCTACAGTCGCGGGGCTGTGGGGGGAACCCCACCCGGCAGCAGCGTCCCTGGTTCGGCCGGTGCCACATTCACGGCCTCGGTCTTGGGACTGCGCTGCTCCCGCCGGGACACCCACTGGGCGAACCAGGAGAGCAGCATGCACATCCCGATGTAGATCGGCGAGATCACCATCACCACGGGGATGAACGGCAAATCGTAGTCGAGGTTCGAGGCGATCAGTTTCCCGGCGTGGAGGAACTCCTCGTAGGTGATGAGATAACCGAGCGAGGTGTCCTTCAGGGCCACCACGAGTTGGCTGATGATGGCGGGCAGCATGGCCCGCACGGCCTGCGGGACGAGGACGTACGTCATGACCTGGGTCTTGCGCATGCCGAGCGCGAACGCGGCCTCCCGCTGGCCGCGTTCGACGGAGTTGACGCCGGAGCGGAAGACCTCGGCGAGCACCGAGCCGTTGTAGAGGGTCAGCCCCGCGACCAGCGCGGGCAGCGGCTGCACCTTCAGCGCCACGAAGATGAAGAAGATCATCACCAGCACGGGCATGGCGCGGAAGAACTCGACGACCAGCGCGGAGACCCAGCGCACCGGACGGTGGTCGGAGAGGCGTCCTGTCGCGAGCACGGTGCCCAGCGCCAGCGAGAGCACCGCGGCCATCGCGAAGGCCTTCAGCGTGTTGCCCAGTCCCCGCAGCAGCAGTTCCTGGATGCCCTTGTACTCGAACGGCATCCACTTCGTGTACGTGAACTGGTCGGTGTCGAAGAGGAGATAGAGGATCCAGCCGACCAGGGCGAGGATCAGCGCGGTGGACACGGCCGCGTAGAGCCGGTGCCGTCGGCGGGTCCTGGGTCCGGGAACGTCGTACAGGGCGGTGGATTCGGGGGCGGTGGCGGTCATCGGGCGACTCCCCAGCGCTGTTCGAGGTAGTTGAAGATCGCGCTGATGGTGAGGGTGATGATCAGATAGCCGACGGCGATCCAGATGAAGGTCCAGACGATGTTGTAGCCGAGCTCGCTCAGTGTCTTGTAGGTCCCGAGCAGTTCGTTGACGCTGAACGCCCCGGCGATCGCCGAGTTCTTGGCGAGGGCGATGAGTGTGGAGCCGACGGGCGGGATCACGGACCGGAACGCCTGCGGCAGGACGACCACGGACAGCGTCTGGCTGAAGGTCATGCCGAGGCTGCGGGCCGCCTCGCCCTGTCCCTTGGGCACGGTGTTGATGCCCGAGCGCAGCGCCTCGCAGATGAACGCGGAGGTGTAGCAGCCGAGCGCCAGGACCGCGAACACCTTGAAGGGCAGCACGAGTCCGAACCGTGGCAGCCCGAGCAGCACGGCGAAGAACAGCAGGGTGAGCGGGGTGTTGCGCAGCACGGTCACCCACACCGTGCCGAAGGCCCGCAGGGAGCCGACCGGCGCGACCCGGAACGACGCCATCAGGAAACCGAGCACGAGGGCCAGCACGCTCGCGTAGACGGTGAGTTCGACCGTGCCGAGGAATCCCTGGGCGAAGGTGTGGAAGTTGTCGATCAGTACGTTCACCTCGGCCTCGCTCAGCTCGCCGGGTAGCGGTCGATGGCGGGCGGGGTGGGCGCCGGTACTCCGGAGAGCCCGAGCGTCGCCTCGTACGCCCGCTTCCAGTCGCCGTTCTTCTCGCGGGCCTCCAACGCGTCGTCGAGCGCGAACCGCAGCGCGTTGTCGTCGCGCGGCACGCCGATGCCGTACGGCTCCTTCGAGAACGGCTTGCCGACGACCTTGAGTTCGTCGGGCACCTTCGCCGCGTAGCCGATCAGGATCGCGTCGTCGGTGGTGACCGCGTCGACCTGGTAGGTGAGCAGGTTGTCGACGCAGACCGAGTAGGTGTCGTAGGCGACGAGCGTCGCCCTCGGGTACTCGGTCTGGATGCGCTGGTACGGCGTCGAACCGGCCGCCGAGCAGACGCGTTTGCCGGCGAGGTCCTGGGGGCCGTGGATGTCCTTCTCGTTCTTGCGCACGAGCAGCGACTGACCGGCCATGTAGTAGGGGCCCGCGAAGCCGACGAGCTTCTTGCGCTTGTCGTTGATGGTGTAGGTGCCGACGTAGAAGTCGATCTGGCCGTTCTGCAGGGCGGTTTCGCGGTTGGCCGAGGCGATCGTCTTGAAGCGGATGGTGCTCGGGTCGAAGCCGAGCGAGGCCGACATCATCCTGGCGATCTCGATGTCGAAGCCGGAGTAGGTGCCGCCGGCCGGGTCCTTCTCGCCCAGGTACGGCTGGTCCTCCTTGACGCCGATGTTGAGGTAGCCGCGCTTTCTGGCCCTCTCCCAGGTGGGCGAGGAGGGGAGCTCGAAGCCCTCTGCCACCTGGTAGTGGGGCAGTTTGCCGGCGGCCGGTCCCTTGGTGGGCGGACTGCCCTCCTTGCCGCAGGCGGCCGTCAGCAGCGCGACGCACACGAGGGCGGCCACGGCGAGGCGCGTACGTGTCGTACGGATCATGGTCGTACTCCCCCGCCTAGTGCTTGAGGATCTTGGAGAGGAAGTCCTTGGCACGGTCACTGCGCGGATTGGTGAAGAACTCCTCGGGGCTGCGGTCCTCGACGACGCGGCCGTCGGCCATGAACACCACACGGTTGGCCGCGGAGCGTGCGAAGCCCATCTCGTGGGTGACGACGACCATGGTCATGCCGTCGCGCGCGAGCTGCTGCATGACTTCGAGGACCTCGTTGATCATCTCGGGGTCGAGTGCCGAGGTCGGCTCGTCGAACAGCAGGGCCTTGGGGTCCATGGCGAGGGCGCGGGCGATGGCCACGCGCTGCTGCTGGCCGCCGGAGAGCTGCGCCGGGTATTTCGGGGCCTGGGAGGCGAGGCCCACGCGGTCCAGGAGTTCGAGGGAGCGCCGGTCGGCCTCCTCCTTCTTGCGGCCACGGACCTTGATCTGGGCCAGCGAGACGTTCTGCAGGATCGTCTTGTGGGCGAAGAGGTTGAAGGACTGGAAGACCATTCCGACCTCGGCGCGGAGCCTGGCGAGCCCCTTGCCCTCGTCGGGCAGCGGCTGCCCTTCGAGCCTGATGGCACCGGACTCGATGGTCTCCAGCCGGTTGATCGCCCTGCACAGGGTTGACTTGCCCGACCCCGAGGGGCCGATGACCACGACCACCTCCCCCTTGCCGACGGTGAGGTTGATGTCCTGGAGGACATGCAACTCGCCGAAGTGCTTGTTCACGCCCTGCAGTTCGATCAGAGGATCGACAGCCATGCCCGGCCCTACCCACTCTCAGCTGTGTCGCAGAAGCCGCAAACTATCCGGGCAGGGTGGCCCCCCATACGCGACACGCACTTTTCGGGCATTAGCCGTATTTATGAAGTTTCTGGTTTACGGCGTCACGGCGGGACGGGCTACCCCTCCGACACCTCGGCGTACAACTGGGAGAGTTCGGGGGCGCCGCTGGACGCCCAGGTGTGGCCGGAGGCGACCACATCGATCTCCCGGCCGGAGGCCAGCCGCACCGCCGGGTGGCCGTTGGGCCAGACCTCCCAGCGGGCGCCGGGTACCGTGCGCACGATGACCGAGCCGAGATAGAGCCCCGCGTCGTTGCCGAGCCACGGCAGGCTCTCCTCGTCGTCGCGCCAGCGCGGCAGCAGCTGGTCCAGCGCTTCCAAGGAGGCGACGGAGTCGTCGAGTTCGACGCCCGCCTGATGTGCCTGCGAGCGCAGCAGCTCGCACTCGGAGAGGAGTTCGGCGACGCCCTCGGAGTCATGATCACCGTCGGAGAACACCGCGACGCCGAAGGCGGGACCGTGCTTCTTGCGCCAGGTGCCGAGGAAAGGGATGTTCATACGCCCAGCGTGACATTCGTACTCCGGGTCGCACCACAGGCGCGCCCCGGGGGCACTCACAGGTCGAGGTCCACCACGACCGGCGCGTGGTCCGACGCGCCCTTGCCCTTGCGCTCCTCGCGGTCCACATAGGAGTCGGTGACCGCCTTGGCGAACGGCTCGTTGCCGTAGACCAGGTCGATGCGCATGCCGCGGTTCTTGGGGAAGCCGAGCTGGCGGTAGTCCCAGTACGTGAACGGGTGGTCGTACTTCAGGGGCCGCGGGACCACGTCCGACAGGCCCGACTCGCGCAGCGCGGCGAGGGCTGCGCGCTCGGCCGGGGTGACGTGGGTGGCGCCCTCGAAGAGGGAGATGTCCCAGACGTCGTCGTCCGTCGGCGCCACGTTGTAGTCACCCAGAACGGCGAAGGGCCGGCTGCCCGCCGCGTCGCCCGCGACCGCGGCCTTGAGGGCCTCGAACCACTGGATCTTGTAGGCGTAGTGGGGGTGGTCCACCTCGCGTCCGTTCGGCACGTACACCGACCAGACGCGGAGCGGGCCGCAGGTCGCGGAGACGGCCCGGGGCTCCTCGACGCCCTCGTAACCGGGGTCGCCGGGCAGCCCCTTGACCACGTCCTCCAGGCCGACGCGGGAGAGCACCGCCACGCCGTTCCACCGCCCGGTCGCGTGGACCGCCGCCTCGTAGCCCAGCTCGCGCAGCTCGTCGACGGGGAACTGCTCGGCGGCGACCTTGGCCTCCTGGAGGCACAGCACGTCCGTGCCGCTGCTCTCCAGCCAGGCCAGCAGCCTCGGGAGGCGAGCGGTGATCGAGTTCACGTTCCAGGTCGCGATGCGCATGCCTCACAACCTACCGGGCGGGTACGACAACGGATCGCCGCGCCCACCCGGCGCCCCCGCCTGCGGGTGCTCAGACCTCCGCCGACGCCCCCGGCGTGAGCCGCAGGTGCTCGGAGCCGCCCAGGGAGCCGATCTGGTGGTCGTAGATCGGGCGCGCGAGGTCCGTCAGGAGCGCGTCGTGGATGTCGTACGCGCGCTGCGGCTTCACCTCGCGGACGTAGTCGATGACCTCGGCGATCTTGTTCCACGGGGCCATGACCGGGAGCATCAGCGTCTCGACCGGCTGCTCGGGGACGGTGAGGGCGTCGCCCGGGTGGAAGACGCGGCCGCCGTCGATGAGATAGCCGACGTTCGTGATGCGCGGGATGTCCGGGTGGATCACGGCGTGCAGTTCCCCGTGCACCTGGACGTCGAAGCCTGCGGCGGTGAACGTGTCGCCGTGACCGACGGTGTGCACACGGCCCGGGAAGGCCGCGGAGATCTTCTCCGCGACCGACTTCAGGGTCCAGATCTCGGCAGCCGGGTTGGACTCCAGGCCGGCCCGCAGCCGGTCCTCGTTGAAGTGGTCGAGGTGCTCGTGCGTGACCAGGATCGCTTCCGCGCCGACGGCCGCGTCCTCCTCGGTGAAGGTCCCCGGGTCGATGACGAGCACACGCCCGTCCTTCTCGAGACGGATGCAGGCATGCGACTTCTTCGTGAGCTTCATGGGTCCATCCTCCCCCTCCCGGTGCCAGGGAGGGCTGCCGAGACAGGTGCTCCCACTACCAGGCTCAAGATCACTCCTGGGGGGTGGTCTCCTCCCGGATGACCTGCTGCGCCACCTTGAAGGCGCTGTTGGCGGCCGGGACACCGCAGTAGACGGCCGCCTGGAGGAGCACCTCCTTGATCTCGTCCGGGGTGAGGCCGTTACGGAGGGCGGCGCGGGTGTGGAAGGCCAGTTCGTCGAGGTGACCGCCCGCCACCAGCGCGGTGAGCGTGACACAGCTGCGCGAACGCCGGTCGAGGCCCGGCCGGTCCCAGATCTCGCCCCACGCGTAGCGCGTGATGAACTCCTGGAAGTCCCCGGAGAACTCGTCCGCCGAGGCCAGCGCCCGGTCCACATGCGCGTCGCCCAGCACCTCGCGGCGCACCTTGATCCCGGCGTCGTAGGGGTCGGGCCTGCCCAGGACCGCGGGCTGTACGACGGCCGGGGCGATCTCGGCGACGGGGCCGACCGGCGGGGGTGCCGCGAGCGCCGGCTTGACCGGGGCCGCCGGGATGGCCATCTGGCCTGTGGCCGAGTCGTAGGCTGGCTGCCAGGCGGTGGAGAAGTGCCGCACCAGCAGATCGGTGACCGCGGCCGGCTGCTCCACGGGGACCAGGTGCGAGGCACCGGGTACGACGGCGAGGCGGGCGTCCGGTATCCCCGCGACCAGCGTGCGGGCCTCGGCGGGTCCGGTGACCTGGTCGTCCGAGCCGACGAGGACGAGGGTGGGGACGCCGATGCGGCCCAGTTCGGCGCGTACGTCGAACGCGGCGAGCGCCTCGCAGGCGGCGATGTAGCTGCCGGGGTCGGTGGTGCGCACCATCTGCACGGCCCACTCGGTGATCGCGGGCTGCGCGGCGGCGAAGCCGGTCGTGAACCAGCGCTCGGGCGAGGATCGCGCGATCGGGTCGAGCCCGTTGCTGCGCACGATCACCCCGCGCTGCCGGAACTCGTCGGCCGAGCCGAAGCGGGGCGAGGCGGCGATCACAGCGAGCGAGGCGATCCGCCCCGGGTGACGCAGGGCCAGCTCGATGCCGATGGCCCCGCTGAACGCGCAGCCCGCGTAACCGAAGCGCTGCACGCCGAGCCCGTCGAGGGTGGCGAGCAGCCGCCCCGCGAGTTCGGTGACGGAACCCGCCGGGTAGGCGGGGGCGCCGCCGTGGCCCGGCAGGTCGAACCGGAAGATCCGCCAGTTCTTGGACAGCTCCGGTATCTGCCGGTCCCACATGTGCCATGTGGTACCCAGTGAGGGACCGAGGATCAGGACAGGGGCGTCTTCTGGCCCGTCAAAGCGGTATTGCAGGGTGTTCGTCGGTGTCTCACTCACCTGCCTGACCCTTTCATCTGTCACGAGATGTCACATCGCCGGGGTGGACCTAGCGGGCCTTGCCCCGCTCCGGCAGTGCCGGACCTGCCGACGAGAGCCCAGGCATACGTTCTCCGGCATGTACTCGTGGCCGTGTCGGCAGTGGGCCCTCCGGGCGCGCGCCCTCCTTCAGTCGCTACGAGCAACGCTTTCCTCTTTGATCACGGCCTCCAAGCGGTTCGGATTGCAGCATCGAGTGTGGCGGCACCGACGAGGATCGGTATGACGCACCTGGAAACCTTCCCGAATCTCGCCCACCAGCAGCTTGAACGCCACACGGTGAACAAGATCTGTCTTCCCCTGGTAGGAGACTTGGCCGTAGCCGGACGCCCGGTTACAGCTGCCGGTCCACAACCAGCAGCCGGACTCCGCATCCACCTCAATCTTCCTGGCCATACGGCTCGGCAAGTCGCTCGGCCAGTAGACCGCATGGCTCACTCATGCCCCTCCGCCGCACCCCCGTGCAGGCCATCCCAAGTGGTGGCGGCTCCGCGAAGATCCTCCACGTCCGGCTTCACGTACCACTTCTTGGTGGTCTTCACATTCGTATGTCCGGCCCATCGCGCGAGGATGTGGTCCGGGACACCGTTGTTGGCCAGGAAGGTGAAGCACGACGAGCGTGCGTCGTAGAGCCTGACGCGACGGAGCCCGAGAAGCTCCATAAGCCGGTACGCGCGTCGGCGAAGTTGCTTGATCGTGAAGGCGTGGCCCGCCTCGTGCGCCAGGACGTAGCCCGACACCGTGTACGCCTCCCCCAGAGCGAGCCTCTCCTCGGCTTGGAGAGCCCGGAATGCCTTGAGGGCTCCCAGCACCAGCGCCGGCAGCGGCAGATCCCGCTCACCCGCAAGAGACTTGGTGTCCTTCTCCACCACGTACCGGTTGCCCATCATTGTGCGCGTGTTGGCAATGACGATCGTGGCGTTCTCCAAGTCAACGTCTTCCCACCGGAGGCCGCAGACTTCAGCTGGACGAAGCCCCATCAGCGAAAGAAGAAGCGCAGCATAGAGGCGGTCACCCCTAATTCCATTTATGAATTTATGAACCTCCTGGACGTTCCAGGGCGGCACCTCCTCTTTAGTCTTCCGCTCTTCCTTGCGTGCTCTCCGGTGTCCTCGTCGCCCCCGCCGGCCCCGCCCTCGCGCGGGCTGAGGCGTGCGCAGGTGCGGAACAGTTCGCGGTTGCCCGGGCCGGACAGCCGTTCCCGCAGGGCCGGGTCGCGTCGTTCCGGTCGGCCTTCAGGGGTGCCGCGCAAGGTTTGGACGAGCCGCCACCAGCAGATCGACCAGGTAGGTCTCCTCCACCGCGTCATCCGGGAGTTCCTCGCGCAGCCGACTGCGTTCATCAGCGAGGAAGGCACGCCGACGGGCCTCACTGAGGACGAGGAATGCTGAGCGGCTGGTGATGTTGGCAAGGTGTGTGTCGAGAGAGACCACGCGGGTCCAGCGCACCTGCCGGCGTGCGACCCGCAGACCCGTCAGGCCCGCCAGCCGGATGGCCTCGCTGTCGTCGGGGCGCACAGGGGACGCCGGTTTCGTCCCGCAGTGGCGCGCGATGCGCTCGTGCTGCGCACGGATCCACGGCACGTCGAAGGCCGTGGTGTTCCACCAGATCGCCACCGCGCCGTGTCCGCGCAGGACGCGCAGCGCCTCGGGGACGGAGCGGGCCGGGTCGGTCCACTGCCAGGACTGCGCGTAGGTGATGAGGTCTTGTGAGGCGCCGGCCAGCGGGAGGGCGTTGCCGTCCCCGCGTACGACCGGCACATCCGGGAGCGCCCTGCGGCACTCGGCGGCCATGGCCTCACCGGGCTCCACGGCGATGACGTGGGCACCCCTCCCACGCAACAGCGTGGTGGCGATCCCGGTGCCCGCACCGACATCGGCGACACGGGCACCGGCCAGGCGACGACTCGTCAGCTCCTCAAGGGCGTCGAAGAGAAGGGGCGGATAAGAAGGCCGACTGGCCGCGTACTGGGCGGCGGCCACATTGAACGACTGGGCGCGGGAGCTGGCGGTCATCTCCCCATCATCGGCCCGCACGCACCCTGGGTAACAAGAGACCACTTACTACCACCCGGGTGATCGTCGCCTGTTCGCGGCCGAGTCCAGATGGGGCTCGCGCTGAGTGATCAGTGCGACGGCGGACGTCGATCGCCAGGCGCTACCGCTAAGTGGCGTCGACATCGTGCAGTTCGGAAGCGGTCGATTCCTTTTTGTGGTGGCCGGGATCTACATGGTGGGAGGCGCGGCCCGCACGACGGGCCGGTCGGTCTCTCTCACGTACGCCGAGAACGAAAGAAAGGCTGATCGCCAATGAGCATTCCCGCGACCATGCGCGCGCTGCAGCAGACTTCCCTCAACGGCCCGCAGGACATGCGCCAGATCACCGACGCGCCGGTGCCGAGCCCCGGCCAGGGCGAGGTCCTGATCCGCGTCACCGCCGCCGGGGTCAACTTCGCCGACATCTCGAAGGCCCACGGCACGTTCCTGGACGGCCCGCAGCCACCGTATCTGGCGGGTTTCGAGGCCGCCGGCGAGGTCGTCGCGGTGGGTGAGGGGGTGACCGGCCCGCGACCGGGGGACCGCGTCGTCGGCGTCGGAACCGGCGCTTTCGCCGAGTACGTGGTCCTGCCCGCGGCTGCGGCCGTGCCGGTGCCTTCGGGCTGGACGGAGCAGCAGGCGCTGGGTCTGGTCGTGAACTGGCCCACCGCGCTGGCCGCACTCAAGCCTCTGGGCGGCATCGCCGCCGGGCAGGTCGTGCTGATCCACGCCGCGGCGGGCGGGACCGGCCAGGCTGCGGTGAGAATAGCCAAGCACTACGGTGCCACGGTCATCGCCACCGCCTCGCCGGGCAAGCACGAGACAGTGCTGGCACTGGGAGCCGACCACGTCCTGGACTCTCTCGGCGGCGACCTCGCCGCCGAGGTGAGGGAGCTGACCAGCGGCTGCGGCGTCGATGTGGTTCTGGAGTCGGCCGGCGGCGCCACCTTCGCCGCCAGCCTGGCCGCGGCCAAGCGGGTCACCGGCCGTGTCGTCGTCTACGGCGTGGCAGGCGGCGAAGCCCCGATCACCAACTGGGAGCTGGTGTACAAGCACCAGGTCCACATCATCGGCCTCAATATCGGCGTGCTGATCCAGGCCGCACCGCAGATCTTCGGCGAGCTGATGGGTGAGCTGTCCGCGCTGATCGCGGCTGACGTGCTCGCCCCCAACCTGCCCACCGTCTACGAACTGGCCGACGGCCCGAAGGCGCTGACGGAACTGGAAGCCAGGTCCACCGTCGGCAAACTGGCCCTGCTGCCCTGAGAAAACTCCCCAGTACCGAGCCGGTGGCGTCGCACACCGAAGGTTGCCATGACAGGAGTTGAAACACATGACCGCGACCGTGGACCCGGCCGCCAAGCAGACGGCGCGATTGGTCGTGATGTACGACGCCCCCTCCGACGTCGACGCGTTCGAACGTCACTACAACGATGTCCACATTCCGTTGGCGAAACAGTATCCGGGCCTGAGCCGTTACACGCGCAGTCATGAGCCGACAGCCGTGATCGGCCAGCTGTACTACCAGTTACGGGCACCTGGTACCCCAAGGGCAAGCTGGGCTCTTCGGCGGCCTGGCCCCCGGTGCTGGACGCGAAGACGGTCAGGCAGGTCGAAGAGCCGTCGGACCCATACGAAAAGCGTTGACCCGACCGACGCGCCCTGGTCACATCCAAAGGACCGACGGTGGAGATGCCGCGGCTGTCCGTACGGCTGTCTCGGCTATCTCGGTCGGCATCGCGTACCGTCCGGTGCATCGCGTTGTCGACGGCGGACGTCAGGTCGTGGTGCAGCGCGACCGAGCCGGGAACCGTACGCAGGAGCTCCTCGACGGCGGCGCGGCGGGCATCGGCGTGCAACCCGGCGACGATCGCGACCGGCAGCCGCACGGTTCGGGCCCTGAATACTGGCATTGCGGCGACGCCCCAGGGACACGGCGCCCGGCCCCCGGCGGCGAAGCGGGACATCCTCGGACCGCGCCGAGACGCCGAAGGGAGCGCCGGTGCTGAGGACCTGTTCCTCACGGCCCCAGGCTGGACTCCGGCCTGGGCGCCGCGTCCTTCCAGACGGTGTGGAAGGCCAGCCGCAGGCAGCCTGCGAGGGCCGGGTGCTCGATGAAGAGCGTGGTGGTGGAGTCGGCGCCGGCCACTGGGTCGGGCATGTCGCACAGGACGAGGGAGGCGTCGGCGATGACGAGTTTCAGCGGCAGTTCGGGGGCGAAGCGGGCTTCCTCTCCTGCGCCGGCGAAGCGCCGCACGTGCTCCATCGTCTCGGGGTCGCCCAGGGCGTCGTTGAGGTAGATCGCCCGGACGATCCCGCCCGCCCGGTGGAGTCGGTGGACCACCGTAATGCCTTCCGCGTTATCGGCGGGTGCGACGAACGGCGGTTTGCAGAAGGTGAGAAGTTCGTGGCGCGCCTGCCGCTGGATGTCGGCGAAGCGCTCGGAGATCGCCTTCGGGTCACGCAGAATCTCGATGTAGTCCAGCGGATCGGTGTGCTCCCGCCCCTGGGACCAGAGCGGCTGCAGGACGCCGGCCAACCCCTGCGAGACCCGCTCGAGCCGCTCGACGGAGTCCCGTTGCACAGCCATCAGCCGGGCGAGGGCCAATTCGGGCGTGACGGCGGAGTACGTGGCCACGCGCCCGGGGTGGGTGGTGGCCAGCTGCCGCCGTACGAGAGCGTCCAGCACGTCGTAAACGCGTTGGCGCGGCACGTCGGCTTCCCGGGCCACCTCGGCGGCCGTGTAAGAACCACGCCTGATGAGTGTCAGGTAGACCCGTGCCTCATACCGAGCCAAGCCCAGCGAGACCAGGTCGTTGATGGTTCCATCTTCAAGCTCCATGGCTGCACAAGGTACCTGCTGTCACTGAGGAGTTGAGGGCAAGGTTTTTACCAACTGGCCCTGTTCTCTTCGGCAAACAGTCAATAGCCTCGTCTGCAGCCACCACTGACCGGGGTGGCAGAAACCAACAGCCCGGAAAACGGCTCCACTCGGCCACCCCCAACGGAATGCGATTGTCATGCACTTGACATCGCTTCCGGCCGCCGTCATGGAGCCACCCATCCCCCCACGGAGGGCAGTTCATTGCGTTCTCATCGCCGAAGGAACTTGATACGTCGCGGCGCGCCCGCGCTTCTGTCAGCAGCGGCTCTGATAACCGGCGGCCTGGCCGTCGCTTCACAGTCGGCGGCCTTCGCGACGACGGCCACGGCATCGCCCACGGCCTCCACGGTGCAAACCCACCGGCTCTGCTCGGAGCCGAGCAAGCCCGGCTACATGGCGTGTGAAGCGGTCGTCCGCACCGACCTCAAGGCCCAGAAGTCCCTCGGCCGCCACGACACCCCCAAGGGCTTCGGACCGGCCGACCTGCAGGCCGCCTACAACCTCCCCAAGGACGGCGGCAAGGACGCCACCGTCGCGATCGTCGACGCGAACGACGACCCGAACGCCGAGAAGGACCTGGCGACTTACCGGTCCCAGTACGGCCTGCCGGAGTGCAGCACCAGCAACGGCTGCTTCAAGAAGATCGACCAGGACGGCGGCTCGAACTACCCGACGCCCGACTCCGGTTGGGCCGGCGAGATCTCCCTCGACGTGGACATGGTCAGCGCAGCCTGCCCGCAGTGCCACATCCTGCTCGTCGAGGCCAAGTCCGCCAACATGGACGACCTCGGTGCGGCCGTGAACCAGGCCGTCAAGCAGGGCGCCAAGTACGTCTCCAACAGCTACGGCGGCGGCGAGGACACCGGCAACACGTCCGCGGACGAGAAGTACTTCAAGCACCCCGGCGTCGCCATCACCGTCAGCTCCGGCGACAGCGGCTACGGCGTCGAGTACCCGGCCTCCTCGCAGTACGTCACCGCCGTGGGGGGCACCTCGCTCAAGAAGGACAACAGCACCCGCGGCTACTCCGAGTCCGTCTGGGGCACGTCCGCCGGCGGCGACGGAGCCGGCTCGGGCTGCTCGGCGTATGACGCCAAGCCGTCCTGGCAGAAGGACAGCGGCTGCGCCAAGCGCGCCGTCGCCGACGTCGCAGCCGTCGCCGACCCGGCCACCGGTCTCGCCGTCTACGACACCTACCAGGCCAGCGGCTGGAACGTGTACGGCGGCACCAGCGCCTCCTCGCCGTTCATCGCCGGCGTCTACGCCCTCGCGGGCGCTCCCGGCGCGAATGACGTTCCGGCTTCGTACCCCTACGCCCACCCGGACAAGCTGAACGACGTCACCAACGGCGCCAACGGGTCCTGCAGCGACTACCTGTGCAAGGCGGGCAAGGGATACGACGGCCCGACGGGCCTGGGTACCCCGAACGGTGTCGCAGCCTTCACCAAGTAGAGGGAACAGGACAACGCATTACCCTGCTTCGCCCCGTCGGTCATTCGACGGGGCGAAGTGCTGCGGGGCAACCGCCTTCGGCGCTCACCCGACCGGCCGGGCGGTACCTGAGACCCGGCTCGTCCCCTACACCGCCGCCCGCAACCCGGCCTCCTCCGGGGTCCAAGCCGAGTCGAACGAGTCGAGGTCCGACAAGCTGTTGCCTCTTGAGGCGCCGACTGGGCGCCCGCTCAGGGTGTGAGGCCGAGAGCAGCTTCCCCACCCGGTCCCCGTCAGCGGTGTCGCTGAGGCCGAGCCTCAGGTGCTCGATGTGGTAGACGACCTGGTCGAGGAGTTCGGCGACGTGGTTGTCGTGGAGGGCGTAGATCACCGAGCGGCCCTGGCGGCGGCCGACGACCAGGCCGAGGTTGCGCAGCAGGCGCAGTTGGTGGGAGCAGGCGGATTGTTCCATGCCGACTTGGGTGGCGAGTTCGGTGGCGGGGCACGGGCCTTCCCGCAGGCGGGAGAGGATCAGCAGGCGGGACGGGGTGGCCAGGGCCTGGGGCAAAGTGCGGGGAGCCATCCATCGGCGCGGGTCGTCACCGCTTCCCTGCTACGCGTACGCGAAAGCGGAGAGCCGGAGTACAACAAAGAACGCTGCGAACCCTGCACGCCATCCTGATCCCCCACCGCACGCAGAACCCCCGCCAGAGCGCACCAGCGCGGGTTCCTCGTCTCACGGACGCCCCTATAACGGGGGGGGGTCGGTAGACACCGTCCTGACCAGGTTGAAGACCTCGCGGGCGGCATATCGCTTGAGGCATCGGATGATCTCACGCCGGGTCTTGCCCTCCTGCGTGCGGCGTTCGTAGTACGCCTGAGTACGGGGATCGAAGCGCAGCCGAGTGAACACGATGCGGTGCAGGGCCGCGTTGGCCTGCCAGTCGCCGCCATGGTTGAGCCGACGCGAGCTCCGCCGGCCCGAGGATTACTCGACGGGGCTGACTCCGCACAAAGCGGCGAAGGACGCCTCAGTGGCCAGCCGCTCGGGGTTGTCTCCCATAGTGATCAGCAAGGTCACGGCGCTGTCCGGGCCGATGCCCACCGGTATGAGCAGCTGCGGGGCGTGGCGTTCGACGAGCCGGGTCAGGCGCTGATTGAGCTCATCGATCTGCCCTGTGAGCTGCTCGATGCGCTGGGCCAGCAGGCTCAGGGTGATGCGGGTGACCTGGGCCACGGCGTCCTCATCGCCCCCGCCGTCTTCGCCGTCGGGCAGGCTGAGGCGCGCACAGGCGCGGAACAGCTCGCGGTTGCCCAGGCGGGACAGCCGTTCCCGCAGGGCCGGGTCGGCTACGACCAGGACAGCCTTGAGCTGGTTGATCGCCTGGGTGCGAGCCTTGACCGCGGAGTCCTTGGCGAGTTTGAACATCCGGGCGTTGTGCACCGGACCGTCGCCGGTTTTTGCCCGGGCCCGGGCGCGACCGCTGAGCACGGCCCGCGCGGCAGCCTGTGCGTCGAGCGGATCCGACTTCCCGAGCAGACGGCGGGCCGTGCGGTCGGGCCGGTTCACTTCGTACACCTGGACGTGCTGAGCCAGCAGGTAACGGGACAGGCCCGCACCGAAGGTGCCGGTGCCCTCCACACCGGCCCGGCGCACCGTCCCCAGCTTGCGGGCCCGGACGAGCAACCGACGGTAGCCGGCCGCCGTGGCCGGAAAGGACTCGGTACCCCGAACCTTCCCCAGCAGGGAGACCACGGCAGCAACATGAACCTCGCCGTGCGTGTCCACGCCCAGGACGACCTCGCCCGGAACAAGAGGATCCGTGCTGGAGGAGGTGCTGCGCTGTCTGGTCGTCATGGTGGTTCGCCCCCCGCGTGGTGACGTGCTGGGTGGATGGCACCGGCCTGCTCGGGCGGTCTGAACCGTGATGGCGCCTGAAACTCGGCAAGGCCCCTATTGGGACACGCCCTGTGGCTCGGTACCAGCAGACGCCATCCCGCAACGACAGTCGACAAGCCCGTGACTGGACACTTCGGTCATAGATCTCATGAGTCAGACCCCCGTCCGGGATGGCACTGCGCAACCGTCCCACTGATCCCGACACAACGGCATGACCCGACCACAGCCGGATGGCTTCGTCCGAACCGGCGCTCAACCTGGCCTGGGCGGGCTGACAATGAGTTGACTCTTCGCCCACTCGTGACCGGCATTGACGGACAGCCTTGTGGCCCGCTTTACCAGCTGTCCTTCGTCGACCATTGCACGAACGGCCCGACGAACGCTCGACAGGGCTGACCCCGCACAGCGCGGCGAAGGACGCCTCGCTGCCCAGGCGTTCCGGGTTGTCCCCCACCGTGTTGGTGGCCTCAGGCGGCGATCGTGGTCGGACGGGCGGCGGCGAGATCCTGCGGCTGTGTCCGTACGTCGTCGACCGCGGCGGTCTGGTACGGGCGAGCCGCGTCCAGTGGGGTGTTGAAGCTGAGAGGCCACAAGAGTGGAGTCGACGCGGGCGGCGGCGTCGAGTGCCTGCTGGGCTGCGGCGGCGCCTCGCTCGACCTGGCCCTCGTCGAACAGCGTGGCGGCCAGGCCGACGCGGTACATCACCTTCACGCGGTCGAAGCCTGGCTTGCGCAGCGCGCGCGTCCTCGAAGTGAACGCTCGCTGCCCGGTCGCGGCCGAGACCAGCGAGGTCTCGGGCGGAGACCGCGCGGGCGCCGGCCAGCTCGGCAGCGTCGAAGTAGCTCACCCACTCCGGGACGTCGGCGCCGAGCCCGTCCGCCAGGAGCTCGTCGGCGGCGCCGAGGTGCGTCTCGGCCTGGCGCTCGTCGCCGAGGGCCGCGTGCACCCGGCCGTCTGGGAGGCGACCAACGCCTTCGTCGCGGGCATCGCGGCCTTCTTGGCGATGACGCCGAGGAGACCGAGGGGCGTCCTGGGGTGCCCGAGGTAGATCATCTGGTTCGACATGGCGCAGGCGATCCCCCGCCAGGGCAGAAACGACGGCACACACGGAGCGCGCGACCTACAGCGGCTCCTGCACGCCGGCCACCATGCAGGCGGAGCCGGTGCCCCGCCAACCGGCCCACCGCGTCATTCCGGAACAATGCGAAACTCGAATTCGGGACGGTCCCACGGCACTGCGGGCGGTTTCGCGAACGCGGTCCCGGTCCGCACCGCACCAACGCGGTGGTAGAAGTCCTCGGCGGGAAGATGCGACACGACCTTGACACGGTCGAGCCCGGCGGCACGGGCCTCGGACTGCATGTGCGCAACGAGCAGCCGTCCAACACCCCGTCCTTGCACTTCGTCGGCGACGAACAGCAGGTCGAGCTCCGGCGGAGCGAGGACGAGCGAGTAGAACCCGAGGACCCGGCCTCCCTGCTCGTCGGCGCCGACGGCCACAAAGGCGCGGTGGGCCTCGATGTAATCAGGACCGACCCGGTAGCCCGCGACTGCGGCTGCGTACTTACCCTCATAGGCGCCTGATCCACGCACAAGCCGCGTGAGCCGTCTGGCATCCCGCGCGACGGCCCTCCGTATCGTGATCGGCTGGCTGATCGGGGAAGTGCGTGAACTCATCAAAAGAGTATTTCGCACCGGAGAGTGCCGTCGTGCGGCGGGTCGGCTGCCCGGGCAGGCGTTCCTGCACCGCTCCCGGGAACCGCTCGCCCAGGCCCCGATCGACCACGTCACTGCCGCCGGACGGGGCGCCCGCCAGCAGCAACCAGACGCCCGAACCGCCGCGGAGGAGCCGACACCACGCGAGGCCCCCCACCATTTGGTTCGGCGCGGGGAGTTCCCGTGGCGCGTGATACGCATCGGTCGTACGACACGTGTCGTTACAGCGTCCTTGCTCCGTATGCTCGAAAGCGTAGAGCCGGGGTACAACGGTGTCCGCGCCGGACGCTGCATGCCGTCGTAGCCCGCCGCGCGAGGAAGCCCCGCCGGAAGCACTACCGGAGTACGGCCCTTCGCCGTGAGCGGGGTGCGGATGAACTGGGCTCAGTCCTCGTCCTGGGCTCGTCGGTAGAGCTTGGCGATGTCGTCGTCGAAGTACGCGGCGTAGGACACATCGTCCTGGTCGCCGCCGCCCTCATGGCCGCCCAGAACGCCGATGACCGTGCCGGTGTGGCTCTTGGGGTCGTAGTCGGCGAGCCAGGGGCTGCCGCTGGTCCCGTCCTGGAGGTCGGTGCACTGGATGCGCAGCTGACTGTCGCTGAACTTCGTGGTGCGGTTCTGGCACGAGATCGGGGTGTCACGGCTGGTGGGATAGCCGGTGATCTCGACCTTGTTGTCGAAGCCGCGGTTTATGCCGAGGGTGTTGCCGCCCAGGAGGTCCTGGATGTCCTTGCCGTCCTTCTGGTCGAGGACGAGGAAGGCGACGTCGAGGTCCTCGTCCTGCGACTTGGCCCAGCGGTCGTCGACGACCACCTTGCTGACCTTCCACAGGCCGGTGGGTCCGTCGCCGTTGCGGTAGTCGGGGGCGAAGACCAGGTCGTTAACCGGCTGTCCGGAGTCGGCGTCGAAGGCGCAGTGGGCCGCAGTGATCAGCATGTTCCGGCCCGGACTCTGCACCACGCTCGCCGTGCAGAAGTGGGCGCCCTGGTCGTCCTTCTCGAAGACCGCGCCGATCCGGGCGTTCTCCGTGGTCCTGCGGGGGGTGTACGCGTTGCCGTCCTCGGCAGGGGCCGTCGCGGAGAAGTCACGGCCCTGGTCCTGCGGGGACTGGCCCGGCTCGCCGGACTTGCCGAATCCGCTGCGCCCGCTGCTTCTGGCCGTATGGGTTTCCCTCACGGCGTCGCCCACCACTGCGGCTGCCCCGACGATGACCAGCGTCAGGGGCAAGACGGATTTCCTGGCGAGCGAGCGCACAAGGTCATTATCGACGCGGGCCGGGAATCCGGGAGGTGCTTCACCGGGAGGCTCCCGTCACAATCCACCGTCCCAAAGGCACCGGCCTGTCAAGCCCACACCCCGAGGGACCTGGACACCGTCACCGCCGAGCTCAATGGCCGCCCACGCAAGGCGCTGAAGTGAAGGAGAACCATGGATCACTTCGTACAGGAGCTGGCGCGGATGATGCGCGACGCCGAGGAGGCCACGCTTTCTGCCCGACCAAGCCGTCTTGTTCAACAGCCTCAGCGCCCCGACGATTCGTTCAGGACCGTCCGCGTCTCGCGGCCAGGGCGAGGAACATGCGGACACACCAACATCAACGGCGGTTCACTCGCTGACCCCGGCAACCTCACAAGACCTGCATTGGCATGGCCTTGACCAGCGCAAGAGGGCGGCCGCATGGTGAACCAACCGGCCCACAGCTGACCTGACATGCCGTCTGTCAACGCTGTTTTTCGTCATGTGGCCCTTCCGAACCGCCTGAAACCGCACGGAGGCTTGATGCACCGACGCGAGATACCCTCCGGATCCCTGGTGATCCACCGCCACCAACCGAGAGGCCGGATGCGGAGGATGGCAGCCGGCCTCACGGCGATGCTCACACTGACCGTCACTGCCCTCACCGTCGGCCTGGCCACCGGTGTCCAGGCCGCCGCTCTCTCGTCCGCCCCGCACTCGTCCGCCTCCGCGGGTACGACGGACTTCGGCTGCGCCCATCCCTCGCACGCGGGACAAGCCCGCTGTTTCGGCGCCCTGAAGGCCCACCGCACCCCCTCGGGCCGCATGTCACCGTTCACCACCGGATCTCCGACCACAGCGGGCTACGTACCGTCCGAGCTGCGCTCCGCCTACAAACTGGGCGGCACCTCGGGATCCGGTCGGAGGGTGGCCATCGTCGACGCCATGGACGACCCGAACGCCGAGGCCGACCTGGCCGCTTACCGCAGCGCCTACGGTCTGCCGGCGTGCACCACCGCCAACGGCTGCTTCCGCAAGGTGAATCAGAGCGGCCACGCGTCGCCGCTGCCGGCCGGTGACCACGGATGGGCCGAGGAAATCAGCCTCGACCTCGACATGGTCTCGGCCGCCTGCCCTGGCTGCCACATCCTCCTGGTCGAGGCAAAATCGGCGAACGTCCCGGATCTCATGACGGCCGAGGACACCGCCGCCACCACATCGGGCGTCGTCTCCGTCTCCAACAGCTGGGGCGGGACCGAGGACAACACCATCACCTCCGTCGACTCGCACTTCCACCACCCCGGCGTCGCGATCACGGCGAGCTCGGGTGACTCCGGTTACGGCGTCTCCTGGCCGGCTTCCTCCCCGTACGTCACCGCCGTGGGCGGCACCTCGCTGAGCAAGGCGTCCAACTCGCGCGGCTGGACCGAGACCGCCTGGAGCGGCGCGGGCTCGGGCTGCTCGGCATACGAGGCCAAGCCGTCCTGGCAGCACGACTCCCAATGCGCCAAGCGCACCGTCGCCGACGTGGCCGCGGTCGCCGACCCCAACACCGGGGTGGCGGTCTACGACACGTACAACAACTGCGGCGGCGGAATGTTGTGCGACACCGAGCTTCAACTCGGTCTCGCCCAGGGTGCCGACGGATGGGTCGAAGTCGGAGGCACCAGCGTCTCCTCGCCGATCATCGCGAGCGTCTACGCACTGGCCGGAAACACTTCTCAGGTCGTCAACGGCTCGTATCCGTACAGCCACAAGCCGGCACTCAACGACGTCTCTTCGGGCAGCAACGGCTCTTGCGGAGGCAGTTACCTGTGCACCGCGCGTCCGGGATACGACGGGCCGACCGGACTCGGCACACCCAACGGCACCGGCGCCTTCTGACGGCGGCGCCCTCTCGCCGACAAGGGCTGGGCTGGCGTCGCACTACTGCGGCGCGCGCCCAGCCCTTGTCTCGTCTCAGTCCCCCAGCCGATCGAAAACCACACGTTCCATGCCGTGCCCGGCCGGCCTGATGCGGAACAAGCTCAGCACACTGGCGTCGAACCCGGTGTCCGTCGGCTCCGCCCCGATGGCGTACTTCCAGTCGATCGCCTGCGTCGGCATCCCCGCGGCCTGCCAGTCGGTCCGCTCCTCGGCGAACTGCAGAGAAGTGTGACCGCAGCACGCCACCGTCAAAAGCATCAGCCGCGGCCGCAGGCCGGGCGTTCGGGCCGCGCTGGACGTTCCTGCCCATCGGCGCGCTGGTCGTCGACTTCGTACTCACCATCGGCATCTCTATCGCGGCCGCGGCCAGCGCGGTGATAGCCCTGTTCCCGGGACTCGCCCCCGTCCGCATCCCGCTCGCCCTGGTGCTGCTGCTCGTGGTGGCCGGGCTGACCTGGTTCGGGCACGGCGGGCGCCTGCTGTTCGCATTCATGACCGTGGCGTTCGTCGTGATCTCCGTGGCCGTGCTGATCCTCGGCTTCGC
Organism: Streptomyces sp. NPDC007896; assembly: GCF_042959425.1. Classification (NCBI taxonomy): domain Bacteria; kingdom Bacillati; phylum Actinomycetota; class Actinomycetes; order Kitasatosporales; family Streptomycetaceae; genus Streptomyces; species Streptomyces sp. NPDC007896. The sequence continues at coordinate 3,272 of NZ_JBIBKX010000007.1, read as the reverse complement.
CGCACCCCACACCACCGGCCACGCGGCCTCGACCGCCAACCCTGGCCACCCGGCGATGCTCGCGGTGGTCCTCGCCTTCCCGGTCGCAATGGCCCTGGCCACCGGCATCGAGGCCCCGTCGACCGCCATCGCCCAGCTCGGCCAGCTCGACGACACCCACCGCCGCCGCTTCGGCCGCGGCACCCTCGCCCCGCTGGTGGTGATCGTCGGTGGCCTCACCCTGGCCCTGACCGCACTCGGCGTGCAGTTGCACATCGGCATCGTCGCGGCGGCCGGCCAGGAGCAGGAACTCGTCCTCTTCTACGCCGTCGCCGTCTTCGTGAGCTTCCTGGTCGGCCTGCTCGCCATGACCCGCTTCGCTCGCACCGAGCGCAAGCCCGCCCTGGCCTGGCTCAACGGGATCGCCGCAGCGGCCGTGGCGTTCACCCTGGTGGTGAACCTGCTGCGCGGCTGGCCCGTGCTGTCCCGGGTGGCCACTGTGCTCATCGCCGCGGGCCTGTACGTCCGCTGGAACCGGGCAGGGCAGCCCACTGGCATCGAGGACGTCGAGGCCCAGGCGGAGACTGCCTGAACCGAGGAGCCGGAAACCCGCGGGGTGGCGGATCAGGCGATCCTGCCACCCCGTCGGGTGCCGACGCTCTCCCACACCAGCGCCCACTGCCTCATAAGGCGCCGGTCCAGCAAGGCACGTGCGGCCCGTACGGAACCCCAGACCGCGCCTCCGATGACGGTGGCCGCGTCCATGCCGGCGAAGGAGGACCTCAGGGACCGCCTCGGACTCAGTAGGGGGCCGGGATACCAGGCCCCCCGGGAATTCGTCCACACCGGCAGGCGCGGCCCGGCGGAAGCGTCGACGGGCACGGCGGCCCGGCCGGCGTGTGTCCGGCCGTCGGGCATCGTCCACCGGACCGTCGCACCGGTGGTGCTCACGTCCGCATGTGTGGGCACCACATCCCGGGCCTTCTCCAGGAGGACCGCCACGACCTCCCGGCGGCCGGAACGGTCCTCCTCCAAGCCCCGGTCCGCGACCATCGCGGCCAGCACGCCCGCGGTCGCGCCCCCCAGCACTTCTTCCACGATCCACGCAATGAGCAGCAGCCACGCCTCGACGAAATCGCTCGTCCGCCGAAGCGGACTGCGCCTGAACCGCCACAGCCGCGTACGGACCGGTCGCTGCCGCCGTCTTCTTCGCCACGAGCCAACACTCCGTCACGAGCACCAGCACCTGTTTCCAGTGTCCTGCGGAATGGTGGGGAAAGAGCCGGTGGTCGAGAAGCCGCGGAGCGCGGTCAGTGCTGCGGGCTGCCCATCTCCATGGTGAAGAGCACCGGGTCAGCGTCGAAGCCTCGGATCATCTCGCGCATCTCCCACACTCCGGAGCAGTCCCGGGTGAACTCGGCGACCGTCGCGGCCGTGAAGTCGGCGACCTGGGCGAAGCCGTCCGTCGCAAGCTGCCGGTATCCCTGTACGACGACCACGCCAGCGTTGGAGATGTCCCCGAACGTCCGGGGTCCACCGTCCTGGTGGATGGCCACACCGACCACCACACGCCCGTACGCGGGCGACAGCCGGTCGAACTCCAGGACCATCACCTCGACGAACCCGAAGCCCATGCCGGTCTGGCTGTTCCGGGTCATGCTGATGGTGCCGTCCGGTGACCGGCTGTCGTAGTGCACGACGTACGCCGGCCGCCCGTAGGGGTCGTCCGCCGAGTAGGTCGCGGCGACGATGTCGAGATGCCGCGGTGCCTCACCCAGCGGGCTCGGGTCCCACTTGAGCCGTACCTCGACCTTACCCAGCCCCTCGCCCCCACCACTCACCTTTGACACGCTCCCTCAGGACCACAGCGAGGCTTTCCCGCACGAACAAGTATGCGTTCCTGATGGCTCATTGACGCTCCCTTGGCGCTCTGCTCCACCTCCCGCCCCGAATCGGGCCGACATCCCCCAGGACCTCTCTCGAGCTCGCGCCGAGCACAGGGACGCGCCAGTCACGGCTGCCGCCGACCGGCCAGTCTTCCCCGCAAGGCTGTCGTCCCGGCCGTCAGGAGCGCATGATCCGCTTCACCCTGTCGAAAACAGCAGGCGTGTCGGTCGCATAGGGCGCGAGGGGGTCATTGGCGGCGGCGTCTGAAGACGACCATCCGTAGGACCGTGAAGCGCACCACCGTCACCAGGGCGAAGCTCGGCGCAAGTACCAGGATCTCCGCTGCTGGTGAGGCGGTGGGACGGTAGTGACGGAAGAGCAGGACAGCGCCTGAGGTGACCAGGTACGCCAGGACGAACAGGCCGCCTGCGGTCAGATGCGCCTGGAGGACCCGGACCCGGGACTCGCGAAAGGTCAACCGGCGGTTGGCCTCCGTATTGAGGACGGTGACGACAAGGAGGGAGGTGAAATTGGCCAGGATGGGCTGCGACCACTGGCGCAGAACCCAGTACAGCGTGGCCTGGGCCACAGTGGAGGCGACGCCAATCACGACGAACCAGAACACCTCCCTGGTCAGCGCGGTGCGGCCGAGCCAGGTGGTGGCGCTGCGTCGTGCGCTGAGGCGTCGCACCCCACCATCATGAGGCCACCGTGCGACCCGTCGAGCCGTGGGGAGCGCCGGGTCGGCCGTTCGGCTGACGACGGACACCCGCATGCACGACAGGCACGGAGAGCCGACCCGATCTGTGCCAGTTTGTAGCTGACGATGTGACAGGCACTGACGGAGCGGTGGGGTTCGATCCCCACGTTGAGGGACGGTCTGGGGATAGGGGAGGCAGTCGTTGGACAGTGGCGGACAGCCACCGACTGCGGGCTCCGGCGGGCCTCAGCGGCGGGGATCGGACGAGGGTCACGCGCAGGGGCTCCTCGAGCGCGTGCGCGCTGCCGCGGCGGCGCGGGCCACCACGGGGGCCGCGCGTACCAGGGCCCTCGTGCGCCGGGTCGAGCAGACGCCTCCGCCCCCGGGGCCGTTCCGTCCTGGATTCTGGCGCAGTCCGATCCGCGGGCCTTGGCTGACGTCGGTGTTCGGCCTGGTCCTCCTGATCGGCATTCCGGTGTTGTTCGTCACCGGACTGCTCTCCTACGCCTCCTACAACCCCGACCTGAGCCCCCTCAACGACGAGACACCCGACAAGGGCGCCCTGGGCTTCTACCTCTTCGCCTGGCCCACGCATCCCTACTGGCTGTACAGGCTTCTCCAGGGCGTGCATGTGACGCTGGGCGTGGTGCTGGTGCCGGTGCTGCTGGCAAAGCTGTGGTCGGTGATCCCCAAGCTGTTCGAATGG